>CAOKMF010000001.1 GCA_948469655.1 uncultured Clostridium sp.
TTATAATTCCTGCACCATTTTCTATCATTATTTTATTAGCACAAATAGTACTTGTTCTTTTGTTTCCATCCCAGAATAGCTGGCTTCTCATTCCATACAACATATATTCTATTGCTCTTTCAGTTGCATTTTCTATATTTAATATTTCACTTATCCTATTTTCTACATCTTGCTTTTGTGGAACATCTGGAATATATGATGTTCCCGTGATTTGTACATTTCCGATTTCTTAATTTGCCCCATTCTAAGCTTTCATTTCTTGCAACAAATTCATTAATTTTGCAAACAAAATCCAAACTAAATTTTTCATTTATATAACTTATAGCATATTTCCATGCATCTCTTAAGTTTAATATACATTGTATTTCATCTATTTTCAAATTAGGAACATTCACTCCATCCAAAATTGTTTTTGTTTCTGGAAATGTTATATTTAAGCCTTCCATTCTAGCATTTGAATATATATTATCTACTAAATTTCTTTTTGCTAAAAATATATTTTGTTCTAAAGTTAAATTATATTTATTTTCCATTTATCCTTATATTTTCCTTCCTTTACTTTTCTATTTAGTATATTATCATAAAAAGAAGCAATTATCAAATATAATCGCTTCTTTTTAAAAATATATAAAACAAACTCTATTTTGCAATTGTTATGCTTAAAACTTTATATTTTGCAACTCCATCAGGAATTTGCACTTCTACTATCTCGTTTTTCTTTGCCCCAAGTAATGCAAGACCTATTGGTGATTCATTAGATATCTTGTTTTGAGCCAAATCTACTTCTGTTGAACCAACAATTGTATATTCAAAATCTTCATCAAATTCTAAATCTTTTATCTTTACAGTATTTCCTACTTGAACTGTCTTTGTATCTATTTCAGATTCATTTATAATCTTTGCATATCTTAATTTATTTTCAAGGTCTGCTATTTTTATTTCATTTTGTGCTTGTGCATTTTTTGCTTCGTCATATTCAGAATTCTCTGATAAATCTCCAAATCCTAATGCAACTTTAATTCTTTCTGCTATTTCTGTTCTTTTTTCTGTTTTTAAATATTCCAACTCTTTCTCTATATTATCGTATCCTTCTTGTGTTAAAAGTATTTCTTTATTCTCCATTTGTAAATCATTCCTTTCATAAATCATCATTAGGTAATTTAAAATAATTAACTATAATCTTACGCCATAATTATAACTTTGTCAAGTATTGTTTTAGTTTGTTTCTCTAATCAACTCTGTCAGCTCTATCCCATCACTATTTAACTGTTTCTTAATATTATAAAAATTATCTCTTCGGTAGATTAAACTTTCATATAGGACTTTTTTATCGAAGTTTGAACATTTTTTTATTCCTTTAAACATTTCTTCATTATATTTTATCTTATAATCATTTATGATAACACCATTAAAATTATCAATTTTTTTAATTGTCTTTTTAATATTTATAATTGTTGCATTATCCTTTATGCAATACTCCTTTAGCATGTCTTCATCAAAATCAATGTTGATAATAATTTCCGAAGACTGCAGTGCTTTTTCTTTATTATTTGTTACCTGAACTCCAATGCCATAATCGCTATATAGTTTTTCTTCTAAATATATAAATCTATTTACTTTACTTGTTACAATCTTTAAAGATTTAACTTCTTTTGCAATCTGTTTTATTTGAGAGGTTGCCGTTTCTTCCATATCATTAATTAAAATTGCAACATTTGAAGTCTCTAATATTTTCTTTCTTCTATCTAATTCGTATTTTAAAATATCGTAAAGCAAGAACTTAAATAGCCATCTTCCGGTTTAAAATTATTTGCCCTTCACTTTCAAGTTCTTGCAATAACTCTTCATTTTCACTTAAATCTTTACAAATCGCAACTGCTATATCATCTTTTTTACTTATCTTAGATATTTTTTTTGCAATTTTTCTGATTTTCCTTTTAGTAATTCTTCCCTTTTTGTTTATATATATCGTTTTCATATTTCAAATTTATTCATAATAAATTCAAAATATTAATCTTTTTTCTTTACATCTAATTTAATATGGACATCTCTCAATTGTTCTTCTGTAACTCTTCCGTGGAGAACCCATAAGTAAATCTTGTGCTTTGCTATTCATTGGGAATGCAATTACACCCCTAATATTAGATTCTTCTGTTAGAAGCATTAACATTCTATCAACACCAGGTGCAATACCAGCATGTGGTGGTGCACCATATTGGAAGGCATTAAATAATGCTGAGAATTTTTCTTCTATTACATCTTTTGAATATCCTGCAATATCAAAGGCTTTAACCATAAGTTCTGGGTCATGATTTCTAACAGCTCCAGAAGATAGTTCTATTCCATTACATACTATATCATATTGATATGCCAAAATGTCTAATGGTTCTTTATTCTCTAAGGCTTCTAGTCCACCTTGAGGCATAGAAAATGGATTGTGACTAAATTCTATCTTACCTTCATCTGATAATTCATACATAGGAAAATCAATTATCCAGCAGAATTTAAACATACTTTCATCAATCAAGTTTAATCTCTTTCCTAGTTCTTTTCTTATTTCTCCTGCAATTTCTGCTGCAACTTTTTCAGTATCTGCTATAAAGAAAATAGCATCTCCTGGCTTTAATCCTGTTCTTGTTATCAATTCTTTTGTATGTTCTTCGTCTATAAATTTTGCAATAGGACCTTGGAAGCTTCCGGTCTTCTAATAGTTTAATCCATGCCAAACCTTTTGCTTTGCATTCCGAAGTTGCAAAATCAACCATTTCATCAAAAAATCTTCTTGGCTGTTCTTGTACATTAGGTGTACAAATTACTCTTACAGTCTTATTCTTGAACCCATTAAATTCTGTTTCTTGGAATATATCTGTAACATCTTGAATTATAAGTGGATTTCTAAGATCTGGCTTATCCGATCCATACTTAAGCATTGCATCTTTATATGCTATCCTTGGAAATGGATATTCTGCAACTTTTTTATCAGAGAATTCCACAAATGTATCATACATTACCTTTTCCATAACACCAAATACATCTTCTTGAGTTGCAAATGCCATTTCCATATCTAATTGATAAAACTCCCCTGGCGCTCTATCTGCTCTTGCATCTTCGTCTCTAAAACAAGGCGCTATCTGAAAGTATCTATCAATTCCAGAAACCATAAGTAATTGTTTAAATTGTTGTGGTGCTTGTGGAAGTGCATAAAACTTTCCGTGGATGTACCCTACTTGGGACTAAATAGTCACGTGCTCCTTCTGGTGATGAACTTGTAAGTATTGGGGTTTGAACTTCTGTAAAACCCCTTTTAATCATTTGCTCTCTTAAAAATTGTATAACTTTAGCTCTTAAAAGTATGTTATTCTTTAATTTTTCATTTCTTAAATCTAAAAATCTATATTGAAGTCTTAAGTCTTCTCTTATTTCAGTATCAGAATTTACTTCAAATGGTAAGTTTTTAGTTCTTTTTCCTAAAATTTCTATCTTTTCTATTACAACTTCTACTTCACCAGTTACCATTTCTGGGTTTATAGTATCTTCACTTCTTAGTCTTACTGTTCCTTCAATAGAAACTGTAGATTCATTTGGTATATGTGATACGATATCAACCAATTCTCCTGTTCCTGATGTTACAGCTTGAGTAATTCCATATTGGTCTCTTATATCAGCAAAAACCAATCCTCCAAGATCACGTACAACTTGTACCCAACCTGCAATTTTTACTTTTTTTCCTACATCTTCTTTTCTAATTTGACCACAATTGTGTGTCCTGTATGCTTCCATGGCATACCGCCTCCTTTTTTATATTAAAATAACCAAAGATTGTTTGCTTTAAGTTCATTTACTTTTTCTTCATGCTCTTCATTTGTTTTTGTAAAATATACTTTTCCATTTTTATCTGCTACAAAGAATAAATATTCAGTAGTGTTTGGTTTTATAGCAGCTTCAATAGAAGCTTTACCAACGGTAGAAATAGGTCCACAAGGAAGTTTTCCTTCCATGTTAGGTCCACGAGTATTATATGGATTATATGTGTTTATTTCGCCTTTATATAAATCCCTTTCACCCATTTCTATTCTAAAAGCATAATATGTTGTAACATCTGAACCTAGTGACATTTTAGCATTTAATCTATTATAAAATACGCTTGAAACATCTTTCCTATCTTCATCATGCATAGCTTCATTTTCAATAAGAGAAGCTAAAGTTATTATTTGGTGTACACTATGTCCTGATGTCTGAATGTCAGTTTTATATTTACTTAATACTTTTTCAGTTTGATCTAACATTGCTTTAAAAATTTTCTTAACTGAAACATTTCTTTCATCAAAACTATATGTATCAGGGAATAAATATCCTTCTAGTGGATAATAAATATCTTTATTCTTAATGTCATCTGTTAAAAACCAATATTCATCAATTAAACTATTCAAATAATTTGTATCTTTAAGTAAGTCATAAACTTCTTGTTCTTCATTATCTGTGTTTTCTGCTATTGTTTTTGCTATATATGGAAATGTTTTTCCTTCTACAAATGTTATATTAAATCCTGTAGTTTTAAACATTATACCTTTTTGCAAAGCTTCTGCAAGTTCTGGCACATCCATATCTTTTGTGACTGTGTATTTACCTGCTTGAAAATTAGAAATACTATTTAATTTCACATACACTTTAAATGCAATTTTACTTTTTATTACATTATTTTCTTTTAAAATAGTTGCTATAGAATCAGCTCCAGACCCCATAGGTATTTCAAATGTAACTTGTTCATTAGTTTTACCTGTTTCCCCTAGAGCTATATTATACCATAAAAAAATTCCGAGAACTGTCATTATTATTATTAATAGCAAAATCAAAATAATTTTCCCAAATTTTTTTCCTTTTGCTTTTTCTGTCTTTTCTTCTTCATGTTTACCTTTTGCTCTTCTAGCCTTTGCCATAATTTCCTCCTTTGATTTGTTTGTCTTATAATCCATTTTGTACTAAAAAACTACTATCTAAAATATTATTATTTGTAACAACGACGTTTCCACCAATTTCTTTAAGTCTTGGCAAGAGTTCTATTACAAATCTTTCTAATTTTTCTCTTGGAGCCTCTACATTTTCCAAATTTAAGTTAACAGTAAATTTTCCTTTTGAAATAATATCTGAAATTATATTCGAAACAGTTTCTTTTCTTTTTGCAAAGTCATTCAAGTTCTCAAGTTTTAAAGTATTTTTATTTATTTCAATTGCAGAAAATATATCTGAGACATTTGATGTGAAATCACCATCTTCCATAGAAGTTCTTTTAGTTTCTTTTTCTGTTATCTTTTTGGTTTTAATATACCCAAAATTTCCGTTCATATGTCAAAACCTTGGTCCATCCTTTTTTCTCATTATCGTTTAAGTATACAACTTCTGTAGAAGGCTCAAGTTTTTGAATACTTTTTGAAAAAGAGGTTGTCTTCTCTTTTAGAGAAACTTTTTTTATTGTTTTTACTGCTATAAGTTCCTCATATAGAGACCCGAATTACTGCTGAATTTTCTGAAACAAAAACTTCTATATTATAAATATTTGTCATTTCAGAAATAGGCAGATAAAAATTCTTCTCGTAGTTTAATACTCCAGAAGCTAATGATAATTTTGCGGTATTTAGTTCTAGCTCATTATTCGTCACATCTATTGCTGCAACTTTAGTACCTGATGTTGTAATAATTTTATTTGATTCTTCTTCATAATAAATATTTTTATCTAATAACTTTTGTACATCTTCTATTGATAAATACAAAGTATTATCTTTATCAATATATGGCTCATCTAGTAAACTTTTAGTTACATCTTCCTCATTTACAATAATGCTAGTTTTCCATTTTTGTTCTTCTTTTTTTCCTAAATTCTTAATTAGTATAATTATTAGAACTATTATCACAAATAAAAGAATAATTCTAGAAAGGAATTTCTTTTTATTTAATTTCTTCTTTTTCTTCATTATTCCTCCATATAATTGATACGTTTATATCAAAGCTAGCTATTACATTTTTATTCTATTAATTTTATACTAATTTGAGTTAAATGTCTATACTAAATGAAAAAAATATATCATTTGTTACAGATTTCTTTCAAAATTCTTCTTTTGTTTCAAAAGTATTACATTTTATTTTCAATATTGTTACGTTTCTGTTTCATTATGTAAATATTTTGTCATATTTTAGTTTACACTTTAGCTTTTTCCACACAACTCTTTAAAATGTGGATAACTTTGTGAATAACTTGCCGAGTTGGTTTTAAAGAATAATTTTTTAATGAGTTTATATAATTATTTTTGTTATGTGAATATTTTATTTTATTTTGCAAGGCATTATGTGTATAGTTCTCTTGTTCGCAAAAAAAACAAACCAAGTTATCTAATATAATAGATTTGACCTAATTTGTTTTTTTGACGAATTATTATCCAATAAATATCCAGCATAGCAAAAATATAATTTGGGCAATTATAATTGCTGGAAATCCGATTGTAAAGTAAGTTTTCTTTGTTTTATGCCTAAATGTATACATACCTGCCATAGTACCGAATTCCACCACCTAGTAAAGTAATTATAAATAATGTTTTTTCAGGAATTCTCCACCATCCATGTTTCGCTTTTTGCTTGTCAATAAACATAGCTAAAAATCCGAATAATATTCGCCATAACAAAATATATAATAATATTTTTAAGTGGTACTATTTCTAAAAATTTCTCGAAACTCATATTTTATTCTCCTTTTATACTACATTAATGTATCAAATAAACTCATTTGATTTGTTTCGCTCATGCCTTCTACACATCCAAATTTTTCAAGAAGTGAAATCGCCACATCTCCAACCTTTGCCCTTTTTTTGATATCTTGCTTAGATATAAACTCTCCATTTTTTCTAGCTTCTCCTATTCCCATTGCTGCAACATCACCCATACCTGCAATACTATTAAGTGGAGGGCGAATTGCTCCATCCTCGACCTTGAATTTTACTGGTTCTGACTTATAAAGGTCTATTGGCAAAAAATTAAATCCTCTTTCATACATTTCCAAAACAAGTTCAAGTACAGAATACATATCCTTATCAGTTTTTGTAGCTTCATTACCCAGCCTTTTTATATCTGCCATCTTTTCTTTTACTCTGCTTTTCCCATTAATCATTACTTCACTATCAAATTGTTCTGCCCTTATTGAGAAAAACGTAGCATAATACGCAAGTGGCATATGAACTTTAAACCATGCAATGCGAAATGCCATTGTAACATAAGCAACAGCATGAGCTTTTGGGAACATATACTTTATCTTTTTACAAGAATCTATATACCATTCTGGTACATCATGTTCTCTCATCAAAGATTCCTGGTCTTCATTTAAACCTTTACCTTTACGAACTGACTCCATAATTTTAAAAGAATTTTGAGCAGGAAGCCCCTTTTCTATTAAATATGTCATAATATCGTCTCTTGTACATATAGCCTCAGAAAGCGTCACTGTTCCTGATTTTACAAGTTCTTGTGCATTATTTGTCCATACATCTGTACCATGAGACAGACCTGATATTCTAACTAATTCTTCAAAAGTTTTAGGTAAAGTCTCGACAAGCATTTCTCTAACAAACCTTGTACCGAATTCAGGAACACCAAATGTTCCGCACTTTTGAATCAATCATTTCAGGAGTAACTCCTAAACTTTCTGTTGATGAAAATATTGACATAGTTTTTTTATCATCAAGCGGTATTGATTTTGGGTCAATTCCCGTTAAATCTTGAAGCATTCTAATTACTGTCGGATCATCGTGTCCGAAGCATGTCAAATTTAAGTAAGTTTTTATCTATTGAGTGATAATCAAAATGTGTTGTTATAATATCTGAATTTGGGTCATCTGCAGGATGCTGAACTGGACAAAATTCATATATCTCATGTCCGCGTCGGAACAACTATGACTCCCCCTGGATGTTGTCCGAGTTGTTCTTTTTACTCCTGTACATCCTTTTGAAAGTCTCTCAATCTCTGCATAACTTGTATGTATATTTCTTTCTTCAAAATAATTTTTAACATAACCAAATGCAGTTTTCTCAGCTATTGTACCAATAGTTCCCGCTTTAAATGTTGTACCTTTTCCGAAGTATTTCCTCCGCATATTTATGTGCTTTTAGCTGATATTCTCCTGAAAAATTCAAATCTATATCAGGCTCTTTGTCTCCATTAAAGCCTAAGAAAGTTTCAAAAGGAATATCTACACCGTCTTTTACTAGTTTTTCACCGCATTCTGGACAATTTGCGTCTGGAAGGTCAAATCCATTTTTAACACCATGGTCTGAAAAATCAGAATATTTACATTTCGGACATCTATAATGTGGTTTTAGGCTATTTACTTCCGTTATCCCTGTCATATATGCTGCGAGAGAAGATCCAACAGAACCTCTTGACCCAACTAAGTATCCGGTCTTCATTTGATTTAGCAACTAATTTTTGAGCAATTATATACATAACAGAAAATCCATTTTTAATGATAGAGTCTAATTCTTTTTGAAGCCTTACTTCAACTATTTCAGGAAGTGGATCTCCATATAATTCTTTAGCTCTTTTCATTGCAATTTCTTCAATTGTTTTTTCGCACCCTTCAATATACGGTGGGCATTTTTCCTTAGAAATTGGACTAATTGTCTCACACATATCAGAAATCATATTTGTATTCGTTACAACTACTTCATATGCTTTATCTTGTCCTAGATATGCAAATTCATGAAGCATTTCTTCTGTTGTTCTTAAGTACAAAGGTGCTTGCATATCTGCGTCATCATATTTTTGCCCTGCCATAAGTATTCTTCTATATATCTCATCTTCAGGGTCTAGAAAATGGACATCACAAGTTGCAACTACTGGCTTATTTAATTTTTCACCGAAGTGATACTATTTTTTTATTTATACTTATAAGTCCATCTCTATTTTCAATACTTCCATTTCTAATTAAATATTCATTATTAGCAATTGGTTGTATCTCTAAATAATCATAAAATGACGCAATTTCTTCTATTTTCTCGTCTGATAGACCTGTAAGTATTGATTGATATAATTCTCCTTGATCACATGCACTACCGTATTATTAGACCTTCACTATATTTTTTAAATAAGCTCTTTGGTATTTTGGGTTTTTTATAAAAATAATCTAAATGCGAAAAAGATATTAATTTATATAGATTTTTAAGTCCTACATAATTTTTTGTAAGAATTATTGCATGATATGTCGGCAAATGTTTTAGGCTTAAAGTATCTCGAAATGCATTCTCGAAATCATTTATAGATGTACAGCCTTTTTCTTTTAAATTATTTATCATTACATTAAACACTTTTACCAAAGTTTTTACATCATCTAGTGCTCTATGTGCAACATCTACTCTTATTCCTAAATTATCAGCAATAATCCCTAATTTGTATTTTTTATAATCTGGAAACATATCACGAGCTATACTTAAGGTATCTATGTATGTATTATCAAATTTAAGTCCCTGAATTTTCGCTTCATTTCTTATAAATCCAATATCAAAATTTGCATTATGTGCAACTAATACATCTTCTCCTACAAATTCTAAAAATTCAGGTAAAACTTCTTCTATTTTTCTTGCATCTCTTACCATATCATCAGTAATATGTGTAACCTTTATTACTTCATATGGTATTGGCTTTTCTGGATTTACAAAAGTTTCGTAAGTATCTACAACTTCCCCATTTTTTATCTTTATAGCACCTATTTCTGTGATTTTCTCTGTTCTATAAGAAAGTCCTGTTGTTTCAATATCAAAAACACAATATTCTGTATCTATATCTTGGTTTTTCGAAGCATATATGCTAGTTTGTCCGTCAGGAACAAGATATGCTTCAACTCCATATATTACTTTTATATCTCCAGCATTATCTTCTACTACATGATTCGCAACTGGAAAAGATTGTACTACCCCGTGGTCTGTTATTGCTATAGACTTCATTCCCCAACTTCTTGCACGATTTATCAAATCTTCAGCTGAAGATACCCCATCCATTTGGCTCATTTGAGTATGCATATGTAATTCTACTCTTTTTTCTTTACTTAAGTCTTTTCTTTTATTCTCACATATAGCATTTGCTTCTATTACTGTTTTTGCCTTAACTACTACTTCTTTTGCATAAGGGTCAAATTCTGCATCTCCTGATATAGTGACACTTGGAGAATTATTTATTCTTTCTACTATTTTATCTTTATCTTCTTTATTTATAAATGTTTTGCAAGTTATCGTAGATGTTCCATCAAATACATTTATACTTAAAAGAAAGTTTCCTGTCTTTAATTCACGAAGGTCTTGCTTTATTATTTTTCCAGTGATCGAGACTCTTCCAGTGTCAATATTTATATCTTTAACTTTTATAATTTTGTCAGAAATCTTAGCCTTCTTATTACCTATAATTATTGGTGTATTTTCGCCTTGTTTACTTTCTCCTTTTGCTGTTTTTACAGCCTTTACTTCTTCTATTTCTTCTGTTTCTATATTTATCTGAACATCCCCGACTCTAAATTTAGATTTTAAATAATATTCAAATTCAAGTTTCTCGCCAATTTGAATCTTCTTATCAGACTTTAAATCAATCACAAGTTTATTAGATTTTTTAAATATGCTTACATTTACAACAATACTATCTTGAATGTTTCCCCTTGTTTCATAATCTCTAAATACATCTTTTACTAATTTTGCTTCATTTGTCACAGCTTTTTGCCTCCGTTTATTTGTATATTTACTTGTTTTTTAGATAGTTATATTTTATATCAGACATGGCTAAAAATCAAGATAGATTTCTAAGAATATTTTGCTACAAAAAAGACATAGTAAGCAGAAAATACTTATCTATGCCTTTTCTTATTAAATTCTAATTAATTTTGTGTATATGGTAACATTGCAATATGTCTTGCTCTTTTTACTTCAAGAGTTATATCTCTTTGATGTTTTGCACAAGCTCCAGTTGCACGTCTAGGTAATATTTTACCTTTATCATTTATGAATTTCTTTAATCCATCCGGATTTTTGTAGTCTAAAACTAAATTCTTGTCTGCACATAATGGGCAAACTTTTCTTCTTTGTTTTCTAAACTTAGGATTATAGTCTTCATCATTATTTCTGTTATTTCTTCTATTGTTTTGTTTTTTGTCAACCATTTTATTTGACCCCCTTTGTCATAATTTTAAAATGGCAAATCATCATTTGAAGTTAATTCAAATTCTGAGCCTGCCTCTGCTACTTCTGCTCCAAAGGTATTTTCAAAGTTTCCACTTGCAATTCCATCAGAATCTCCTCTTCTAGAATCTGCAAAATACGCTTCCTCTGCTACAACCTCTGTAACATAATGTCTTTGTCCTTTATCATCATCCCAATTTCTTGTTTGAATTCTTCCGATTATTCCTACTTGTTGTCCTTTTTTGAAATATTTACTGCAAAATTCTCCTTGTTTTCCCCATGCGACTATGTTAATAAAATCCGCTTGTCTTTCTTCTCCTTGTCTAACAAATCTTCTATTTACTGCAAGAGAAAAATTTGCAACTAATGTATTGTTTGTTTGAGTATATCTCACCTCTGGGTCTCTTGTTAATCTTCCCATTAAGATTACTTTGTTCATTTATTATTCCTCCCTTTATACTTTTTTGCCTCTAACTTTTATTACATATCTTAACTTCGGCTTTTAAGTATTGCATTACAAACAATACTACGTTTTAGAACTATTCTTCGTCTTTTCTAACTACTATAAACTTAATAATTTCATCTGTTATTCTGTAATTTCTTTCAAGTTCTACGATTAGTTCTGGTTTTGCTTCAAATTCAAAAACAACATAGTAACCTTCTTTATTTTTACCTATTTCATAGGCTAATTTTCTAAGTCCCATTTCGTTTACATTTGAAACTTTTCCGTTCTGTATTAATCAAATCTGTAAATCTTGTTATTAGAGCTTTTATTCCCTCTTCATCTACATTTTGACCAATAATGATTATACTTTCGTATTTATTCATTATTTTCCACCTCCTTTTGGATATATAGCCCATATCAAGAATATGAGCAAGGACTAATTAAATTTACATAGCAAATTTAATCGTAAAAAGTATTTTATCATATCTTACTATATTTTGCAAGCTTTTTGTTATATTTCAATGTCATTTTCTCCGAACTGTGTGATATATTTTTCCATTATAATTTACACCTCTATAGTAATATATCATATGAGATTCTCCGATTTATTATGTATCTATCATCAGAACTACTTATTTCTTTTCCATAATTTAATGTTAAATTAGTTAATTCATCTAATTCTATTGTGTAATAAATATCTCCATCATTTGGAGATAAATCATCCATTTCTGTTAATGAAGATTTCAGAATTTCAATATCTTCATCTATTGGTAATTTTCCGATTTTTCACATAATAAGCTGCTATTCTATCTCCTAATGCTTGTACATCATTTTGCAATTTCGTCAAATTTGAAAGTTGAAGTGAATTATGAGCATTTACTGCAATCATACCTGTAACTATAACTAGCAACAATACTGTAGTTATAAGAGTAATCATTGTAATTCCTTGTTCTCTTCTAAATTTATTTATCATATGTTTACTCCCTCCAATTATTTTCATTTTACTATTAATCTTTATTTATTGCAATATTATTTTCTAAAATTCTATACATATTTCTTTTTATTTTATATATTTTATTTTCTTTTATTATAATAATCCATATGTATATAACTCCAAGAATATATGCTATGTTTTTAGATTTAATAATTAGCACTAATGTTCCTATAGTCAGTATTATCGCCATTATATTTGAAATTATATTTGTTAAACTAATTGCTTTTTTCTTTCCTTTAAAAATACATAGAATATATTTTAGAATTCTTCCTCCATCTAATGGATATATTGGTATCATATTGAAGATAAAAATAATTACATTCACATACACTAAGATAATATTTTGATAGAAAAATAAAAAAAACAATATAAATATTAAGTTAACAATAGGTCCTGCTAAAGTTACAATTAATTTTTTTAAGTTTAATAAGTTTGATTTTAAAATTTTTTTATTATAATTTTTAGTATCTACTTTAAAAGAAATTGAAAAACCGACATGGAAGTATCTCTAACTCTTTTAATCCTAGTCCTAAGATATATCCGGACAATCATATGTCCCATTTCATGAAGCAGTGCAAAAATCATAATTTCTATGTAAATTTCTAGTTGTTTTGTTATAAAAAAAAGTGCTATAAACAAAAAAATTTTGAGGTCTAACTTTATTCGCACTTTAAGTTTTCCTCCCCTTTTTAAAATAATAATATATCTCTTGGATTTATACAAACATCATTAATTCTAATCTCAAAATGCAGATGTGCTCCTGTAACATCTCCTGTTGCTCCAACTTTTGCAATTTCCTGTCCTTTCGCAACTTTATCTCCGTACATTTACTAAAAGTTTACTGCAGTGTGCATAAACAGTTTTAACCTCATTATTTTGTACCATAACATAATTACCATATGTAGGAGAATTTCTAGAAATTATAACTTCTCCATCTGTTGAAGAAAGTACACTTTCTCCCAAATTTGCTGCAATATCTATCCCCTTATGATATGCTGTCATTACACTTGAGGTAACTTCTCTTTCACCATATTCTGAAGATATTCTCCCAGTTGCTGGAACTACAAACGAATAATCTCTTTTTATTCTTTCTAATTCACTCTCTTCCGCAGAGCTTATTTCTGCTTGATTTAGACTTTCTTCTTCTATGGGTATATCATTTGTTTCTTCTGTACCCGTTTCATCATTATTTTCTACTACATTTTTGTTATCTTCTTCTGGATATAAAAATTTATTTATGTTTTCTAACATAGAATTATAAATTCCATAAAAATCAAAATCATTAGTTAATATCTCTCTTGTTTTATTTAAAGTATCTTCTGAAAATGTATAATTTGTTGTACTTATTAAATAAAATACGTAATATATTAGGGTACATATAATTATCTGCAAAGCTATTTTTTTAAAAAGTCTAAAATTTTTTGGTTTCTCAGAAACATTTACAGTTGCCCTTTTTGTTTTTTCTCTTAAATTTTGTCTCCTTGCATATATTTCTTCTGCTCTTCTTATCCTATCATCTTGGCTAAATGTTCTTTCCATTTGCTTCCTCCTAAGATTTTCATATACAAAAATATATGCTAAATAATAAACAACTAGTACAAAAAAGGAAGCTATATTTCAAGCTTTCCTTTTTACTTAAATATACTAATTATTATTCCGAATAATTGTAGTTATTCCAAGAAACATACTGCATATTTGCATTTTCTTATATTGAATCTTCATTCTTCTTACATTAACATTTGATACAATTTCTCTTGGTTTTTCAATCTTTTTTATATAATCATCAACTAAAGCTTCAGCTTCTTTTATAGCCATTTCATAATTTCCATCTGAGCTTTCTTCAAAGCCACCTTTACCTTTGTTCTCAATTATTTCTTTGTTCTTTAACTTAACACCACTTTTAAGTATTACTATAGCCTCATCGACCATATTAGATGGCAAATCTTTTAAAACTATTATATTTTTCATACGACTAGCATTCATTTACCTATGTACCTCCTCTATATTTACTATTTTTTACTAATTTTGAAATTTTATACAGTATCCGAGGTATTTTTATCGGGTGTTATAACTATACTAATATCATCTTGATTTGCATATTTTGTTATTATGTCTCCTGAAAATGATGCAATTTCATTCGATAATATTATTAGTTTATAATCATTTTTTATTAACTCTTCTATCTTCTCGTCTGTATTTTCAGGTTCTTCAACATTATATACTTCAAATCCTAAATTCTTAAGCACTTTAAAACTTTGATTATCATCTTTTCCTCTAAGCCATGAAACCTTCATATTTTATATCACCTAAATTTTAGTATGCTTTTTTTATGTGTATTTATACAAAAAAAGAGAAAACATAAACCTTATTTACCTTTTCTCTTTTCCAATATATTTAAACTTCTAATTTATCCCATAAAACTAAATTATGATTTTCATTATTTAATGTTTTTTGAACATCTATAATTCTTTGATTTTCTGAACCTCTAAATTGCAATTTAGGGTTTTTTAATTCTTCCATAAATTGTCCATCTACAACATAATCTATATATTTTAATAGTTCATTTGTAGTTTCATTATTTTTAGCCATTTCTCCCATTACTTGTTCATCGAAAAGATAACCTGTGTAGCACCAAATAGGCTTATCTGGATATAATTCTTTTGCTTTTTTTACTACATCTAGCAAACCTTCCTGATTTTTTATGTCTAATGGCTCTCCACCAAGTAATGACAGACCTTTTATATAATCTGGTTTTAATGCTTCCAATACTTCTTCTTCTACTTTTTCTGTAAAAGTATTTCCATAATTATAGTCCCATGCTTCTGCGTTGAAGCATCCTTTACAGTGATGTGGACATCCACTTACAAATAGTGATACACGTACTCCGTGGTCCATTTGCTACATCACATTTTTTTATCGTCGCATAATTCATCTTAAATTTTCTCCTCATTGAAATATCTTTTAGGTAATTGTGACAAGATTTAGTATATTGCTAGGCAAAATCTAATAGAAATACCGGAGGCGTACTTGTGTACGTTGAGGATTTTCTATTAGATTTTAACAACGCAAGATGCTGAATATTGTCACAATTATAAGTGTAATACTCTAGACTTAATCTCCTTTGTCTTTCCTTCGTTCCAGAAATTTTCTCCAAGATATCCACAAGTACGTCTAACTACATTCATTTTACTCTTATCTTTATTTCCGCAATTTGGACATTCCCATTCATTATGATCATTTACAACAATCTCTCCATCGAAGCCACATACTTGGCAATAATCTGATTTTGTGTTAAATTCTGCATATTGAATATTATCATAAATAAATTTAACAACTTCTTCTAGAGCATCTAGGTTATGTTTCATATTTGGAACTTCTACATAAGAGATAGCCCCTCCACCTGATAATTTTTGGAAGTCACTTTCAAATTTTAATTTCTCAAATGCATCTATTTTCTCTCTAACATCTATGTGATATGAATTTGTATAATATCCTTTGTCTGTTATATCTTCTATAATTCCAAATTTTTCTTTATCGATTCTTGCAAATCTGTAACATAAGCTTTCTGCTGGTGTTCCATATAATGCAAAGCCAAGTCCTGTTTCTTCTTTCCATTTCTTTACAGCACAATTTAGCTTTTCCATTATCTTTAGTCCAAATTCTCTTCCTTCTTTAGTTGTATGAGATACACCTTTAACAGCTTTAACAGCTTCATATATTCCTATATATCCAAGTGATATTGAAGAATATCCATTCTTTAATAATTTATCTATTTTTTCGCCTTTTTCTAATCTTGCAATAGCACCATATCTCCAGTGTATAGGACTTACATCTGCTGATGTTCCAAGTAAAGAATAATGTCTGCACATTAAAGCTTCTTTACATAGTTCTAATCTTTCTTCTAATAATTTCCAGAATTTATCTTCATCGCCTTCTGAAAGTATTCCGACTTGTGGTAAGTTAATGCTTACAACTCCTTGGTTAAATCTACCTTCAAATTTATAATTTCCTTCTTCATCTTTCCATGGTGCTAAGAAGCTTCTGCAACCCATTGGACTAAATACGTTTCCTTCATAGTTTTCTCTCATTTTTTTAGCTGATATGTAATCTGGATACATTCTCTTTGAAGAACATTTTACTGCAAGTTTTGTTAAATAATCGTATTTTCCACCTTTTAAACAATTGTGTTCATCTAATACATACACAAGTTTTGGGAATGCTGGTGTTACATATACACCCTTTTCATTCTTTATTCCTTTATATCTTTGTTTTAATATTTCTTCTATTATCATTGCATTTTCTTCAATGTATTCATCATTTTTGTCAAGATTTAAGAATAATGTAACAAATGGAGATTGACCGTTTGTTGTCATTAATGTATTTATTTGATATTGAATTGTTTGAACTCCTGAACTTAGTTCTGATTGTAATCTTTGTTCTACCAATTCATCTATCATTTTATCTGTTAAAGAACCATCTTCATTTAGTTCTGTAATTTGTTTCTTAAATTTTTCACGACTTTTTCTTAAATATTTTCCAAGATGTTTTATATCAACAGATTGTCCACCATATTGGCTACTTGCAACTGATGCAATTATTTGAGTCAATACAGTACATGCAACTTGGAAACTCTTTGGTGTTTCTATCATTTTTCCATTCATTACAGTTCCATTATCTAACATATCTCCTACATTAATTAGACAGCAATTAAATATTGGTTGTAAAAAATAATCTGCATCATGAAAGTGTAAGATTCCTTCTTCATGTGCTTTTGATATTTTTTCTGGAAGTAACATTCTTTTTGTTAAATCTTTTGATACTTCTCCTGCAATTAAGTCTCTTTGTGTAGAAGCTATTATTGCATTTTTGTTTGAATTTTCTTCCATAAGATCTTTGTTTGAATTCTTAATTAAACTAAGTATTGATTCATCTGTTGTGTTTTGCTTTCTAATTAAAGCTCTTGTATATCTATATACTATATATTTTTTAGCAAGTTCAAACTTACCAATTTCCATTAATTTCTCTTCAATAATATCTTGTATGTCTTCTACAAGCATTCTTTTTTTATCTAAAGATTCGATATATTTTATAATACCTTTAATCTCTTCTTTTGTAGCCTTTTCTTTTTCTCTTACTTCGTTGTTTGCTTTTTCAATAGCTACTTCAATTTTGCTTCTTTCGTATTCTACAGCTCTTCCGTCTCTTTTAATTATTTTCATAATCTTTCCTCCCCTTGTTAAATCTAAAGTGATTATATATTGTATTTTTTTTATATTCTGTTGCATTTGCAACAACCTTTTTGACTAAATCACATACACATTGACACATCTTACTTAAAAAGATTGTTACAAATATGTTACATTTGTATTAGAATATTTTTTCATAATATTTTTTAGTCTAAATGTGTTGAAATATACAGCTTTTTTCTATATATATCAATTTTCATTTACAATATCTCTGTTGCATTTGCAACAAATGTATGATATTATTTTGTCATTAAAGGGGTTTAAGTTTATGGTAAGTAAATTTGATATAATAAAATTTGCCGAAGCTTTTGAAAATCGGCTGTTCTAAAGCTCAGGTAAAAGAATTTAATAAGGGTGAAACAATAACTACATATCTTGTTAATCGTAATCAGCTTTGCATTTTGATATCCGGAAGTGCAGATTTAGTCAGGTATGATATTAATGGAAATAGAATTGTAACTGAACGTTTTTCTCGGTAATTCTATTTTTGGTGAAACTTTTTACGATATTAGTACTAATTCCGAATTTATAGTAGAAGCAAAAGAAAAATGCAAAGTATTATTGTTTCTATATGATGATATAAATGAAAAGTGTAAATCAAATTGTTCTTTTCATAAAATTCTTGTGTCTTCTCTTCCTAATCTTATGGTTAGTAAAGTTTTAGATTTAACATCAAGGGTGGATCTTTTATCTAGAAGAACTACTCGTGACAAACTTCTTGGATATTTTGATATACTTTCTAAAAAATATCGGTAAAACTTTTACTCTTCCTTTTTCTATTACAGAACTCGCTAATTATTTAGCTGTTGATAGAAGTTCAATGTCAAGGGAATTATCTTATTTGAAAGCTGAAAAATTTATAGAACAAGATAGAAATAAAATTACATTATTATATAAATGATTTTTGCCAAAAGTATTGTCTTTTGCATATTATAATTATATAATTAATGATAGCTTAATTAGAAAAGGGGTTTAAGACAAATGGCAAATGTGGTTGAAGATATAAAAAAATATAAAACGATACATTTTATTGGTATTGGTGGAATTAGCATGAGTGGTATAGCTGAAACACTTAAAAATCTTGGAATCCATGTTACTGGTAGTGACTGGGCAAAATCTGAGATTACTGATAGGCTTATTTCTCATGGGATAGATGTAGCAATTCGGATCTGATTTAGAAAAAGTAAAAAATGCTGATTTAGTTGTATATACAGCTGCCATTCCTAAAGACGATCCAGAACTTGTAGAAGCAAATAAACTAAACATTAAAACTTGTGAAAGAGCAGTTTTTTTAGGAAAACTTACAAGTGCATTTAAAGAAACAATTGGAATTTCTGGAACTCATGGAAAAACAACTACTACTTCGCTTGTATCACTTTGCTTTATAAAAGCTGGCTTTGACCCTAATGTGCAAGTTGGTGCACTTCTTAAACAATTAGATGGAAATTATAGAATTGGTAATAGTGATTATTTAATATTAGAAGCTTGTGAATATGTAGAAAGTTTCTTACATTTTCACCCAAAGGCTGAAATTATATTAAATATAGATAATGACCATTTAGATTATTTTAAAAACTTAGATAATATAAAATCAGCATTTAAGAAGTATGTAAAATTACTTCCTGATGACGGTTTGCTTGTAATTAACGCTGACGATAAAAATAGCACACGGACTTGAAAAATTAACAAATGCAAAATGTGTAACTTTTGGTATGGAAAATTCAGATGCAGACTTTGTTTCAAAGAATATTAAGTTTGATAAAAACGGTTTTGCAAGCTTTGACATTTACAAAAATAAGGTATTTTTTGAAAGTTTCAAGCTCTCTATTGCAGGAATGCATAATGTGTTAAATGCAACTGCTTGTATTGCGCTTTGCCACCAATATGGAATTCCAAACGAAGCAATTAAGGAAGCCTTTTTAAGCTTTACTGGTGCAAATAGAAGACTTGAATATAAAGGTTCTTTTAATGATATTTCTGTTTTTGATGATTATGCTCACCACCCTACCGAAATAAAAGCAACAGCTGATAGTATTAATAGGAAAGTATTTAATGAATCTTGGGTTGTATTTCAGCCTCATACATATAGTAGATTAAAGAATTTACTTGATGATTTTGCCGATTCTCTTTTAGGTTTTGACCATATAATTCTAGCTGATGTTTATGCAGCAAGGGAAAAAAATGTATTTGGAATATCTTCAAAAGATTTAGCTGATAAGTTAAATTCTCTTGGAAAACCTGTACAATATATATCAAGTTTTGAAGAAATTGTAAAATTCTTAAAGAAAAATGTAAAACCAAATGATATTATATTGACACTTGGTGCAGGAACTGTAACAGATATTGGTCCAATGCTTTTGAAATGAGATAAAAATTACTCCCTTTCCACTAAATATGGAAGGGAGTAATTCTTATCTCATTTGTTTTACCATAATCTCTGCAAAGACTGCATAACCGAAGTTTTAAATCATTTACCATTACATGTGTTAAGGCTCCGAATTAGCTTTCCATTTTGTACAATAGGGCTTCCGCTCATTCCTTGTACAATTCCGCCTGTTTTATCTATAAGTTTTGTATCTGTTATTTTAATAACCATACTTTTATTATCCAGGTTATTATTTGTATAAATTTTTGCAATCTCTATATCATATTCCTTTGGGCTATCATTTTCAAGTGTTGAAATTAGTTTTGCCTTTCCTAAATCTATTTCATTTCTTAAAGCAACTGGAATAGTTTTATTCGAGTTTATATTTAAATAGCCTACATTATTTAAATTTCCATACACACCATAATTAGTATTTTTAAAAATATTTCCTATACTCGGCTTACCTTCTATTGTTCCCTGTATTTTACCGTGGATTTCCTTCTGTTCCTTTTACAACTGATAAAACATTTGCATTTACTATTTCACCGAGAGGCAATTTCGACAAGCTCTTCAGTATCACTATCTACAATTCCATGTCCTAGACCCGCAAATCTTTTTGTTTCTGGTTCATAAAAAGTTGCAGTTCCGACGCCTGCCGCTGTATCTCTTACCCATAGTCCTATTTTGTATGTGTTATCATTTGACTTAATTGCTTTTAAAGTAGCTATTTGTTCATTTCCGTCTCTTATATAAGTAATTTGCATGTCATTTCCATTAGACTTATTTATTTGACTTGTAAGGTCATTTGTACATGTAACTGCTGTATTATCTACTTGAGTTATTATATCTCCCTTCTCTATCCCGAGAATTTTCATATGGTTTGTATCTTTCCATATCACTTCCTGTTATTTCAGACATTCCAACAACTAAAACCCCATTTGTATAAAGCTTTACTCCAATTAGACTTCCAAGTGGGACTACTTCTACATTTTCTATAATATCAACATTTATTTCTTTTACTTTAAGTCCTAAAAATGAAACTTCTAGTCCAAGATTTCCTGTGTAATCAGTATCTTCACTGGCATTTGCTGATACTGTTATAGTTTGATTATTTTCTATTCTTTCAATATTGGGGTTGCTAGAAAATGCGGTTTTTACATCAACACCCAAAACTGTTTTTAAATTTAATGCTTCTCCTTCAAATAGCACTACATTATCTGGCAAATTTGTTATATCACTCACATAAATTAAAACTACTGTAAGTAGTAACAGTAAAATACAGATATAAGTTTTTTTCATCTTCTATATCACCTTTTGAGTATTATAACCAAATAAAAAAATAATAATCTTCAAGGCTTTACCTTAAAGATTATTATTTTTATTTTTCTTCTTTTATTATTCCACTTCCATCTACGAAATCTGATAATTTTGGAAGTTTTCGTTTTTCTCTTGCTAAAGCTGATTTATAAGCAATTTCTCTTGCTTCAAAATTATATTCTCTTTGTTTTTCATATGAAAGATTTTCTTTATATTCTTCTGCATATTTAATACTAGGATTTGAGGCACGTACTATGCAATAATAACAAGCCGGAATTGTTTTTAGTGTTTCATCACTATCTAAATCATTTTTATTAATTCCGAACTATATGCATGTCATCTTTTGCATTAAGGTGCATACACCATATTCTATGATATGAACCATTGGTTATTGGTCCATTTTCATCTATATTTATATAATATATTGAATTTTCATTTACCATTTCTTTGTTTTCAGAACTTGAAACTATTGCGTAATCATTATAAGTTGTAGTTCCTACTGGAATTCCTTGCATAAATGCCATAAAACAAGGATTATTCAAGATTAAATCCCAATCTTCACCTGTTAATTCAGGCATTCTGAAATCTCCTGCAGAATGTTTTGAATAGTTATCCATAGCCTGAATTAAGTTATTTATTATTGTATCTTTTATTATATCATATTTTTCACTGTTAAATTCTGAGGCCTCTCCTTGAAGCGCTAAATTTGTTTCTGCTATTTTTAATTTGTCTTCAAGTTTCATTTCTTCAATGGTTTTATTAAACCATTCTGTAAATTCCCATGCTTTGTCATAATAGTCTCTTGCATCATCATCTGCTAGAGATTCCTTGAAGGCATTTCTTTCATTTTCGCTTTTTGGTATTACTTCTAAGTATCCTGCCCTAGATAAATATTCTTTATCCTTTTTATTATTATAATAAACTGCTACATAATTATCCAAAGAATAGTTTATCTCAAGTATATTATCTCCGGTTTGTATATTGCTTTGAATAGTAAACATATGGCTTTAACTCATGAGTATATGATCCACTATCCCAGTTTTTTGTTGGAGTATAGATATAGTAGCCATCATATAGAGTAAATGCAAGAACCGGAATATGCGCCATAACATTACTTTTATTCATTCCAGTTTTACCAAATTTAGTCGCCATACTAGAAGCAAAAACATTTAAGGATGCTTCTATATCTCTTATTTTTGTATCTGCTACACTTAAATATTCATTATTAGTTGTATTTAACTGAAAAGCTGAAATTGCTTCATGAGCTGCATCGACAAGAGCATTATCATAATTTGCTCTTAAAAATGCTGTCTTTACCTGAAACCCTACATATACAGATAATATAATAATTACTGGCAAAGCTATTGCCAAAAATATTATTACTAAATTTTGTAATTTCATAACTTTTAAGCTTTCTCCTTTAGTTAAACAAAGTCTTTACCTTTTATCCGATAAAGACTTTTTATAATTTATTTTCCTGTTACTCTAACCATTCTAGAATCTGAACCAACTATACTATATGTATCGTTTCCACTTAGTGAATAAAAGAAATTTTTAAGCATTTGAGAAATTGTATTATTTGTATTAGATGCTTTAACTGTTAAAATATCTCCTTGTTTCATATACTGTGTATGATTATCACTATTTTCTAATGTGTCTAAAACCTGAGTTGTATATATAGAGTAATAGATATTTTCACCTATTTTGTCATTACTTTGACCCATTATAGCTGTGTTTTTCTTTGCTGGGTTTTCATCTAATATTTGTATCTCCATTGATATATCATATGTATTTCCTGTTGCATATAAATCTGAAACTAATTTATCGTAACTTTCTTCAGTTATTTTACCAATATTGCTTGCATTACTTACAAACTCTGCAATTATTGTTTGTACATTAAGTTCTGCAATGTCATCACTTCTTTCTGACATCGCCATCATTGGAAATACAAACATCATTATAGCTGCAAGAAATATTGCTACAACCATTGTTAGTGATTCTCCCATTTGCTTTTCTCCTCCTTTTATGCGTTATCGTCTAAATATACATATACTACTTCTCTTTTTATTGGATTTCTAAGCTCTCCGTGGTTTATATAGTCTGTCTCCCTCTTCATCATCTGTTATATAATTATTTGTATCGTGAAGTATCAAATATTCTGTAAATCTTGCATTCTTATATTCATTTATAATACCTTTAGATGTTCCTCCCTTTTTATGACACGGAACATGATTTGCAAGTTCTTTTACATTTTCATTTACTAAATTTGTCTGCCTACCTGGCTGACGTATACTAAAATATGCTGGGATTCCTGATAAATCAGAATCTATTCTTTGTGCTGTTAAACTCTCTAGTCCATTCCATGGACAATCAAATGTCTTTGGATAACGTCTATTTTTTACTTGCTCATATATCCTTTCGAATAATTCTCTAAGCTCGTTTATCCCTTCTTCATATATTCCTGCACTTTGATTTCTTTTGTTTGAAATTGTTTTTACCTTACTATCAACGCTATGTACATTTTCAAGTGCATAATTTATTTCGTCAATAATAATCATTTTCTGTTTTTCACTTCTATTATTCCAGTTGGTGCACAGAGTTTCTGTTTGTCTATCAAATCTTGTAATAATTTCCCCATCTTTATCTATTAAAGTCACAGCTGCACTTTCTGTATGATATCTATATATAGTTGGAATTATATCTTCTAAAGTTACAATTCTATTTCCATTTTCATCAATTTCTACTTCATCGCCTTCGTAATATGTATAATATGTTTGTTTATCAGTTTCAAATAAAGTATTTTCTGATACAGTTCTAATAAGCGATGCTGTAGAAAAAAGAATTGTCACAGCTATTATAAATACAAAAACTGCAAAAGCTATTTTTAAGCTATCCGCTGCATTCTCCATTATTTACTTAGTCCTTTCTAAATATGACTTATTTAGAATAATCTTATTCATTATTTGATGTTCCTGATGTTTTCTCAATAGTTATTGATTTAATTAAGGCACTTGTTTTATCTGATGTAATTTTAACTTCATAAGTCGAAGCTGGTCTAATTGTTGAACTTATTGAATCAGGATCTGCATCTCCTTCAAATTCTACAGCAACTTGATGGTCTTCATCATGAGATGCATTACTTGCTTTTACCTTACTCATCAAGCCTCTTACAGAAGAACCTTTTTGTTTTCCTATATAGTTTTCAAATTCTTTATTAAATAATTCAATTTCATGAGCTGACATGCTTTCTTCTGCTCCGCTTATTATTCCTTGTCCTGATTGCATTACCATCATACCTACACTTATTAAAAGAATAGCAATTAATATAGCTCCTGCTATAAGTAGTGCTTTTGATGCGTTTTCCATAAAAAATTCCTCCTTCGTTTTTTAATTTATAGTTTTTACCTTTGTTTTTATATATATTTTAACATTATTTTTCATAATGTCAAGATTAATAACTTAAGTTTTGTTAGACTTCTAGCTGTTTTAATGTAATTTTAGAAATTCTTCCGAGTAGAATTATATTCAACTTTTTCTTTGTAAAATGCTGTTACTGAAAAACTTGAAACAAACCCATCAAGTCCAGCTCTTTCTAGTTTTTCCATTGGATAACAGACTTCTGTAATTTCTCCTTTTTCTGATACACTAAGAAGTATCAAGTCTACTTTTAAAGAATTTTCATCATTAGAGATGTAATTTCCATTTTCATCTTTATTAATATTAAAGTTTTTATTATTATCTATTGCTTTATTTATAATTGTAACTACATCTGCACCATATAATGTTTTATCTTTATATGTTCTTTCTATTTCTTCATTAAATCTTGCTATATCATTTGCAATAGCCACATTACTAGCTATTTTTACTGCTATAACAATTATAATTACAATAAGTATAACTATAATACATAAAAATGTTTTTTTCACTAAAAGTCCCTCTTTCTATTATAACACTTTACTTAGCTTTTAGCAATATTTAGACCTAATTTTTAACCTCCAACTTTGCTAATTTCATTTTTATTTCATTTATTCTTCCTCTTGAGGGGTTATCTAGGTCATTATTGTAAGTAATTCCAGAAGATTTAAATTCAAAGAAATAATTTTCTTGATTATCTATGTTTAATAATTTCTCTACTGGAGTTATATCTTTTTCGTAGTCTATTTTTATTTGTGATAAAAGCTGTTTTAAAGTATTTGTAACATTTATATCAGTCACATTTGATGTCTTTATATCAAGTTTTATTGCATCTGATGGATTATTTTTATTCCATTCTGCAATTAAATTATATATAGTTGCAAATTCTTGAATAGTTATACCGGTTTGTTCTATTTGCATAACTTTCAAATTGGCTATTGAACTCTGAAATTTCTGTTTTTTTTACTTCATCGTTAATATTTCCTGATATGCGAGACATATATGCAAATTCATATACGAATATAGCAAAAATTATAACTCCGTATTAGAACGCCTGCTGCTATAAGTAAAGCCTTTGAAGCATTTTCCATGCAATTTCCTCCTATTTTTTTTGTTCAAATGTGATTTCTTTTAGTCTACCTACTGCCAAATTATCATTCGTATCTTTCTTTGTTACATATTTTATACCTGTACATCTAAAAGCTGACATTTTAAAATTATGTACAAAATTATCATTGCTATCAGTTACTTTTCCTAAAAGATCTTGCTTTATCTTCTTTTCAAAACTTCCATCTTCAAAAAGGTTAAATGATTGTATATTTGTTTTAACATTTTTTTCCCCTGGCTGTGCTTGTCCAGTTTCTAAATCATATGTAAACTTAACATTTACTTTGTATGCTGGATAATCTTCATATATTCTATTATTATCAATTGCTTTATTTAATACACTTATAATGTCTATTCCATACATAAGCTTTTTGTTATATGCTTCAAATCCGTCATTAAATGCTTTAATTTCTTCTTGAAGTGAATCTTCGTCTACCTCTCCTGCTAAATGACCGAGCCTTTGAAAATGAGAAATAGAATATAGATATTACAATCATACCGATTAAAATACTGCCTGCAATTATCAAAGCCTTTGAAGCATTTTCCATAAGCTATTCCTCCTCTTCTTAAATTTTACATCATTGATCCCATTGTTCCAAACATAGATGTCATGCTCATAAGACCAATTCCAACTAATGGAACAATTAAGTATCCTACAAATAACACTATCATTGGTGCAAACCCTATTACTTTTCCTATCATTCCTTTTCTTGAAATTAATCTTTCGTTAGAAGCTTTTCTCTTCTCTTGATAATATTCTCTTTCAGTATCTAATTCATCAAATGCTTCTTTAATTGGTATTTTTTCTACTGCTGCCTGAAGACTTTCTACAATTGTTATTAATTGTGGATATGTTACATCATTCTTAAGTTCTTCTAATGCTTCATACGCACCTGCTTCATAATTATTTACGCATTTTGAAATTGGTTCTTTAAAAATATTTGCATACCTCTCTAACCATTCTAATATCATTTCTACATTTACTCTTTCTATCTTCATAAGCATAAGTATGATAGTTTGATACTGCATAACTTCATCTTCCATCTCAAGCTTTCTTAATACCCTTTGGAAATAAAGCATCCATGTTGGTGCCATATATCCCAATATTGATAAAGCCATTGCTATTAATACTTCAAACCATTTTAAATATTCACTATTGATAGTCTGTAGCTTTGTATACACACTGTCTACTACTGCATCAATCTCTTCATCTGTACTTTCTTTAAAATCTTTATCATATTTTACTTTTAATCTAATTTCATCTTTTGTTGTATCTGTTTTTCCTCTAAACATATCCAAAAATTCATTTTCAAGCTCTGTTTGTTTCATAGCCTTTTTCTCGTCTTTTTCAGACATAGATATAAGGTTAAAATCTGCTGTAGGTGTCTCATATATGTATTTTACTGAAATATTATGCAATTGCCCTATTAAAAATAATGAGACAAAAAAGACGGCAATAACAAGTGTAATTTTAGAAACATATATCCATTCTATCTTGTCCTTTGAAGCTGCATCTTTAAGAAGTTTTGTTAATTCTCTATTTTGTTTAGTTCCTTTTTTAGGTATAAATAAATCTACAATTTTTTTTACAAATGGTATTTTGTACAATTTCTGTTGCCATGGATTTTGCGAATTTTTCATATCATTATTTGCTGTTGTATCTTTTACTTTTCTAACCAATACATAACTTACAAAAGTAAGCACTACTATTGCTATTTGCATAATTAATCCTAATTTTCCATTATAGAAACTATTAGTAAAGCTAAAATTTGATATAGCCCAATTTTTAAGTATTTCAATAAATAATACTGGTAATACTGCAATTACTGCTAAGCTTTGAAATACATAGTCAAGCTTATCCCTCTTCAATATCTCTATCTGCATTTCTTGTGTAATATTGTTTAAGTTTTTAAGGTAAAGAGATGCTCCGCTCTGGAGTTTTTCTATCACCAAATTCACGTGTTAAATATGATATTCCAGCAAATTCTTTTAAGTAACTATTTGGTGCAACATCATAATATTTTTCTAGTTCTTCTTCTGGGTTATCTGATATAAGTATTTCATATATCTTTTCTCCCTGTCTTGATACTTCTAGCTCGTCATTTTGTGATACCTCATATATTGCCTCTTCCACCATGTTATATTCATGATATGCATGCCTTATTTCTGAAAAGAATTCTACCTGTTCTTTTAAAAGTTTGTTATCTAATTTTCCAACCATTCCATCTATCAAAGTATCTACCATAAATACTTCAAATAGAATAAGAATGCTAAGTAATAAAGCATTTGAATGTGCAACTACTATTATTAAAATTGTAAGCGGTATTAATAGCAATAATGCTTTTGTTATTATAGATGACGCATGTCTTCTTGTTTGATATTCATCCTCTATATTTATTATTTCTAATCTTCTTCTTAATTTTAGTAAATATTTTTTTATTCCGAGGTACTTTCATATATATTATATAAAGCTTTTGATATAATATTTCTGAAGAAAATGCACTTTTTTCTTTAGTACCTTTTCTTAGTTCTCTAACATATTTCCTATCACCTTTGTTAAGTGCCTTATTAATGAGTACATATGCTATAATTATAACTATAAGTAAAGCAATTGTTCCACCCATTAAATATATAAGTAATTGGTTTGACATAGGTTAGATTGCACCTCCTTTTCCTTTTGTGCTTTTATTTACTTTGCTTTTGTAGTTCTTTTTCTTTTAGGTTTTTCTCCTATTTTTTCTACTCCAGCATATCCGTCTTTAACTTTAACTCCCCAATTTTCTTCTACAAATTTATCAAAACCTTCAATGTCGCTATCATCCATATTATTTCTCATCTCAATCAAATTTGCATCTGAAATCTTATTGGTTATTACATAACTATCATCAACATATTCTAAAATGTTTACATATTTATATGTTTCTCTGTCTGTTATTTTTTCAAAATAACGTGTTGCATTATCCATAAATTTGTCTAACTTTCCTTCTAATGTCTTTTCATTTCTATGATCAAATGTATATTCATTTTTATTTTCTACTGGTATACATTCAGTCACTCTTTCTATGTATCTTCTTCCTCTAAAGTCTTTTACCAAGTGAATGTCAAAATTTAATACTTGTATAACTTGCTCTTCAGCTGTTTTTTCGTCTGTAAACACACCGGTTCTAAGCATTGAGTTTCTTAGCGCTGTAACTAGGTTTGGAAAAGTTTTAGCGTGGTGTGTAAATAATGTAAATTTAGATGCAACTTGGGCTGCTTGTATCATCCAAGATGCTACTGGATCAGTTGCAACTTCTCCGGATAATATTTACAGAACCGTCAGTTTTCTTTTGAACATCTAGTCCTTCTTGTCCTGATACAGTTTCTGTTTCTCTAAATGATAATATATTTCTTGTAGGGTATATTTTTCTTAAGTGTAACTCAAATGCTGTCTCTTGAACCCTTATATTCATTGTTTCATATATATTTTCAATCATAGCCATAAGCATTGTTGTTTTACCACAACCTTGCTCACCTGTAAGTGAAATAATTCTCGCACCTTTTACTAAATATTTAAGTAAATCTATTGCGCTCTCTTTTCCACCACCTTTAATTATTTGTTCAAGTGTTGCACGTTTTACGTCGAATTTTCTTACAAAGAATGCCCATGTTTCTGACATTGATGGCCTAACTACAACAACACGAGATCCATCTTTCATTTCGTTTATTTTATATCCATTTGAATCTGATAATTGACCTGGATTATTATATTTATATATATTTTGGCAAACTCTCTTAAGTTCACTTTCTGTTCCAAAGCTTAAGAATGCAAGTCTTATTGATTTACCTTGGAAAAATATCCATATACTATCACAAGCTCTTGGCACTTTATTTTCTAGAATTTGGTCTAAGTAATCTCCATCCGTTTGTGCAACTTGACTTAAGAATCCTTCTGGAAGTCCAGATACACCGCCAGACACACCATCTATATTCATATCTCTTATTTCGTCTATACTGCTATATCCTTTATATGATTGGTATATTCTTTGTACTACTATATTTAGCTTATCGTCATATGTTAGCTCTATATTTTCTTTTTCAAATATATCATCTATTTCTTCTGCTGTTATAACATAACAAGGTTTTGCTTCTCCTGCAACATATTTAAGTGTTGCTAAATTGTATTTTTTTATAAGCTCTGTTAAAGCTTCATAACCAAATTGTATTTTATATATGTATATTAATATATCAAATTTATCTTGGGCAGTAAGGAGTGATGGTACATCAAAAGGAATTGCTTTTGATATGTTAGTCTCATTTGCTCCATACTCTTTAGAAAGTAAGTCATAAATTAATTCTTTAACATATTTTTTGTCATTAACATCTCCATATGTACAACCCTTTAAAGCTTTCTTTAATTCATATTTTTTATTTTTTCTTCTTTTTAATTCTTCTTCTGATAAACCTATATCATATAAATTTATTTTGGTAATTTCATCAAGCCTTCTTTTGATGAATTCAGTCATTTTTTCTAATGTATAAGTCTTATCATCTTGCTCTACTTCTTCAATGGCTTCTTCATTTCTCCTTGCAACTAAAATTCTAACAACCAAGAATGTCGCTGCTACTAAAACTAATAAAATTGCTAATATATTTACCATATCCTCGGCTTCCTCCTTTCGGCTTGTTCATTAAAATCTCATTTGTAATTCCTGCATTTTATATATAATGCTATCTACATCTCTTTTTAATTCATGTATAAAAAATGATGTTCTATCTTCTGTTCCTTCTAATCTTTTTACTCTTACATTTAAAAAGAATTCTGCTGTATTTTCTTCTTGTATTGATTCTGAAAACAAATTACAGTACGGAACTGTTAATATTTCCTTTTTTTCACCTAATTCTCTTGAAATATTTCTACTTGAATATTTCGATTTTCTATCATAATTATTTATAAGCTTAAGTATTCTTTTTGGATTAAAGATTTCTGTATTTTCTTGTAACTTTATTAATTTTTGAAATTCTGATGGTTTTTGCTCTACATTTACTATTACAATATCAGACATTTTAATTATTTCTTTTGTAATATCTTGATCAAGACCATTATTTAAATCAACGAAAATTATATCATAATATCTTTTTGCAACATTTAATATATCTTTACATGAGTTATATACTCTATCATAATCTACATCTTTATTGTCTCTTGGAGCTTCTACAACTTCCAATCTATTTTTATATATTACTTTCGTATAATTTGGCACCATTTCAGGAGCAAGACGATTAGCTGCTGTTAATTTTGACATTCCCTCTAATCCTGATTCTAAATCCATAGTATTTGATTTATTTGCTATTAAATTAACTGTTTTTGCTGCTGACTCACCACCAAATGCTTGAAATGTAACCCTGTCATTATATTTAGTTGACATTAGCAATATTTTATAGTTATGTTCTACTGCCATAAATGTAGCAATTGCAATTGCTGAATGAGTTTGTCCTATTTTTCCTGTATTATCATTCCAAAAAGTAATAATCGCCATTTTCTTTTTTCCTTTCTAACTCTATACTTTTTCCATGCTCTTAATAATCTTTTTAACTTCTCCAGAAGTCACATCTTCTTCAAAAATCATTGCAATGAAGAACATTAAGCTATTTTTATAATGATCGCTCAATTTTTTTATTTTTATTCTTGAAATTATTTGATTTTCAATCATAACACTATAATTTCCAAGTTCTATTGGGAAACTAAATATTTCATTATCCCATACAACTTTATAATTTGAAGATAGGTAATCTAAATACGCATTTTCTTCTTTTAATAGATTTTTTGAAAATAGTACTTTATATAATTTCTCTGGTTTTTTAAAAGTACCTAATATTTCTACACCTTTTTTTAAAGAATATAAGTCAAACGCTGTAACAAAACAATTCTTATAATTTTTTTCTAATTCAAAATTCTGTGCAACTTCTAGACTATCAATATCTACTAAAGCAATATCATAATCTAAAGGTTTGTCACCAATTCCTAAGTAGCTTTTTATTTCTTCAATACTTTTAAAACCGAACTGCAACATCGAATCCTTCAAATTCTGTTACATAACTTTGTGTTGGACTTATTGCTGGCACTACATATTTTGACTTTTGTACCACTGTTGCATCAATTAATATTACTTTTTTATCTGCAAGAGTTAATATTCTAGCTACATGTAACAAAAAGTCTAATTTATCATATCCCCCTATAAACCCTACTGTTTTCATGTCTAGTTTACCTATCCTTTCTAAAATGGTTTTTTAGCGCATTTATTGTGTAGAAAGTAACTTTCTACACAAATTAATTTTAATATTCAGATAATCCATCTACATATTGTTGTCTAGCTGTTTTTTGCTTTTCAATTTCTTCTTCTATTTTTGTTTCTATGTTTTGTAATCCTTCGTCTGCATATCCATTTAAGGCTTGATTTATAACATTTCTTTGATTTCTAGCAGCTTCTGTATATCTTTGTGATAAAGCATTCATCGCTGTAACTGTTATATTAGGATCTGAATTCATTAAAGAAATTACATCTTGACTTGCAATATAAGTTGGTGTTGCTGCATTTTGCATTCCTGCATCTAAATATGTTGTAGCATATAGTAAAGCACCTTCCATTCTATATGCTTCAACTACTGCATTGCTCATAGTTAAAATTTCTTCTTCTGATACATCAATCCAAATTGTTTCACTATCTGTTTGTTTTATATATTTCTTAGATAATACTATATAATCTTCACCTGATGGCAATCTTAATCTTATATCTACAGTTTCACCTTCTACTAATTGTGATGGAAGTATTACCATATTGTATTCTTGGGTTCTTACATCTGCTGTATTCTCTTTTCCTTCTGCATTTACCATATCTGTTGTAAGTACTGTTCCTGCTCTTAATGAAATTTTTGCTGTAGAGCCTTCTTTAATATATGAACCTTGATTTTCAGTTGTTATCGCATTGTTTGGCGCATATGTAGATTCTACCTTTAATAATTTTGCTTTTCCATTTAAATTATCTCCTGATGTTACATCTTGACTTAAGACATAAACTGTTTTATATACAATTGCTTCTTGTTCTTTCTTCATTTTTGATATTTGTAAAATTAGAAATGCTATTACAATTGCTGCAATTATTAATGTAATAAGTACTCCTAATAAAAATGATGTTCTTGCTTTTTTTTGCATCGGATTCATTGTCATATGTCTTTTCCTCCTTTGTATTCTGCATTTTTGGCTATATTTTGGGCAGAATATTTTATCTTATTTTATTATACAATAAACTCTAAAAATAAACAATATTTTAGTGTATTTGTAATGTATTTGTTAATGTTTTGTAATATTTTTGTAATCTGATTTATTTTTCTTAAAAATTATATCATTATTATTGTTCTTTTTACAATAATTATTTTACATTTTTTTCTAGTTTTATTTTTGAAATTTTTGAGCATTATATATATTGAAAAACGAGAAATCTGTTTTTCAAATCATATAGTTTAATAACTTTAGCTTGGAGGTGAATTAAGAAATGGCAACATCAAATAGCAATAGAAAAGTAGTTCCAGAAGCTATGGACGCTTTAGATAAGTTCAAATATGAAGTAGCTAGTGATATTGCTGTCAAAAATATATTTGAATGCAAATATCTACTAGCTACTTTTTCTTATTATGCAGCCTTTTTATCAGTTTTTTTCATATCATTTAATTCACTAAATTTAAAATATATATTTATTTCTTTGTCTTCAGATATTGTTATTTTTTCAATTAGTTCATTTAGTAATTGCTTTGTTGGCTTTTCTAAAGATAAAAATTCTTTTGCTAATTTTTCTATTTTTGCAGTATCATCTTTCTGTACTTCCTTATTACTGATAGTGCATATTAGTTCTTCTTTTTCCTTTACCAGCTTGTCTCTGTCTTTAGTAAAATCAGCAACCATTTCAACATAATCTTTTTCACTAACAATACCTTTTACTTTATCCATATATAGATTCTTAATATATAATCCTATATCTGTTATCTTTTGCTCTAGTGTTTCTAATTTCTTTTCATTATTCATTTGCTTTAATTCTTGGCTTTTCTTTCGCTTTGCCATATCTATTAGTTCTTCTTTTAAGTTTTCATTTATATATTGTGTACATACTTCTCTAATATGCTTTAATAAAATTTCCTCAAGTTCTCTCATATTATTAGAATGTCTTGTACATATATCACTATATAATCTCGAATAACTATAGCAAATTGTTGTATATCTATATTCTCCATACTTTTTTAATGCATAATTTGAATATGTTATGTTTAACCTTGCACCACATTCTGCACAATATAATAAACCTTTAAATAGATAATCATGCTTTGTCCCTTTAAATGAACTATTATTTTTTAATATGCCTTGAACAATATTAAATTCTTCTTCACTAATAATTGCTTCATGTGTTCCTTTGCATATATATCTTTCATCTTCTGGTACAGTTATTCTTCTTTTAGACTTATAGTTTATTTTTCTTCTTTTAAATTGTACAAGCTCTCCTAAGTACACTCTATTATCTAATATTCTCCTTATAGTTGTTTGCTTCCAAGAACTATATAAAGCTGTTTTTTTTGTTTTTCCTATGTCTCTTGATTCTCCTGGAACAGGTACTCGGTCCTTTGTTAATATTTGTGCAATTCTTGTCAAGCCATTTCCTTCTAAGTATAAACTAAATACCCTTTTTACAACTTCTGCTTCCTTTTCATTTATAACCAAATGAAATTTGTTGTCTGGATCTTTTTGATAACCATATGGAGCTGTTACTCCTAAAAAGTTTCCTGCTTTTCTTCTTTCTGTTAATGAACTTCTTATCTTTTTAGAAATATCTCTTACATACATATCATTTATAACTCCTTTAAATGGAGCCATATCGTTCATTCCTGAATCCACATAAGTATCTATATTGTCGAGTAATGCAATATATCTTACATTGTGTTCTGGAAAATATATTTCTGTATAATGCCCAACTCCAAGTCTTTCTCTTCCAAGTCTTGATAAGTCTTTTGTAATTACAGTATCAATTATCCCTGCCTCAATATCTTCTATCATCTCTTTAAATTTTGGTCTATCAAAATTTGTTCCTGTCCATCCATCGTCAACATATTCTTTTACAATGAAAAAATTTTCTTGCTCTGATACATACCTTTTTAATATTTCTCTTTGATTCGTTACACTAGAACTTTCTTCTTTATCTCCATCCTCTCTTGAGAGTCTTATATAAAGACCTACTCTAAAACTTTTTTGCTTTTGATCGCTTATAGGTAAATTCATTATCCACTCCTTCCCTTTAAGCAATCGCCTAAAATTATTATAACATATCTTTTAAATTTTTGTTATACTTTTAAGCGATTTTTCTAATTTTTATTGTTATTTTGTTTTGGTTTCTAATGATATCAAAAATATCCTTTTTATTACTTCATTTATATTTATTTTAGAGTTCTTGTTAAATATATAATTTACCTTATATTCTGTTTTTTTATCATTAGTCATATATTTATCACCTACTCTTTAATTAATATTTGTTTACATTTTAAGATTGGCATTAATAATTTGTATATTCTGGATAACGTATTTTTATTGCCTCCCAAAAATATGGAGCATAGCTACAGCAAAATATCTCGCCCACATTATACTTTTTAGATACTATTCTATTTTCTAAATCGTCTTCGCTATCGTAATTATTATTACTATTCCAAAGGCTAAAAGCTAATCTTGTAGTTTTCTTACTTGTAGATGTTTGCCATGCTGTTTGCAATGAATCAATATTAATTTCACCTTTTTTCATATCAAAGATTTCTTTAAAATGATTCCTCGTAGTTTCACAGATGCCGTATAGAATATATTAGAGCTTTTCTATAAACATCTGCATTTCCATATTCTTTTAGTCTTTCGTTATAAAAATCCTCATGTTCTTTGTCAATAAACTTCATATTATATATCACCTCTCTGCTTATATTCTTTCCATTCTTTTCCACTTTTAAACATCTTGTAAGTTATTTGCAAAGTCGATTACTTCATCCTTTGTATGTATTTGTGGTAAAGGCTCTAAAAACATTTTAAAATTTTTTAAGCTTATATATTCTCTATTTGGTGATCGTAACAAATTGTGTAAAGCAATTATAGCAAATGCTTCAACTTGCTCATAATTGTATAGTTCCCCATTCATTACTATATCCTCCACTTTTCGTTATATTATTTCTTCATTAAATGGTAATAAGCTACTATTACTCCTCTGGTCTATAATCCTTTTTCAAATTATAGCCTGCCTTTTCAAAGGCTTGCTTTCTTTGCGTGGGACGGTCTTATCACGCTCGTGCTAGACTAAGCAAGAGTATTATTATTTACCTTTATTAGTTATCGCCTTATAGAGTGCCACTCTATATTGAAGTTTTGTAGTTCTGTTTCTACAAATTAACTAGCTCTTAATAAAGTCTTTATTTAATGATATTATTCAATTTTCAATGTACCTATATTTTTTCAAAATATTAATAAGTGAAAGAGTTTTCTTACCCCTTCACTTATTTGCTCACTTAATCCCATTTTGTCAGGGTATATTTTAAAATTTTTTTAATTTTTTCATACCCCATTTTATACTTTCTTGAACTGACTGCTTTGAACACTTCTCTATTAGTGCTATTTCTTCCATAGTTAATTGATAATCATAGTATAGTAAAATCCTTCGTCTTTGCTCTTTTGTTAATTTATTAAATGCTGCTTGTAATTTTTCACTCTCTAATTTTTGCATTATAATATCTACAACATTATTTGATTTCTCAAAGGCTCTTTTGTATATGTCTACTTCGCTTAATAATGAGTGCTCTAAATGCCTACTTGTTTCGTTTTTTATCTTTATATATGATTTTTTAGATTTCATATATATATCAAAAATTTCCTTTTCTATCTCTATTCTGCATTCTTGTTTTGCACTATCTTCAAAGGATATATAATATTTATCTGCATCTTCTATATATTCCAAAGTGTAACTATCTACTTTGTATTCCACTCTCGTTCCTCCTATTCATCTCGATTTTTGAGATGAATCTGGAGGCCCTCTACAATACTTTTGACCAGTCAACAATTCCAAAGTATAAAACTCCTAAAAGAAAATTGACTTAAACAAAATTCTTAAAGGAGTTTTCCAAACTATTAAGGGAGAAGTTCTTAACTAATCAAGGTCTAAAATATACTTATTGTTCTTTTCTTCTGCTTTTTAATATTTCTTTTGTATAAGCTCCTTTTAAGCCTTGATTAAGTTGACTGCATTATATATAGGTTTAGAACATGAATGCTCAAAAGCGTAAGATTCTGTATGAAAGTGTAAGATTTAGTATGTTTAGTTTACATATTTGAAACTTTTTTGTCTTTCTCTTGAATTTACATAATTTTTGTAATATAATAAGTGTTGATTTTAATATTTATACATTTGTTGGGAGCTATTTATGGTTAAAGTGCTTGTATCAAATGCGAACATTGAAGAAAATTTGATGATTCGCAAGTTTCTTACAAATGAAAATGATTTTGAAATTGAAGACACCAAAGATTTTATGACGACAATAAATAAATATCTAAAAATAGAGCCTGATGTGTTCATCCTTGACTCTGGATTTGGTAAAATGAGCTATAATGATATACTAAACAAAATAGCTCTATTTCCGTTAGAACGAAGTAAGTGTAATACACTTCTGACTCTAAATAATATGACTGAGGCTAGTAAGCTCGATTATACGTCAAAAATTTATCGAATCCTTCGCAAGCCTATTAGTAAAAAGAATTTATTAGATACAATACACATAATGACTGAACCTATAGAAAATACGCCTAAATTAAAGACTAATGAATTAAATTCTTTACTATTAAAATTAAATTTGAATATATCGAAAAAATGCAGCCAATATATGATGGATTGTCTAATTCAATGCTACTACTATCCTTATCTGATATATTCGCTAAATGAAGTTTTTGATATAGTAGCTTTAAAATACCATACTAATGCATCAACTATTAAAGAGGGATTAAGAGCTTCACTTATTAGATTAAATAAATATGGAATAACATTGAAAACAAATTCTATATTGGATTTGTTAGATACGCCTGAAACAATTACTCCTCGATTTTTTATTGAAGTAGTTACTACATATTTACATGATAAAAAGAAATAAGAAATAATTTGAATCTATGTCAAACTATTTCTTATTTTTTGCTATCTATTCTCTTTATAATCATTCATGATATCTTTTACTATACCGAGTTTTATTGTATCAGTTCTAATTAAATTACTAAGTTTTGTTCCCACGTCTGATACTGTTTTTTGTAGCTGTTCATCTGGTATATTAACTGATGTAATAATATTAAACATAGGCATTTCTGTCTGTAATTTTTCCTTTGTTTTTCTAATTACTTCTAATCCATCCATTTTGTCTAAATCATATTTTGAGAATACAATTTCTGGTTTTAATTCAATTATTTTGTTATATGTGTCTAATCCATCTATTGTCATACCAACCACTTCTACATAATCTAATTCTTTAATTGAATTTACAATTTCATTTGTCGTGTCCTGATCATTGTCAGCAACTAATATTCTTATTTTGTTATTCATTTATCCCTACCTCCTTTTGATTTTGTTTATCTTCTAATGTTCTTAGTTCAAATATTCCTTTATGTTTTATTGATTCTGTTGCCATACTCACTGCTGTTTGTAATGCAGTTTCTTCATCTGTGCCATTTGCTATAAGATTTAAAAATACTCCGTTTAAGCAATCTCCTGCCCCTGTTTTGTCAACTACATTTTCATCTGGAACTACTTGTGAATGTGCTGCGAAACTTTTATCTTTAGAATAGTATAAACATCCTTGTTTTCCATACTTAATAATTCTAACAGGAGCTTTACTATCTAATAACTCTGTATATTCTTTATCTATAAAAGCTATATCTACACTATCAAATACTTGTTTACACTCTGGAAGACTTGCAAATTCGTCTATTGTATCTACACTAATTGTTGCATTTGTGTTTTTCCTCAAAAATTCGATAAGTTCTAGTTGTTTTTGTGGAGTTGCAGTCGTTAAGTGAAAATGTTTAGCTCCTAAAAAACTTTCTGGAATATCACTACTACCTACTTCCATTTCAGGTTTTACCTCACCGCTGACTTCTCTATCTTGCCCATCTTCACTATTCCAATAGGTATAGAAACTTGTTGTAGGATTTTCTAATTGCTTAACACCTGTCAAATCCAAATTATATTCATAAAATTTTGATATATCAAAATCTGTACCTATCTTTCCAACCATTCCGTACTCTGCCATACAGACTTGCTGGAATTGAAGAAAATACACAAGCTCCACCTACATCTACAATGTTTGCTCTAGCTTTGCCTAACCTACTAAAATCAATTATGTCATAAGCAATATTGCCAATTACTACTAAATTTGGAGCTTTAGGTTGTACTTTTATTCTCTCTCTAATATTGTCTTTTCCTTGTATTACATCCATTACACTTTTATGTAGTGCATTTCCTTTCTTTACATCTACACCGCTTTCAGTCTTGATTATATCTCCATTTGCAACAAGTAATACATATTTATCTTCCATATCTTGCTCTTGTCTAGTTTCTATCTTCATACCTTTAAATTCTTCTTGTAATCTATCACTAAGTGCCTGATATTCTGCGTCTGTTATTTCAAATTGTTCTCTGTTTACTTCTGCTGTTTCTCTAAGGGGCATAAATTTGAATATTCTCCAAGCATTTATAGGATATCCTTCTAAAGTTCTTCCTAATTCTTCTATTTTTCCAATATTCTCTCTTGTTGCAACTGTATTAATGTTTACTTTAATATCCTTATCCTTTAAGTAATCTAGTAAAGCTCTTATATTATTCCAATGTTCTGCTCCTCTACCTAATTTTCTATTTGTTCTACTATCTATGGAATCTATCGAAAAAGTTATACTATCTAAATAATCAAAAACTACTTTCATTGAATCGTCTGTAGATAATACCATTCCGATTTGTAATTAATTTACTCTTTATTCCATGCTCCTTTGCTATTCTTAATAATTCTATTATTCGAGGATAAAGTAATGCCTCTCCGCCAGTCCATGTGATTTCCTTTATTCCATCCTCTATCATTTTCATTAGTATCTTCTTATTCTTTTCGTAACTTAAATCATCAATATTCAAAAAGCGATGACAGTATCGGCAGTTTTGGTTGCATTTTGTTGTAATGTTCCAACAAACTTCCGTATTTTGCATTTTACTTACCTTCCTTCATTTTAATAATTTACATAAAAATTATATATTGCTTATACACTTTTGTCGATTGAAAAAAAGTAAAGATGGATTTAACTAAAAGTAAAAACATCCCAAAAATATAAAAAAATAACACTACCAACCGATAGTGTTACATATATTATCTATTCATTTACTTCTTTAGATATTCGTTTATAAATTTCTTATCTGCTTTTGTTAATCTTCCATCCATATAGATTAAGTTTATTTGTGCTTTTGGCAGATTCAATGGTATGTCTACTTCATATAATTCTCCATTTTCTAGTTCTTCTTTTACTGCCTGTTTCATAACATATCCTATTCCTAGTCCCTCTTTTACCGCAGCAACTCTTGATTCTGTGATATCCATTTCTGTACTGCTTTTTATTGAAACATTATTGTTTGCTAGGCATTGCACTAATTCCTTATATGTTGCTGTACTTTCAAATGGTAGTATATATTTTAGTTTTTCTAATTCCTTTAAATTTTCTATTTTTAGTGGTTTCTTTGAAATAAAGATGTTCTGAATTGTTGTTAATTCTTCTACTTTTATATTTGGCTTATTTATATTCAAATGAGTTGCATCTATTGCGAAGTCTATCTTATTATCTTCAATCAATTTTATTAATTCTTTTCCGTTAGATCCTCCAAATAATGCAAGCTCCATATTAGGGTAATCTTCTCTAGCAGTTTTTATACAATTCATAAGATAGTAGTTTGATACATGAGAAGGACTACCTATTCTTAATTTTACTACATTTAGGTCTTCATTATTAGTAACAATTTTTTCTCCGGTATCAAATATTTTTAGTCCCTGCTCTACATATGTATATAAAGATTCTCCTGCACTTGTCAAACTTAGTCCATTATTTCCTCTAATGAAAAGTTCTTCATTAAGTTGTTCTTCTAATTGCTTTATTTTTTTACTAACTGCTGGAGGTGTTATAAACAAATTATCACTTGCAACAGTAAGACTTTTAGTCCTTGCCACTTCGTAAAAAGTTTTATATAAATTTAAGTTTACATCTAACATATAATATCCTCTCCATATTTCATAAGTGATATTATATCATATTATGTTTACTTTGTAAATTGTTTTTGCATTTTTTACCTAAAAATAGCATAATTTAAAGATATTTGTATTACTTAATTGCTATATATTTTTGTTTGCTACTTGTAGGTTTCTCTGGAATTGTCATTTGAAGTAGCCCTTTTTCTATTAATGGTTGTAAATGATTCTTCTTTAAGCCCTTTATGTTTTTGTACTCAAAGTTGTCTGCTATTTCTTTTGCTGTTTTCTCATCCTTACAAAATTTTAAAATTAATTTATCTATATCATCAACTTGGGTACTAACTTGGGTACTGACTTGGGTACTAACTTGGGTATTTTTAATTTCTTCAGGATATAATTCTGGATATTCTCCATTATAAAACGTTACAGAAAAGTCTTCTCTTTCATTCTTAAACACAGGATTTGGTAATTCTGCATTTTTCATTTCTTGAATCATTGTTCTTATGCCTGTATGCCTATTTTCTATAACTTCATTCAAAACTTCTAGTATTCCAATAGTAGTTTTATTTCGAACTTCTACATCTCTTTCTGAAATTATTGTATCTATTGTATTTGTTCCATAAAGATTTCCAACATTTCTAAATTCAATTCTATTTTTAAACATACTAATCGAGCTATATACACTTTCTTTATATGGTGATAGGTCTCTGTGTATTAGCATATTTGAAATAGCCTCACGAATGCTTTTTATCGGATATTCTGGAATGTCGTCCCTCAATCCTGTTTTATCATTTAGTCGCATTTTTACTTTCATATTTCTTTCAGCAAAGTTAATTGATTCATTATACATATCTATAATGTTTCCATCAATTCTTTTATTATTATCGAATCTTTGTCCTTGTTCTCCTAATTCTGCAACTTCAAATCCTGGAAATGCCATAGCTGCAACAAACCATTGTGGGAAAAACTTTTGAGGATAATATCCGAGTACCATTATACCTGCAACGGTTGGAAATATTTTATCTTCCACCTTAGTAATAACTCCCATTGTTAATAAAACATCTTCATTACTAAACTCAGAAAATTTTGGTTTATCTTTTTTGGCTTTTTCTATAAATTTCTTTAATAATTCTTTGTCGAAATCATCCATTGTTGCACCTACAACTGCTCTTTTATCTGCTTGTTCATTATCTCTATATGATATACACTTATATATTTCATATTCAGTCATATGATCGTCTCTATCTCCAACTCTTATATATGAACCTTTATGCATACCTTGTGGTTTGTAGTAACATGGTTTATTTCTCTGATTAAGCATATCTATTTTTACTGCAACTATTTTTTTACTATCTATATCTACTATACTTATTTCTGGTCTTATAACTGGCTCAAATTCTGTACTGCATAGATTAGTAATATTTTTTTGCAATTCATTTGTATCATACACTCCTACAGGTATAAAACTCGACTTATTCTTTATCTTTTTTTCTTCTACACCAAATAATATAGTTCCGCCTATTGAATTACTAAAACTTGAGATAGTATCAAAAAATTTTTCTGGTTTTCCTTGTCCTGCTGTCTTAGCTTCAATCGTTAATGTCTCTGTTTCCTTCTCATTTAGTTCTTGTATCATTTCTAAAATATCATTTTTATTCATTTACAAACCTCTTACTAATTTTATTGTAGTATATCACTTTATAGATAAATTATCAATGTTTATGCGAAAATTACGATAATTGCGTCTTATGTCATACTTTTCACTGCTTGAAACATATTATTTTCAATTTGTTTAATATAATGCTCATATTTCATAGCAAATTCTTTGCAAGATATTTCTACTATTTCATCTTCAAGACATATCTTAACATTATCAATTTTTACTTTTTTTGACATACCAATCATTATTAGTAAAAAGCAACAACTGTTTACAACTTTTTTACCAAAGTCAACTATGTTTCCTTTTTTATAATCCTTAGAAATTTGTTTGATAAATTTACAATATAATTCATCTCCTAGTAAGTCATTCGCCATACTTGCATAATTAACATTTTCCATAATCTTATACCTCCATTTTTTATTTATGAATATATTGTAATATCATATTTATCATTTTTGCAACTTCAAAAAAAAATTTTAAAAAAATGATGTCAAACGCATATAAATACATCGTTTGACACCATTTTTGCTTTTTCCATTTTTTCAAAAAATAGGGGTTTCTAATAAAATTTCTCTATTTTTCTTTTGATTCTATGCTGCTTTTAATACTGTATTTTCCCATTTTTTTATAAACTCATTCTGTTGCTTTGTTGGGATTCCACGATTTTTTGTTTCTTTCTGTCTTACTTTATTTTCTCTTACTTCTATCGTTACCAATGATTCTCTAGGATTTTTTATTTTTCTAAGAAAATATATATCAGTTTCTCCATTTGCATATTTTGCACTGTAATTTCTGTATACACAGTTTTTTTGTTGTTCTGCTTCGCTTTTTATTTCTCCTAAAGTTCCAGCTGGTTTTATAAAGAATATATTATTACTATATGTATTTTTGGATAACTGCTTGTATCTCTTCTTTATTTTATTATTCGTACCTTTATCATTCAGCATCTCAATTCTATCCATAATTTCGTCATGGGCTTCCCAAAAATCTTCTGGAAATAATACCTTCTTACCTTTAATTGGAATTTCTAAGTTTTCTAAGTTCTCTATATAATCTAAATAAGATGAAATTGAAAAATTTTTGTATTTCTTAGAATATTCTAATAATTTATCTAGTTTTACATATTTAGATGCTTTTTCAATATCTGCTATATTTCCCATTTGTAATATACCTCTTATTATTTTTATATTTTTTCTCTTTATCTCTATTAGTATGTTTAACTCGTTTGTTGTAATATTATGTTTTTTCATAAAACTATAATATTCTTTTCCTATGCCAAATCTTTTTTCAAAATTTCCTTTTATATTAAATTGTTTTGGATTATCTAATGCTAATTCATATAAGCCAGCTTTCATTAGTAATTCAAAACTTGGAACTTTAGCTTTTTTTAGTATTTCTAGGACTTTATCCTCATGTCTAAATATGTCTTTAGTTTTTTCCTTTGGTTTATTTTGTTTATATTCTATTGCTTCTTTTAGTTGCGAATATTCATACTGTGTTCCTTTTACTTTTTCACTTATATTTTCTAAATAAACGGATTTGTAATATTGACCTAATCCATACATTCCAGAAAATACTCTCCATTTTTTTATTTTGCTAGTGTGGTACACTCTTTCCATTGCCATATATTTAACAAATCTATCATTTACAAGTTCTATTCCAAGTTCTGGTACTATTCTAGCATATTCTGCTACACTATCAGTAAATCTTCTTATCTTATGATTATAACTTCTCATCACTTCAAAATATCGTAATATTAATTTATTATCTATATTATCGACAACTGCTAAATCGTATAAGAAAAAGTGCTTTTTGGTATTATTTGCTCTTACATAATATTGACCTCCACAAAAAGGACATATCTCCCAACGTCCATGTCCTGGTACTTGTTCACTATAAAAATATTTGCCACAATTAGTACACTCATACTCTGAGCCATGTTTTATTATCAAATTATATTCTTTATCATTTTTATTTACAAATTTTCTCCAATGTTTAGGCAGCTTCATTTCTTTAGGCATTTTATTAAGGAACTCTCGTATTTCTTTTCTTATATACATCTTCAACCTCCTACATACCAAACAATGATATTTGCTCAATTTCATTTTTCTTCTTTTCTACTACTGTCTCTTGTGTGCCAAATATTGATCCAAATTCATCTTCTTCAATTTGAACTTTTTGGTCTTCAATATATTTGCTTTTTTCTGTCTTATCCTTCTTAATTCCTAACTCTTCATCAGATTTTCTAAAATAATCTTTTGCCCATTCAAAGACTTCCTCATCATCTAGCCAATTCCATCCATGATTTGCATCTTTCATTGCTTTTCCTCTTATATATTCAGCCATATCCTTTAAGTTTTTTTCTTCTTTTAAGAAGTCTTGCTCCATTTCCTCCTGTAACATTAGATAATTAACAGTTTTTATTAATGCTTTATCTTTTTGTCCTTCTAGCATTTTCTCTAATCTCTGTATTCCATCCATATTATTTCTCTCTTTCTTTCCAATTAAATTTTAATATTCATAGTCAAAATTTTTGCTGTATTCTTTAAGTTTTTCTATATTTATTAAGCAATAATCTATTGTTTCTTTTACCCCTGCCATAGGATTACATTTGCTTCGCCCATAAATTTCTTTTATTATCCCCATTTTTTGTAAGAATTTAGTCATTCCACTATTTTCAGAATAATTTTTTATAGTAGTTTCACAATCATCATAGCAGTATCCTGGCATATTGACAGTCGCTACACATATTGGCCCTTCCTTTTCATTTTCTATTTCTATAAACATTGGTCCAAACATACCTACATATGTTCCAACATTAAACCAACAATTTTTATAATTTTTATATTTAAATTTCTTATATTCCATATTTTTTCTTCCTTCCTTTTTATATTTAGAAAAGATGAAACTTAATCGTTCCATCTTCTCTACACTTTTTATATTCTTATATAAAATAGTACTTTAGTTTTTTACTGCTGCCTTCAAATTTTGTTTCCAAATCAAAAAGTTATTTTCTTTATATTGTCCTTCATCCATAACTGTTGCTTCTCCATTCAAACTATCTAAATATTGAGCTCCTGCTTTTGATTTTGATATATACATATAATACTTTGTTGTAATATAGTCTTGGCTTTCGGTATCTAAATAGCATCTACTTATCACTAGTGTAGCATTCATTCTAATTGCTTTACTTTCTAATAGCTTAATAAATAGTCTTCCTATTTCTTTTTCTTTTTTTGAAGATATACCTGATGTATATATTCTTTCTAAGAAAATAGTTAGATACTCTTCATTTTCTGCAACCTTTTCTTTTCTTTTTCCATCTTGTAGATTTTCCAAGTCAACAAATGAAAATTTTGGCTCGGATTTTGTTTCTGCCTCTGTTTTATAATATCTTCCTTTTGTTAATCTAACCATTGCTCTTGCAACTACTTTATCATTAATTTTCGCATACAAAATCTTTTTATTGCTGTCAAAACAAGCTAATAAGCACTGATTATATGCACCATTTTTATATGATAAACAAGTTCTTGTCGGAATCTCTCCTAATACCATAGTATTATAAAAGTCATCATATTCCATAACTTCTATACCATTTTCTTTTATTGAAGTATTATTTGTAGTCCATTCTTTAATTTGATAATCTCGTAAATCAACATCAATTTCCCTTTTTAAATCATCTGTAAAGTATTTTAGCATCTTAAATTCCCCCATAAGTTCTGCTTTAACAATTCTTCTAAATGCTTCTTCATTATTTAAGTTGCGACTTTTGTAATAAGATAATGCTAATTCAGCTCCATTATTTAACAAAAAGTTCTTAATGTGATTCTCATTTTCCTTTATAAATTCATTAGTCAATTTCATATATGTAACTAATTCCCACCAATACTCATCTATTTCTTGGATATTTTGTTTTATTGCTATCAAATTTTTGTATTCTTTTACCTTATCTATGTTTCTCATTACATAAGCTAATTCATTTTGATTAGATATTTGTGAAATAAACTTTTTAATAGAATCATATTTAATTAGTATATTTACTGCATCTTGTGGTGTTATACCTTTAATATGTGCAAACTCACTTTCTATCCACTTATATAAATTCTTTTCCTTTAATTTTTTTGCTAAGTTTTTAATTTCTTCATTAGTTATATCAATTCTATCTAATAATTGTCTTTTCATTAGTTGCTTAATAATTAACATTCTGTCGTCAACTTTCATATCTAATAAATTATTATACATTTCCAGATATAGCTCGTCAGCATAGCATAGTAATTTTATTTCTTCAAAAGTATAATCCATTACTTTTAAATTACTTATTGTTGTTCTAGAAGATGTCATTGTTTGCAAATCTATTAGATTCTTTAGTGTTAATATATTAATGTTAATATATTTGGTGTAAATTTCCTCATTAAATAGAACTGATACATTGCTCATACTTAAAAATGTTTCTGTATTTTCTTCTATTAAGCGTAAAAATTGCTTTTTATTGTTAGTAATTGCATAAATTAGTATTTTTTCTTTTTCTCCTGATATGTATTCTAAAGGAAAATTGCATAACTTATCTCCAAATATAAAATTAATATAGCTGCTTCTATTACAAAGGATTCTTTCTATTTTACTTTTCTCTAATCCATTAAGTCTATTTTCTAATATTTTTAAATCATAGACAGTACAGCCATTATTTAGCCAACGTAATAATAATTGATACATTTGTTCATTGTCTATTATTTTTTCTATTTTGCATATATATTCATATATATTTTTTGAATCTTTATTAATTAGTTCGTATGAGTTTATATTCAAAGGTATCATTAATTTATTAGAAAATAAAAAATGTATGAGTTCTTTTAATTCTTTATTTTGAACTAAAAGTTCACATACTGTTTTTATATCTTCCATTGGTATTAAATTGTGGTCTGACATAAATGGTAAAATAAATAAATCTCTTTCATCTTGACTTAGTTTATCCATAGTAGTTTGACTTTGAGAATGAAAATATGATAAATTTGAAGCTATTATATTTTGCTCTTTTATATTGTTTGTTTTATTACTAAAATACTCTAAGTAATCATAATATATATCATAATTAAAGTTTTCATTTTGTAATAATTCGATCAATATGCCTATATCATAATCTCTTGCCTTTTTATTCTTATTTTGTAAGGATGATATCAGGTCTTCTATTTTGTCTAATGCTACATTTTTACTTACCATTTTAGTTATATATTCAGCAAATCTCTCATCTCTAATTAATTCCTTCTGTATGATTTTGCTTTCTAAATATACCTCACTTGGCACTTTTTGATTCTTTAAATTGTTACAACATTTTATTAATTCTTCCACACTAAAATATTTTATAAAATTTAAATCAATTTGGCTTTCTCTTAATTTTCCTATTAATTTCATATGTTCTAATATTCTTTGCATACCATTATTCTCCTCTCTCTATATATTGGATTATGAACTCTTTTGCCTTTTCAATATTTATAGTTTCTGATTTTAATAATAAATTACAGATCTTATTAAAATATATTAATTCTTCACTAACAAACTTATGATTCTGTATATTTTCATTTAGATATTCAATAATTATTCTACAGCATACTTCTTTTTCTTCATGCCACCAACTATATTTGTCTCCAAATTTATAAATGCTTTCAAATGTTTTATTTTCAATAGCTTTAAATTCTTCTATTAGATTATTTTCTTTTTCTAGCTTTTTCATTAGTTTTTCTTTTTCTTCTGCTTCTCTTTCCTCTTTTTCTATTATTGCTAATTCTTTCTTTGATAGATATTTTTCTCTAAGTCTTTTATTATCAGACGATTCATCGTCAATTTCAATACTTGCAAAATATAATTTTCTTAATTCCTCTTTAGTAAATACTTCATCTACAAAATTATTATCTAATAATGCACTTACAAATCCAATATAATCATCTGGTTTTACATTAAAGATGTATTCTTCTAAACACATTAACAATTCTTTATTCTCCTCTGGAGACAAAAACTTTCTTTTTATGTTTAATTCACTTGAATAATAATAGGAAGAATATCCATGTCTATTAGTAAATAATTCATCTAACCTAAAGCCAAAATCATTAACTTTTCCAATACTATACTCTTTTAGATTTAAAAGATACCTCAAAAATAAAAATGCTTGTTTATTATTGATTCCGTGTATAAAACTTCTAGTATGTTCAAAATCCATTTTATTTTCTTTAGGATCTTTATTCTTCTTATAGTCTCTGTATTTTTCAAAATATAGTTGTAAATCTATAATTTCCTTTGTTACTAACTTTAAATATATTCCTTCTCTATGCCAATCATAAATGTTAAATGAGTCTATATACGGCATATTAGATAACTCGTCATACTTATTGATTCTTTCTTTGAGTTGTTCTTTTGTATAATCATTTGATTGCAAATAATTATCAAATAAATATCTATATGTATTGGAATCAAATTTTTGTTGCACAATATTCCATTCTTCATTTAAAATATCAAATGAATATATATGATAATCCAATATTTCATAAAATTTTATAAAAACCTTTGGGTTTTTTATATCAATAGAATTTACAATCGCTTCTTTTAGTCCTTTATATCCTAAATATTTTATTTGAAAACGCCTATATTCATCAAGCATAGTCATAATTAACTCATATACATCATCTGTATATGTATTTTCACTATTTAAAATTTTTTTGCAAAAATTTATTGCTATTTTTTCTTCTACGATTGAATTACCTATTTTGACAATATTTGGAATTGATTGATAATAAATAAGTCTATAATTTAAAAAAGCTATTTCTTCTTTAGTATATTTGTTATCTATTAATATATTGTAAACTTTACTATCTTCTTTAATTAAACCTGTTGGAATTTTTACTATGGTCTTAATCAATTCTATTCCTTTTTTTCTATTGCTCTTTATGACCGAATACAAATTTTTAATAATCCAATTATATATTCCTGCATTTTCCATAACTGATATAGTCCTATTTTTTCCTATTAAACTTTCTAATTGCTCTTGTAATACTTGAAATCCATTATTAATATCATTAAATAAGGATATTGCAAAAACTACATCCTCTGTTTTGTTTAGTTCTTGATGTATTATTTCTTCAAACAAATTATAATACTTGTTCTGATCGTATAAGTATAATGCACCTTTTAAATATATGTCTTTTTCTGACATCCTTTTCACTTTATTAATAAAATCTACTAGTTGTGTACCTGTTATCATTTCTTTTGTTATTAAACTTTTTGAATAGGCTAATGCTAGTGCTATTGCTCTAATATCTTTTATATTCGTTCCTATTCTTTGTTCATATCTTTCTAATAATTCTCCAAAATACTTAAATCCATACTCTTCTTGTATAGTATTATTTATCGTTCTTTGAAACCAAATATGTTTCTGTTTTAACTCATTCAAAGTAGAGTTATAATCAACGTTCGTAGTTTCCATAATCAATGAAACAATATCATTAAACAATTTTATATTAATCTCCTTCTCAAATGCTTCGTATTCTTTAACTTTTATTTTACTATTATTCATTTTCGATTACCTACTTTCTTATATTTTAAAGAGATGGAAGTGTTTTTCCATCTCCTATGCTACATTTTTAAATCTTTTATATAAATCATTTTTAGCATTTATTTTCATAAATTCATGATAATTATATAAACCATATTTATTAATTTTAGCCTGTTTTTCATTTTGAATATCGTTTATAAGTTCTTCAGTATTGTAGTAATTATAAAATAATCTTGTATATCCTGCATCATTTAGCTGCTTTGGTCCTTTATATCCTTTTATAACGTTAAATCTATAAAGGTATTTTTTCTTTCCTCTATGGTCGCTGATTCTTATGCCTCCACAAACACCAAAATCTGGTTTTATATAGACACTTTTAGTAGTCTTAGAATAATATTTACTAATTTTGAATCCTTTATTTGTAAGTGATTTGATTATTTTATTTGATACTTCTATCTCTTGTTTTTTATTCAATAAGCTGTCCCTCCTTTAAGCAATTCTCCTTTTTTCCTCCTTATATTCATTTAGGTCTTTTCCTATATCTTTCTCTGACAATGCTATTCTAAAATCAACTTTTATGTTTTGTTCTTCTAATGTATTTATTATATTATTAAATATAGCCATATTAGAATGTAAAAGACTGCATTTATCAACATATAAAAATACTTTATCTACATTCATCCTTTTCGCAATATTTAAAACAACTTCTTTATCTACACTATTCGGAATACCTATAACCGTTTTATGTGTATTATTAAATAATTTATGAGCTAGTATCATTTCTGTAGCAATAATAATACTTTGAGTTTCATTAGCATTATACATATTTATCCAATTATTATTTTCTTCTTTCAATATCATCGGCCAATTACTCGCTTTTGTTCCATTATGTTCGTTATTACTAGAAAACCAAATATTCTCTGTATCTAATTTATACTCATCATCTAGTAAGATTCTCAAGCCTTGTATTTTGTTATTAAATACAACAGGAATAAATATTCCGTTATGTGATTTATAAGTCCATTTAAAATCTATATCTTGAAACATACCTGGTATCCCATCTAGTTTTAATCCCTGCTCTTGTAATTTCTGGCATATTTTCTTTTTCTTATAAGGATTATTTTCAATGGTTTTAAAATGATTCTCCTTAATATATTCGTCGGTAAGATTCATTGCTTTTAATTTATTATAATGTGTATTATTTAAGGTTTGCAGTTTCAAAAACTCCCTATATATGATATCTCTATACATCTCATCCTTTATTGGATTATTGTATATATAAGGTCTATCTTCTAATATTGGTGTTTCTCTTAAGATTCTTTTAAATGCTTCCTTTGTAGAAATGAAATTCAATTTGGCATATAGCTCTATTGAACTTCCACTTTCTTCGCAATTTTTACATATATACACATCATTGATAGTATTGATTTTTAGATAACCATTTTTTTCGTTTTCTCTCTGGCAAAAAGGGCAAATTGCATATATATAATTTCCTTTTGTATATGTTTTCTTTAAGTTTAATTGATTAATAACATTAACAATGCTTATATAGTCATATATATCCTTTTGCATCGTTGTTCTCCTCTCTTTATTTACTTTTTATGCAGATAACATATTATATATTTCTTGTGTTTCATACCTTAAGTAAATTTTTCCATAATCAATTTCTTCAAACATTGGTCCTAAATATCCTTTTACTTTTGGTTGCTCATCTAATTCTTTTCTATGTACCATAAGTCCTTTATTTCTTTCCTCACTCATATTTGATGTTGTACCTGTAGATATTTTATTTATACCTTCTTTAGTAAATACTTTTCGATTCAGTTCTCCTCCATAGAAAACATATAAATATTCTACATTATTGTATAAATTAAAAATCCAAGCTCCTAGATTATCTATAAATAAACCTTGCTCTAAGATTTTATCTTTTTCGTATATATCTATCTGTGAGCAAGAAATCATATTTATAGCAAATACTCTAATTACCTTTTTATCTTTTAGAATAATAATTTTTCCTTCATACTCATCTTTGCTTTCTATAATCCTTATTTCAATATGATTATCTTCTAATTTTGAGTTTATCCTGCATTCTAATTTTTGAACTTCATTTATCAAATTCATTTCCATACCTCCGTTTTTAATTTTTATATGTAAAAAGAGAAAGACTTGTCTTTCCCCTTTTACATTTCTTATATTATGCAGCTATCGACTTATATGTATCGTTTTCATAAGAATCTGTATATAACCTCATTAATTCTTTATCTTCATTTTTATCTTTTAATATTACTACTGCCGAAATTTCAAAGAAATATAGCTGTATATATGTCATAAAAACATTAATAATATCTGTATCAATAGCTGTTACTTCTAAATCTATTTTATAGTCTAACTTGAAGATCCTAAGTGTGCTTGCATAAGCAAGTATTTTTGTTCCACTTCCACAGTTTACATCACATATTTCTCCATTTCTTAATTTATTATTGATTTTAATAACACTTTGCAACTTTCTATCTACTTTATTTTGTAGTGTCTCATTTTTTACTAAGCTCAAATAACTTTTATTTGTAATTTTTTGATAAATTTCTCCGTAATATATCGCTTGGATCCTTTTCATTGCAAAATAACTTGGTTAGCTCTGACGATAATGTATAGAAAATGTAATGTTCCCCTTTGTCATAGTTTCCATATATTTTTTGATACATATCGCTATTTTTCTGATTAAAAAACACTTTATTACTCAAACTTATTGCAAATAACGATACAAAATCCTTAAAAACTTGTTCAGCTGTGTATTTCTTTTTATTAAAATTCAGTAATTCTATAAATATATTGTATTTATCACTCATATTTTCTTTTCCTTTCTATTTTATCTCTATTTTTTCGATTACAAATTTTAATCAAATATTGATAATTAATCTATGCAACTTTAGGCATACAAGACTGACTTTCATTAAAACCAATCACAATATGGTCTAACATTTGTATTTTTAGTAATTCTGCCCCTTTCATTATTAGTTTCGTTGTTTCTATATCTTCTTTACTTGGTGTAGAATCTCCTGATGGATGATTATGAAGAACAATAAATTTTTTACTATTGCTTAACAAAACAGCCTTAAATATATCACTTATAAATATATTGCATATATCTATTGAACCTCTACCAAGCTCCATAAATGATATGATTCTATTTCTTGTGTCTAATGTTAGCAAATAAAATACTTCTTGTGATTCGTTTTGAATTTTTAGAACATCTTTTATAAATTTGACTACATCCTTTGAGCCACAAATCTTTTGATTATACTCAAAGTCTTGTTCTCTAACTAAAACTAGCTTTTGTCTACTAATTGTCATTTTCCGTTTTCTCCTTCTTTTTTTATGAAGAAAAGTGGGTGATTCTTCCCACTTTTCAACTATTTAGTTTTTACTCAAAAAGGTAATTCATCACTTGCAAGTTCAAATTCAGATCCTGTGTTATTTGTGCTGCTACTTCCAAATACGTCTCCATATGTACTTGCAAAGTCATCTTTTTTACTATCAGCGAAATATACCCTTTCTGCTATTACTTCTGTTGCATAATGTTTTTGTCCTTGTTCGTCTTCCCAATTTCTAGTTTGTATTCTACCAACAACTCCAACTTGCTGACCTTTTTTGAAATATTTAGAGCAAAATTCTCCTGTCGCTTTCCAAGCTATTATTGGAATAAAATCTGCTTTTACTTCATCTGTCTCTTTTACAAAGCTTCTATTTACTGCTAAAGTAAAATTAGCAACGAGTGTATTATTAGCTTGAGTATATCTTACTTCTACATCTTTTGTAAGTCTGCCTATTAAACATACATTATTCATTTACTCTTCCTCCTTGTCAATAATTATGTATTTTATTATTTCGTCTATAGTTTTATAAAGGCTCTCAAGACTTTTTTTAACTCTTGATTTTGCCTTAAATTGATATACTATATAGTATCCTTTGTCATTTTCTTTTATTTTATAAGCAAGTTTTTTCTCTCCTAAGTCTTGCTTTCTAGTTATGTTTCCAAATTTCCTTATTTTGTTTTCTACTCTTGTTATAATATTTTCCATTTTACTTTTGCTTAAGTTAGGTTTCATTAGTATTACAGTTTCATAATCATTCATTTATTATTTCCTCCTATAAAAAAATAAAGCTATCAATTTTGATAACTAAAATTTACGCTGCTTGTGCTATTACAAAATTGCTTTTTTCTGCAATTTCTCTTTCAAGTGATTTCTTCTTTCTATCTAGCACATCATTATAGTCATATAAAATTTCAAGTGGATTATACTTTATAACTAAAGATACTACCATTTGAGTTTTCGCTAATTCTTGTATATCAGTTATGCTCTCTGAATCGTCTAAAAAGATAGGTGCTTTTATTCCAGATAAATTATTAAATAAGTTAGATATTTCTAAACAGGCTCTTGCTTGTTGTGACTTAGATGATTTTTTGTATTCTCTGCCTTCATAATAAATATCACAGCATTCCGTAATTTTATCATTTGTTTTATTCTCTCTACAGAACTGTAAGTCTACCTTATCCAAGTATTTATTTATCTGTTCCTTTTGTTCTTCAATCACAAGTCTTTTTAGTTTATTTGCTACCATCTTTTGTTTTTTCTCAAGTTCAAGCTCATTTAGTATCTCTTGCATTGCTTTTTCTTGTATCTCTATGTTATACTTTGCTTCTTTTATCTGTTTTTCTTGCATTTCTACTTCTTTATTATACAGCATAATATTATTTTTCTCTTGTTCTAATACCTCTATTTTAGACTTTATACTTTCCTTTTCTTCTTGTAATCTTTGTATATCCATTGTTTTTAGTTTATTTAGGAGTTCTTGCTTTTTCTCTTTTTCATTCTGCAATTCTATAAATTCTTCCTTTAATTTATTTGACTTTTCCTGTAAACTATTAAGTGTATTCATATACGATTGTTTTAGATATTCTTTTCTCTCATTGTCATCTATTTCATTTCTGCAAGTAGGACAGATTGCCTTTTCACTATCAACATTTTTTAGTTTTTCATTTTCTCTATCATAAGTTTGCTTTATGTCTTTTAGTTTATCTTCTACTATATCTGCCATTCTTTTGTCAAGCCTATCAATACTATGTTTTAGATCTTCAAAGTTAGAATCTCCTAAACTTGTTACTATAGTTTCATATTGTTTTTGCAATTCCTCTAGCTCATCTGCTTTGTCAAAGTGCATTCTTTCTTGTATATTACCTAGCGCGATATTTCTATATGCTTGCATTCTTCCTACACTTTCATCGTATTCCTTTTGTAATTCGTTTATTGCTTCATTTCTTTTATCAATATAACTGCCTAACAATTCTATAGGTTTTCCTATTATCTTTTGTTCATTTTTTGTCAAAAGTTCAAAGCTATCTTCTTTTGAAATTGCAGGTATTATTTTTCTTACAAGTTCTTTTTGTATTTTAGGTTCTAATGATGGAAAATAATATGGATTATGCGAAACTAAAAAAATATCTTTGTCGTGATAAAAATTTGACAATATATCCTGTTTAATTTCTTTTCCATCAAGTAATAAATTCATTTGTTTTCCTTTGTTTCTAACAAGTCTATGCTCTATTCCATAATTATCTACAAAGGTAATGTCTACAATAACATTAGCTGTTTTTTTCTTATCATTTACAACATCTTCTCTTTCATTACCATATAGACTTGTACCTGTTAGACACCAATTAAAAAGACTTCCAACTGTACTTTTTCTTTGAAAATTTGCACCTACTATATATGTCATATCTTCGTCAAACTCTACACTAAATCCATCTGGTAAATCTTTATATCCGTTCTACATTATTTATACTTTTTATATACATATAAATATCCTTTCTACCCTGCTTTTTCAAGGTCAAATATTTTATCGAAGTCATCTATTGATGTTTCTCCAAGCTTTTCTTCTATGCTATTTTCATCTAGTGTATCTGTGCTTGTTATAGCAGCTGTAACATTATCATTGACATTTAGCTGTTCTTCTTTATCTTCAGCTATAAATTTGTCTTTTTCTGCATCGTCTAATGTTGGTATTGCAAATGTTTGGGTGATTGCGTATTTGTATGCTCCTGAGAGTGCTTTATATACTGCCCATCCTTCTTTATCGGCACCTTCTCCTGGCACATTAACATCTAAATAATCACAAATTCCTTTTTCATTTGGCTCAGCATCATAAAACCTATATGTCATATTAATTATTACATCATTTCCCCTAGCTGTAACTTGTTTTAAGTCTAATGGAATCATAATTACCTTTTCATTAATCATAGCTTCTCTAGCTTTCATTATAATGCTTGCAATCGAAGCATAATCAAAACCTTTTTCTACGTTTGTTTTATCTTTTATGATTGGTCCTATGCTTTCCATTACTCTTAGTATTTTTTGTGCTATCATATTTTATCCTTTCTCTACTTGTGCTAAGTAGCTTATTTTAAACTTTTTACTTTTATTTTTCTCTCTATTAGAAACACATCTACATTCATATCTATTTCACAAAACTGCTCAATTTTAATATCTGTTAAAATGTTTTGATTCATTAAGATATATTGAAATGGTATATTCATAGTTTTAAAGTCTTGCATTGTTTTTTCTAATATTTTTACACTCATATTACTTGTCGGCCAAAACGTAGATTTCCAGCCTAAGATTATATACATTTTTGAATCTTTATCAAATTTCCTGCGAATATCTATATTTTTAAATTTATTATTGCTTATTGGTTCTTTTTCCTTTATTCTTTCTTTTATTAGTTCATACCCTTCATTTGTTGTACAAAACATTACTTGATATTTTTCTGATTTATTTCTCTTTTCACCTAATATTCTTTCTATTGCTGATTCATGAAACCAATCTTTTTCACCAAAAATAATTTCTATATAATAATCGTCAAAAAACTGATCTTTTTCTATAATGAATCCTAGTGCGTTTTCTACTTTTCCGAACTGCTTTCCCTCACCATTTACTCTAACTAATTCATTGTAATTGTATCTATTTCTCATATGTTATCCTCTATTTGTCTAGTTCTTCTTGCAATACACAATAAAAACTATCCGCATATTTTTTTATTTTTATCTTGTTTTTCTCATAAAAGTCGTGTATAATTTTAATAACATAAGATATAGTATTAATAATCATAAGTAATATGATGATTAGGGATTTTTTTATTATTTTAAACATATCAAAATTCCTTTCTTTTACTATAATAAAAGCAGTTTAAGCCTTAATTAGACTGCTTCTTTTAATTCCTCAGTATTATAATCTGTCATACTTCCATCTGGAGCAACAACTCGTAAAATTTCATATTTACAAAGTATATTTTTATCACTTTCCATTCTTGTTTCCTTAATTTCAATAAGTGTTCCTGCTCCACATTTTATTATTTCTTGATTAGCTTTTGGATGTAATATGTATTCAACATCTTGGCAATTTGTATCTTGCAAAATAACTTTATCAAACTTCTTGCCATTGATTAATGTAGGCATAAATCCTTTGACAGCAAACTGCTTAGATAAGTCTAATTCTGCCTTTTCTACTTCCTGCTTTTCATTAGCTTTTTCTTTATTTTGATCTTTTTCTTGCTTTACTTCTTTTTTACTATCAATTTTTGCTTTTTCTGTTTCCTTTTTTTCACTCTTCTTTTCTGTAGCTTTAGGCTTTTCTTTTTTCTCTTCCATATTGCTATTTGCTTCTGGTAGCTGTGGTTTTATATCACCTACTAATTCTGGTTTTATATCAGTCCTATGTAAATCAATACTATAATAAGTCCCATAAGCAAGGCTTTGTTGCTCTGTAAGTGTAAGTTCAAAAGGAACTCCTACAATACTCATTCCTGCTTTTTTATATTTTACAATTTCTGATGCTATATTAGATAATGAACTACCACCTGTCGTACTTAAGTTCCATACTCCTCCTGCATTTATTCCCTCTAATTCAAATTTCAAACTCCCCTTTAGTTTGCATTTTCCACTTAGTCTATGTTCACATTCTTCGCTACAGTCTACTTCTATTTGCGTATTATTATTTTTGCTGTCTTTTCCTGCTGTTATTGCCTTTGTTCCATTTCCTATACACACTGCTTTTCCATTAACATATCTTTTGTATCTAAAATTAAATGGATTCTCAGATGTAAACCTTATTTTTAAACTTTTTGGTTCTCCTGGATATAATTGTTTAAAAATATCCACTATCTCCGCTTTCGTTGCTTTATCTTCTTCTACATGAAAATATGATAACTTTTGTGGTATTCCTTTTGCATTTTTCGTTCCTGTTTTTATGTTGCCGAATGATTCTATCTCTAACTAAATTTTGTATATCCATATACATTTTCCTCCCATTTTTTAAGCAGCTTCTTCATATTTTTCTTCCACAAAATCTGCAAAATCTTTTAGCTGCTTTGTTATTTCTTTCACTAGCTCTTCATAATCTTTTTCGTTGATATATGAAGTTTCGTCTTTAAATTTATTCTCTTTTGGATTTAGATTGTTCAGTTTTACATCATTATTGCATAGCAAGTCTTCAAAATACCAAATTATATCTTTTGCTGTTTCCTCACAAGCACCTTTACTAACTCGCATACCTTAATCCCTCCTGTTCATCTACATAGTTATATGAATATTCATATAGCTTGTCTAGGTCTAACTCTATTACAGGCAAACTTAAAGATTCTACATTTACTCTTTTAGTAATGCCTTTAGCAATTCCTAGATCCAATAGAAAACTTATTAGATTTGTATTAGCATAAGTATCAATAACAACATTGTTTTTTCTTAAGTTTTCATCCACATTAACTGTTGCGTTTGAAATATGAGATATATTCTTGTCATCTTCTACATATCCATAAATAGATAGGCTTATGTTTCCATTTTTATATTCTCCTACGTCAAAATAGCAGCCTCTGTATTTTACACAATTTGATTCGTAATTAAATGTTTTCAAGCACTTTCCTCCTTTTTATATACTTTATTTTCGTATTCAAAAACAATTAATCTATCCTCCTTCCCTTTTTACACAAAAAAATAACAAGTAGAATCTTTTTTCAAATTTTACTTGTTTTTCTTTGTTTATTTAATTTTACGCACAATTCCCCCTATAGCTGTGTTTTAACTATAAGTGGCATTATTTAAAGTGCTACTTACTTTACCTTTGCTTTTTTGCAAAGTAATGCTGATTAAGTCAGCTTTCCCCTGATATTTCAGGTATAACTATAAAGTCTTTTGCTTTATAGCCATTATTTTGAATACATATTTATTGTAACACATTCATTTTCAAAATGGTAGATAAACGGTCGAAGTTTTTTTATCTTACTCGCATAGCTGTTTCATTGTTTTTTTATGTCCGTTATTATTTTTAAACTCATACTTACTTGAATTATTATCTTGTGCTAATTGTAATTTTTTGCTTTTATATCTCCAATATACATAGATGGAACACCTATATATAAATCTTTTATATATGATACATCATTTCCAATTCCTGCTGATATGATATTACATTTTAATATTTGATAATCATTATATATGTAAAAGCTACTTCCACCATCTAAATATACATCTCCAAATATTGTATTATCTACTTTTGCATCTTTATTGGCCTTTTCTAATATTTCATCTACAGTTATTTTGTTATTTATTAAAGCTTCTCTTAAGGACATTTTTTCTCCATCTATTACTATATCTACTGTTCCTTTGTAAGAATAAATGTCATAGTCATATTTATCAGTTTCTTCTTTTCCTAATATTTTTGTTATTTCTTCTGCTTTTGAATCTGCATTAAATTGTATTTTAAATTTTGAATCTGTTGTTTGCTTTATTTCTGCATAACTACATATTGAAATCGTATGCCTTATTCCTTTTCCTTTTAATTCCACCGAATAATATGTTTTTAAATTTGTTATAACATTAGGTGTATTTCCTTTTACTAATTCATATTCTGTAGCATCATATTCTTCTGTTGTTATTTTTCTATCTTCTTCAGAAGCATATCCATCCCTTCTATTATCAACTTTCATAATAAACTTATTGTTTATATATTCTAAATTTGTTAATATTGGCTGTCCTTCTATTGTATATTGCACTATTCTTATTTCATCTGGCACTTTGTTTTTTACATTTTCTATAAATTTATCTAATTCTTCTATATGATATACTGTATTAGAATTAGTTACAATATAGCATTTATCTTCCACCATCTGACTAAAATTATAATCTAAAGGCATATTTTCTAATTCTACATATTTTTGATTTTCTCTTTCCTTTTGTTCGCTATATTTTTCTCTATATTCTTCTTCAAAGCCAAACATCCCTTGTCCTAAATTTATTGGAAAATATTTTGGACCTATACAAAAACTATGTAATTTATTATTTTCATCTTTGAATGTTATTATATAATCTCCAAATGATGATGCCCACTCAATATTTACATACTCTAATTGCATTTTGGGAAAATTCCTTTTTAGATAAACTGTACTAGAAACTTTTGCTATTTGTTTTGGAATTATACCATTTATCCATAATACTACAATAATTACTAGAGCAAAACTTACTACTGCAACAATGCTTCTTCTTTTATTTTTCATAAATAAAATCTCCTATTTTAATTTCAAGATTCTTAGCAAATTATAATTTTTTAAGATGATTATAACACAAATTTCTTAAATTGTTTCTAAATTTTATGCCCACATATATAATCTACAAATTTGAAGTGCTAATATTAAATTAAATATCACTACAGCTGCAACATATATAATCTTATTTTTCCTATTTTCAAACTTTTTAGATAAAACAATACCTAAAATACTTATCAAAACAGCCATTATCATATAAACTACGAATCGCAAATCATTGGCATTAAAGTTTATATTAAGCATATTAGTTTGAGTTATTCCTACACAACCACAGCCAAATATATTTACAAATATATTTCCGATCTAATATGTTATATAATGGTGTAATAAAAAGCATAAGTAAATATGGTAATACTCTTATTGTTTTTTTATTTTTAATATACATTGCAAGCCAAACTATAAATATTACTAATAAAACAATATCCCAAATCATATTTTTGCCCCCCTATATTTTTTCAAATAATACATAAGTGTTGTTATAATTTAGTACAATAGTTTTTTCACTCGCTTCAAAAACGCTTGCTCCTAATATCTCTTTGTTATTTGTTTCTCCATCAAATTTTGGTACATACTTAGAATCTATTAATTTATCAATCGTTCCTATCTTTTCGCTGCCACCTGCATAATCAATGGTCGAAAATGATTTACCATATAAGATTCCATTAAATCTTATTAAAATTTCGGTAGATGCTGTTTTAGAACGTAAATTCGTAATTTTGTCATATTCTTTATACTTATCTAATGATTCATAACTTATAGCTTCTATTTGTGCTGGGTATGTTTCCATTACATATCCATCATAAATTATTTTTACTCTTTCTCCTACTTCAAACTTTATATTTGTATCAATTTTTAGTTTTCCTACCATTATCTTATCTGTTGATTTTCTTATTTCTTCTCCTTCGTCTGGTTCTACAAAAAATAAGTTTTGCTCTACTTGTGTTATTGTTCCACAAAATGAATATTCTTTTGCTTCAAATATCACCCACTTATTATCTATTGGTACTTCTATGGTATTGCTTTCTCTGCCATATTGATAACCATTTGCTCCTTCAAAATTTGCTTCTCCATCATTCGTTGGTATTTCTTTTCCTTCAACCACTTTTGTGATATTTCCATCAAGCATACCACAACGTAGCCCTTCGCTTATTCTTCCTGTATCATAATATAGTTTTCCATTTACTTTTACAATTCTACCTATTTCTTTTGGACTATTTTCTAAATTATTAGTTTCATTACTACTTGCAGGATTATCTCTTTCTATACAAATGTCTTGTTTTCTAACTTTTATTTTAGTAAGAATCAATATAGCTGTCATTACTAAAAGGATTAATACTAAAATTCCTATCATTATTTTTTCTGATTTTTTCATAAGTACCACCATTTTTAACCTTTCTATTATTTAGACAACTTTTTTCTTGTTTTTTGTTGGTGTTTTATAAAAATTATAAAAAAAATAATTGTAGCCATCAAAAATATGCTTGATATACTAAATATTCCTATATCTACTATATCCATTCTTGGATTTGATTCTGTTTCTGTGATTTCTATTCTATCTGTAGTAACTTCTGTGTCTTCTGTTATATTTGTTTCATCTTTTTTAAATGCTTCTTCCCTACTACTTTCTGCTGAATTATCTATTACATCTTCTTTCATTTCTTCTTGATTACTTTGCTTTTTTCTTACAGGTTGTTTTTTTAATACAAATGCCATCATCATTATTATAAACATAGATAAGTTGCTAAGTAGTAGTTTTAAAGTATGTACTCCCTTATAATATCTCCATTGTACTGTTCCTATTGGAATACCTAATACACCAGAAATTTCTTTAAAAGATAATCCTGATAATATTTTTAATGATATTATTTCTTGTTCTTTTATAGGCAACTTTGCTATCATTTTATTATATGAATCTATTTCTATAATTTCGTTTAATTCTTTATTTTCGCTTGTTATATAGTATAATTCATCAATGTTAAGTTCTTCTTTTTTACTCTTTAGGAAGTTAAAAGTTTCATTTTTTGTTACTGAATAAATCCACGTAGCTGCGTTGTTAGTTGGTAACTTTTCTTTTTCTAACCTAAATATCTTCAAAAAAACAATTTGTACTATATCTTCTGAATCCTCTTTATTTTTTAGTATTGAAAAAGCTACTCCATATACCAATGCTTTGTACTTTTCATATAACTTTTGCATACTTTGGTTATTTTCCTGTTTCATTTCTTTAAATAACTTTTCTAACTCTTTCTCCATACATACCTCTAATTTTCCTCTGTATTATTTCGTGAATCTACTACACATTTGATTACTTCCAATATGCCTACTATTATAAATATAATAGGTATGGCTATCCAAAATCCCATAGATTTAATGGTGTCGACAAAGGACGAAGTTGTCCCATTTTGAAGCAGAATAATACCGATTCCAATAACAGTAAAAACAGTTCCAATGTATATTCCCATAACATTAATTTTTACCTTATCAAAAACACCTTTCATATATAATGCTCCTATTACAAATGCTCCTCCTACTAAAGTGAAAAAAGCACCAAAATAGATAAGGAAATTACTACTATTTGTTCCGAACTAATATTGCCTCATTCGGATCATTAGGATTATATTTTACTTCTCTACTGCTGTTCTTTTCTGGTATATATCCGTATTCCATAATCAGTTGCAACTGTATATTCTTTTCCATCTACTTCGTAGGTATAAATTAGTTTATATGTTATACCATCTTTTGATTTACTGTATATATCATAATCTTTAAAATATCCATTTGTAGTGCTATATTCCTTAGTTATGTTATTTAATTTATATGTATCTTTAATACCAAAATACAAACATACTATACCAATTATTAAAGCTGAACACACTAAAAGACTAGAAACAATGGTTTTAAAATTAATATTAAATTTTATTTCACTTTTCATTAAATACAATCCTCGTACTTTAAATTTTTAATATCATTATATAATAAAAGACATATAATTTCAAATTATTATATGCCTTATTTATTCTCAAAATTATTCTCTAATTAAATCTTGAATTTGCTCTAATCCTTGCTTATCTGTTTTCTTTATTGAAACAAGTGTAGTATTTGTAAATATTGATTCTATATTTTCTTCTACTTTTTTATCTGTATATTTAAAAGTAAATTCATAATCTTTGCTAATCTCAATATTATTTGCTAAACTTCTTTGTACCTTTACTGTTTTCACTTCTTCTTCCTGAAATTGCCTAATTGTTAAGTATATATAACTTTCATCATTACTATCAGCTACATTCAACACATTATATGTTTTAATAAAAGTAGAATTTCCTGTATTCTCATTTATATTAATATCATTTAGTTTTAAATCCTTAGTCCCTATATATACATCTCTATTTCCATCTATTGTATGAAATTTTATTATTGTATAATTTTCATAGTGATATTCTATACTTCCTCCATCATCATAAGATATAGCATTTGGAATGTCTTTATTAGCTTTTGCTATTATTTCTTCCATCGTTATTTTATTTTGTAATAAAGCCTCTCTTAATGAATAGTCTTTCCCATCAATTCTAATATTTACACTTCCATCATATCCATAAACATCATAATTATATTTATCTGTTTCATTTTTATCTACTATTTTGTGTACTTTAATATCTGATTGTGGCTGTTTATCATAGAAAAGTATTTCAAAGTTTTCAGCTGATTTCAACTCAATTTTTATTGCTCTCACTTGTGCTGGATAACTTTCCATTACAGTACCATCATAAGTTATTTTTACATTAGTCCCAACCTTATAAATTGCATCATTAAATTCACCTAATCCAATAGAAATTCTATCTGATGATTTTCTTATTTCTTCATTCTCATTTGGCTCTACTATAATGTAACTAGCAGTAGATTCAATAACTTTACCGAAAAATGAATGTTCATTAGTTTTAGTGTCAACAGGACTTGAACTAATATTCTCAGTTTTAAAATTAAGATTTGCTCTATTTGTAACATTCCTTTCAATTAAAATATATGCAGAGGCTGCTCCAATAACTATAATCAATGCTATAATTAAAATTCCAACAAGTATTTTCTTATTTTTATCCATTTTTTCCACCGATTCAACCTTTCACTTTATAACTTAATCATATCAGTAACTTACTATCTTGTATTCAAATTATATCACAAAGGGCAAATGATTTTCAACTAATCATCTGCCCTACTTATTGTAATTTTTTATTCTTCTACTAAGTTATCAATAATAAAGTAGGCAACAATCATAGTCACAGATATTACTAATCCAATATAAAACTCTGGAAAGGCAAAATTTATGCTATTTTGTATGCTCATTTTTCCTGTAATATTTTGTATATGCCACGTTAAAAATTGGTAAATTTCTGAAATTACAATTCCAATTACACCTAGTCCACCTAATATTTTATTTGCTTTTTTATTTTTTAATGGTAGCCATACTCCTATAAAGAACAATATAAAAGATATTATGCCTATTGGATTTAGTAAATTCCCTATACCTGATATTTCTTGAATACCTTTTGCACCTCCATACTGATTTAATAACATTGGTAACAAACTAATAATAAATAATATTGTTATTATAATTTTCTTTTTCATAAATACCTCCATTTTACCTTTCATTTTATAATTTAATTTCAGCGACAACTTACTATTTGTACTTCACTATAATAACATAAAAACAAGCAATTTTCAATACAGATAATTACTTGTTTTCATTATAAAATACTTTTCTATTGTTTGGATTCTCTATGCCTTTTTATTATCATAAAAATATATCCAAATATATTTATTGCAGTTGTACATGCTATGAAAATTGTTATTGGCACTAATATTTCCTTTAGTTCTGGATAAGCAAAAAGATATTCAAATCCATACTTGAACGATTCTATTATTATCATTGTAAAACAAAGCGTTATATTTGTTATTCCATAGAAATGTATATTTTGCCTTTTCCATTGACTCCATTCAATAATATGTCCTATTAGATTAACAAAAAACATTATCATTAAATTAGCAAATTGCACCATTGTATAAATGTATTCATGTCTATAAATTCCAGGCTTTCTTAAATCTCCAAATAGCATTAGTGTACCCATTCCATACGAATTACTATATAACCTCAAAGAAATTGCTAGTGAAACTACTACAACAGTAAATAAACAAATTCCCCATATTATTCCTCTCCTTATTTTATTCTTTTTTCGCATTCTTATAATATCTTCTCTTAATTCATTTTGTTCTTTATTTTTCAAATTTTCCATTATATTTGCCTCCTATCAATTCCTCTAAACATTTGCTGCATATTTTCTGTTCTTTATAGTCGATTAACGCTTTATTTTCGCCACAAAATACACAACTGTCATTATCCTTTTGTAATATAATTGCTTGTTTATCTATAAATATTTCTAATGAATCACCTTTTTTAATATCTAAATCATTTCTAATCTCCATTGGGATTACGATTCTTCCTAGATTGTCAATTCTTCTTTTTATTCCTGTGCTTCTTTTCATTTGTTTTATTCCTCCTAATTTTCCTTTTATTTCAACATTTTTTTAATATTTCTATAAAATTATAGACTATTCAAGTAGCCTATAATTTTAAAAAAAATTGTTATACTACTTTTAAATTAACTTTTTTCTACTAAGGAGAAGTATTTTGAAATTATCAGATGCAATTTATAAAAGAGTAAAATATTATATGAAACTAAACAATTTAACTTCACTTTGGGATTTGTATAAAGCAACAGGTATCCCAAAGTCTACTTTGAATGCTCTTTTCGGTACTAGAAAATCAAATGTTATTAAACTTACAACACTTGTTCAACTATGTCTAGGATTAAATACTAATTTGCAAGAATTTTTTTAATGACGAAATTTTTAAAGAAATTGATGATGATATGTAACTTTAACTCTCCTTTTATTATTTATTCTAGCATTATCTTATTCGTTTTTCAATAGTTTTCCAAAAAAATGTTGCGTTCGTTCTCCATCTTCTTTTATTTTTTTTGCTATATTATATGTAGTTTTAAATTAATTGGAGTAAAAAATATGTATTTATCCGAAGCTATCAAATTAAAAATTATAAATTTAATGGAACTTAATAATATGAATGGTAATAAGCTTGCACTGACTGCTGGTATAAATCGTTCTACCATAAATAGATTTTTAAGAAATGAAAGTTGCTCTATAAAAATTGAAACTATTACTTTAATTTGTCAATCTCTTGGCATTACTTTAAAAGACTTTTTTGATGATCAATTATTTAATGATGTTGAAATAAATGATTAACCAATAAAGCTTCTCTAATTTGCTTTATTGGTTATTTATTATATATTTTATTCATATTGTATTATTTTGTTTAAAATACCATTATACTCCTTGCTAATTTTTCCAATTTCTTTGGTACTATGAATCATTATAAATTCTTCTATGCATAATTCTGCTCTTTTTAAATCCTCTTTTGTATAACCTTTTTCTTCAATTTTCACTCCTGCCTTTGTCAATAATTCCATTTCTTTTTCGTTAAATTCTAGTTCCATTTTTCTTCCTCCTATGCATTCTTTATTGCTACTAATAGCTCGTTTTCTTGTACTACTTTAGCGTGATTCTCAAATATATATGTTTCTCCTGTTGTATAAACTCTATACCCTATATTTTCAAGTTTGATTCTAGTTAATTCTAAAAATCTATTAGCTTCTAGTTTAGACAAGTTTAGCTTTACTCTTAGTTCAAAATATGTATATACTATTAATTTATCATTTGCAGCTAGCTTTTTATTTAGTTCATTATCTATAAATTCTACTGTTAATGCCATTATTTTGCTCCTATTTCATTAAAACTTTTCCCTTTATATTTGTATCTAATAAGTTCACAATTTTTTTGTTTCTATTGTATTTTTTAATTTTTGTTGACATTTCTATAGATTCTAGTGTATAATGTATTTAGAAAGCAAGACCACAGATATGTGGTTGCCGAAATATTAGATAAGACGGCACACGCTCTGCAAAGCAAATGTGCCGTCGTTTTTTATTGTTTACTCGTCCACATTATGTATATAATACACAATAAGGTTAAGTTAATGATTACTGATATACTTAATCCTAAAAATATGAATGTTATAAATTTCATCATCCAACCGCCCCCTTTCTCTCGATAAGTTATCGAGGTTAAGAGGCAACAAACACATCTGCAAATCTCACTTTCATATCGTATTTTATACTATTTTTCAAAAAAAGTCTAGTTCTTTTCTCTAAATATTATATTTTATACATTTACTATTTCTTCTATTTCGAGCGATGGATAAATACAAACGCAATAAGGTCTCTTTGTATGTATTTCTTTCGAAAAATATTCTTTTGTTTCAATAATTATTATAATTCTTTCACTATTTGATATTTTATCAATATTTTCAAACAATGGTTCTATTTCTGCTTCTTTTATTGCTATTATATCATAAGTATGAAAATCTGTTTTCATTGTTACATTTACAGGATGCTTTGCTTTTTTTACTTTTGCATTTCTGTCTAAATAGTTCATAACTACATCGAATGCTACTATGATTCTGTTATTTACTTCTTTTCCTTGATATTTGAGTATATTTGTGTTTTTTTCTTTTGATATTGCCTTACTTGCAATTACACAATTTATATCATTTTCAGTGCATTTACATAGTTTTAAAATATGTTCTTCCCTTAATGCTCCAAAATCCCAAATTAATTTTGCTATTTCTTTTTGTTTATCAGTCATTTACATCACTTCCAATCACCTTTATTATGGAACTATAAATTTTCCTTTTTTCAGGAAGTATTTTATAAATCTTAACTATTACTTTTTCTCTCGGTAGTGGTGGCCTATCAAGCCAAGTAGGAAGTGTACATACTGTATCTACTCCTTGTGCAATATTTGCAAATATTCCATTTTTTGTGTATCCTGTAATGCTTGCTAAATATTCACCTTTTTCTGTAAAATTTGCTCTAATATTTTTAAATGGATCTTCTAGTAATTCTTTTACAGATATTTTCATATTTTGATTTTCTTCAGATATTTCTTTAATTACTACTTTTATTTGTTCGTTTATTTTGTAAATTTTAGAAACATCTTCAATATACCCATATTGCAAATCTTTTGCATCAATTAAAAAATCTATCCCCACACATTCTAACCTTATATACTTTTTCCAAACTCCTATGACTTTTCCGTATATTTTATCTCCTACTTGTAATTTCTTTAAATTGATTTCTTTTAGTCGCTGCATTGCTTTTATTCTTGAGCCTATTGCTTTTGATGTTTCTTCATCTGTTTCAATTACAACAAATTTTATCTCTGCTCCCATCATATTTCTAATCATGTTTTTTTCGTTTTTGCCGTCTACTATCATTTCTGTAGCTGGGATTATCACTCGTATTCCTTTAAAATCTACAATAGCACAGACAATATCGTTTTCTCCCATACTTTCTACTTCTATTGCAACTATTTTCCCTGTTAAAATTTTCCCTTTTTCTTTAGAAGAATTAACATTTTGCCATATTATTTTTTCTTGTAATTCCTCTGTCATAATTTTCACCTTCTTTTCTAAAAAATAAAGTTATAAGTGATTCCTCATAACCTTTAAAAATCTTTAAAAGTAAGTTTTCTCTTTTCCTCTTGTTTTTTCTTTTGTGTATTTTCTATTTCTAAATTTTCTTTGAATCGTTTTCTTTGCTCCCCTATTGTTATATCTTCCAATTTATGAGCTTCTTCATGTTTTGAATAATCATATTTTCTACATTTAATAGGTTTTCTACCTCTCTCTATTATAATTTCTATATTGTTGTCTAATTTTATTAATTCATCTGAGTTCATTAGGTTTCTTACACTTGTTCCTATGTTTTCCATTCCATAAGTAAATTTGCCATCAAAACCGAGCTATTTTTCTTATTGAATTTGTTTTTACAGTTGCAACTCCTAATAATTTAGTTATGTATTCAGCTGTTAGCATATCTCCGACAACCCATACATATTTTTGTATCTGCATTACCTAGAATCTCTTGCCAAACATCATTATCATATCTGTTTTTTAGTTGTGCTATATTTTGAAATATCATAAATATATTTATCCCTCTGCTTCTTGTAGTGGCTAATTTTTTTTCGAAATCTACTATTCTTCCGAATATTTGTAAACTCGTCTAACATAAATACAGTTTCAACTTTTAATCTACCTTCTGAGTTTTCGTCTGCTTGTTTTATTAGCTTTATAAATAGAAATGAGAAAAATAATGTAGATAAGAAATCAAATGCACTATTTGTATCACTTGTAACTACAAATACACAAGATTTTTTATTTCCTATGTTTTCAAATTTTATTTCATCCTTATTAGTAATATTTCTTATTTTATCAGTTTGAAATATCTGTAATCTTGTTGCAAGGCCTGTAACCACACTTTGTTTTACTATGTCTGTTGCCTGTGCATATATGTTATAGCTTAATCTTGTAGGACCATCTGTGTTTTCAAATATCCTATCGATTTTATTTATGTTTCCACTTGCCAAAATATCATAGATAAAACCCATATTTTTGTTTTTCTCTGTTTCATAGTTAATTACGTACAACAGTAATGCTTTTAGTAAATTTTGTTCTCCTCTGTTCCAAAACTCATCTCCGCTCGCTTTTCTATTTAGCTGCGTACCTTCAATAACTATTTGAGAAAATATTTGAGCATCAGTTTCGTCCTCAACAAATTTAATGAATCTTGTACCATGTGAAAAATTTGGATTTACTAAATTGAATACTTTTACATCATAGTCCTTACTTTCAAGATATTTTGCTAGTTTTCTATAAAGTTCTCCGTTTTGGATCAGTAACAACTAAGCTCATATTTATATCAACTGCTTTTTGTAATTTTTCTTGTACTAGTTCAATACAGTTAGGTATCGCAAACCCTCTTGACTTTCCGCTTCCACTAGAGCCAAATACAGCAATATTTTTATTCAAATATGTATTTATTGGTAGGGTGATAACTTCTCCATCTTCTGTTTCTCCAAGTATTATTCCATCTCTTTTTCCTATACTTAAATATTCTTGTATTTCTTCTTTAGTAGCCCAATTTGCTGTTCCAAAGGTTCCGGTCTTTTTCTTTAAAATTTATTCCCTCTACCTCTATTTTTGCATTTTCTTTTGTTATTATTAGATTCTTTACAATTAGTATAATAACTACATTTATTATTAGCCAACTAATTAATATGATTCCATTCCTAAATACAACCGTAAACAAATTAAATATGTTTATATCTATTGTATTTAAGTTTGTTCCAAAGCACTTTTCTAACAGTTTCAAAAAACCATTTATAATTGGTACTAAGACAATATACGATAGCAAAAAAAATAAAGCTATTTTGCTTTTTTTATCTTTCATCAAATATGCCCCCTAACCAATTATCTAATTCAATAAACTTTACGTCTTTTATTAATATTTCTCTTATCTTCTCTGTATTTTCTGATAGTGTCATAATGTTTATTTTCTTATCTTCATTTGCTTTTTTATTAAAAAATACATTTAATTCATGTAATTTTTCTGTATCTATAAATGGCATTAAAATAATATAATCTTTATCTTCTGTCATATAATTTGCTTTTCCCCAATTTGATAGTAATATCTCTCTATTATTATAAATTTTCTTTATTGTTTCATAGATTTCTAAGTTTATAAGCTCTTTTAGAATTTGCAAATTTCTATTTGTATATTTTATTACAACTGTTGATTCCTTTCCAAACACATATTTTTGATTTTTACTCAATAGTTCTAAATTTTCCATAAAGATTATTACATTTTTATCTGCTGTCATCTTCTGTATGTCATTTATTACTTGTGTTATATATCCTATTTGTTTATCTTTTGCAATATAATATATATAAGTTTCTTTCTCCTTGTATATCATTTTGCCTAAGTATTTTCTTCCTCTATTTGTAAGTTCATTACTTTCCTTAAGATTCCAACTTGCTATAAAATCAATATCACTATCTATTGTAATTCCTGCTATTTTTGCTATTTCTCTCATTCTTTCCATATATTCTTTGCTTCTACATTGAAAGCTGTAATCATATCCAAACTTCCTTACAAGTTTTGTCCCTTTATCATCTAGCTTAATATATAGCTTGTTTATTCTTCTTATATATCTTTCTTTTTCTAATACCTTAAGCCTTTTCCTATGATAATCCTTTGACTTATATATTCTCTTACAGTCTACTCCAAGCATTAACTTATACTTTCCTAAGAATGTTAGTACCTCTATATCTTTACCGTGTTAATCTCACCTTTGCTCCTTTCCTGCATCAATGACATTATACACACTCTTTTTTTCTCTTGTACCCCTTACACTGTTTTACCCCCTTTGACCTTGACACAATTTAATTTTTAGTTTTGCTTTATTTTTGAGTTTTTTGAATATATCTAAAATATCCGCTTCAAAATTTCAAAAAAAGTGCCTATTCGGACACTTTTAGCATATCCGTTTGAGTTATCTTTTGTATCCACTCTAATATTTCTCTAGCTCGAAAAACATAAACTTCTGTATATGGCTTTTTCTTTTTTTCTGTCTTGCCTAAAACTCCATAAAACATATTGCTTATATTGTCATCTTCTATTACCTTTGATAATACAAGTCCGATCTACAATAGGTTTTACAAACTTATTATCTATATCATTATTCTTTTGATTCTCTACTATTTTTATAAATACAAATACTAATTCGCTTTCAAATAAACCTTGATACTTTTTCGTGCTATCTCTCACATTAAGCATTATGTTTTTATAAGCATAACCATTAATATTTTTGAATTTTGGTAATACCTCTGGAATTTGTATCTTCAGTATATCATTTTCTAATGTTGCATTATAATTTTTATTCACATATTCAATTTGTTTATATCTATTTGCTTCATATTTCTCGTTTGAGCTAATTTTATTAAATATGTTATACCTTATCCTTTCTAAACTTCTCAAATAGTTTTCAAAGTGTTTATTTTCAACTATTTCTTTATTATTTAATATAAACTCTGTTTCATCTCTTAAATCTTCTAACTCCGTTAGAATTTCTTTTTGCATATTTTTGTTCCTCCTTTGTTAAAAAAATAGAAGATACAAAAGTTTTTAGCTCTTGTATCTTCTTATAGAATCATATTGATTAATTTATCGCTATTATTGTCTTTCTTTGATTCTTCGTATATCGTTACTGCATAATATTTCTAAATTATTGAATATCTTTTCAGCATCCCAATTCCACCATTGTATTTGTTCTAAATATTCAGCAAATTCATCATTAAATCTTTCCTTAACAATAGTGCAAGGATTTCCGAGCTGCGATATAGTATGATGGAATATCTCTTGTAACAACTGAATTTGCACCAATTATTGCACCATTTCCTATATGAACTCCCGGCATTACTGTTACATTCTGACCAATCCATACATCATTTCCTATTACAGTATCCCCTTTTAATGGTAAATCTTCCATTGTAGGAGTAGTCTTTTCCCAGCCATTTTTCATTATATTAAATGGATATGTTGTTATTCTATTCATACAGTGGTTAGCACCATTCATTATAAACTCAACTCCAGAAGCTATTTGACAAAACTTACCTATAATTAGCTTGTCTCCAATAAATTCGTAATGGTGTGTTACGTGTTCTTCAAATTTATCAGCTCCATTTTTGTCATCATAATAAGTGTAATCTCCAACTATAATATTAGGTCTTGTTATTACATTTTTTATAAAACAAATTTCTTTAATATCAGGATTTGGAAATTTGCTATTGGGGTCTGGTCCAAATTTCATATACTTATTCCTCCGTTTCTAACAATAAATGACTATTTTCTGTTTTGATTATACCATAAGAAACAAGTAATTTTCAACTTAATTACCTGCCCTACTTATTGTAAGTTGTTGTTACGATTCATTTTGAAATATCTTTAAACATTCTTCTTGCATATATTCTCTTATTGAATCAGCACTTTGCGAACTTATAACCTGTGGTATGATTATATGTTCATTTGCTTTAATATAAACATTGTTGCCAAAATATACCTTATCTCCTGCATATTCTTTAAACCTTATAATTGTATCTATCGCCTCTATTGCTTCTTCATAAGTATTTACTTCTATATACATTTGGTAATTCAAAATCCACTTCTTCTTTTTATATAAGAATCCTTTGCAATCATCATAACTTTCACTTATTGTAAATTTTTCTTTTCCGTTATCTTCCCATTTTTCAAAATAATATTTGCAAAGCCTCTCATCACTATCTTCAATAAAAATATCCCTAAATATATCGAACTCTACATGTATTTCAGTATCTGGAATATCAATAATTTTATAACTGTAACAACCATTTCCAAATATATTTATTTTTTCTTCTGTCTCTGTAACAATTCCTAAAAATGATTGTAGCCTCTCTCTTCTTGCTCTTGAAGCCCAAATATTATATATACTATATATCACATTATAAATTAGTATAATAATTGCTATTATAATTATTCTTTTGATGATTTTTTTATTTTTCTTACTTCGTTCTATTCTTTTTCCTACGTCTTGGTTAATATCAATTTTATATTTTGACAACATTTCTGCGTTTCTGTTATCTATGTATTCTTCAATTTTCTTCCGATCTTCTTTATTATCCATTATTACTCCAACTATGATATTTTTTTAATCTACATCATGTCTTGCAAGTATTCTAGCAGGTGTTTTTCTTAATACTTTAAATAGTGGTAATAGCCCTACAATTATATTAAATCCATATATTATTAAAATGGCTGTACCAACTGTACTTAAACTTACAATATACATTTTTGACATATACGATACCTTTGTTATAGCTTTTAATATATATGTCATAAGAATTACACCTGGCATCCCTGCTAATGTAGTAATTGCTAAAATTTCTCCTAAAAACATTTTATAAATATCTAGTTTTTTTACTCCAATAGCTCTAAGCACTCCAATCTCCTTTATTCTTGATAGGAATGAGGCTCTCGTCATTAGATAAATTTCTATTAATGATATTGCAAGAATCGTACCTGCAAAAATCACTGTACTTGTAATACTCTCCTGTTTTTTATCTATATAATTTTCCTTATCTCTTTCATATCTATTAAACAAATTCAACTTTTCTTGATTCCTTAATATTTGGATAGCTTCAGTTTCATTATTAGGGTATATTATCATACCATTCTTATTAGTAATAACATTATATTTTACAGTATTTGTGTTTACTAAATAGCTTTGTTTATTAGTTTTGCTTTCATAATAGCCTACTACTTTAAGTTCTTTCCCATTTATCTTTGTTTTTATTGTTTTATTTAATTTCATTTGATCCTGATTTACTTTATTTACAATAACTTCATAATCTGCTTCTGGCATTCTTCCTTTGGTAAGTGTAATATCATCTAAATATAAATTATAGTCTAATATTTCCCCATCTGTATTTTCTTGTGATACATCCATAGAGAAGAATGTATTTCCTCTTGTTTGTGAACTATTTAGCAGATTTACAAATATACTTTTCTTTGCATAAATTGTTGGAGTAAATTCATTGGCAATACCTACTATTGTAAAATCTTTCATATTGTCTATTGATACATTTTTATTTAAAAGTTCGCTAATATCTTTTACTCCCATATACCTTCCTATTCCTTCTCCATTAATTGCATTGTCTATTACTTTTTTATCAACTACAATTTCATATTCATTTTCTGGCATTCTCCCTTGTATTAAATTTTCTTGACTTATCTTATCATCACTTACTAACGATCCTGTGATTTCTACTGTATTTCTTGCTGTTTGATAGTATTTATCAAATTTCATTTTAAAGCTTACCATACTGTCTCCTGGTATAATGTAATCTATGCAAGCTAATTCCTCATATTCAAGGAATTTATCTACACTTGTACTTTCCATTTCTACTTGCAAATAGTTTTTATTCATTGTGATAAAATCAGTCTCTTCAATATTTTTTATTCCTGTAATATTACATACTGCATATACAATAAACATACTTGATGCGAAAAATCCGAGTAACAATATCTTTTTTAATATAGTATAATCAGCTATTTTCTTGATTCCATTTAAAATTGACTTCAAAAATCCATTTACTGAAGCATATTTTATTTTTTTATCTTGATTACTTATTTTACTTAAATCATACTTATATTCCTGACTCTCTTGTTTATTTACTTTTTTGTAATGACTATTTACAAATTCTATATTAGAATTTTCATCAAGAACTTCTACTTTGTGCCTATTTGTTTTTATGTATATATTGCCATTTTTAATTACTATATTTACTTCTCCTGCTGCTTCATCATCTGAATAAATATTCATATTTAACTTTTTGTAATTTATTTTTTGAATATTCTCCAGATCCTTTAAGTATATTTTATTATCTACTCTATAATCTAATGTTCCATCGCTATCGTTTACATAGTCCTTTTCGATTTTTCCATCCTTAATCTTTATGATTCTTGAAGCATAAAAATCAGCTAAGTCTGTTTCATGCGTTACTAAAATAACTAACTTATCTTTTGATATAGCTTTTATAATGTTCATTACTTCTAGTGAATTTTTACTGTCTAAATTTCCTGTTGGTTCATCTGCTATTATAATATTAGGATTTTTTACGATTGCTCTTGCTATTGCGACTCTTTGCCTTTCTCCTCCTGATAACATTCCTGCTGGTCTGTTTTTATATCTATCCATTTTTACAATACTTAGTACATATTCTACCTTTTGTTTAATTTCTTCTTTATCTTTTATACCTATCATCTTTAGAGACATTGCAACATTTTCAAATACACTTATATTGTCTATCAACTTATAATCTTGAAATATATAACCAATATTTAAGTTTCTTACTTTATCTACTGTATATGCTAATCTTCTTGTTATCTTCTTTCCATTTATGTATATATTTCCACTATTTACTTTATCAAGTCCTCCTATTGCATTTAAAAGGGTGGTTTTTCCACTTCCTGATTCTCCGAAGTATTGCAATTAGTCCTGTATTCTCAAATTCGAGTGATGTATCATTTATTATATGTATTTCATTTTTTCTGTGTCTATTAAAGTATTTATTGATTCTTTCTAATTTTATCATATATACTACACCTCCTCATTATATGTCGTTATAACAGTTTTCTTAAATAACTTCTTAGAGAATCTCCTTGAAATTAACTTCGACATAATAATTAAGGTTAAATATAATGTAGCATATTCAAAAAATCCTACATAATCTGTAAGCCTTGCTATATATTCAAAATTTATAATTTCATTCTTTACAAAATATAAAAATATTAAAACTCCACTGTATGCTAAACTAGCATTGATAAACAACTCTATATCTAATATTTTCTTTATACTTTTAGATGTAGCTCCAAGTATTCTTAAAGTTGTATAATATATATTCCTTGATTTTAGTATAATTCTAATTATGAAATATGATATAAAGAATAATACAAATACTACTATAATTGTAACAATAACTTTTGCAATTTTTATAAATTGCTGTTGTAATTCCCAATTATTCACAACAAAATCTGTAACTTTCTTTGGCTCTAATCCTAAACTTTTTAATTCATTCATTGTATTTTCTATATCATCTACATCTTTTACATATACACTAGATTGATATGATGGTTTATCATATAGCGAGTTGTATTCTTCTTCATTTATAAATATGCTTGTTTGGTTATTATCATAGTCATCATATCCTGTCATTCTTTTAAAATTTGATTTTGTATATGTATTACTTATTTTTAAATTAAGTTCATCATTATAATAAATATTGTTTACATATATATTTAAGTCTTTATTTTTTATACTACCTTTTGATAATTGGTATTTCATATTATCAAAAACAATAGCCTGTCCTTTTTCTACATTTTTGCTTGGTAATATATTATACATTGAGCTATATCCACTTGTTACATTTGCTTGTTCATATTTATTATTAAATAATATTTTTACATTGCTCATTTGCTTATTGGCTGTGGCCCTTAAAGTAGAAATTACATTTTCTGATACATAAATTGGATAATAATAATCGTTATCGTTTTTCTCTTTTAATTTTATTCCTACTATTGTGAATTGCTTATCTCCTAACTCTCTCAAATTAAATTTAGTTCTTAATAATTCATCTAACCTATCTGTTATATAAAAACTTTTTCTGTTTGAGATAATTACAACTTCATTATCATTCTCTGGCATTCTTCCTATATCTAGTCTACCTTCAAAATTCTTTATATCTCGAATCTCACCACTAACAAACATTGAATTTTGCATTGATTCTAAAGAAAATGTTGTGTCTATAAACACATCATCTTTTATAATTTTTTCTATATTAGAAATTTCATTTATCTTTTCATAGTCTGCATCTGTAAAATATGTCCTATCTTGTTTATTTACTATTATTCTTTCTTCTGAAAGATCATTAAACCCTATTGCAGAATTAACTGTATCTTTTGATATATCTTCATATAATTTAAAACTTGCATATTCAGTATAAACTGCTGACGTTATAAAGAAGAATACAAAAAATAGTAACAAGAATTTTGACAATATATTAAATGTGTTTCTTGCTCCTAGTCTATACTTATTAAGTAATGTTATTTTCTTAAATTCACTTGGCATTGCATTTATGCTCTTATCTACTTGTTTTATTTCTTTATCTTCTACTACTCTACCATCATACATTTTAATAATTCTTGTTGCATATTCTTCTATTTGCTCTAAATTATGTGTTACGATTATTACTAACTTATCTTTTGCGACTTTTCTAAGTATTTCTATTACATCTTTTGCTGATTCTGTGTCTAAGTTTCCGTGTTGGTTCATCTGCAACAATTATTGGAGTATCTTTTACCATTGCCCTTGCTATTGCGACACGCTGCTTTTGTCCTCCTGATAGCTTTGATACTTTTGTATTCTTAAATTCTGTTAGTCCTACTTGATCTATTATTTTTAGTATTTTATCTTTAACTTGACTTTTCTTATATCCATTTAATAGTAAAATGAGTTCTACATTTTGATAAACTGTATAACTATTTATTAAATTAAAGTTTTGAAATATATTTGCTATGTATTTTCTTCTATATTCTTCAAATTCTTTTTCTGTGTAATGGCTTGTTTCTTTTCCTTCTATGTACATTTCGCCTTCTTCATAGCTGTCTAATCCTGATATAACATTTAAAAGTGTACTTTTACCACTTCCAGACTCTCCTGTAATTGCGACAAATTCTCCAATTTTAAATTCTAAATTTACTTTCGTAAATCCTGTTCCAATAATCCCTTTGTTGTAATAAAACTTTGATACATTCTTTAGTTTTATCATAGGAAATCTCCTTTTATTTTTATATTCATATATAAGTATATCACTAATCTATAATAGATACAACAAAAATAGCACTTACCATTTTTGGAAAATGCTATTTTGTAACATATACTAATACTGATAGTCATACCCTGTTGCACTCTTTGATACTTCATATCCTGTTAAATCAGGTTTGCTCATTTCTTCATCTGTTAATTCATTAATTTTCCACTCTTTATATTCTACTACTGATTCAGTTTCTATTCCATTCTGTACTACTTTTGCTCCTACTCTTTTTAATGTTACTCCTCTTTCTTCACTAATATATGTTGTTTCTCCACTCAATTTTACAACATAACACTTTTCTCCATTTACTTCATCTGAAGATATATTAGAAAGCAATGCTAGTATAAAATTATTTCCTGTATTCAATGTTTGCAGTTGAACTATTCCAAAACCTGTTCCAACACTTGCTTTCATTGTTTGTGGCCAATAAGTAATTGTTTCCCTTGTCTTTTCATCATACCAAGTTATCATTGTAGTATCTTTTGTTTTTATAATAGTCTTACTTATTCCATCTTTATAATAAACTTCCGTTGTAGTTCCTGCATTATTTTCAATAGTATAGAAATAATTATTAGATTTTGATAATTCTTCTTGTTTCTCATTGATTTTGTTAATAATCATAAAGTTTCTTATTAAGTGTATTGCTAAAATAACTACAACTAATGCTATAATAATTAAAAATATTTTTAAACCTTTCTTATTTTTCATAGCAAGTCCCCCTTTTCTTTTGTTAATCTCATTATTAACTTACATTTATTATAACATATTTTGCCAAATGTTGCAATTTTTTAATATTTTATCTTATAATAAGACTATTTAATCTTATTTTCGTTACAGTTTTTGAAAAAAATATTTTCTTATATGCTAATCCTAACGATAAATTACTATTTTGAGTTATGCTTATTGTATCATACCTGATTACAATTTTCTATATATTTCGAGATTTTATATTTAAAAGAATATGTAAAAGCTATTGCACCTTTACATCTTCTAAAATTTTATTCTTCTACTATTTCATCATATTTATTTGACACTGACTCTAGTATTTGTAATCTTGTTTCATTATTTATTGGATATGCCGAATCTTGTACAAAGTTCTTATTTTTTATTCTTCTCTTTGGCATACTTATATATCTTCCATTTTTTCCATCTAATAATTTAATTTCTCTTATTATAAAGCAATCGTCTATACATATACTCGCTGCTCCCAGTAAATCTCCTTTATTTATTTTTTTGATTCTTACTTCTGTTATATTTAACATAATTTTTTCCTCCTATAATTTTAAAATTTTTAAAGTAGAGTAATACGAATACTACTCTACTTTACGGTTATTTAGTTATTTTCTTGTTTTTTCTTCTTTAGTACAACTATACCTGTTCCAATTCCTAATAGTGAAATAATTGCACTTACCATTAGTAATGTTCTGTTTAGTTCAGTACCTGTTTGTATCTTTGGTATTTGTTTATTATAGAATGTAAATTCATATACAGAATCATTTTCTTCTATCAACTCACCATCTATAAACACACCTTCATCATTTATTTCTACTTTAATTATTTTATCTGATAATTGATATCCGTTTAGGTGCTTTTCCGTTCTCTGATGTAGTAGATTCCATATCTTAGGTCTTTAAATGTAATTGTTGCATTTTCTTTATCTGACATAACTTTTTCTATTAATTTATTACACTCTGGATCTTCATACATATTAAACTCAAAATCTGCTCTTATTAGTTCTTTTGTATCTTCATCTGCTTTTATTAATTTTACTGTCTTTAAAATAGGTTTATCTTTCATCTCTATAAGCTGTGTTTCTTTATCTGAGGTAACTTCAAAAGTAATGCTTTCTGCTTGTTCGTAGCCGATAAGGACATGTCCTCTCTGTCAATACATAGCGTTTGTTTTCTTCCAAGCCAACTACAAAGTGTGGTTCTTCACTACTAGATATCCATTGGTCAATAATTTCTCCATTTTCATCGGTTACAATTAGCTCTGCCCCATCTATTTCATCTCCTGTAACTAAATCAGTCTTTTTAATTTGAACTAACTTGTCTATCATTTCTACTTTTTGTGTATTCTTATCTGTTGTAACTGTAAATTCAATATCTGTCGCTTTGACATAATTACCTACTGCAAGTTCCTCGTGTAAAATATATGTTTCTCCTTCTACAAGCGAACTAATTTTTTTAGGCTCCTTGCTTGATATCCAACTTTCTATTATTTCACCATTTTTAGACTTCACTTGAAGTTTTGCTCCTTCTATTTCTTCACCTGCAATATCAACTTTGCTTATTTCTATTTGTTTGTCTATCATTTTAATTTTTTGTACTTCTGTTGTATCTTTTACATCACAGTTAATATCTTTTGATATAACAAATTCCTTTGCAGAATGTTTTTCCTTTAAAACAAGTTTTGTACCAACTTTTATTCCTTTTACAATATGAGTTTCTTTTGTTGTTTTCCAAGTATCTATCATTGTTAAAGTTTCATTGTCCTCTACTTTATACAATTCTAAAGTACATCCTTCAATGTAATTGCCTTCTATATCTACTTTAGAAAATTCTATTGTAGTCATTAAATTTTGTAAATCTAATGTATATTCATATACTTTTTTAGTATTATTTTCTTTTTCAAAATTAGCTGTATATACTGTATTATCTAGTACATATCCATCCAAAGTCGATACTTCTTGAACTTCGAACTTTCCGCATAGGTAATTCTATCATTAATGTACCATCCTCTTTTAGTGGATATATTCCAACTTCTTGACCTTTTTCATAATAATAAGAACCATCTATGTAGTTAATTATATTTTCAGCTGCTGTTACTTTGTATTTAATTTTAGAATAATCAATATCTTCAGCTAAATATGTAATATTGCTATCTAGCTCTTTTTCTTCTACCTTTTTATTTATATATAAGTTAGCAACAGGTTGCTCATTTCTTACTATTACAGTAATCCAAGCATCTCCATCGGCATCGTATTCACAACTTTTGTTACTTGCAGATACCTTAAAAATAATATCTTCTTCTAATTCTAAGAATCCCTCAGGAATCACCAATTCAGACAATCTAAATGTGCCGATATGGGAGCTTTGTTTCAGTATAAGCTATTCCATATTTATCGGTTGACCATGTATCATAGTAATCTTTTCCTACTTTACATTGTACCTTTTCCCATTCTCCTGATTCTTCATTTAATTTTTCTAGTTTAAATGTTGCTTTTGAATAAGTAACATTTTCTCCTGTTTTTAAATCTTGTTTTATAAGTTTTAAATAAGCTCTGAAAGGTGTATCATTTTCTACTTTCCAATGTTGTACAGGAATTGTAGAATTTTCTGTAAGTGTAACTTCAAAATTTTTGACTTTATTAACACCTTCATATGGGCAAAAAGTTTCACTTCCGAATATATGTTCCGTAAGCTAAAGGCTTAGTAACACAGTAGCCTTTTGAATCTGTTGTCATGACATAATACTCATCATCTGCGTACTCATCCGTATGTTTTAGTGCTTCTTCAAAACTTCCATAGAAATCGACGTACCTTTTCAATATAACAGTAAATTCTACATTTTCAAGAAGAACTGCTGTATCATTTGTGTCTGTTGACACCTTTATTACCTCGAATGGTTCTCTTTTTACATCGTTATGAACTATCTCTTTTTTACTTATTACGTCTGTGTACATGTCTTTATAAGTAAAAGTATATATATGTGTTGTTTTGTCTGTAATGTAGCCCTCTGCTGTTTTTGTTTCCTTTAGTCCGATATGAGCCCATAGGGATTCCCTCTAGTTTTACACCATTTACTTTTAATTCAGCTGGGGTTTTTGAATTTATTATTTTTATTTCTGCAACACCTGCTTTATTAAATGTATATGTTGCAAGTAACTCATCTTTTTCAAAATATGTAACTGTACCAGCTACATTTGTTATTCTTTCATTTGCAACAAGTGTATATTCAGTTCCTGCAATTGATGCATCTCCATGCTCATAGCTTCCGTCTACTCTTTCACTATTTCCTGTAACTAGGTCATCCTTAGTAATTTCTAAACTTCCGAGTTGGTTCATCATTAGAAACAGTTAGACTTGAATATATTATAGGTGTTACTTGGTCTTTGTACCTAAGTGTTACTGTTTTTGTTTCTGTATTTAGTAAGTAGCCCGAAATAACACTTTCTTCATTTACTAAATAGCTTCCGCATTGGGAGACCTGTTTTTGTTGCCACACCTGAGTTTGCTGTTGTTATTCTGCCAACAATGTCTCCTTTACTATAATGTTTTACTGTTCTTTCTGCGTTATAAATATCCTCTGCTGCTGTTATTTTAAAAACAAATCCTGCGCCAAGTTTATCTCCATTCATATTTCGTTTTTCTACAGTTATAGTTCCTGTAGGTTCTTTATTTACTATAGTTTTTGTTGCAGTTTCGTTTGGTTTTATTTCTACAGTATATGTTTCTGTGTTTAATAAGTAAGAATCTTTTGTGCTTTCTTCTGTGATAGTATAAATTCCTTTGATTAGATCCTCAATTACAATTTTTCCTCCTGTTACTGTTACTCTCTCATTATAGTTATTTGGTCCTGTTACTCTAAATATAGAACCATCAATTAAATCTCTATTATCATTAGTTTTTATTAATTCTAATCTTCCTTTTGCTTCTATTGCTAAACTAAGTGAAAGTGTTACAGGATCATTGTAGTCCATTGCAAATAGTTGGTCCTGCACATCATTTTCAAAAGAAATATATACTGTGGTTCTTTTGTCTTGTGTTCCTGACTTAATTAATCCCCATTCTTGAAATTTACTATCTGATATCCTTAAAGTTTCAATATTGCAATCATCATTTACACTAAATGTCATAAAGTTATCGCCCTTATTGTGTCTAATATGTACTCCACTTTCCGTAACATCAATACTTTCGTAATCCTTTAAAACATCATTAGTATCCGTAGCTGTTGTTACTTCTCCTTGTCTTATAGTTATTGTACTTCCGTCAAAACTTGCTCTTTGTCCCATCTTTGCTATTTTATTGTTTGTTTCATTTCTAAATGTAACATATTCATTTTGAACTGAAGAATCTACAAATGTAGCACTACTTTGTCCAAGACACTCCCACACCATCTGTTGGGCGAATGCGTATCTTTTTAGTGAGCTTGGATCTGCGAAATTTCCATCACATCCGATATGTTCCCATATCTTGATACCAAGCACAATATGCTACTTTTGCTGCTTTTTTTATATCGGAATTAGTTGGTACATAATAGTTGCCTTCATAAGTTTCTCCGTGTTTTGAAGTGTACACCGATTCTGTGCACAAAATACTAATATTCCGGTCTCCTGCACTAAAGTTCCATCCTGCGTTTTTCATAAGTAATCTTCTTGCTATTATTCCATTTTCTCCACTGTTTGCACTATCCGTCGTTTTATATCTAGTTGCGTATTGCCTGGCAATGAATTTTTCATTACCTTCGCCACTTATAATTTGGTTTGCAGCTAGGCAAGGCCTTGCAATTCCAAATAATGTTAGAAATAAAATTAGAATTGCAAATATCTTCTTTGTTTTCTTTATCATTTTAAACATATTTCTTTTCCTCCTTGTTTTTGGGCAAAAAAATAGCCCAAGTATGTGATATTTTCATACTTGGGCTAAAATTTTAATTTATTCAATTTTTCTTATCTATAATAAAAGTTTATAGTCCACTTTCCACAAAAACAACTCCAAACTTCATAACGATAAGGGCAATTTTTATTATATGTTTCATCATCTATTTCAAAGTTTTCCCATTTTTCCCCCCACGTTTTTATAATTGATTTATAATACGTAACAGCTTCAGCTTCAGTATCAAACCATTTTCCTGAGTTTCCTACATCCATATAATGTTTACCATCCGTGCACGATAGTTTCTCTTTTATTTCTTCTAATTCTTTATTTTGTGATGCATTTGTTTCTTTAGATGCAGGTTGCTCTACTTGTGTATTATTTGTTTTTTGTGGATTCTCTTTGGTATTTGTTGTCTCTTTTTTTTCGTTATTTGTTGTTGTAGTTACTTTCTCTTGAGTATCTTTTTTTAATGGCGTAGTAGATTTATTATCTATATTCGTTCTATTTTCATTAGTAGTTACTACTTCCTCCTCATGTTTTTCTTCTGTTCTTTCTTCTACTTCTTGAACTCTATCATCTTCTGCTCTACTCTCATTATTAAGATTCTCTATATTTTCACTTTCTACCAAATTAGTATTATCTTCTTTTTTTGCAAGTTCTTTATTTCCGCTATGTATAACTAAAGCAGCAGATGTACCAAAAAGTAACAAACAAACTAATAAAATTATAAAACCTATTAAAAATTTTTTCTTCACATCAATCACCCTTTCGTTTTTCTATTTAAGGTATATTATAGCATACTTTTTTGGCTTTTGATAACTTCAAAAAAAATTTTCTATTTTACATATCTAAAACTATGTAAATTTAGGGCTTTTTGCTTATTTAGTCTATGTTTTCCAATGATGCCACTAAAAAATATCGCTGATTCGTTGGCGTTGTTTGATTATTTAGATATGAACAAGTCGATAATTTTACTATTTTTTTGATTTCACCTATATTGTCTATAAAATATTTACTTGAATTTTTATAATATTCTATTTCTTCATCAAAACTTAAGCACTTAATATTCTTTTCTTCTGTATCTATTCCTATTGAATAAATGCTAAAAACTTTTGCTATATAGTTTTGATTCTTCGTATATATATTAAAAGTAGAATGTTTTCTTAAAAACTTTTCATTCATATATTTACTTAAATTTGAAAACATAAGTCCACTTTTCATGTTATGTCCGATATATTGTAGTTATATCTTCCACAAATGGATTACGGTTTATTGTAAATATAGAACCATTGCTATTACGTTTTCCATCAACTGAACATTTCAAATACTTTAATTTATCATTATCTTGTAGAATTGGATAATCTATTTTTGTATCTTGAATCTTTATCCAGCCTACAATATCCTTATTAATATTTTCTAATTCTTTCCAATTTATTGTTATCTTTTCTTCTTTACTCTCTTCTGTTATCACATTTTCTATAAGTTCCATATTAACTTTTTCGCTTTCATTATACTCTAAAAAATCTTTAAGAAGTATGTATGACGATATTGTTAATATGGCTGTAAATATGATTATAACAATTAGTGTAATTTTTGTTTTCATTTGTGTATGCCTCCTCTCTACTATTCTACATCTGCATCACCCCTTTCGCTGCTTTATATTATTTTTATTTTCTACTAAAATAAGAATTAAGTCTATTTTCCTTAATTCTTTGTCTTTTCTTTACTTTAATATTAAATATCTTTCTATATAAGTCTGCTATATCTTTAAATTCTCTTGGTTTCTTTAGAATCTCTTTTATTTGACTTGGATAGAAGTTTCCATATATTATGTCATAAATTCCTAGTCCCAATGCTATTTTTATTTCCTCTTGTTTTTGATTCTTTAATAATAAGATAACTCTTATGTTCATTTTCTTTAGCGTATATAGAAATTCATGCAAATCTTCTATATTATCTCCTATTGCTTTAGGTGATATAATGGCTGTTTGTCCTTCAAAAGTATTATTTTCAACCAAATATTCACTATAATGTGCTACTATTGAATCTTTAATTATCTTTTGAAGTTCTTTGTCTATTTCTTCTATTCCTGTATATATTACTACCATTTAAGCTATTTCTCCTTTCTGTAATATTTCTTCTGGATTGATTAATTCTCCATTTTTTCTTATCGTAAAATGACAGTGGCAACCTGTTGTAGATCCGTTTGTTGGATTTCCATTTTTATCTTTATATGGGTTATTAGTTATTCCATATACATTTTTAGGTCCTACCTTGCCTATAATCTCGCCTTTTTTTACTTTTTGTCCTATTGCTACAATAAATTCTGGTGAGCAATGACAATATGAATACCTATAAATTCCATCTAAACTTTTTATTGTTATCGTGTATCCTCCAGAGCCTCCCCAACCGGCAAGAAACTACTTCGCCATCCATAATTGATACAAGTCTTGTTCCGTTCAGGTGCTGGTATGTCTATTCCATTATGCATTGTAGCTGCTCCGTTCAGTTGGTGCATCTCTATTCCCAAATTTGCTACTAATTTTATAATGTCCGTTCTACAGGCCAATCTGTTTCTTTAGACATTCCATCACCAGCAAATACTTTATTTACAAAATCAAATACACTTGAAAAAAATCCTTTTACTTCCTGTTTATCATTTTTTTCGTCATATGTAGTATTGTAATAGGCAAGTTCTTGCTTCATATCTATTTTATCGTCATTATTAAACGCAATATATAATATATCAGTTACACAAGATATAAGCATTATCAAAATAAGTATTAAAATAATCGGCATTATGAAAGGTTTTACTAGAAAAAGTGCTATTTTTATAGCTTTCTTTTTTATCCTATACTTTGCTATATCTCTAATCACTTGAATCATCTTCTTCCAAAAATCTAATTCTATTATTTACCTCGCTTTTATCTTCTTTTCTTGTATTATTTATGTTTGGTCTATTATAATTTCGTCTTTGCATCGCATCTTGCTTATTACTTTTGAAATTTCTTCCGCTCTGCCATATACATACCAAGATTCATAAACTCTTTTCCTACATTAAATGCTTTCCTTGCCCCACTTACTTTATCTTGTTCCTTTATTTCATTTGTAACTTTATTATTTACGTTATTTGTACTATTTGTAGTATTTTCAGTTTGGTTTATTGGTTTTGTTATTGAAATATTATTTTTGTCTTCCATTATATCTTTAGAATAACTTTCATAGCTTTTACTTTTCGCCTGTTCACTTTCTGTGTTATTTACCTTATTTATTACTCTTGATAATATACTAGGTTTTGTTCCATTTTCTTCAGCATTACTTCCTTTAAATTGGTAAGCAATAGATTTTACTGTATATCCCATAGCTGCACCGCATTCCTATTCCTCGATTTGCAAGTTCTTCATTGTTTACTCCTGCAACTCTGCTTACTAAGTTTTGCATTGTATTTTGAAGTGCATCTCCTAGAGGCAATATCATCATTCCCCATAAAAGACTTATCGCCCATCCTGCATTGGAAGGCAAGAAAGTCAAATATATCAAAAACAAAAAAGCATATACAAATTGCATAAATGAGTTTATTATTATTTGTCCGAAACCATATACTCGATGCTATTGTTCGTTTGTTTATAATCCAAAATACTGCAACAATAGGTGTAAATATTGTAAATACAATTAATGTAAACTGTCTTATGATAAATTTTATGTTTATTTTAACAAATAAATAAGCAAATAAAGCTATTACTATTGCTGTTGCTATTGCATTTCCTGTGTTAATGCTAGTTAAGAGTGAATTTCCAAGCAAATCATCTAAACTTCCATGTGCTTTTGATACAAGCATTGTAACAAGGTTATTATTTAAAAGTAGCATAAACTTAACAAATATAGGTGCTATTGCTATTGAGGAAACTCCAAAAAACAAACGCATGAGATTATCTTTTACTTCATTTCTTTTGTCTGGACTTATTCCTGCTCCTATCATTTTCCAAGCTAAAATTACAATAGCAATTAAAAGTGGTCCTCCAACTATTCCCGCAATAGTCCAATACCATTTATTCACTAAATTCCACGAATCCTTTGTAAATGGAGATAAATCCGTTTGATTATTTCCAAAAATCAGCTCATCGTAATTTTTGAAACCGTACTCCAAACTTTTTATTTGTAGTTAAATCAAATACTGTTTCTGCTATTCCTCCGTATCATTTTTGCAATTATTTTTTCAAAAAGTCCTCCATCATCTTTGTCTATTGTAGTTTCTATTTCTGATTTTTTATTATCTCCAAGCCAATCATCATCAAAAATACTTGCATTAACTGTACTTTTGAGATTAAAAAAAATAAGTATTACTAACAGAATACTTACTAGAATCTTTTTACTTTTCAAATTTTTTTGCCTCCTTCTTTACGTTGTAATAAATTCACTTTCATATTTTGTCATATCTATTTTTATTGCTCTTACATCTCCTGCTCTTACTATTACGCATTCTCCTGCTCTTGCTTTTGTCAGTATTTCTTTGACTCCAGAAGGCAATTTAAAAAACTTCATTATCTCATCAATACTGCCTACTGCTTGTTTTAGTAGTATTATAGTATCACAACAATTTATTATGCTCTCTGCTTGCCTATTTTGTCTTAGCTCTGCTAAATTCTGTGTTGCAAGTATCATTGCAACCTTTTTCTTTCTTGCCCTTCTTGCTAGATTTTCTAAAAAGTCTGATGTTTCTTGATTCTTAAACAAGTTCCAAGCCTCATCAACTACTACATATCTTTTATTTCTCTCTTTAGTAGCCATATATTTATTGGTTATCCAAGTTGTTAAAACTAAACATACATAGTATCTCATTATTTCGTCTTTTACTTCTGATATATCGAAGCATATAATTTGATCGTTTATTTTTAGTGTGCTTTGACAATCAAATATACCAAGTGTATTACCTCTTAAAAAATTAGAAATTGTACTTGCTAATTCACTATTCTGTATCTTATCTCTTACAACTCTATGAAAATCAGTCAATGTTGGCATTTTCTTTTTTACATTTGCAAGTGTCATTACTCCTTCGTGTTTTCCACCCTGCTTTTCATATATTGATTCTTTATCTTTTGTTATTCCTTTTTCTCTATAAACTTCTCTCACTGCTTTTTCTATGTCTGCTATTTCTCCTGGTTTTAATGTTCTATTCTCATATTTATTTATAATTCCATTGAAAATAGCTCTAATTTCTGTTATCTTACTGTCTATGTCAATAAATCCTATGTCCTCGTCTACATCAATATCAAACAAATTTATTCCGTATTGGAACTGCTTGTTTGAGCTTTATAATTCTACCACCAAGTCTTTCTGTTAATGCTGTATATTCTCCCTCTATATCAAGTATTGCAGACCTTCTTTTGATTAATGCATTTCTGCCGAACTATTATCTTAACTGTTACAGACTTTCCGCTTCCTGGCATACCAAATATAGCAATATTTGCATTAGATAAATCTTTTGTAAATGTTTCTAAGTTTATTGGAAGTCCTGTGAATAAATCTCTTCCAAAATAGATTCCATCCTTTGTACTCGCTTTTGTTCTTGCTATAGGAAACATTGCAGCTAATCCTTGTGTTGTCATATTTCTGTTATTATCCTTTATAATGTTATTATTTAATGGTAATGTTTCTTTTAATGCTTCTAATTGTTTAAAATGCAGGGTTCTAACTTCACAAGACCTATTTGAGAACTCATCTTTAAGCAATTTGCTTTTTTCCCTTAATTCTTCTAAACTTTTTGCATTTACTCTTAATGTTATTTTTATAAAAAATAGCTTATCATTATTGATTTGTATATCTCTTCTCATTTCTTCAAAACTTCTTATATTTTCTTCTAATGTATGTAATTCACCTATGTTTCCTTGTTTCTCGAATAAAATGTAATCTGACTGTAATTTTGTTACTTTATGTGTTAAATACTTAATCACATTTCTTTCATCTGCGACTTGCACTTGAGTAGAAATATCTACATCCCCTATTGAATTTAAAATATCATCTAACCAACCTAATTCGATATAATTGGGGTAAAATACTAATTGAAATATCCTAGCATATTTGTCATCTCCCATACAGATATAATCTCTTTTTTCTTGCAATAATTCTGGAGATAATAAAGACATAAAATGAGGCTGATTATCAAAGATATTTTCTTCCTTTTGCCTTTTTTGCTTTTTATATGGCTTAATTTTTCTTTCTCTAGGTAACATATAATTCAAGACCTCCTTTCTCTATAGTTTCCATAACCTTATTACTACTTCCTTTGTGTAACTGTTCGTATATTAGTTCTGTAATTTCCTCATTGCTTAATAATCTTACATTCACTTTAATATTCATTAAGTGATACTTCAATAATTGATAGAACTCTTTTAATTCAATTTCAGCAGTTCTTTTATTATTAAATGAAGATATTATCATATAGTTCTTTCGTTCAAACAGATTCTGATCTTCTTGCAAATTTTCTAAATGAGATATTATATTACTTGCATATTCCTGCATTTTTTCATTTGTATTAATTGTTCCTACTAAAATTTTGTCTATTATTTCTCCAATATCAATATTCCTCTTAATTTCCAAAAACTGAATAGGGAATTTTAGCATTTGTGATATGCTTACAAGTTCTCTATCTACAATTAACTTTTCTTCCTTATGGAGCAAACTATATTCGATGCTATCTAGTTCTACCACTATGGAGTGTTGATTCTTATTTATTGTAATCATTTGATTATCTATACACTCTATTCCCCATAAGTTATTTAGTTTCTTTTTATTTTTCTTTATATTGAGGTATTCTCTTTTATTATTAGCTTGCAATCCATTTCTGTTTTTTGTATATATTAAACTAAAAATTAAGAATCCAATTCCTGCAAGTATAAAGATAAATGATATTATCATTATTCTCCTACCTTTCCATTATATAGATTTTCTTTCTAAACACATATCTTAAAATATCTACAAAGTATTTGTCCGCATATGTATTACCTATTTTTACAAAAGCAAATACCATAAATATTGAAACTATAATTAAAAACATCATAGTTCTTATTGTTAATGGTATGTGTGCAAACATTATTCCTACAGATATTACAGTGGCAATTAAGTATAGCATCTGCCTTAGTGATAAATAACCACCAAATACCTTTTCTTCGTGTGAGAAGTCGAATGGCACTTTATATAAACTCATTCTACATCCCTCCACCTGTAACTAATGCTCCGCCACCATTTGTTGCTATACTTAATATAATTCCACTTACAATAAGTGATAAACCAAGTAACATTGTTCCAGCACATACCCAAGCTAATGCTCCTATTGATTCGCTCCTTTTATTTGCATTATTTGAGTTTACTATCATTTTAAGTGCAATAACTACAATACTAACAAATACCAATATTCCACCGTATTGGCATTGCAAGTTTAATTACTGCATTCTTGATATTTTCTGTAGCTTGACTTACTTCAGCTGTACTAATACTACTTGATGTTGCAAACACTTTGCTTTGTAGCATTAACAATGTTATTGGTAACATATACATTGCATTTTTTGCTTTGTTATATAATCTATTTAATTTTTCCTTTTTTGTTTTTTTCATTTCTCATAACCTTCTTTCTATTTGGGTTATGGTATGCACTCTTTCTTTAGTTCTATCAAAACATATTAAACAATATTGGTACTGCTAATATCATAATGATTAAGACTAATGTTATTATGAAATTCCTTATTCCAAATTTTATCATCTTTTCGGATTTTTTCTTGGCTCCGAAACACCATATTACAAGGCTTAATATAATCCATGCTGATAAAATAATTATTGATGCAGTAAATCCTATTTGCATAGTATTTTGTAGCATTATATCAAGTCCTCCTGTTAAATTTTCTATGTTATATGTTGGTATCATATATTTTCACCTACTTTTTAGTAAAAAATAAAAGCTATTTCCAGCTTTTTCATAAACTCTTGATTAAACTTACATAATAATAATCTAAAAAATTATTTATTTCATCTTCTGTGTTTTCATACTCTAATTGCTTTTCTATGCACTTATCATAAATAAATAGTAATTCTTCTCTTGTTACTTTGAAAATTAAATTTTTTCTATTGCTTGTAAATATCCTTTTTAGAGCATATATAATTATCTTTAACTTCTCAATATTTTCTTCTGTAAACATTGAAAGCATTTCTTCTGTATAATTTAATCCTATCTTCACAAGTATCTCTCTAAATTTTATTTCTTCATCTTCTGTAAATTTCTCTGGATTCTTATTCGTTTTTCCCACGATATAATAAAAGAATCCATCTATCTTATTATTATTTATATTATTATATTTAGCATTTCTGCTTATAGGGTATTGTTCGTTTTGCTCATAGGGGTATTGTTTATTTTGCTTATAGGTAGAAGTTATAAAATCCCTATATGTGTCATTTATATAGATTCTTCTCTCTAGTATTTGATTTCTGTTATCCTTTATGATATCTACTCTAATAAATCCTAAACTTTCTAAATGACTTATCCATCTTGATATTGTTCCAGGTATGACCTGATACAGTTCTGCAAAGTATTTATTAGTTGCAAAACAATATCCTTCTTTGCCAGCTAATGCTGTTATTTCTCCATATAATAACCTTTCAGCATATTTCAATTCTTCACAGTATCGTATTTCACTTGGAATTATTGCATAATATGCTGGTCTGTTTTGTTCTTTCACATATTTCCTCACTCTCCTTTTAAACCAAAAAAGAACACTAAATTTTTATATTTAGCATTCTTTCTTTATTATTATATTCTATGTTTCTTTTCTTCAAATCCAATTCTTTCTATTCAAGTATTTTGCTTTGAGTATCATTTAGATTTTCTGTATAGTTTTCTGTATAGCTTTCTGTATAGTTACTATATAGTTTTTATCATTAATTGTCGGCAATTTATCGGCGATTTATCGGCAACCACTTCTAAATTATGATTATATCCTTCATTTATTAAAGCAACTATAAAATTAGTTCTATTGAGCTATATTTATATAATATTCTGCTACTTGTTCCAATCTATGCTTTGGTATCACTTTTGATATTATTAGGCTTACTTAATACAATTCCTTCTTTTTGAACATTCATATAAAATGGCATAGCCTCAAGCCAATAATTAAACTTATCTATATTTTTTAATTTTGGAGATAAAGTAATATCAAAATTATTATCCCATTCAATATCATAAGCTAGATGAGAAATTTCTTTCTTATATTTCACTATTTCATCATCTGTTAAATTAGTTAAAATCATGATATCAATGTCAGAATCTTTATTAAAGTCTCCGTCTTGCATAAGAACCATAAAGCACAATTCTTTTTATTCTATCTCCTAGAATTTTATTTGTACCATTTACAAACTCCTCAATTATCTTACTTATATTTTTTGGTATCTTTTTCATAAAGTGTTTGTCCTTTCTAAATTATAGTATTCTACTTGATATTTTTTCCCATCTGTGACAGTTGTCGCAAAATTTGCGACAACTGAATTAATTTAATCTATTTATAACTAATTTCAATAAGCCAATTATTTTTGTTCTTTATATTCGTATATATTGTATTATATACGATTAAAAAGAACAAGTATTTTTAATAAATTTCTATATAGTTATGTATTTATTAAATTTTTAGGCGATTGCTTTAAATATATTTTTGACGCCCATAGAAGTAGGTGTTAATTTAAAAAACGGTTATAACGGTGATATCTCTTCAAGAGACGCTGGTAAAATCGGTGGTAACATGGTAAGAAAATTAATACAAAAAGCTGAAAACCAAATGATAGGTAAATAAGTTTTTTACTAGTCTAAATTAATTTTGGCATGGATATAAATTTTGCTTTTATATACATAAAGGCAGGGTTTGTATCCCTGCCTTCTTTTTAATTAAATTATTTTATATAAGTAAAACGGCTTAGCCATATGTGCATTTTGTTTCGCAAATATGCACAGTTCAAGGTAGTTTAACCTTGTTACTTCGGAAAATTACTAACTTCGTTAGTAATTTTCTGCGTAATAAAATCTACATAAATCTTGAAAAATGTAAACTTGTGTGATATAATGTTAGCAAGATTTTATAATCTTTGTAAAAAAACCGTTCTATTATAAGGAGGGTAGAACAATCAAGTAACTAAATAGTAACCCGTAAACCATGAATAAAAAGGCAATAAGGAGGTTTTTCAGAATGGTTATAGTTTTATGCATTACTGCAATAATACTCGCATTATTTGCAGCTTTCTACAATTTTCGCACTGTCAAATTAAAGCCCGATGGCACAGCAGAAATGCATGCAATCGCACTGAGAATCCAGTCTGGTGCAATTGTATTCTTAAAAAGAGAGTACAGTACACTTATAAAGGTTGCAGCTATAGTATGGATTTTAATCTCTGCATTTATTCACCCTTATGTAGGTGCTGCATTTTTGATTGGACTTGTTGTAAGTACGTGTCCGTGTTGGTTTGGCATGATATCGGCAACAACAGGAAACGTAAGAGTAACAGAAGAAGCAAGAGTATCAAAGAAACTATCTAACACAGTATGTATTGCAATACAGGCGGCTTCTGTAATGGGCTTGTCAGTTGGGGCATTTTCTATTTTGGGTTGTATATTAATTTATATTATATTTTACAATCACTTAAATGGAGCAATGCTTACAAACTGGTTTGGCTTTGAATTCCAGATGTTTCGTTTGGTTGGAACAGCTCTTGCTGTAGGTTGTTCATTCATTGCGATGTTTGCCAGAATTGGAGGCGGTATTTTTACTAAAGCTGCTGATATGGGTGCAGATCTTGTAGGTAAAGTAATCGAAAACTTACCTGAAGATGATGCAAGAAATCCTGCTACAATAGCCGATAACGTTGGAGACTGTGTGGGTGATGTTGCTGGTTTAGGCTCAGATATATGCGAAAGTTATGTCAGTGCAATCATGGCTGCCGTACTACTTGGCGTATTTTTCTCACTCGATGCAATTGTAAGCACGTTTCCTGTAACCTTAAATGAGATAAAGACGCTGTGCTTATATCCTATTGGAGTTTCAGCTTTAGGTCTCATTTCATGCATACTTGCAATGTCTTATGTTATAACATCTAAAATGAGTGATGAAAATCCACAAAAAGATTTAAACAAGCTCACAACCATCTCTGCTACATTAATTGCGGTTTCGACATTAGTATTTACTGCATATACGTTTAAAGGATTCGATTTTGATAAGTTTGGCTTTAACTATGGCATACTGTCTCCTTGGATCTGCTTGCTTTCAGGTATTATAAGCGGAATTGCTATCGGAAAAATTACTGAATACTATACAAGTGCAGATTATAGTCCTACACAGAAATTGGCTTTTGCTTGTAAACAGGGGCCGGCTGTTAATGTTGTTGGAGGTATAGCTTTAGGCATGAAGTCATGCTTTGCTCCGTCATTAGTTCTTTTTCTTGCTCTTGAAATATCAAACTCAAGTGCAGGACATTATGGTGTTGCAATGGCAGCAGTTGGTATGTTGTCATTTGTTGCAACAACTGTAACTATTGACACTTATGGTCCTATTTCTGATAATGCTGGCGGAATCGCTGAAATGGCACATTTGGAGCCTGCGGTTCGGGCAATTACTGATAAGGCTGATGCAGCAGGCAATACCACAGCTGCAATTGGTAAGGGCTTTGCAATCGGCTCAGCATCTTTTGCGACATTAGGCATGATTATGAACTATGTTGGCACCTATAACCCTGACATGGTATTAAATATCTTGAATATCCATGTATTAGGTGGCTTAATCGTAGGTGGTGCTTTAACGTTCTATTTCTCAGGCTTGTTATTTGATGAAGTATCAAAAGCTGCAGGTAGCATGGTTCAGGAAGTAAAAAGACAGTTTGATACAATTGCTGGTCTTCGGGAAGGCAAAGGAGTTCCACTTTATGATCAGTGCATAAAAATTTCAACTGAAGCTTCTTTAAAAGGAATGACTGTACCTTCGACGCTTGGAATCATTGCAGTCGTTGTAGGTGGATTTGTCTTCGGTCAGGATTTCGTTGGTGCTCTTCTTATGGGTGCAACTGTAACTGCAATTCAGCTTGCACTTTATTGCGGTAATGCAGGTGGTACTTGGGATAATGCCAAAAAATTTATTGAAAGTGGCGGCGTCCCTGATGAAGGAAAAGGAACCTTTGCGCATCAGGCTGCAGTTGTTGGTGATACAGTAGGTGATCCTCATAAGGACACAGTTGGTCCTTCTTTGGATATCATGATAAAGATTATGGCAAACATCTCGGTTATCACATCAGGCTTATATGGTGCTCACAACCTTATCCACTTCCTTGCGGAAATTTTCTAAAAAATAACTTGATTGTATCATTAAAAGGCAGGGTCAATTCCCTGCCTTTTTCTTATAAAAATTTTGCTATCTGCAGCAGCAACAATTTTTACAATATTTTTTTCTATTTCTACATTTACAGCATAATGCTAAAATGATACTTAATACTAATAAAATTAACAAAACTACTGCAAGTACTATTACTGCTGGCAATGCTGCAAGTATTGCTGCACTTAAAGCTGCTCCTATTATTACTCCTATTATTCCGATAAATAATGCTGCAACTATTGCTACAACTATTCCTAAACATGTTTTTCTACATTTTTTACAACTACAATTTTCTCCCTCATATGCTTCTTCACAATCGTATTTTATTTTCATTTCTTCTATCACGTTTATCAACTCCTTTTGTTTCTAGATTAATATATTATATTAATCTAATCGAAAAAAGTTGACTTCTTTTGACAAAATAGTAATTATTTCTTTTCTTCTACTTTCCTATTACAATTTACTTCTTTTTTGTTTTCTTCTGCACTACTAAAGCTTAAGTACCAACTAAATCCATTTCTATTTTCTTCTATTTCTTTTTGTCTTTTTTGTAGTTCTTCAAATGTTTGTGGTGGTGGTACAATTAATGGATTTCCGTGTAACCCAATTTGCAGGGGTAGACATTCCAGTTCTATCTGCTATTTGTAGTGCTTCTACTGTTCTTAATATCTCAGGTATACATCTTCCTACATTCATTGGATATATAAGTATTGTGCGAATTATCCCCTTGTCATCTATAACAAACACATTCCTTACTGTTACATTTGGGTTTACTTCATTTGATATCATTCCATATTTTCTTGCTATCTGTCCATTTAGGTCTGCAATAATTGGAAAAGGTACAACAATTCCCGTTTTTTTATAGATACTATCAAGCCATGCTAAGTGCGATGCGTTGCTATCTACACTTAGCCCTATCAAACATGTATTTAATTTTTCAAAATATGTATTTGTTTTTGCAAAAGCAATTATTTCTGTTGTACATACTGGTGTAAAATCTCCTGGATGCGAAAACAAAACGATCCACTTTCCTTTATAGTTTTTTAGGTTGATCTTTCCCATGGTCGATGTAGCTTCTATTTCTGGTGCAGGCTCACCGCAATTTCACATTTCCATTCATCATAATTTCATAATTCATAAAAATAAAGCCCCCTTCATATTTCTACTATTTTATGAAGAAAGCTTTAAATTTGTGCTTAGTTTAGTTATTTTTATCTTTATATATTCTTAAAATATCTTTCAAGCCCATTTTACTACCATAATTTAATATTGCACTTGAATATATCTTAATAGATATCTTTGCGACAATAAATATTGTAATTAAAAGTACTGCTATCGATATAATTATATCCCATATACTTGCTAATCCCATCATTACTCTAAGTGGCATACAAAATGGTGACGAAAGTGGGAAAATTGCCGCAAATGCATTTAAATTACTTGTTGGGTTCATCATTGTGAAATATGCAAGATAAAATCCTATTATTGCAAGCATTGCAACAGGTCCGTTTGCTGATTGTACATCTTCTGGCTTGCTTACAGTTGAACCAGTCAAGGCATAGAATAACGCATATGTGAAATATCCTAACAAGAAATATACTAAAGTTACAATTAACAATAATGGAGTCATATTTTCAAAATTTATAATCTCATTTAATATTCCTTCTTCTAAGAATAAGCTATTTGATATTAAAGCAACAATTATCATTCCTAAAATCTGTATTAGTCCTACAGCCCCTATTCCGAAGTGTTTTTCCTAAAACTATTGTAGAAGGTTTAGTTGAAGTCACAAGTGTTTCTATTATCTTTGATGTTTTTTCTGTTGTTATAGAAGACGATACTTGATATGCACAGAAATATATCGCATAGAATAATACAATAGATAATACCATAGCTACCACAGGATTTCCTTCTACTTCCTTATCTTCTGTTTGAGTAAGTTTAAATTCAAAATTTGGTGTTAATCCTTGTAACTGCTCCTGATTTAAATTCAATTTTGAAATCTGTACATTAGAATATAGGCTTGTAAGTGCACCAATTAATTTTTCTGGAACGCTATCTACATAAAGCAAATTTTTAACGGCGTACTCTATATTTATCTTTCCATTTTCATTCTTTATAATAAGTGCTTCTTCGATTTCTTCTGATTCTATTTTTTGTTTAATCTCTTCAAAACTAATATCTTCATTTGAAATTTGAAAATCATATCCAAGATCCATACTTTTTAAATTTTCTAGTGTTCCTTCAAATACATTTTGACTATCAGAAATTAATATTTTTGTTCCATCTATACCATTATCTTCGCCATTTATTAAATTTAAAATATTTGGTACATTAAATGCTAGTATTATTATTAGCCATATAATAATATTTGAAATAATAAAAGATTTACGTTTTAACATATCTTTTGCTGTAAACATACTAACTGTGATTAATTCTCTCATATCTACTCACCCACCTTCTCTATAAAGATATCATTTAAAGAAGGTTTTTTAATTTCAAATTTTAGTACTTTTTCTTTATTTTCAGCAAGTAAATTAAATAATTTATGTCCTTCTTCTTCGTCATTTATCTTTATTTCATATTCGTTATTTTTACTATTTTCTATTTCTAACCCAAGTTCTTTTATATATTTTTCAGAACTTTCTTTTGTACTTAGGCTTATCCTATTTGCAGGATATCCTTCTTTTATTTCTTTTAAGTTTCCTTTTAATACCGTTTTTCCTTTATTTAATATCAAAACATCTGTACAAAATTCTTCTATCGAACTCATTTGGTGGCTTGACATTATTATGTATTTACCGTTTTTTACAAGCTCTAAAATTACATTTTTTAATATTTCAGTATTTACTGGGTCTAGTCCACTAAATGGCTCGTCTAAAACTATAAGTTCTGGATCATGTAAAATGGCTGTTATGAATTGTACTTTTTGCTGATTACCTTTTGAAAGTTTTTCTGCTGGAAGTTCTAAATATTCATTTACTTTTAGCTTTTCAGCCCATTTTCTAACTTCCTTATCAGCCTCTTCTTTACTTACTCCTTTTAGTTTTGCAAAATATATAAGCTGATCATATATTTTTGTTTTTGGATATATTCCCCTTTCTTCTGGCAAATATCCGAAATTTACATTTTTTCTATCTACCGCTTTTCCATTCCAAGAGATTTCTCCTTCATCTTTTTTTATTATTCCAAGTAACATTCTAATTGTTGTTGTTTTTCCTGCACCATTTGTTCCGAAGTAAACCAAAAACGCCGTGGTTTATTCATTTCAAATGATACACCATCTACTACTGTTTTCTCGCCATAGTTTTTCTTCACATTCTCAAGTTTAAGTCCCATTATTTTGTATGCTCCTTTCTTTTTTCATTTACCAAAATATTATAACACATATAATATAAATTTTTCAAGATATAGCTTAATATTATGAAAACTTTTGATTAGTAAAGTTCTAGGTGAAAAATAGATGCTCTATTAATATTTTCGTGCCAATTCCAATTAAAATTATACCGCCAAGTAATTTGGCCATATTTTCAAATTTATTTCCAAATTTGCCTCCGAATAAAAACTCCTATTACAGATATAGCAAATGTAATTATTCCAATTAAAAAAGCTGAAAGCCATATATTTGCCCCTAAAAATGCAAACGTTATCCCACATGCTAGTGCATCTATACTTGTTGCAACTGCAAAAACAACCATTGTTTTAAAACTTATATCGTCATCTACATTTTCTTCTTTTCCAAATACTTCTTTAATCATATTTAACCCTATAAACAAAAGCAAAATAAAGGCTATCCAATGGTCTATTTGAAGCACAAGGTTTTCAAAACTTTTACCTAAGAAATATCCAATAATTGGCATACCTGCTTGGAATATTCCAAAATATGCTCCTATAATTATAGCCTTTTTTAAGCTTAACTTCTTCATCGAAAGTCCCTTACAAATAGATACTGCAAAAGCATCCATTGCAAGTCCAATACCAATAAGCAAAATTTCTATTATTCCCATTTATAATTTACCTTTCTTATATATATTATTACTAAATTACACCATATATGAAATCAATTATAAAAGACTTGCTTTTATTTAGCAAGTCTTTATTTCATTAATTTATACTTTTTACTTCAAATCCTTCTTCTTCAATAACTGCCTTAATTTTACCATCATCTACATCTTTGTTTAATTCTATAACAGCTTGTTTTTTCTCTAAATCCACTTCTGTCTTTACTACTCCTTCTAGTGAATTTAAAGCTTTTTCTACTGACATTTTGCAATGATTGCAATGCATTCCTTCTATATGAACTGTTTTTGTATTCTCATTCATTTTATTGTTCACCTCCTTTTCATATTTAGGTTTAAATCTTTTAAGTCTTAAAGCATTTGTTACAACACATACAGAGCTTAAACTCATGGCTAGCGCACCGAAGCATTGGATTTAGTTTAAGTCCAAATGCATTATAAAATACTCCACATGCTATTGGTATTCCAGCTATATTATAGAAAAATGCCCAAAACAAATTCATTTTTATATTTCTAATAACAGACTTACTTAAGTCAATTGCTGACACTACATCTAAAAGACTGTCTTTCATTAATACAATATCAGCTGATTCTATTGCAATATCTGTTCCTGAACCTATCGCAATTCCGTACATCTGATTTAACTAGTGCTGGACTATCGTTAATGCCATCTCCAACAAAAGCTACCTTTTTACCTTGTTTTTGTAATTCGCTAACTTCTCTTTCTTTGTCCTGTGGTAATACTTCTGCGATAATATTATCTATTCCGAACAGTCTCACCTATTTGTTTCGCGACTTTCTCATTATCTCCTGTTATCATAACAGTTTTTATATTTCTTTTCTTTAAATTTTCTATTGCAAATGCACTTGTATCTTTTATAACATCTGCTACTGCAATAGATCCAATTATCTCTTTTTCATTTGCAAAATATAAAACAGTTTTTCCTTCATTTAATAAATCTTCACTTTGCTTTTCGGCACTGCTTATATCTATGTTATTTTCCTTCATAAAAGCAATATTTCCGCTAAAATATTCTTCTCCTTCTATTTTTCCTTTTACGCCTCTACCTGAAACCGACATAAATTCTTCTACATCTAAAATTTCTATTTGTTCCTTATTTACTTTCTCTATTATTGCTTCTGCCAAAGGATGTTCTGACTTTTTCTCTAAACTTCCTGCAATTTTTAATAGTTCCTGTTTTGGGAGTTTAGTAACAATATCTGTTACTTTAGGCTTTCCGCTGAGTTATTGTTCCTGTTTTATCTAAAACTACTGTATCTACAAGGTGTAATAATTCTAAACTTTCTGCTGATTTTATTAATATTCCGATTTTCTGCACCTTTTCCTGTTCCAACCATTATCGCAACTGGGGTTGCAAGTCCTAGTGCACATGGACATGATATAACAAGTACTGAAATACCCATACTTAGGGCAAATTCAAAGCTTTGTCCGAAGTAAAAGCCAAACAGCTACTGTGATAACTGCTATAGTAATTACAGTAGGCACAAATACTCCGGCTTACTTTATCTGCTATCTTTGCTATTGGTGCTTTTGAATTTCCTGCTTCTTCTACTAATCTTATAATCTGTGAAAGAGTTGTATTTTCTCCAACTTTCTCTGCTTTAATCTTTAAATGTCCATTTTTATTAACTGTTCCTGAAATAACACTATCGCCGCCCAGATTTATCTACTGGTATACTTTCTCCTGTAATACTAGATTGGTCTACACTAGAAGTTCCTTCAAGTACTATCCCATCTACTGGTATGCTTCCGCCTGGTTTTATATAAATAATATCTCCAAGCACTATTTCTTCTAAGCTAACTTCTATTTCTTTTCCTTCTCTTATAACAGTCGCAGTTTTTGGTGCTAGTTTAATTAACTTACTAATTGCATCCTTTGTTTTTCCTTTTGATTTTGTTTCTAAATATTTTCCGGACTGTTATTAATGTTAAAATTGTCCCTGCTGATTCAAAATAAAGATCGGCCGAATATTTTTCGGCAATATCTATTCTTCCGATGCCCTAAGCCATAACCTATCATATAAAGTGCAAATATTCCATAAATTGTTGCTGCAGCCGAACCTACTGCTATAAGTGAATCCATATTTGGGGCTCTTTTAAATAGTGTTTTAAATCCGAACTATAAAGTAATTTCTATTTACATATACAATTGGTAGTAATAATAAAACTTGAGTAAGTCCAAATGCTATTCCGATTTTCTGGTCCAGAGAAAAACGTATGCATAAATTTAGGTATAGGGAGACCAAACCACTCATAAAACATATGATGCATTGCTAAATACATAAGCAGAATTAAAAAACATACAGAAATTATTAACCTTTTTTTCATAAATTTAATCGTATCTTCTATGTTTTTTGTTTTTCCTTCTTTACTTACTTTGATTGATTTATCTTCATGTAAGCTTGCACCATATCCTGCATCTATAACTGTTTTAATTATTTTATCTGTGTCTAATACTTCCTTGTTATATTCAAGGGTCATATTATTTGATAATAAATTCACATTTACATTTTGCACACCTTCAAGCTTTTTTATAGCTCTTTCTACATGTGCCTGACAACTACTACATGTCATGCCTTGTATATCAAATTTTACCTTTTCCATTAACTCTCCTTTCACTTCTACTGCAATTTTTCAATCAATTTCATTACTTCTTCTAATATGTCCAGATTTCCATTTTGTATATCATGTGTTACACAAGTTTTTAAGTGATTTTCTAGTATATTGTTTCCAAGACTTTTTAAAGATTTATTTACTGCTGCAATCTGTATTAAAACATCTCCACAATATCTGTCATCAGTAATCATTTGATTTATTCCCCTTACTTGACCTTCTATAATATTAAGTCTTCTAGTAAGTTTTCTCTTTTCATCATCAGTCCTTTTTGTAATCTTCTTTTCACTACATCTATTACATTCCATTTTTTGCACCTCATTTTTGTATTATTATATACCCCTATGGGGTATTTGTCAATATAAAGTTTAAAGGAGAGAATATGCATCATTCTCTCCTTCTTACTTGAAAAATTATTCTTCTATATTCATTTTTTCAAACTGACTATTATATAGCTTCGCATAAAATCCTTCTCTTTCTAAAAGTTCTTCATGTGTTCCTTGCTCTGTGATGTCTCCTTCATTCATAACTAAGATCAAATCTGCATTTTTTATTGTTGATAATCTATGTGCAATTATAAATGAAGTTCTTCCTTTTGTTAATTTATCCATTGCTTTTTGAACAAGTTCTTCTGTTCTTGTATCTACATTACTTGTTGCTTCATCTAATATTAAAAATGGCGAGTTTGCTATCATTCCTCTTGCAATTGTAAGTAGTTGCTTCTGTCCTGCTGATATACTTTCTGTATCATTCAAATTTGTATCTAAGCCATTTGGAAGTCCTTTTATAAAATGTTCTAGTCCTACAGTTCTGCATGCTTCCTTAACCTGTTCATCTGTTACATCTTCTTTGTTATACACAATATTATCTCTTATAGTTCCATTAAATAGCCATGTATCTTGCAAAACCATTATAAATAAGTCATGTATATTCTCCCTTGTTAGTTCCTTCGTATCTACTCCGTCTATTGTAATTTTTCCAGAAGTTATATCATAAAATCTCATTAAAAGATTTACCAGAGTTGTTTTTCCGAGCTCCAGTTGGTCCGAACAATTGCAATTTTTTCTCCGTGGTTTCGCTTTACATGAAAAGTCTTTTATAACTAGCTTATCGCTATCGTCATACCCAAATTTTACATGTTCAAATTCAATATTACCTTTAACATTTGCCTTATCAAGGAATTTTGTTTTTTCTGATTCATCTTGCATTTCGTCTTCTTCTAAAAATTCAAATACTCTTTCACTTGCTGCAGCTGCTGATTGAAGATTTGTTAAGCCCTGCGCGATTTGCTGAAGTGGTGATGTAAATAGTCTTGCATACACAATAAATGCAACTATAATACCAAAAGTAATTATTTCTTCTTTAACTAAAATCGCTCCGAACTACACATACCGCAAGATAACTAAAGTTTCCAATAAATGCCATAATAGGCTGCATTAGTCCTGATAAGAACTGACTTTTTCTACTACTATTAAATAAGCCTTGATTTAAGTTATTAAATTCATTAATTGCTTTTTTCTTTCCATTATATACTCTTACAACATTATATCCTGAATACATTTCTTCTATATGTCCGATTTAATTTTCCAAGTTCCACTTGTCTACTATTAAAGTATTTTTGTGATTTTCCGAAGAATTATAAACATAAATGAAAAACCAATAATTGATGTTAAGATACTTGTTATAGCCATTATCCAGTTTGTATAAAACATCATTACAACACATGATATCAAAAGTGCAATTGCTGATATAAATGTTCCTAAATTTTGGCTAATTGACATTCCTATGGTATCTACATCATTTGTAACTCTAGATAGTATATCTCCAAAAGAATGTCTATCAAAATACTTTAATGGTAATTTATTTATCTTTTTTGATATATTAGTCCTTAGAGTTTTTGCAAGTCTATTTGCAGTGGTCGCCATTATGAAACTTGTAGCAAAATTAAAAATAGCGCTTACTATATATAGTCCTAATATAAATAGTGATATACTAATTACTTTATCAAAATTTATCCCACTAAAAAGCCCTTCTGTTATTACATCAGTAAGGTCAGCTAATTTATTAGGTCCAATAATAGAACATACTGAGCTTAAAATTCCAAGTACAATTGCGGTTATATAAAAAGGTCTTAGTTTTTTATGATATCCGAAGTAGTTTCATTATAGATTTTTTAAAGTTTTTAGGTTTCTCATGCACTCTATTGGGTCCGACATTTCTTTGTACATGTTTTGTATCATTTACTCCGCATTCTCTAATTCCTCCTTACTTAATTGTGAATATGCAATTTCTTTGTATACTTCGCAAGTTTTTAAAAGTTCTTTATGTGTTCCTTTTCCCACACATTTTCCTTCATCTAATACAATGATTTCGTCTGCATACATTACTGTACCAATTCTTTGAGCAACAATTATATTTGTCGCATCTTTTGTGTGTTCTTTTAGCTTACGTCTTAGCATACTATCTGTTTTATAGTCTAATGCTGAAAAGGAATCGTCAAATATATATATTTCAGGATCTCTTGCAATAGCTCTTGCTATACTTAGTCTTTGTTTTTGTCCTCCACTTACATTTGTTCCCCCGGCTTGCTATATGAGAGTCATATCCATTTTCCATTTTCTCCACAAAATCTTTGCCTTGAGCTACTTCAATTGCCTTTTTTATCTCTTCGTCTGTCTTTTTTTGTTTTCCATTTTCACCATAATAAACATTATTTTTTACACTATCTCCAAACATTACAGCCTTTTGTGGTACATAGCCTATTTTATTATATAAGAATTCTAAATTAAAATCTTTTACATTAACTCCATCAACTAACACTTCTCCATCTGTTACGTCAAAAAATCTAGGTATTAAGTTTATTAATGTAGATTTTCCGAGAACCAGTAGATCCAATTATAGCTACTGTATCCCCCCTATTTGCCTTAAACGAAATATCTTTTAAAACATAGTCCATTCCATCTGGATATTTGAATGATACATTTTTAAATTCAACTGTACCTTTTAAATTAGTTTTATCTTCCTTTATTTTTCCATTTTTTATAGATATTTTAGATTCTAATACTTCTAGTATTCTTGAAGCCGAAACTGAAGCTCTTGGCCACATCATAAATATCATAGCAAGCATTAAGAAAGACATTATAACTTGCATTGCATAAGAAGAAAATACTACCATATTGCTGAAAATGTTTATTTTATCTGCCATTCCTGCACTTTCTATCATATATGCGCCTGCAAAATATATTGCAAGTGTTAAGCCATTCATTATTAAATACATTACAGGTGACATTACAGACATCATTCTTTGATTAAATGTTTGAAGATTTGTTAAGTCTGTATTTTGTTTGTTAAATTTTTTCTCTTGATATTCTTCACCATTAAACGCTCTAACAACTCTAATTCCTGTTAGATTTTCACGTGTTACACTATTTACTTTGTCTATTATTTTTTGTACTTTCTTAAAGTTAGGTAAAACCAATTTCATTAAAATACCTATTGTTAAAATAAGTATAATTACTGCTCCACCTGTTATCGCACTCCAAGTAAAACTCTTATCTAATATTTTAGTTACAGCCCAAACAGCTGTTATTGGTGCTTTTACTATAAGTTGCAACCCCATTGCAATTAGCATTTCTACTTGTGTTACATCATTTGTAGTTCTAGTTATAAGGCTACTAACTGAAAATTTATTCATTTCTTCCATACTAAAATCTTCTACTTTGCAGAATAAGTCTCCCCTAAGTTTTTTAGAGAATGATGTTGCAATATATGATGCAAAGTATCCGAACAATACAGCTAGATAGCAAGCTTCCACCTGCACACGCAAGCATATATCCACCTTGCTCTAATATTTGCGGGATAGTACTTCCGCTCAGTTTGTACAAGTTTTGTTATCTCTGACATATAATCAGGTAATTTTAGGTCAAGCCAAACTCCAAATACAATAAATATTAAACAAACTATAATTAATAATACTTCTTTTTTATTTAGTTTCTTAAGTAATTTTAACATTTTTTATATCCTCTCTATTTTTTGTCTTTTAACATTATATATAGTTTTGGGTGAAAAAATCAATGATTTTTATGTGAATTTTATGTGAAAAAGCACCCTTTCGGTGCTTTAAGTTTCATATTTATATTCTACATCCGTCATAAATTGTATTTCTTTATTCTCTTATATTTTATTATATCGTATTTCATTTTGC
>CAOKMF010000002.1 GCA_948469655.1 uncultured Clostridium sp.
TTGTCCTCCTAAAGATAATCCTCCTATTAAACGAATATGACCATTATAATTATTAGTTATATACTCTATAATTTCTTGTGCATTATCTTCTATACTTGTGAAACTTCTATCACTATCTGAATGTCCATCTAATATTGGAATAATAATATGATAACTCTCTTGTAATTTTTCAGCTTCCTCTCTATAATTCCACCAAGAAAGACCACCACCATGTAATAACATTATTGTATCTTTGTTATTATCTCCGTATTCTTTAAAGTTCATTTATTATTCCTCCATTCCTAGTGATTTATTGTAATTTCTTGCACTAATTGTCTAGTGTATCTTCTATCTTTTTTATATTGCTAATAGTTTGTTCGTGATGACCATAGTATATTTTTGATATATTATGGCTTAATATTTTATTCCAACTATTATTTATCTTTTCATCATTAAATGTTATTGCAGATTTTAAGTCATATAAATCTCCTACAAAAGCACTACCATTATCTAAAATTAGAGAAATACTATCTTCACTATGTCCTGGTGTATATATTATTTCTCCATCTATTCCTAAATCATTTAAAAACTCTCTACTTTGCTCACAAGATATAATTACAGGCTCTGTATTTATAGGCTTAAACTGAATATTTTTATCTTTTTGCAAAATTGTGTCTGAACTATGAATATAATCTTTTTGAACATCTACTAGCAATAGTTTTGTTCCCATATCAATTATATCTTGTGCTATTCCTATGTGGTCTGGGTGGTAATGTGTAATTAAAAGATAATCAATTTTTTCAATATTTAATTCTTTCATTTTTCTATAAAAGGCTTGTAATGTTCCTGCCCAGTCTGTATCTACTAACAAACTACCATTTTTACCTTTTATATAATAACAATTTGTATTTCCATATTTTAATAGTTGTATCATTTCCATTCCTTTCAACTTGTAATTTCTCACTATAATTCTTTTATAACTCTACAAGGATTACCTACTGCTACTACATTCGATGGTATATCTTTATTTACAACACTTCCTGCACCTATTACAACATTATCTCCAATAGTTACTCCAGGAAGCACAACAACATTTCCACCTATCCATACATTATTTCCTACTTTTATAGGTTTAGCATATTCTAATCCCTTATTTCTTCTTTCATAATCTAAAGGATGTCCTGCCGTATAAAATCCACAATTAGGTGCTATAAAAACATTATCTCCAAAAATAACTTTATTTCCATCTAATACTACTAAATTATGATTAGAATAAAAATTCTCTCCCACTTCTATATTGTATCCATAATCACAATAAAACGGTGGTTCAATATAAAAACTTTTTTTGTGTTTTCCTAATATTTCTTTCATTAATTTTGTTCTTTCTTCAATATTAGATGGTTTTATATTGTTATATTCAAAGCACTTATCTTTAACTTTTAATCTTTCTTCTATTAATTCTTTATCATAATTAGCATCATAGATTTCTCCAGCTAACATTTTATCTTTTTCATTCATATACATACTCCTTATTTTTATAATTAACTATTTGTCTTATAAATTAAATCATAAAAGCACAAACTACATATTTTTCTCCTTCTATACTGGTTCCATATCTATAAATCTAATTGCTTTGTCTTTCGATTTTAAACGTGATTTTACTCTTTTTTCAATATCAAGATATTCTTTTATCGTTAAATTTTCATCTGCTTTTACTTGCAAAAATACACTATAATAATTTGACATTTTTATTATTTTAACCTTTTTTAATTGTAATTTTTCAAATTGTTTAAGTCCATTAACTATGTCTTCTTTTATCTCATTATTTTCTTCATCATTTGTGAGTATGCCTCTTATATTTGACATCATCATTTTTATTGCTGTATAAAATACATATATTGCCATTCCGAAGCTACCAATTTTATCTATATTTATATAACTTGGTATATACTTTTCAAAAAATGTAAGTATCATTATAGCTAATACTACACATGTAGATATAAAATCAGCCTTTGATTCTTTAGCAGCCTCAATCATAAGTTCACTTTTATACTTTTTTCCATAATGTTTCAATAGTCTCACTACTATTAATTTTAAAACTAAAACTATTAAAATTATAACTGCTAAACTTAAATCAGGCTCAAATTTCCCTGTAAAGAAAAAGAATTGATATAGTATAAATATTCCTATTAAAAATAACAAAAAGCCTGTAAAAAGATTTGCAAGATAAAAAACTTGTCCATATCCAAATGGATAAGTTTTATTTGCTCTCCTTTTTCCTATCTTATTTGCTATCAAACTTGTAATATCTGTAATAAAATCTATAAATGATTGAATTGAATCAGCTATTAATGTAGAAAATGAAAAAGCTATTCCAGAAACTAATTTTAAAATAGCTACAATTAGATTAAATATTGTTGTAATTATAATTATCTTATTTTCTTTCATTTGTCATATATCCTTTCACAAAATAAAACTACAATTCTTACTATATTTTATTTTCTTTTAGATAATATCATAAAAGCATGTAACTTTCAATCTAATTACATGCTTTTATTGATAGCTCTTTACCTTATTCTTAAATTCTCCCATTCTATTAGCTTTTAAAATATTATGTGGACAATCTTTCCCTGAAAAATCATTATGTGTTTTTATATCATTAATATTTAGGTTATATTCTTTTAATAAATAAGCGACAAGTTTTGCTCCATTTTCAAAAGTTTTCTGGAAATTTCCATCTTCATTCACACAAAGTTCTATTCCAATACCATACAAATTTCCTTTATCAGTTGCTGCATGATGTGCGATTTCGTCATCTGGTATGTGGTGATATATCTCTTTATCATCTACTGTATAATGCCAAGATGTAGATGTTTTATTATTTTTACTTAAAAATTCAGCATGATTTTCAGCATCAGCGCCATTTGCTGTATTATCTGTTTCATGTATTACTAGATATTTTATTTTTCTCTTTTTCCCTGGTCTTGCTTCTGTACCACTATCTATAAGTTTAGTGTGCACTTTTGCGCCATATACTTCACTTGGTAATACTGCTTCTACTTTTCTTAAATTTTCCTTTAAATAAATGCTTAATCCATAGAAAATTGCACCAAATATTACTATAACTGTTATCATTCTTTTAAAATTAATTCTTTTTTTCTTTTTCTTCATATAACTTCCTCTTGTAATTAATTATAATGCTGATTTTAAGGAATATCCATTAAGTTTTTCTTAAAATTTATTAATATTTACAAGACAAATAAAGCACCAAGATACATAAAATACATTAACAAATATACAACTCCATTTGATCTGCTCATTTCATTTTTTGGTGGTATAAATGGAAATAACGCTAAAACAATTGTTGCAAACATTAATACACTAAAATCAAAATTATATGACATATTATATGTTATTTCTTTTATAATAGAAGAAGTACCAATAATTAATAACATATTAAATATATTTGAACCTATTATATTTCCTATTGCTATATCACTATCTCCTTTAATTGCCGCAACAACACTTGTTACAAGTTCAGGAAGGCTTGTCCCTACTGCAAGTATTGTTAAACTAATTATTTTTTCACTTACTTTAAAAACTTGAGCTATATCTACTGCATTATTTACAACTAAATCTCCACCAATCTTTAGTCCAATAACGCCAAATACAACAAATAAGATATTTTTAATCATACTGTTTGGCTTTTTTTCGTTCCCTCTTAATTCTACCATTGCGTTTATTCCACTTTGTTTTTTACCCATAAATATTGTATAACTAATAAATATGAAAAATAATATTATTAAGATAATTCCTTCTTGAAATGTTATTCCAGCACCTGTATTACAAAATACTAGTAATATTATTGTGAATAACAAACACATTGGTATTTCAAATTTCATCGTTTGTTTTTGAAAATTAACTGGTTTTAATATCGCAGACAACCCCAAAATTAATAATAAATTGCATACATTACTTCCAATTATATTACCTATTGCCATGTCAGAATATCCATCTAATGCTGATGTTACGCTTACAAATAATTCTGGCATAGATGTTCCAATAGATACTACTGTAAGTCCTATTATTATTTCTGGTATATGAAATTTTTTTGCAATTCCACTTGAACCTTCTACTAATATGTCTGCTCCGTAAAATTAACAAAACAAATCCTACAACTATTAAAAATACTGCTAAAGCCATATTTTATTTTCCTTTCTAATATATTAATTAGCTTAAAAATAAGCAATTACAATGAATTGCTTATTCTCCTTCGTCTAATACTTCTTGCGTTTTACAAGCTTTAATCTTCACAATGTGTTTATTTTCTACTTTTTCTATTTTATATGACACCTTATCATCTTCAATAACAAGTCCTTTATCTTTTTCGACTGGTATTCTTCCGAAGTTTATCTACCAAATATCCTGATATTGTATCATAGTCTCCTTCTTCAATATCTATATCTAATGCTTCTTCAGCTTCATAAATTGCAATACTTCCATCAAAAATAAATGTATTTTCATCTACTTTTTCAATTAAATTCTCTGCATTATCATATTCGTCGTAAATTTCGCCAACTATCTCTTCTAGTATATCTTCCATAGTAACGACCCCTGAAGTTCCACCATATTCGTCAATTACAATTGCTATTTGTTTTCTATTTTTTCTAAGCTCTGAAAATAATTCATTTACATTTTTTGTTTCTGAAACATAATATGCTTCTTTAATTAAGTTTCTTATTTTTGTATTTTTATTTTTCTGTGATAATAAAATATCTTTTATATAAACAATTCCTTTAATATCGTCTATATCTTCTTCATAAACTGGCACTCTACTATATCTTAAATCTTCTGATAATTCTTCTATTACTTCAGAAATTGTTAAATTCATATCTAAAGCAAATATTTCTGTTCTTGGTGTCATAATTTCACTTACAACTTTATCATTAAATTCAAAAACATTATTTATCATGTTTTTTTCTTCTCTTTTAATTACACCTTTTTCTTCTCCAACATCTACCATCATTCTAATTTCTTCTTCTGTAACTGTCTCTTCTTCTGTTTCAGAAACACCAAAAAGCTTAGAAACTATATTGGTTGAAAATGTTAAGAATTTAACAAATGGTGCTGTAATTAGTGAAATTGTCTTTATAACTCCAATAGTTGCAAATGCTATTTTTTCAGAATTTTTCATTGCAAGTCTTTTTGGTACTAATTCACCAAATATTAATGTAAAATATGATAATATAATTGTTATCACGATTATTGCTATACTATTCCAAACTGCTAAACTTATTTGTGGTACTAAATTATTTAGTATAGGTGCAAGTTCACTTGCAAATGTTTCAGATGCAAAGGCACTTGATAAAAATCCTGCAAGTGTAATTCCAATTTGAATTGTTGCTAGGAATTTACTAGGATTTACTAACATGTCTTTTATTTTTTTTGCTTTTTTATTACCCTCTTTTACTTGTATATCAATTTTTGCATCATTTAATGATATAAAAGCTATTTCTGCTGCTGCAAAAAAAGCATTTAATAATATTAATATTATAATTACAAATAATTGCATAGCAAATTCTCCTTATTTTTTCCCTTTAGATAGTTTACCACTATTCAAAAATTTTATCAATATTGAAACCACAAAAAATATTGGAAAATATGTTATTTAATTATATACATAATAAACATTACATGTGCTTAATTTCTTCAAATGTTCACTATTTTGCAAGCCACTTGTATTTTTTATTATATTTAGCGCCTCTTCTGAATTTCTATCTTGATGCAAAAATATTATTAAGCCTTCTGAAATATCTTGTTTCTTTATTATTTTTTCTATATTTTCTTTTGTAAATTCAAAATCTTTTGCAATATATGATTTATCTATTTTTTCAAATAATGTTATTTCGTCTAAAAAGCTTGATTTCCCTGTATCAAGAAAATATACTGCTGGAACATTATTTAAATCATTATTTATTTTTTGTACAAATTCTTTTGTGTGCCAGTTATCAAAAAAATCGCTATTTTCTTGTATTTCTACTTTATCATAATGCGTAAGTCCAAAAGAATATGCTTCATCAATATGAAGATATTCTTTATTAGCGCCTGCAATTATATAAAATATAGTTTGTATTATTATAAAAATAATTAACAAATAATTTTTCTTTAAAAATTTCCCCATTTTATTTTCCTTTTATTATTTAAATTTTACACCCAATAAATGCAATAAATCTAATGCCTGAAATTTGTCTATTATCATGCCTTTTATATCTTCTATTGAAATTATTATTCCTTCTATTTTAGCACTTGATAAATCGACATCTTTTAAACTTGTTTTAAAAAACTTCGACCCAGTTAAATCTGCATTATTAAAATAAATATTTTTTATTTTCGTTTCTTGAAAATAACCATCTCTTAAAACTGTATCTTTAAATAAAATATTTTCTATGCTTGCTATTGATAAGCTCATATAACTCGCATTAGTTTCTATGAATGAAATATTATATAATCTATCTTCTGCAAAGTTACAACCACAAAGTTTACAATTATTAAATTCACACCTTATAAAAGCACTTTCCAAAAATTCAGTATTAGAAAAATTACATTTTTCAAAAATTACATCTATAAATGTTAGTTTCTCTAATTTTCCATTTTGCATAGAAATATTCTTAAATTTACAATTTTCAAATTCTGCTCCATATAGCTTTATATTGTCACATTCTTCATTCTCAAAATTAGAATAATCTACTTTTTCTTCTTCATTAACATTAATTAAATATCTATTTTCTAATTCTTTATTATCGAATCTCTGCGGTTTTAAAATGTTCATTTATTTTATGTTTCCTTTATATTATTATTCATTTGTAATTATAACATTAAAAAATAAAAAATACTACATTAATTTTGAGCAAAGAAAAAATGCCCACATTATAGTAGACATTTTTCTTATATATCCATTTCTAGCATTATCATTATATTTTATTAAAAATTACCGTCTTTTCTTTCATTGATATTTTACCTACTTCATATCCATATTCTTTAGCTTCTTTTTTGTAAGTTAAAAATGAATGGTCTATATCAAATCCTAAAATATCTTTTATCTCTTCATAAGATAATTTATACATATCTTTATTATTTTCTTTCAAATACCCCCATAATGGCTCATATTTACTCATACTTAAACACCTTTATTTTAAATTCTCATGCCTTTTTATTTTATTTGTTGTTGTTTTTATAAGTGGCACATCAGTTATAGTTAAGCCCCTTATTGCTTTATATTGTGGTATTGTTTTATTTATTTCTTTTAATTTACTTTCGATAATTTTATAAATTTCACTCTCATCTTCTGTATTATACAATTCTTTCATAATCTCTTTGTCATATACAGCTTTTACTACAATTCTTATATCGTTTTCGTCTTTTGCATCTTTATTAAGAATAGAATACACCATAGATTCATTAATTCCTTCAATTTTGTTTACTAAGTTTTCCATCTCTTCTGGGAATATATTTTTTCCATTCTTAAGTACGATTACACTCTTCTTTCTTCCATATATAAAAATATATCCATTATCATCAATTCTGCAAATATCTCCAGTATGTAGCCAGCCATTCTCTATTGCATCTTTAGTTGCTTCATCATCATTGTAATAACCTAGCATAACATTTGGTCCCTTTACCATAAGCTCACCGAACGCCTTCTTCATCTTTGCCTTCTATTCTTATCTCAACTTGCGGTAATGCTCTTCCTATTGTTCCAAATACATGATTATTTTCATCTTTTCCTTCAAATATATTAACACAAACAACTGGCGAACTTTCTGTTAAACCATATCCTTGTACTAGATTAATTCCAAAATTCCTATATCCTTCTTCTACTTTAGGATCTAGTCCAGCTGCTCCACTCACTAGTAATTTTACTTGTCCGCCAAAAACCTTATGTATATCTTTAAATATTTCCGCCTTTTTCTCCATTGTATCATTTTCATGTTCTTTAACAAGCTTCATTATAGCATCTAATTTTCCTGCCTTTTCTAGGTTTTTAAGAATACTATTATATATTATTTCATATATTGCAGGAACGCAAACCATAAAGGTTATTCCAAATTCTCTCATGTTTTCTACTATATGCCTTGGTCCATCTGCAAATGAAGTACACATACCTTTATAAAGTGATAACAAAAAGCCAGCAGAACATTCAAATACATGGTGAATTGGTAAAAATGAAAGCATTCTATCTTCACAAGTTATATTATAAAGAACAGCATCCATATCTTGCAAATTGGCAGATAAATTTCTGTGACAAAGCATAACCGCTTTTGCATCAGATGTAGTCCCTGATGTAAATAGTATAACTGACATAGCTTCTGGGTCAATTTCTGCTTCTTTAAATGCAATATCTCCATCATCTAATAATCTTTTCCCTTTTTGTATCAATTCTGTAAATGAATATATTCCATCATTATGTTCTTTTAAGTCCATAGAAATTAAATGTTTTAGTTTAGTTGTTCCATCTTTTGCAAGCCTTTTTAATACTGGCTCATATTTTTCTGTATAAAAAATTGCATCTATTTCTGACCTTCTTATAAGATTTTCTAGTTCATTTTCTGGAAGTGCTTTATCTAGTGGAACTACAATTCCTGTACCACATACTACTGATAAATAAGCAATCTCCCATTCATATCTATTTTCTCCAATAACACCTATTCTCTTTCCTTTTAAATTAAGCAAAGACACTAATGCTGTCCCTAAGCAATCTATCATTTCTCTTACTTCTTTATGATTAATTTCTTTAAATACTCCCAGTTTTTCTGTTTTCAATCTATATGCAGGTCTATCTCCATATATAGACTTTGTTTTATTTAACATATCTTTTAAATCTGTCATTTCAATTTTTTTATTCATACTATTCTCCTACTAAATATTTCTTCTTATTATAGTATGACATTTTTTAAATAAAATCAAGTATTTATTATAGATATTTATCCACTTTTTTTGTCTTTATTTATATTTCAATTTCAACTACTGCAATTTGTCTACACCCAAATTATAAGTAAAAGCAAAACTATTCCACAAAATATAAAACTATACCCCATAATTTTAACCATTTTTCTAAATGTTTTCTCAGACTTAGGCATTGGATGTATCACATTTTTCCCAACTTCATAACTCATTTTGGGAATATAATTACCTATAATCATAAAAGATATCCCTAAAATCAAACATACGCTTTTTCCAACATAAACTGTGCTTCCTAGTAGAACTTCTATCATAATAATATATATTAGTACTGTAATAATCGGAATAAACCATTCCATTATTTTTGCAATTTTAGGCTTTTCCGTCTCTTTTAATTTATTTACTTTTGATGTTACTATAATACAAATTGCTTGCACAATAGCCATAATTACAGGTATTCCAAACAATGCAAAATTCTTTGGTGCATAATTATCTGGAGTATCATTTACTGTAAAATGAATAGGCATTTCATCAGGCAATTTGTTATATAAAACTGCTCCTAATATAATTGGTAATAAGCATATTAAAACAGTTAAAATTAAAGTTCTTTTATTTTTACTTTCCATCTTTATTTCCCCCTAAACTATAAATCCAAACTAAAACATCTTCAAACACAGAACTATTCAGCTCATAATATATATAATTCTTTTGCTTTGTTTCAGTTATTAAGTTTGCCTTTTTTAAGTGTGATAAATGATAAGATACTGTTGCATTTGTTAAATTAAACTTGCTTGATATCTCCCCTGCCGTTTTTCTTCCGCCTTTTAACAGCTCTAATATCTCTCTTCTTGCAGGGTCACTAATTGCCTTTAATGTTTCAGACATTCCCATTTAAATCACCTCATTAATCTATTTCGATATATATCTAAATAGATTATACTGTGTTAATATAAAGATGTCAATAACTATTTAGAAATTTATCTAAATAGTTTTCTAACAAAAAGACACTAAACTAAGTTAGTGCCTTTTATAACTTTTACTCTAGTTATTTCTATTGTTTTGTTGTTTTCTAGCTCTTCTACAATCTGCACATCTTACTGGCTGATTTGTAAAACCTTTTTCAGCGTAGAATGCTTGCTCACCTGCTGTAAAAACAAACTCTTTACCACAATCTTTGCATGTAAGAGTAATATCTTCATAATTTGTTTCCATTTTCATATACCTCCTTTTTTAATTGATTTGAATTAATTTTCTTTCTTAACCAATCTAATAAAGAAGGTAAATACTAATAAAATAAATTCTTTTCTAGTTCCATATTTTGAAACTTATATAAATATATCACATTTAAAATTAAAAAACAAGAAAAATATTAAATTTTATGAAATATCTTTATTTATTTCATTACTAGTCTTTTTCTTTTCCTTAGAAACTTTACTAGTATATGTTGTAGCTACAAAAAGCATTATAAAGCTTCCAAATAAAAAAACAAAATATATAGTTGCAATAGGAGTTGACGTTTGTACTCCCTCTGTATTTGCAAATAATCTATCATTATATTTATATGCTGTAACAGTTTTTCCTTCTGTGTACATATAAGTATTATGAACATTTTCTAAGTCATATATATTTCCATCATACCTAACTTCAACTTTGTAAAAAGTAGTCCTTGAACCAGTTTTTTTATTTACTATTTCTTCAGTTTTCGCACTTGTTACAACTGCTTTAACTTCTTCATATTCAGGTTTAGCACCATTCATCAAAAACCAAAACACAACCGTTAAACTTAGACAAACAGCAAAAACTATCCATAAAATCATAACTTTATTTTTCATAGAATCTCTCCTCCTAATCTTTAACTCAAGTATAAATGTATTTATTTATTTTGTCAACGAACTATTTTGCATAATCTGATAATACACAAAATGAAGGCTAGATATCTCTCGCCTTCATTTTACTTTTTCTATATTTCCATAGCATCTTCTATACTACCTTCGTTATTATCTTCTTTACTATCTTGTCTAATATATAAGTCTACTCTACTTAATTCACTTCTAAAATCATCTAATGACCCTGTAAAAGCTTCATTTGCTGGTCTTCCAGCATTTTGAGCCATTGCAATTACTTCCTTAGAATATTCAGTCTCTGTTTTTAGCCTTTCATTCATTATATGTGCAAATTCATTATATGTATCTATCATTTCAGCTATAGAGTTTATAATTTTTGATTCTGGTAATATTATTTTTAAATATTCTTCATACTCACTTGCAACTTGTTCATTTCTTTCTGCAAATAATCTTGATATTATAAAGTTAATTCTTGCATTTCTATCAATTCCCATACAATAATCTATTTTTTGTAAAAGCTTTCTTTCTATTCTAGATAATGCCACATCTTGACATCCTTGGAAGAAAGTTTCTTCGAGAATTTGTGTCTGTTTTATTTTGTCTCTTTGTACTCTCCTTAATACTTCTTGTAATGCTATAATTTGATATTGCATATCAATAGATTGTTCATCTGAGTTTTTAGCAATGTCTTCTAGCTTTTGTGCATTTATTCTTAATTCAATTCTTATACTCTCTAGCCTTTCTAAAATGATATCTATATTAGTTAAATTGTATGTCTCTTCATTCTCTTGTACCTCGTTGGAATTATTTTTTAAATTTCCTAAAGCTTTCAATAATAATTTTTTTAATAAATTAAAAAAGCTTTCTTTTCGAGATTCATTATTTTGAGCAATAAATTCCTTTACTTCAGTAATTGTGTTTTCTATTCTTGTATAACATGTTTCCATTGCCCCTTTTAAAATTCCTAGTTTCATATATATTCTTTTTAGTTCATTTTTTGCTATATTATCAATTGTTTCTTCGTTATCTAAATTAATTATTGAAATATAATTATCTACTATTTTCTTTCCTTCTTCGTTTAATTCTGAATAATTAGGTATTTCAATAGTTAGCACATTCATTTCTTCATTTACTTGCTCTTTTAACTCCGCAATCGATTCTTTATTTGAATTACTCATTTTTAGCTCACTCATTATCTTCCTTTTTCTTCTCTTTCTAAAATTTCTTTTAATCTCTTTTCCGGTAAAATTTTTACTTTTTCATAATCAATAGGTAAATCTGATATATCGTCTAAATTTACAAATATCTCAAATTGTGGTTTGCTATTATAATATATGCTATCTTCCTTTACATCAATGCCTAAATCTTTAAATTCCTTTTGATATTTTTTCCATAATGGTCCTATATACCTTCTATGATAAGGTCTCTCTTCATATTCAGATCCATATAAAAAACTATGGCTTACTTCTACTTTCATTGTTCCACTTTCTTCTGGTATTGGTGCTAAGCACACATTTCCCTCACTTCCCATATCTTCTAATGGTAATAGTTCCCATGCATTATATTTAATATTTAGTTCTCTATAAACAAAATTAGTTGTTGATAATAATTTTCTTATTTCTTTAAATGTCAATGGTCTATTTTGATTTTTTAATTGTTCTAATTCTTCTATTTCTTTTTCTTCTTTTTTTATTTTTTCTTCAATACTTTCTGCATCATAAATTAGAGTCAAAATAAAAAAATCTTCTTCATCTTTTGCTTCTGCCCTTGCTTTTGCTTTTAGGTCTTCTATGTTCCTTCTATCATTAGTTATTACATCTCGCATCAATGATATAATTACATCTATATCTTTAGTTATAATACCTTCTTCTTTTACTTTTTCTTTCTCTTTCTGCAAATCTTGTTTTTGAGGATAAGATGTTCTTTTTTTTGAACTCTTTTTCATTTCCCTTTTACTTAATAAATCTCTTAGATAATCTTCTTCTACCTGGTCATTATCGAAATCGTATACTAAGCCATTAAAATCTATTACACAATATTTTCCTTCGTTATTTTTTTCGTCTCGTTCTAAAATTTTTTCATATTCTTCTGACCCTTTTACACTGTCATAAAGCATTTTTACACATTCTTGTCCATCATTACACATTATAGGTCTACATTTAAACCCAAATTTTTTATATAAATTTTCACATTCTATTATGCTTATATTGTCGTCTGTTACTACGCCTTCAAGTATAGCTCTTAATAAAGAATAATTAACCTTATTAGCTCTTAACGTTATTTCTTCTTCTCCAGGTTTAAGCCACTTATAATGTATCCCATATCCTAATAATGGTCTCTCTGTTAAATAAACTTCTTGTTTAAATGGGTTATTTGCTATATTACATAAATGTGCATTAAAAATTTTAGCCTTTAATAAATTAATATAACTATCTGGATGCTTTTTCATATCAATTATTATTAACCTTTCTAATAGATTGATATCTTTTGATATTGTTTCTGCATCAACTCTTAATATTTCGTCATTTTCAATAGACTCTACTTCAAGAATTACTAATGACCTTCTTTTTTCTTCTAACTGTCTTTCAAAACATATTCTTTCTTCTTCGCTATCATATTGCGTCATTGTATTACTTTTTTGAACACATCCATATATCAACTGTTCTACTTGTTTTCTCCATAAAATATTAAATTTTAATACACTTATATCGTTATCTAATCTTTCTATTTCACTTTCGCTAACATATGGTTTATACAATCTAAGCACTTGTTTTAATGTTTCTACATCTTGCATTTGTTGTTCTAAATCACTAAAATTTTGATAATTTTCTGTTTGACATATCTTATTTATAATACTATTTATAACATCTTCTAAGCTTTGAACTGTACTATAAATATACTGATCTATACTTAATTCTACCTTAGCAATTTCTTTAATAATCATATCTTCTACTTCTTTATATTTTTCATATTGTTCTGTTTCAATAATTTTATTATACATTTTAAGATATTGTTCTCTTATTGCTTCTACTGATGTAATCTCTTCAGGCTTTGGATTGCCAAATAACATATTACGTATCAAATTTAACTTATCGATTTTTTGCATCATTACTTTAACTTTTAAATCTAATAATTCTTTTGTGAGTAGTTTGTCTTCACTCATATATATAACTCCTAATCATTTTATGTAAAATCTATATAATTATATCACCTTTATTACTATTTGTAAACATATTATGTTGTTTGTTTTGGCATTTTTTAATAGACAGATTCTAAATATTATCATATCTAAAATCTGCCTATTTTATTGTTTTTAATTAAACTTAAAAATATTTACTTATACTTTTCTCTGACCTTATCTGGAAGTTCATTTTCCTGAACTTCTTCCCAATCATGAACACCAAGTGCCCAAACTTTCACCTTTAAATACGCATTTTCTCTTAATTCTCTTCTTGTATTAAACTTAATCTCTTTTTTATTTCCTTTTTCATTATATGCAGTTAACTTATATTGATATGGCATATCGCCAGACGTCTCAAGCTTTGTTACTTTACTATTATCTATCTGTGTATATAAAACCCTCTCATAACATTCAAAAAAGTAATAACCTAATGCACAAACTGCAAGTACAACAATAATTGCGACTATCATAAATATTTTATCCTTTATATTTTCCATCTCTACTCCTCCTTGATAATATTCTTGCTACCTAAGTAAGTCGCTAAGAAGTATGCTCCATAAATTAACCCTATAATAACAACTGTAGCAATAGCTGATGGCAACAATTCATTCTTACTTGCAAGCCCTGCCATAACTTCTAATGCAAACTGTATTCCAAAAATAGAGTGTATTATTCCTAAGGTAAGTGGTGCCATAAAGAATATTCCAATTTGTCTAAATAGTGCTCTATTTATCATTTTTTCGTCACAGCCAATTTTTCTTAAAACTATATATCTTTCTTTATTATCTGAGCTTTCAGTTAATTGTTTAAGTGCTAAAATTGCTGAACTTGCAATTAAAAATATAATTCCTAAATAAATTGCTATAAAAGTTATTATTGTTGCCAAGCCCACACTTGATTGTATTACAGTGATTTTTGTTTGACCATCTAATTCTAAACCATTACTGTCTAAATTTTTAATAAGTATAGAATCATCAGATTTAAATAAATTATCTATTTCTTCTCTTTCTTCGTCCGAATTTGCATTATAATTTGATGCTAATATAAATATTTCTTTATCATTTTCACTTAAAAGGCAATTATCTGGAACTAGTATAATTCCTGTATTAGTATGACTTCCTGTCATTTCTATATATCCATTTTTACATTCATTATATTTTGATTTATATTGTTTTCCTGCAATTTCTATCTTTTTATTTCCATTAGCAAGTACCATATCTCTTACTTGTTTCATACTGTCAAAATTACAAAGCATAATAAACTCGTCGTCATCTATACTATATTCTTCTGTTTTGTATAATCTTGCTATTTTATTATAGTCTGAAACCTTTACAATCTGTTCTGCTGTTCCATATTGAAGCATTGGATATTTTAGTTTTAGTTTCTCTAGCTTATCTCCACAAAAATCTCCCCAAGTAAAATTATTACTTGCATATATTGGGACTTCAACTACATCTTTAAGTAGCTTCATATCAAAGCCATTATTTATCAAAGTCTCTTTAATTGATATTTTTGAATCTTCCCTTTGTTTTTCTGTCGTCTCTATTTCTCTTCCATATTTCACATATTTCTCAGGTAAATTCGCTGTTTTAGTTAAATTCAAATCTACTGGCGTCATTTCTATTAAATCTTGTTGCATAGAGTTTCTTAATGCCAAACTTGAAGAAAGAATTGATATTGTCATAAATAGCATTAGGCAAATAACACTCATACTTGCTACCATTGTATTAATTTTGTTATTCAACTGTCTTAATACGAACATATTTACATCTTTTAAATAAATTCCTTTTGCCTTTTGTACAACCTGCAAAACAAATCCAGAAATAGACCAAAAAACCAAAACTGTTCCGAGCTATACCCATTAAAATAGGTTTTAACAGCATTTCTGCTCTATTTAATGTTTCTACATTGCACGTTACTTGGTAGTAAGCATATCCAAGTATACATACACCAATTATAAATATCAAAGCAGAAAGAATAGGGTTTTTAATCTTTACTTTTTCATTCTTTTTTTCTGCATTTAATAGATTTATTAATTTATATTTTGAGACAGTTATAGTATTGAAAAACATTACAAGCAAATACATTACTGCAAAATATATACAGGTTTTAATACAGGCATCTCCTGAAAATACAAACTTAAAGCCACTCATATCAGCTTCAAACATTTTTGCAACCAATATTGACATGAATTGTGATGCAAATATACCAACTATAAGACCAATTGCAAGTGATATTACTCCTACAAATATTGTTTCCAATAATATTATCTTAGAAATCTGCCTTCTTCCCATACCAAGTGTCATATAAATACCAAATTCTTTTTTTCTTCTATTAATCAAAAACTTATTTGCATACACAATCAATAGTCCAAGAACAACTGCTACAAAGACTGAAACATATCCGAAGCATATCTATCATTAATTTAATAATTTCTCTTTGTGAACCGTGATACCTCTAGCATTGCTTGTTGACTGTCTAAAGAATTAAACATATAAAAGATACTTACACCAAGCACTAATGTCAAAAAATATATTGCATAATCTTTTATACTTTTTTTCATATTGTTAAAAGATAATTTAAATAACATCGTTTAAATCACCTCCAAGAAGTGTTTGTACTTCTATGATTTTTTCAAAAAACTGTTTTCTTGTATCATTTCCTTTTGAAATCTCATTAAAAATTTTACCATCCTTAATAAATAAAATTCTATCTGCATAAGAAGCTGTAAATGCGTCATGTGTAACCATTAGAATAGTTGCACCTAATTTTTCATTTAGGAACTCAAAATTTTCAAGTAATTGTCTTGCAGATTTACTATCTAATGCTCCTGTTGGTTCATCTGCTAGAACTAATTTAGGGTTTGTAATAATTGCTCTGCTTGAAGCAACCCTTTGTTTTTGTCCACCTGAAATCTGGTATGGATATTTATTTAGAATTTCTTTAATACCTAATTTCTCTGCAATTTCCTTTACTCTTTTTTCTATTTCCTTTGAATTTACCTTCTGAATTGTTAAGGCAATGGCAATATTTTCATAAGCTGTAAGTGTATCTAATAGATTAAAATCTTGAAAAATAAAACCTAACTCTTCTCTTCTAAATTTATTTAGCTTATTTCCCTTTAGCTTTGTTATATCTTCACCATTAACCAAAATATGCCCGGCTAGTAACCTTATCTATTGTTGAAATTATATTTAACAAAGTAGATTTACCGAGATCCACTTGCTCCCATAATGCCAACAAATTCTCCTTTTTCTACATCAAAGCTAATGTTATCTATCGCTTTTGTCAGATTCGATTTATTCCCATAATATTTTTCTATGTTTTTTACTTCTAAAACTTTACCCATTATAAAAACTCCTTTCAATCTATCTTTAGTATAACATGTGTCATAGATTATCTCCTATTGATTTATGTGACAAAAGACTTACATTTTTGTAAGCCTTTTAATTTATATCTATAAAACTACCTTTTGGAAAAGCCAAACTAAGTTCTGTTCCTTCATTTTGGGTAGAAGCTATTTCTATTCCAATACCTAATTTATCACATAATTTTCTACATAGATATAGCCCTATTCCCGTAGATTTTTTACCAGATAATCTTCCGTTTGTACCAGTAAACCCTTTATCAAATACTCTTGATATTTCTCCTGCCTTTACTCCTATCCCATTATCTTTAACATATAAAACTACTTTTTCTTTTCCTTGTTTTGCATAAATTTCTAGCTCTAAAATACTATCTTGTTTTTTATACTTTATGCTATTTTGGGTAATCTGATTTAATATAAAAGTGACCCATTTTTTATCTGTATTAACTTCTATATCTAAATCATGAACATTTAAGAGTACTTTATCATGTATTAAAACAGTTTTATTTTTCTTTATAGTATCACTCACAATTTCTTTTAGATTAGTCTTCTTTATGTAATAATCTTTTTCTACTGTACTACTTCTTGCATAAAACAAAGCTTGTTCAGTATAATTTTCTATCTTTTCTAACTCTTCATTTATACTTTTAGTTGCATCATTTTTATTATTTATGGCTATCATTTTACTTGTCGCAATCGGAAGTTTAATCTCATGTATCCAAAGTTCTATATAGTCTTTATAATCTTCTCCGCATGTATTTGTATTTATTCACATTCTCAATCATTGACTTATCTATATCTTCTAAAATCTCTTTCAAAATTTTCCCTTCTGCAAAATCAGGAGTTTTTATAATCTCTGTGATTAAATACTTCTCATCTAGCTGATTTAAAATGCCTAATATATTATTATAAAAATTTCTTTTATTAAAATATTCAGCCACTATTCCTATGAAATACATAAATAAAATGGCTATCGGAATATATAATTTTATAAAAAGTGTAAATTTATATGGAATTAAAAAGATTTCTATTGTAGCAATCGCAAATATAATTAAAACTGTCAAAAGAATTTTATCCTTAATAAAACTTCTAAAACTCATACATCAATTCTCCCCTTTTAATATATATCCTTGTCCACGCCTTGTCTCGATTAATTCCTTTAATCCCAACTCTTCAAGTTTTGTTCTAAGCCTTGTAACATTAACGCTAAGAGTATTATCATCAATAAAACTTTCACTTTCCCAAAGACAATCCATTATATCTTCTCTTGATACAATTTTTCCCCTGTTTTGCGTTAAGTACTTTAAAATTCTATATTCATTTTTAGTTAGCTCTATACTTTTACCATTCTTTTCTATTGTACTATTTGACATGTTTAAAATAAAATCTTTTGCATTTATTACATCCTTTGTATCTAAGTCATGGCTTGTTCTTCGCAGTACTGAAGCTATCTTTGCAAGCAATATTTGTATATTAAATGGTTTAGTAATATACTGGTCTGCTCCATAATTAATAGAAAGTAATTCATCTATTTCATTATCGCGACTTGTAACAACTATTACTCCCACATCAGATTTTTTCCTTATCTCTTTTAAAACATATTCGCCATTTGCATTTGGTAAATTTAAATCTAACAAAACAAGATCAGGATTAATTTCTAAAATATCATTTATAGTATTATCAAAAACTTTTAGAGATTCTAATATATATCCATTATTTTTTAAAAATATCTCTAGCTCTTCCCTAAGCTTTTCGTCATCTTCTACAATTAATATTTTTTGCATTTAACACACTCCTTATAAAAACTATTATATCATACATTACCAAAAATAACCTTACACTTTCGTAAGGTTATTTTTTTTGAAATACTTCTTTTTTGTTTGCAAAAATCTTATCCATATAGCTATCTGGATAATGTTTATCTAAAAACTCATCCAATGTACTATTTGCTGGAATGTTATTTCTTCTTTCAAGTTGCCTGTTTGCAGCCACACAAGAAATTGATATATTAAAAATCATAAAAAATGCAAATAGTACAGTTATAGCTTTTAACTTATTTTGATTTATTTTTTCCTTTAAATCTTCAAGAAATGGATCTAAATATATAATATATATAACCCCTGCAATTCCCCAATAAGTACAATGTAACAAACTTGTTCTACCATGTAAATTGAACATAAGGCTTGAATAATCCCATGATATAGTTCCAAAAATTTTCTCTTGTAATAACGAACACATATATTCCACGATTCCACCTAGTACAGCTGTAACTAAAAAGACTTTAAATTTACTCTTAACGTTCATATGATTTAGAATTAAATAATATATAACTGCTCCTGCTCCATATACAGGTGTAAATGGTCCATATATTATTCCCTGTCTTGATTCAAAATGTCCATTTTGAACCAGTGCAACAATCATCTCAAAAATGTATCCTATTATACTTCCAATAATAAATATCCAAAATACCATTATTAGCTCTTTTACTATCTTTTCTTTATTCATACCGTTACTCCATTTTTTAATACTTATTACATTATATTATTTATTTCTTCTCTTTGGTATTTATTTTCATTACATGATATTACATTTTTGTAAGGTCTTTAATCACTTCTCCTGCAATAATTAGTCCTGCGGTAGATGGTACAAATGATATACTTCCTGGCACTTTTTCTGTTTTGATAGGTTCTTCTTTTGAATAAACAACCTTTAAACTACTTATTTCTCTTTCTCTTAATTCTTTTCTCATAACTTTTGCAAGTGGACATACAGAAGTTTTATAAATATCTTCTATTTCAAACTTCATAGGGTCTAATTTATTTCCTGTCCCCATACTTGAAATAATAGGTATATTTAGCTTCTTTGCCCTAACTACAAGTTCTATTTTTGCAGTAACTGTATCTACTGCATCAACAATATAATCTACTGTTTTATCTATTATTCCTTCACTATCAGGTAAAAAGAACTCCTTGTATATCTCTACTTTAGCATTTGGGTTTATCTCTAATATTCTTTCCTTTGCTACATCTACTTTGTACTTTCCAATAGTTTTATGAGTTGCAATTATCTGTCTATTTATATTCGTAATGTCTACTTTGTCATTATCTACTAATATAAAGTTTTGAACTCCGGCCCTTGCCAGTCCTTCTACCACAAAAGATCCAACCCCACCAATTCCAAATATAGCAACCTTTGCATTATTTAATTTGTTTATTCCATCTTTTCCAATTAAGATTTCCGTTCTTGAAAACTGATTTGGCATTTTCCCTATACCTTTCAAAATAAATTTTACTTTTTTTGTCTTAAATACATTATAAAACACTATTCTTAAAAATACAATTAAATAAACCTTATTTTTTTCTTAACGTAGCTTAATAAAAAAATATCAAATATATTTTCAAACTAAATATTGACAAATTTTTTTAATTTTATATAATATATTTGAATTATTATACTAGGAGGTAAAAATATGAAAGCATATGTATGTAAAGTATGTGGTTATATCCACTTTGGAGAAGAAGCTCCAGAAAAATGCCCTCAGTGTGGTGCAGGAAAAGATAAATTTGAAGAAAAGAAAGAATCAGGTTCAAGCGAATACGCTGATGAGCACAAAATAGGTGTAGCTCAAGGGTTAGACGCAGAAGTTGTAAAAGGACTAAAGGATAACTTCATGGGAGAATGTACAGAAGTTGGAATGTACTTAGCAATGAGCCGTCAAGCAGATAGAGAAGGTTATCCAGAAATTGCAGAAGCATTCAAAAGATATGCCTTTGAAGAAGCAGAACATGCTGCTAAATTTGCAGAATTACTTGGAGAAGTAGTATACCCTGATACTAAGAAAAATGTCACTTTAAGAGCAGAAGCTGAATGTGGAGCTTGTATGGGTAAAAAAGAACTTGCAACTAGAGCAAAAGAATTAGGTTATGATGCAATACATGATACAGTTCATGAAATGTGCAAAGACGAAGCAAGACACGGAAAAGGCTTTGAAGGTTTATTGAAAAGATATTTTTAATAAAAATTTCTCAAAATAGAAAAATAAAAAGCTATGACTTACACATAAATGTATAAGTCATAGCTTAATCTCTATAGAGATTTTTTTACCTACTCGAAATATTCATCAAGCATTACCTCAACTACTTTGGGACTATGTCCTTCTTTCTGAAACTGCATACGCTTTTTATCTTCCATTGTTATCTCACCTTTTCCTTCACATAGATAACATTTGCAACTGGAATGTCCAAAATTCCAAAATATTTTCTTTCTTCCTTCACACCTTGGACATTGAACTAAATCATCCCGCTTATAATAGCTCATAATAGTTTTTCCTCCTCGTTGTAGGCTCATTGCAATACAAAATTTATCGTTATTATTTTAATATAAAATAATTTCCATGTCAAGTTTATAAAACTTAAAACCTCTAAGTTATTTTATTTTCTACCCTATCTTTCTCTTTTTCTTAGAAACCATATTTGACAAAATCGTAAATAAAACTGCAAAGACTAATATAATTCCCATATTAGCAATTACCGGCTTCAAACTTTCAAAATCAATTACTTCAAGTGTCTTAATAATTTCATTACTCTTTATATAATAGTATGATGGTAAAATATGTGCAATTTTAAGAACTGCATCTGGTAACCATTCCATTGGAACAAAAGCTCCACATAAGAAACTTGAACCTAATGCAATAACATTTACAATTCCATTAATAGCATTCTTATTTGAAACAAGATTCCCTATCAAAAATGCTATTGTTACAGCACATATGCTAAAAGCCAAAGAATTTATTATATATACTAAGCCGTGTTTATCAAACATAACATTTCCAATTAATACAAAACTTAAAATCACATAAAATATCCACAAAACCAATGAAAACAATATATTAGCAAGTAACAACTGTCTATTATGAGTTTTATAATTCATACTGCTTACAGCTGTTCTCTTCCTTACCTTTTCTTCTTTAAAACTAGATAATATCAAGCATATAACATATATTGCTCCAGCCATTATACTATAACTTGCAAAATTATAATAAAACGTAGCTTTTGATAAATTACCTGTATCTAACTTAGAAGTAATTTCTATCTCGGTTTCATTAGATAAAGTCTCATTAATCTTATTTATAAGCTCTTCTTCATCTTCTATTTCTCCTTGATAGATATTTGCTACCTTTACATATCTTTCTAAAAGCATTTCTGCAAACGCTGCTTGATGGTCCCCTGTGCTTTTTATCTCTATTTTAGGATTATTTCCGATTTAAAAAATCTTCTCTATAATTTTCTGGTATATATATAATATAGTTTACATCTCTATAAAATAAAGCATCATTTACAGCTTCTTCTGTTTCATCTACATCTATAATATTGCTATTTATCTTTACGTATTCTACCAAATTTTTATTTATACCAATTTCTTCGTCTTTATTTATAATCAAAACATCTGGCTTCGATTGTACATAGCTCATACTATTCTCACTTGTTTGCATATTAAAACCGCCAAATCCAATTAGTATTGCTGTGTACATTATAACTATAAATTTATTTTTATTTAATACCTTTAAAAATGCTTTAAATACTGTCATATTTTTGCCTCCTTAAACTAATATAAGAAATAAAAATCATGATAAAAGCAAAAATAAGTAAACTTGCTATATTAAAAATATATCTGTCTAAAGTATCATAATAATATAACGAATAAAAGCCGTCTGTTATCATGCTTGCTGGGTTTATTTTATTTAATATAGGTAAATTCTTATCAATTATATACTTCATAGTAATACCCATCATACCTGACAAAAAGCACCCAAACATAGTAACTGATATAATGATACCTGTTTTTACATTTTCACTTTTCTTTATTAAAGTAGCAATTGCTACTCCCATTGATAGTCCTGCTAAACTTCCGAACAATTCCAAGCAAAATAATTAGTGGTAAATTTGTACCATAATCTACTTTTAACACAAAAACTGTATAGAGAAATAACAATGCTAAACCTATGAGCTGCACTATATAACTTGCAAAAACACTACTTAAGATAATCTTACCTTTTGATACATTCGAAACAGAAACTCTTTTTCCATTACTACTCATATTCGCTAAATTTTGATTAATTGCTACCATTCCAAGAACTCCACCATAAAGGCATGTCATTGCAATTAAAGTATAAAACTCTATCATTGTATAACTTAAATTAGAATTTGATATATTCTCTATATTTGAATTCTCATTCGTTGTCATTTCCAATACTTCTCTATATATATTTGCATATAAAGAATTCATATTACCCATTTCTTCAGGTGAAGCATTACTCATTCTCTTCTCAGAAACATTTTTCATTATATCTTCCGTCCCTGATATCTCTTCTGTCACATATTTAAAAATTGTTTCACTAATTCCGATTTGAGCCAATTACAATTTTAGGTTTATTATCTTCTAGCTTCATAAAGCCGAATTATCTCATCATTTTCTAATAAAGTCTTTGCTTCTTCTTCTAAAACATATCTTGTATTAAACAATCTTTCTTCATTTTCCTCATCACTTAAAGTTTTAAAAGTTTCTTTAAATATATTATTACTTCTAAACTCTTCATTGTTTACAATTGCTATATCAATTATATCTAGCTTTTCACTATTTTCTATATTAGAAAACGCCATATTAAAAAATGTGCCGAAGTATTATTGGAAAAGCAAAAGTCCAAAATATTAGCATTCTACTTCTAACAAGAACTTTTAAGGCATATTTAAAATTATGTATAAACATTAATCACGAAGCTCCTTTCCTGTTAACTCTAGGAATACATCATTAAGTGTTGGTCTTTCTGAATAAATTTTGTTGTATCTTATATTTGCTCTTTTTAGAAAATCCATTAATTCACTTAAATTATTTTCTCCTTCTCTGTATGAAACAATTAGTAAATTATCACTATATGTGACTTTGTCTACATTCTCTAGCCTTTCTATTTCTCTTATATAAATTTCACTCAAATTACTTATCTCTACTGTTACCTTTTCTTCTATTTTTGCTTTTTCTTTAAGCTCATCACAAGTACCAGTAGCTAAAATCTTTCCTTTATCAAGTATTATTACTCTATCACAGATTATCTCTACTTCTTCCATATAATGAGTCGTATATACTATTGTAGCTCCATTATCTCTTAATTTTTTAATTCCATCTAATATATTATTTCTACTTTGTGGATCAACTGCAACAGTTGGCTCGTCTAAGAAAATCAATTTAGGTTTATGTGCAATTCCACAAGCAATATTTAATCTTCTAAGCAAACCACCTGATAACTGTTTTGGATAAAACTTCTTAAATTCTTCCAATCCGTACTAATTCTATTGCTTCTTCAATATATCTTTTTCTTTTAACTTTATTTTTAATATATAAACCACAAAAATAGTCAATATTCTCATACACATTAAGCTCTTCAAATACTGCTACATCTTGAAATATAACTCCAATCTTAGCCTTTATATCATAGGCATTTGGTTCCATATCTTTTCCAAATATTTTTATCTTTCCATTATTAAAATTTAATAATGACAAAATACAATTTATAGTAGTGGACTTACCACTTCCATTTGGTCCGAAGCAAACCTAATATTTCCCCTTCATGCACTTCAAAAGACAAATCATCAATTGCCTTTAATTCCTTATACTCCTTGCTTAAATTCTTAACTTCAATAACATTTTCCATGATAAATGGTTCTCCTATCTTATAAAATATATATCCTAGTTTGTTAAAAAATTATTTCTTCATTCCTTCAATCATAGCTCCAACTGTATCTCTAAGAAGATCATCTATTTCTCTTTCAGTAAGTTTTACAGTATTTGTTGCAACTAGGCTCGCAATTCCATGAGTAAACATCCACACCTTAACATGAAACTTTCTTTGCTCTTCATAAGAAAATCCTGTTAGCTTCATTCCTGTATTTATTACATCATTCCCAGTATCATCATTAGATATTAAACTTTCTGGTGTAAAATCTGTTTTACTCATAAAAATAAGCTTAAAATAATTTGGATAATCTCTAGCAAATTTTATATATGCAAGTCCCATTTCTTTATATGCTTTTTCTTTTAATGAAGCCTTAACCATATAATCTTGATATATTTTGTAAATTTCCTTAAATACAACTTCTTTTAAATCTTCCATATTCTCAAAATTGTGATAAATCGGTTGTACTGAAGAATTTAATTCTTTAGCAATTCTTCTCGCATTTAAGCTTTCGATATCTTCTTTTTTAAGTATTTCTAATGCTACATTAATAATATCTTCTTTTTTGATTTTTCTAGGTGGTGGCATATTTCCTCCTTTTAGATAACTATCGTTATATAACGTTTGTTATTATATCATATGTTACTTGTTTTGTAAATATAAAAATGAAGATTAGGTTCTTCCTAATCTCCATAATGTAAGCTATATATTCCCTGTCTTTTCTATATTAATTGACTCATTTAAATATTCTATACAATGCTTTTTAAATACTTTATACGGATATTCACCTTTTATAAATAGCTTTTTAAACTTATGCCAAACAACAAAAACTGTAAATCTCATAACTAGTTTTCTTATGGCTCTAACTACCGAATTTATAACCTTATTTCTACTTTTAGATATCCTATGTAAAGTATCTGATTGTAAAACAACATGCTTTAATTCATCATTTAACATTTGCTCACATATAGTTTTTAATAACTTTGAATTCGTAGCATTTGAAAGTGCTGTATAATATGATAGTGCAATCATTTCAGCTGTAACTAAAATTATTACTTCACACTCTAGCCCCATTATTTTTCTTAAAAATCTAAAAATATTATCTATCCATAATTTATTTGCCTGCTGTATCTTATATATATCCATATATTTCTTTAAAGTTTGAGAATGTCTATTCTCTTCTGCGATAAACCATTTCATAATCTCTCTATATTTTTTATAATTACTTTTTATAGAAAATTTTTCTACAACCTTGGTTAAATGCTTTCCGCTCTGAACCTTCACCTATTTGGAAAGCCCTTATAGAATGAGTAATTAGTTCTTTTTCTTCACTTGTTAGTTCTCTATTATCGCTAAAATCAAGCTTTAATAGGTGTGAATTATTATATCTAAAATATTCTACCCAATCAAATTTTTCAAGATTATCTATCTTTGTGTGGGCTAATTGTACTCTTTCCATTACATCACTTCCTACTATATTTTACTAAAATTAAACTTATAATAATATGGCTCTATTCCATCAACATACATATCAAAATATATAATATTTCCATTTGGCGACACAGTTTTCAAATTTGGGAATGTCTTTATCATTTTTCTATCTCCGAAAAATGTATTTATAAAATTTGCAGTCTTTTCATTCCCATAAACTTTATCATATTTTTCTAATACATATTCCTTATTTGCCACATCTAGGTCATAATCATGTACTTTTCTAATTAAAAACATTTCTAGGGCATATGCTGTAAGAACACAGTCAATCACCAAAAATGCTGTAACAGCACTAGTTATTATTTTTATCTTCTTAATAGATATTTTAGATTTTATTTTTTCTATAAGTCTGTCTACTTTAGGATGAACATATGACATAAAATATACTGCTAAAAAGCCCCAAAATATTGAATAATATACACAGATTCTCCCAGCAATATTAAATGGCTTATCAGAATAGTCCCACCATTTTACATGTAGTATTAATTCTGCAAGTAAACTTATTGTATATTCTACAATAGATCCTACAATAAACCCACCTATAAACAATCTATTGTTGTTTTTATTAAAATATCTTAAAAATAGTATCATTACAATTGCGCCAATTCCATATATTCCTGAAAAAGGTCCATAAAGAAAGCTTTGTCTACTTTCTAAAGTTCCTTTTGAGAATATTGAAAATATTGTTTCAACTACATATCCTGCAAAACTATATATCATGAAATATGCTACTAATCTCCATACAGAAATTCCAAGTATAGTAAATTTTTTCTTTTCTTCCATAAATCTCTCCAATGCTTACTATATGGTAAAAGGAGACTTTTTATGTCTCCTTTTAAGTTTTACTTTATTTTATCAATTATTCAGATAAATCATTAATCTCTATTGTAACAAATGAATCTTCTAATTTTTCAGTTAAAACTTTATCAAAAGAGCTATTACATGTACTATTTTCTGAATAATAGTTTACTTCTATATTCTTTACTCCATCAGTAACAGCCGTATTATCTTTATACTCATGAATTCTAATAGCTGGTCCGTTAGTACTTGATATTGTTGAAGCTTTATCTATGTTAAGTGTTAATTTTCCTCCATTGTCATATCCCTTTTGGCTACGTAGGATTACGCTACTGCCTTCACACCACATTTCGCTTCCTAGTTTTTTCACTTCATCCAATGTCCAATGTTTTCCTATTGCATTTATTTTAGTATTAGTTACATTTACTGTTCCTGCACATGCTCCAAGTCCTGTATGACCTGTTAATATTGAATCCTCAATATTCATTACCCCACCACAAGGCATATATGCTACACAACCCTCTTCTTCGCATGTAGTAGACATATTGCAATTATATATATTTATATTTGCTGACTTTGCTGTACCGTTTGTAGCTACTGCTGAATAATATCCTATAAGAGTTGAATTATTTATATCTAATGTCGCATTTTCCCATGTTCCTACACTAGTATGTGCTGTTGCTACTAATTCTGAATTATTAACTGTAGTTCTTGTTTGTCCTCCTTGATTTTTAAAATTAGCTAAAATATTATATCCACCTAACATCTTTACATTATTAACTTCTAATATTCCTGACATATTTCCTATATTTACTTTTGTATTGGTATTAGATGTTATCTCACCTGGTCCATTTATAGTTAAAGTTCCGCCATTAACTGTAAATCCAAAACTAGAATCAGCAATATTAGAAATATCTATAGCTTTTCCATTTAAATTTAATGTAAGTTCTCTATCTTCAGCTATTTCTAACGTTTTGGTTATATTAATATTATTTGCCAAAGTTATTAAGTTAACTGTATCATCTTCAAATGCTGTCATAAATTCTTCTTCTGTTGAAACTTTTTGTGGTATTTTAATTAAATCTATATATTTTATATTGAATTTAAAATTACTGTCTAATGTGATATTTTCACCTGTTAAAGCATTTATCCAATTTCCTTCTGCATCTCTGGCATATACTGTTATTTGATTTAAAATTTGTTCTTCTGTCATATCTTCTGAAATGCCTTCTACAGTTTTTGCTGCCTCTAACATCATTTCTGTAGAAAGATATTCTATTTTGTCTGTAAATAGATGCTCACCTATTACGTATATTTGTCCTTCTGCTTCTATTCCAAATTCCTCTACTTCTCTTTGTACAATTTCGCTACTAGCGGGTTCCATCACTTCTTTTATACCTATTGTTCCAACTATAACAATTAATATAATAGCTATGACAATAAATAATCCTAATTTTTTATTCATTATTTTAGGTTTCCTTTCCAAATTATTCTTCATTTGCATATACTGCTACAGCTGCATTATTTAATATAATCATATAATTACTTGCATGTTCTATTTGTTTAGCACTTACACATTTTACTGCATTTAATTTTTCATTCCATGTAGCTAATGTATAGTTTGTATTATCTCCTATTGTTCCACATAGTTCTTTTATATTAACGCTTTGTCCATTTTTATAAGCTCTAACTATTCTATTTGGAGAAACTTCATCACCATTAATCAAAGCTAATTCGAAAGTATATGTATCCCATCTAGCTTCAATGATAATATTTTCTGTAACAATTGTTTTTGAATCTATAATTCGTTCTCCACTATACCATCCTCCAAAAGTATATCCATATTTATTAGGATTTATAGGAAGTTCTCCTATTTCCTTTCCTTCTTCTATTTCTTTTGTAGTATAGAGTTTTCCATCAACCATAAATGTTACTATACACTTTATAACTTCCATTGGCTCGTCTGGATTTATTGGCTCATTTGGTTGTGTTGAATTGTTAGAATTATTATTCGTATTTCCCGATTGTGAAGGCTCATTATTATTATTCGAACTTTGTGTAGGATTTGTTACTTTATTAGTATCAGAACTAGAAGAACTTGATGTCTTTTTAGAAACAACAGCTCCTCCTTTTACTATTATAGTGCAATTACCTTTGTTTCCATCTTCGTCTTCTCCTGTAATAATTGCAGTTCCCATTGAAACAGCTGTAACTCTACCATTATCATCAACACTAGCTATGCTAGGATGGCTAGAATTCCAACTTAGTTTCTTTTTGTTATTATCAGTTAATTCTAAAGTCTCAGAGCCTCCAACTGACAAAATAATACTATTTCTGCTAAGTATCACTTCAGTTTTTGTTTTAATTTCCTCGTCTTCTTTATCCTTTGTCTCTATTTGTACAACTTTATCAGAGTCTACTGCAACGTTATCTTGTTTATTTTTCTTTGTGTTAGATATTACTAATATAACTATAATTATTAATATCATAAGTCCCCAAATTACCGGCATAATCTTTTTCTCTTTTTTATTTTCATTTTTTTCTTCTTCCATATTTACCTCTTTTTCTCTCGTGAAAGTAGTATTTGCAAAGATATTTTCTCTCTCATATATTTGCATTTTGATTATATCATATGGAAATAGAAAGTTATATTATTTTTTCATTACAGTTGCATTACAGTTGCATTACAGTTGCATTACAGTTGCATTACGTGTGAATATTCTAGAAAATTTATATAATGCTTAATTTGTCGTCTCTTTCAAGCATTTCATATTTTTCCTTAAACTCATCAACTTTGGTTTTAATCGAATTTATATCATTCTTATGTATTTCATCAAAATATTCATGTTTTGTTATATATGCTTCGTCAGTCCTATAATTCATACTAGCAACAGAAATATTTATACAATGGCCAATGATTTTCTCATAAACTGATAATATTTCAATAAACGTAATACCTGCTTCTACAGAACATTTTCCTTCTTTAAGCCTTTCTATATGTGCCATTTTATATTTTTCTCTATATGTTTTAGAAACTTTTCTTAAAGCTTCAATTTCAGTAACAGAGTTTAAATCTCTCTCTCTTAAAATCTCTATTGTTCTAATTAAAGTATCTTCTACAATATTATACATAACTTTAAGTTCTTTATCTGCTTCCTGAGAGAATTTTAGTTCCTTTTCATTTATATTTTCTATTACCTTTGAAAGCTTAAATGCATAATCGCCTATTTTTTCAAATTCAGATTCTATTTTTAGAAGTGCTGTAACAGTTTTATTATCTTGCTCTGATATATCTAAGTTTCCTATTTTAACTAGGAAATTTGCAAGGCTTACATCCATTTTATCTATTACATCTTCTCTTTCTTGTATATGCTCTAGCTTTTTTGTTTCAAATTTATCTATTAAATATGATGCTCTCCTAAAGTTCTTCTCTGCCACTTCTCCCATTTTAAGTATAACATTTAAACTATTTGCAATTGCTAAACTTGGAATACTAGTTATTCTTTCATCCAATGTAGTTAATACACTCAAATAGTCATTATCTTCGTCATCATCAGTATTCTTTTTATCTTTTATAGTTATAAGTGTTAATTTTTCAAGTAAACCTACACATGGAAGTAAAATAACTGTAGATACAATGTTAAATATTAAATGGAAATTTGCAATTCCGCCCATATCTATTACATCATTCCAAAATGGGAAACCTACAACATTTTGATATGTATATATAACTACCATAAATATAACAGTACCAATTAAATTAAAGTACAAATGTACTGCTGCAGTTCTTTTTGCATTTTTTGTCGCACCTATACTAGATAAAATTGAAGTAAAGCATGTTCCAATATTTTGACCTAATATTATAGGTATTGTACTTGCATAAGTTGTAAAACCTGTTATAGAAATCGCTTGCAAAATTCCGTACAGCCGCTGCTGAGCTTTGTACAACAACTGTTATAATTGCTCCTGCTAAAACTCCAAGTATTGGGTTTGAAAGTTTTGTAAGTATTTCAGTAAGTATTGGTAACTCACTAAAACTACTTGCCATATTTATCATTGTCATAAGTCCTGTAAATAGAAGTCCAAGTCCAATTAAAAGTTGTCCAAAATCTCTTAGCTTTTGTTTTTTCTTCATTTCTAATAGAATTAATCCGAATTAGCAATATAATTGGTGCAAGTGTTGCTGGACTTATTAGTGCAAAAACACTGTTTTCATCAAGGCTTGCAAGTCTAAGTATTTGAGCTGTTATTGTTGTTCCAATGTTTGCTCCCATGATAATTGGTATAGCATTTTTAAGTTTCAAAATTCCAGCATTAACAACTCCAACAACCATTACTGTTGTCGCAGCTGAACTTTGTATTGCAACTGTAATTAATATACCTGTAAGAACACCTTTAAATATATTATCAGTTGCTTTGTTTAATATTGTTTCAAACTTTTCCCCTGCAATTTTCTTTAAATTTGTGCTTAATATATTCATTCCATATATTAATAAAACTAAGCCACCAATCATTTTAATTATTGTTATTGCTACATTCATTATTTTTACCTCATTTACGGCTATATATCTTTCAAGTGTTCTTCTTTTGTTATTTGACTATTAACCCCTCAAATTTTTCTGAAAATTTAGGTGCATATTTTTTTAGATTAACTGGTTTTAGATCTATATTAGTAAAACAATGCTTTGTTTCAGCAATTATAGAATTTTGACTAGTTTCTTTGTTTATAACATCATATCCGCACAGTCATTCTAACTCCATTATATTCCTTTACAAAAGTTCTAATAGAGACTATATCTGCAAATGAAAGATGGTGCTTATACTCAACATTTACTCCAAGCACAGGTATTGTTATTCCATTTTGTTCTAACATTTCAAAAGGCATTCCTATTTCTCTTAGCCAAAAAGTTCTAGCTTCTTCCAAATATCTTATATAATTTGAATGGTGCACAATACCCATTTTATCTGTTTCATAATAATTTACTCTTCTCTCAAAATTCTTCATTTTAATATTTCTCCTAATTCTTATTTAGCATATCATTCTTCAAATCATAAAGTTTCTCAGACAAATCAACATAGTACTTTTGTGGATTATTTAATCTTTTTACTTCATCCCAAATTGTAGTTAAATCTTTTTTAGAATAATCTGCTATTTTCTTTAATTCTGGTATTTCATATATTAAATTTCCATTTTCAAATACTTTTACTTGCAATTCTTTTACCGTATAATTTGTCAAAGTTTTCTTTTTCCAAGTATCATTTGGGTCAAATATTTCGTAATTGTCCTTTGGTACTTCTTCGTCTTTTAGCATAATTACATCCGCAAGAGCAAAGCCAGTATCTTTAGAGTAAAATCTACATACCTTTTTAAAACTTGGATTTGTTATCTTTTCTACATTTTCACTAATTTTTATCTTTGGAATAATTTTTCCCTGTCTCTCTAATGCAACAAGTTTATATACCCCACCAAATACAGCATCACTTTTTGCAGTAATTAAATTTTCTCCGAACGCCAAATGAATCTATCTTAGCTCCTTGATTATTTAATGATGTTATCAAATACTCATCTAACGCATTGCTCACACAGATTTTACAATCTTCATATCCGAGCTTCGTCTAAAACCCTTCTTACTTTCTTAGATAAATATGCTAAATCTCCACTGTCTAATCTTACAGCAACAGGTCTTATTCCTTTTGGCTTTAAAACTTCATCAAATACTTTTATTGCATTTGGAAGTCCACTTTCCATTGTATTATATGTATCTATAAGCATTGTACATCCATTTGGATAAAGCTCAGCATATGCTTTAAATGCTTCATATTCACTATCAAAACTTTGTATCCAACTATGTGCCATTGTTCCACTTGCTGGAACATTAAACATTTTTGCTGTTAATGTACAAGAAGTTCCGCATGCCCCACCAATAATCGAAGCTCTTGCTCCATAAATTGCAGCGGATGCTCCGGTGTGCTCTTCTTGCGCCAAATTCCATTACAGGTCTTCCGATTAGCTGCTCTAACTATTCTGCTTGTTTTAGTTGCAATCAAACTTTCGTGATTTAGAAAAGTTAAAAGTGCAGTTTCTAGAAGCTGTGCTTCTATTACATTTGCTCTAATAGTTACAAGTGGCTCATTTGGAAAAACCACAGTTCCTTCAGGTATAGCCCAAATATCTCCTGAAAACTTAAAGTTTCTTAAATATTTCAAATATCTATCAGAAAAAATCTTTTGACTTCTTAGATATTCTATATCTTCATCATCAAATTTTAAATTTTGCACATATTCTATAATTTGTTCTAACCCAGCGGCAATTGCATACCCGCCTTTATCTGGTACTTTTCTAAAAAATATATCAAAATATGCTATATCTGATTTGTTATTTTCAAAATAACCGATTTGACATAGTAAATTCGTAAAAATCTGTTAGTAACTCTAATTTATCCATATTAATTTTACTCCATTTCCATTAAGTGGTTTGTTCTGTCAAATTCATACCTAGGCACAGGCTCTCTCTTGTGCGCCGATGCTCTATACTTTTTAAGTATAATTTCTTTTGCTTTTTTTTCTGTATCTCCTGTTTCAATCATTTCTTCAATCTGTTTATATGTTATACCCATTTTCTCTTCATCAGTAAGCCCGCCAAGTCCATCATTTGGAGCTTTACTTAGTATCTTTTCTGGAACTTCTAAGATTTTTCCGAATTTCTATTACTTCATGCGCTGTAAAATTTGCAATAGGATTAAAATCAAAACTACTGTCACCCCATTTTGTTGTATATCCGTACCATGCTTTCAGACAAGTTTCCTGTCCCTATTACTAAATACCCAAGTGTTTGAGCAATACTATATAATGTCATCATTCTTAAACGTGGTTTCATATTTATTAAAGCTTCTGTGTTTAATTCATTACCTTCTAAATTTGAATTTATATCTTTCTTTAAAGTCTCAAATCCACTACTTAAATCTACTGTGATTTGTTTTACATTAAATTTATTTGAAACAAGCTTTGCATCTTCTAAATCTCGAATCACAGAATTGCATGGCATTGAAACTGCCATTACTTTATCACTTCCGAATAGCCTTTGCTGACATTGCAATTACAACAGCTGAATCTTTTCCGCCACTATTTCCGAACTACAACACCTTTTGCATTCGATTTTTCTACATAATCTTTTATCCACTTGATAGCACCGAGCAAGATGCCTTTTTAAAGTTTCGTTATCTAACACTTTTACACTTCCTTTTTATAATATTAAAGTCCAATAACTATTGTTGCAATTTGAAAATAAACTAATATAGAGAATGTATCAACTAATGTAGTAATTAAAGGCGATGCCATAATTGCTGGGTCTAATTTAAATTTCTTTGCAAGAATTGGTAATAAACATCCTAGCATTTTTGCCAAAATAGCTGTAACTATAAGAGTTAAACCAACTGTCGTTGCAATTTTTAAATCTTCATATTGGAAATATATCCTTATAGCATTAACTATTGCAAGAAGTATTCCGACTAATACTGCAACCCTAATTTCTTTCCATAAGACTTTTAATACATCTTTTAATTCTATCTCATCTGTTGCAAGTCCACGTATAACAAGTGTAGAACTTTGTGCTCCACAGTTACCACCTGTACCCATTATCATAGGAATAAATGCAACCAATATGGGCACAACCTTAAACGCTTCTTCATAATTAGTAATTATACTTCCTGTTATAGTTGCAGATAACATAAGTATAAGTAACCACAAAATTCTATTTTTTGCATGCTTAAATACTGATGTTTGAAAATATCCATTTTCATTTGGTGTTATAGCAGCCATTTTTTCAAAGTCTTCTGATGTCTCATCTTGAATTACATTGATTGCGTCATCTACTGTTACAATTCCAACCAATCTATTTTCGTTATCTACTACCGGAAGTGCATATAAATCGTATTTATCAAAAGTTTTTGCAACTTCTTCTTGGTCTTCTGTCGTAATTACTGATATAATATTTGTCTCCATTAAATCTTTTATTACATCATTTTCATTTGCAAGCAAAATTTCTCTTATGCTTACTGTACCTACTAATTTTCTTGTTGTAGTTAATACATAACAAGTATTTATAGTTTCTGAATCTACACCTATTTTTCTAATTCTATCTATTGCTTCTTTTATAGTCATGCTTGATTTCAAATCAACAAACTCTGTTGTCATTATGCTTCCTGCACTATCTTCTGGATACTTAAGAAGCTCATTTATTACTTTTCTATCATTCTTATTTACTGTTCTTAGAATTCTTGTTACAACATTTGATGGCATTTCTTCAATTAAGTCTACTGTATCATCCATAAATAACTCATCTAATACATTTCTAAGTTCAGAGTCAGTTAAGTCTTGTATAAGTTTTTTTCTCATATCTGTTTCCATATATGAGAAAGTCTCTCCTGCTTGTTCTTTCGAGAGTATTCTAAATAGTTTGGTAGCTTCCTCTTTTTCTAGTTCTTCTAATATATTTGAAATATCAGCACTATTCATTTCTGCAAATTGCTGTTTCAACTCATTAAATTTCTTACCTGCTAACATTTCTTTTACTTCTTCTAATTCCATATTTTATCCCACCTTTTACTATTTATTATCTTTTACTCATATTTATTTATTTTATCACAAAAACCAGAGTAAATACAAGCTTTTTTACATCGTATTTAAATATTTTTTACTAATTATGTAAAATGTTGTATAATTATATTATATAAGCACAAAGTGCCCTAATTTTGAAAGGAGAGTTATTATGAATGCCACATTAGCAAAGAAGCAATTAATTGTACTTATCAAAAAAATAAACGGTTCAAAGGTAACTGAATATGGATGTTATATAAATCAATTACCTTCAGAAGATCGGAAAGAATCTAGTCTTCCGGATAGTACAATTCCGATATGGGCAACACCCAAGTCTAATTAAAGTCTCCTGTCCCCTACAGCATCATTTTTACTGTAGGGGGCTTTCCTTTTTCTTATTTCTTCATTTTACGTAAATTCTCTTTTTGCCTATCCGTTATCCTATATGACTCTATTCCTTTTTGTAATGCCTTATTATATGTAAATTTATCTAAAGAAACTGTTTCTAAATATCTTACTGTTTTATCATAAAATTTAACAAGACACACTGATATAGCCCACGCCACTGCCATTTGTACATAATATTCCTTAGAAGTAATAAAATCAAATATTTCAAAATCGCTTTCTAAGTATTCTTCGTCTATATAGTATCCTAAAATCATAACAACGCCAAATCTTATTTCAAACTCTTTATCTGATTTTAAGTATTTTTGTATAAATTCCCACATTTCTTTTTTATACTTTTTTGTGAGTTTAAGTCCCCCGCAAAACACATCACAAACAGCCCAATTATCAATCTTTGGTACGAATTTTTCTATATGTTTTTGTAGGGTTTTAAAATCTACTTTTTCAAGACCTATAAGCATTCCTTGTAGCATAATTTCTTCGTAATATTCATTACCTATTTTATCTAATAAATCACTTATATCATATTCCTTAGCTAATCTTTTTGCGTAATCTCTTAAAATCGGTACTCTAACTCCTATTATATTATCTGTTCCTGGACATAAATTACCATGAAATTCCTTATACTTTTTATCAGCAAGTTTAAATAATTCTTGTTTTATCTCTTCCATCAATAAATCACATTCTCCTTTTCTTGCATTTTATTATATCTTAATTTCTATTTTTATACAACATTTTTCCATAGAAAACTGGTGGAAATTCCCTATTTATATCAGTTACATAAGATTGATTTTATGACAAATTTATGGTATAATTAATATATATTATCAAATGATAATATCTTTGAAAAAATCCGAAAACAAAACCATTCAACTTATAAGGAGGAAAATATATGTTATTACATGACACTAACATCAAGGTATCCATTACTTACTCTTCAAAAGGAAAAGTTCGGCACGTTTTAACTTTCCCCCATGATATTTTTGTTATCCAACAAGAAGTCTTTGAATCATTAGGCTTTAAATTTGAAAATATCAAGGATGGATCACCACATAAGGTAGTTTTACCAACTGGCTGGCAATTTGACTCCATGCCTAAAAATGAGCTATTCTACATTTTAGATGAGAAAAAACGTTGCCGTGCTGTTTTAACAATGTATTCTGCAGCTGGAATTGCAATATCCTTAATATGTAGATTTGGTCTAAAGGATAAGTTCATCGATGAAGAGACTGGCACTGGAGTGTATGTAGTAGATTCTGACGGAACAGAGATTTACTTAGCAGGTTACTATTCTACTTACGGTTCTCATATGCAGAAAAGATGTGACAGAAAAGCAAATAATTATTTGTCTGAGCATTTTCCTGATTGGAAAAACCCGACAAAGTACTGGAACTAAAAACGTTTTTCGGAGTAAAAAGAATGACAGAGCTGATTCTATTTTGAAAAAGCTCTGTTTTTCTTTTTAAGTAAATTATTTTCAAAAAATATTTATCTTTTATATTCATAGTGGTATACTAATACACAGGAGATGATTATTTTGTCAAACAATAATTCAAAAGATGATGTAAATATAAGTAAACAATACGGAAAAGATGCTCTTGTATCAAGCGAAGAATTTATAAAAGAGCATAATATAAAACCTAATCGGTCTTACAACTAATGAAGCAGATTATAGGCTTCATTATTATGGATTAAATGAAATTAAAAAAACTAAACCAAAGAAATGGTACAATTATTTTCTAGAAAGCCTATTTACACCTTTTAATTCAATATTAATCGGAATTGTAGTTATTCTAATTTATACTGATATATATTTACCAGAAACTCCAAGCTATGCAAACATAATTGTTATTGCTATTCTTGTAAGTGCAAGTACACTTCTTGACTTTTTCGAAGAATTCCGTTCAAACAAAGCTGCAGAAAAATTAAAAGAATTAGTTGCAACAACAACGGTAGTTATTAGAAATGGAAAAGAAATTCAAATTCCAATAAAAAACGTAACAATTCGGAGATACAGTACTTCTATCTGCTGGTAGTATGATACCTGCAGACCTTAGAATTATAGAAGCCAAAGATTTATATGTTGGACAATCTTCTTTAACCGGTGAATCAGACAGTGTCAAAAAAACAGCTGAGACAGAGCTTAAGCCTGATGAATTGGATAGTATTTCTGACTTAGATACAATTTGCTTTATGGGAACAAACGTAATTTCAGGAAGTGCAAAAAGTGTAGTTATAAAGATAGCTGACTCTACTTATTTTGGAAAAGTTGCACATACTTTAACTTCTGGTAAACCTAAAACTGCATTCCAAAAAGGAATTGAAAGTATAAGTCGTCTGCTTATACGTTTCATGCTAATAATGATACCAATAGTATTTTTATTAAATGCTTGGAAACATGATATTATAACTGCATTCACATTCGCTGTTGCAATTGCAATTGGTATCACGCCTCTTCTCCTTCCAGTCATTCTTTCTTCAAGCCTTTCAAAAGGTGCTGTTAGAATGTCTAAGAAAAAAACTATTGTTAAAAAATTAGACTCTATCCAAAACTTTGGAGCTATGAACATTTTGTGCACTGATAAAACGGGAACACTTACAGAAGATAAAATTGTCCTTGAAAAATATCTAAATATAAATGGCGAAGAAGACCAAAGAATATTAAAACATGCCTTTTTAAATTCATATTTTCAAACTGGACTAAAAGGAAGCATTGACGAAGCAGTTATTCAAAGAGCCTTAGGTAACAATATGAAAGAATTAAAAGAAAAATATAAAAAGATAGACGAAATACCTTTTGATTTCTCTCGTAGGCGTTTATCTGTTGTTGTAAGTGATGGCGAAAAAAATCAGCTAATTACTAAAGGTGCTGTTGAAGAAATATTAAGCATTTGTTCAATGGTAGACTATAAAGGTGAAGTTTCAAATATTACAAAAGAAATTAAAGATAATATTTTAAAGCTTAGTAAATCCTTAAATGAAGAAGGTTTAAGAGTTGTTGCGGTATGTCAAAAAAACGATATAGCAAATGTAAAACACTTTTCTGTATCTGATGAAAAAAATATGGTTTTACTTGGTTTTATTGGTTTCTTAGATCCGCCAAAAGAAAGTGCAAAAGAATCAATAGAAAAGTTAAATCATGCTGGCATACGTGTTATAGTCTTAACTGGTGATAACGCAGAAGTTACTAGAGCCGTTTGCAACAAAGTTGGAATTAATTCTAAAAATATTGTTTTAGGAAGTAAAATCGATAAATTATCAGATATTGCAGTCCAAAGGCTTCTTAAGAAAACAAATATATTTGCTAAACTTTCCCCTATCCAAAAAGCTAGAATTGTAAGACTTTTAAAAGAATCAGGGAATGTAGTTCGGATATATGGGAGACCGGAATTAATGATAGCCCTTCACTTACAAACTCTGATGTTGGAATATCTGTTGATACAGCTGTTGACATTGCAAAAGAATCAGCAGATATAATATTACTTGAAAAAGACTTAAATGTATTACTTGACGGAGCAACAGAAGGAAGACGTACATTTGCAAACCTTATGAAATATATAAAACTTGCAACAAGCTTTAACTTTGGAGAAGTTATGTCTGTTATTGTTGCAAGTGCCTTACTTCCATTTTTACCGGAAACACCAATTCAGTTACTTATGGAGGGACTCCTATATGACTTTGGTCAAATGACACTTCCTTTTGACCATGTTGATAAAGAAGATTTAGAGAAACCTAAAAGTCTTTCAATAAAGAGCTTAAAGAATTTTATATTCTTTATGGGACCTTTAAGTTCTGCATTCGACTTAGTTGTATTTGCTTTCCTTTGGTTTTTCTTTAATATAAGAGACGCTGCGACCTTCCAAACAATTTGGTTCAGTTACAGCATCACATCAAATCTAGTTGGAATGCATATAGTTAGAACTGCAAAACTTCCATTTATACAAAGCAATGCACATAAAGCAGTATATATTTCATCAGTAGCATTAATTGCTGTTCGGAATATTAATACCATTTACACCATTAGGTACTCTAATCGGTCTAGTTCCACTTCACATAGCTTACATTGCTTTAATCTTCGGCGTAACTTTCCTTTATTGCATTGGTGCAATATTTGCAAAGAAAGTGTATATTAAAAAATATGGTGAATGGATTTAAGAAAAAAGCTTTGGCTAAGCCAAGGCTTTATTTTTCATTATCATAATTATCTAAAAAATGGTGAAATTCGTCCTTTCTTCTATACGAAATAATAGTATCTAAATTAACATTTTGACTACTACGTAAAATATTAGTATCTATATACTTATTCTTCTCTCTAAGTTCTCTAATAAGCCTTTTCACTTCTTCTCTTTTTGAACCTTCTTCACTATCACATGAATTTTTTGCAGTTATCCTGCAAGCACATTTTATAAATTCCAATTCATTTTTATTCATCCATGATATAATATCAGCTTCTTTCACATAATAAAGTGGCCTTATAAGTTCCATTCCTGGATGAAAAGTACTATGTAATTTTGGCATCATGGTTTGCATTTGAGCACCATAAAGCATTCCCATAAGTATTGTTTCTATTACATCATCAAAATGGTGTCCAAGGGCAATTTTATTACATCCAAGCTCTTTTGCATTATTATATAGATACCCTCTTCTCATTCTTGCACATAGATAACATGGATGGTCTTCTATTCTTTCTACTCTTTCAAATATATCTGTTTCAAACATATGAATTGGAATATTAAGAATTTCAGCGTTACTTAATATTTTTTCTTTGTTTTTCTCGTTATATCCAGGGTTCATACATAAAAAAACCAATTCAAAATTCATATCGCCATGTCTTTGTAGTTCTTGCATACATTTTGCAAGTAACATAGAATCTTTTCCACCTGACATACAAACCGCAATTTTGTCGCCTGGCTTAATCATTTCATATTCTTTAATACCTTTTACAAACTTATTCCATATTTTTTTACGATAATTTGTAATAATTGTTCTTTCTATTTCTTTATATCTTTCCAAATTTCTACTCCTAAACGTTAAATATACTAAATATAATAACATAAAAACTCTTTACTTTCAAGATATCTAATTTGTTCTAATATTTCAAAAAACTATTTGCTTTTATTATTTAATATGATAGAATAGAAATAAATTAACAATAGATAAAGTAAGGAGTTTTCTTATGGAAAAAAATTTAATCAAAGAATTATATAGACTATTAGAAGAAATACCTGTTACACCTACAAACAAAGGACAAATTGACCGTATAAAAGAAGCATTAGAAAATAATGATTTTGATAATGCAATGATAGAACTTCAAAATTTAAAATATGGATTTACAAAAGATATTGCTGCTGAAAAGGAAGAACTTTTATCAGAGCAATTTACTAAAAATAAAAATGAAGAAGATAAAACCGAAACAGCAGAAACTCCAGCAGATGCTGAAAAAAAAGCAAAAGAAGAGACTGTAAAAAAACCTAAGAGAAATACAAAAAAAGATAAAAAAGATGAGTCTAAAAATGATACAGATAATGGCGAAAAAAATGAAAGCGAAGAAGAAAATGATGAAGAAAAGCCTTCAAATTTCAGTCTTTATCCTAAAGAACTTATAGATGAAAGACTAGAATCAATATATATGGGTCTACTTCTAACCGACCCTAAGTCTATAAGTAAATTCTATTTTGAATATGACGATTGCTATTTTGCAAGTGAAGATATTTTATCTTTATACAAACTTGTACTATTTTCGGATGGCGAAGCATATGCACCTGAAGTCGCAAAAGAGAAATTCAATTTTGCAAAAAATGTCGAAGAAATTTTCCCTCTTAAAGAACAATTTAAAATGTTAGTACGTGGTAGAAAATATGACTTTGAAAAGATATACGTTGAACTTAGAAAGCTATTTATACTTAGAAAGAATTATTTAAGAATTCCTATAAAAAGTATTCAAGATAAAATTATAGATATTATAAACTACAAATTATATAGCAAAATGTCTATTGAAGAAGTTGAAAGTGCAGTAAATCAAGCTGAAGTCACAGCAAAATTTAAAAGTGCTGTTTTAAATGGAGATGTAACAGACTTTTTGATTTCTGGTGGTAACAACTTAGTTAATGGTCTAGAGCTTCCCTTCCCTATTTTGTCTAAGGTTTTTAAAGGTATCAGACATGGTGAAACAACATCTTTTGCTATGCCTTCAAATGCTGGTAAAAGTAGGTTTACTGTAAATCTAATGGCACATATTGCATTCCTTCATAATAAAAAAGTTTTAGTTATCTCAAACGAAATGTCTGAAGAGAAAATGAAATTATGCTTAATAACTACTGTTATCAATAACCCTAAAATGCAAAAATTACATGGGCAAGATTTAAGAATAACTGAAGGTGAACTTTTAGAGCTTAAATTTAGACCTGATAACCCAAAAGATGTAAAAATAGACGAAGAAGGCTATATCTTAAGAAAAGAGAATGAATCTCAAGTAGACTTTACAGCTAGACTACAAAAATATTCTTCAGATTTTAACAAAGTTTTAATTGTTACTGACTGGATAAGCAAGCAAATGAATAATTCAATTTATTTTATAAATATTACTGAACATACAGACGAAGAATTAAGCAAAGTTGTTAAAAATTATTACTATAAAGAACATCTAGAATATATCTTCTATGATACATTAAAAGCTGATACTGCACATATTGGAAATATCGATGCTGTAAAGAAGACTGCAACTATCCTTTCAAATTTAGCACAAGATTTTAATATTTTTATTGGTTCTACTATGCAACTTATTGAAAATTCGACTTTACCAGTTAACCTTACAATAAATGATTTATCAAGTAGAACTGTAAAGGAAGTACTAGATACCCTATGCTTATTAAAACAGATTTACAGCGATTCTTATCACCTTTATGAGTATTCTTTGAATGAAGTAGATACTGAGTTTTTTGATTTAGAGCCTTATGAAGACCCAAATGTAAGATATTATGCTTGCGTAGTGGATAAAAATAGAGCTGGTTCTAAGCCAACACTTTTATTTAGACTAAACCTTGCTTATAATGAATGGGAAGAATTAGGATATTTAAGATTAAAACAAAACTAAAAAGTTTATTTTTTCTAATCAATAACAAAGGTGTTCCAAGATGTATGTACATCATAGGAACACCTTTGTTTTGGTACTTATCTGCTTTTTATGAAATTTCTCTGCCCCAGCTTCCTTCTGACTTGTTAAGGTTTTTAATGCTCAAAACACGATACCTTTTTTTCTTGTTTTTTCGCTTTCTGCCACTTACATTCGGCTCAAGTTTTGCACCTGATTTTACTCCATATTCCGGTGCCGAGTCTTTTTTAATTACCTGCAAAAGCAGATTGCCACAGTGCTTTTTGGTTCGTACGATATAACCATCAACATTATCCAAAAATGTATTTTGATTTGGATAACATGGTATAGTTATCACATACCCCCACGGAGCATCTCCTGCAGGAACTCGCCCTTTTGGCATTTTCCTTTCACACCAACTGTCAGACTTTGACTTGGTAACAGGTCTTATCTCACACTCAAGCAAGGAATACCTGTTGGATTGTTGCCGTTTCTTTCTTTGTTTTGCCATAATCCTTCAACTCCTTTTCTAAGTAATGTATAAATTATACATTGTTATGTTTACTTTGTCAATATTTTTCATACTTATATTCATTTACATCTAATTTATCAGACAAAAAGTATTCTAACTTATGAGTTTTAATCAAATTTTCCTTATCTTCTTTTGGAAGTTTCTTTATATGATACTCAAGCTTTGAGGCAAGGCTTTTATTCTCTGCACTCCATAAACTTTCAAGTTTTTTAGGTGTATGTGTCTTTGTATATTTAGCACACTTATTATCTTTTCCAAAATGCTCCTGCATCCTTCTATCTATATCTGTCGTTATTCCTGTATATATAGAATTATCTTCACATCTAAGCATATAAATATAGTACATTTTTATCTCTCCAATTTAAATTAGGCAATTCATATGAACCGCCTAATTTCACTTAAATAATATTTATTTTTAACTATTGCTCTCGTTATTATTATCTTCGTTATTTACTTCATTTTTTGGCTTAACATTTAGTTTCTTTGTTTTTTTAGCAACTACTGCAAATCTTCCATTCTCTGAATGATAAGCACAAGTTGAAAGTGTGATTAATTGGTCACCATAGCTTGCAGTAGGCTCGATTGCATACATAGAATCATTTTTTGCATTCTTCACAAAATCATTAAATGCAGGCTCTCCTCCTTGTATTGCTGGGTTGTATAAAGATGTATTATCTGCATTTACAAAATAATAATATCTAAATACGTTCTTTTCTGATTTATAATATATTCTTGAACGGAATGCAGCAATTATCTCATATTCTGAATCATCATTTAAAGTTGTGAACGTCAATGTCTTATGGTCTTTATAAAACGCTTCTTTTTCATAATTCATTAATGGTTCAAACATTGCTCCATTTTTATTTCTATGTCCATAAATTAAAAAGTTCTCACTTGGTTTTTCAAGGTCTACATCCATATCTAGATATATAGAGCCTCTTGCTGAATTCTCACCTTTATATGTATGAGTCAAGTAATATGTATTACTTTCTTTATTTTGTACAATAGGGAAACTAATAGCAGTACCTGGTATGTCTAGCCATGCTACTACATTTGGATATTGGTTATGTAGTTCTTCTAATTTTACCATTTTTGCTGTTTTTTCTTCTATAAGTTCATCATTATCAGCATCATTCATATAATCTGAAAGGTCATTATAACTTTTCTTTTCTTTATAATCACTATAAGCTTTTATTCCATAATATAATCCTACTGATATAAGTGTTACTACCAATATTGATAACATCATAATAGTTACAATTTTTTTGACTTTTCTTTTATTCATTTTTTTTCCTTCTGTTCTATTTCTCATTTTAAATTTTATTCCTCCTTTTTTACCTCATATTATATTGTAATAGAAAAATGGAATTAAGGCAATACCCTAATTCCATTTTTTTAATTTATTTTTTTCATTCTTTTCATATATCTTAATAATACTCTCTAGAATCTCTAAATTAAATTCCGTGGGATTTTCTAATAATTTAAATATTGTTATTCTTTCTTCGTGATATTCTTCTTGAGCTTTTTTTGTATTATTCAATACTTCGTTTGCTTTATTAATTAATTCTTCCTTATTCATTTTACTTCACCCTATATTATTTTACCATATGGTTAAAAGAAAAATCAATTATCTTTTTTACTCTTAAAGTAATTTGTTTTGCCTTAATTTTCATAAACTCGTTGTTACTACCATATTGAAGCCTTTTGTATTTTATCAAAATTACTTTTTGATGTACGTATTTCTATTTCTGGCAAACTTCTATCTTGAATTTTAATTTCTTTATTATTAATATCTTTAATAATATCTCTTATATTTTCCATTTCCCCTGCATTATTGTCCCAATGTATTGCTATGTGATTTGGACTAACTTTAACAAAATCTATTTTATCATATTTACTATGATTTACTACAATTTTTATTTCATCAGAATTTGTTTCAACATGTCTTACTATTGCTCTGTAATAAGCTGTTTCTATCTTTAGTCCTTCTATCATTTCTGTGGTATAAACATCTTCTACCTTATATGCATCTTCAATATAGTTAAAATCTGTCATTCCAACACATGCTAAACCTATTCCTACTCCCGCAATTAATAATGAAACTATAAATATAATCGCAAATACATTCTTTTTAGACTTTTTATTTACAATAAAATTATACAATATATGTAAAATAACATAGTTTATTGCAAGTCCCGAAAGTATTGAAAGTAGTGTTCCAAAGAATACAAGTCCTGTTTTTACAAACATAAAACTTAGAACTAGCATCATGGCAAGACCTATAAATGTACATGCAAAAAATATTCCAAAATATATTGCCAAGGCTTTTATGCACCATATTAAAAACTTTATAATTCCATTTAAAAATCTCATTTCAGAGTGATTTGGGTCTCTTATAATAATCTTTTCTTTTTTCTTTTCTATAAACTTTTTCTCTTTTTTATTCTCTAATATCTTGCCATCTTCTGTTTCTTCTTCATTTTTGCTATTTACTAAAGGATTATCATCTTTCACTATTTCATAATAATCTAAATATCTAATTTTAAAGATATGTAAAAATATTGCGACCCCAACTATTAAAGCAAGTATATAATAAATTCCAAAGCAAACATCTCTTACTACATAATATCTAGAAACATTGCCTATCAATAAGTTTCCTAATATTCCTTCTAATATTGCCCATATAATGGTAAATATTATTAATAATGATACAAAAACTACAATTTGTTCAAAAATACATTTAAGCTTTTCCTTAAATTTCATACTACTTAGCATTTCTACTGTTTTTGTAATGAAACTAAAAAAATCGTCTATATACTTATTTAGATTACTCTTCACCTGCTTAGTTTCATTTAAATCTTTAACGCTTTCATTCATAAGTTCATCAATATTGTAATTAAAAAGCTTACATATAAGAAGCACTTTCTCCATTTCCGGGTAACTTTGGTCAGATTCCCATTTTGATACAGCTTGTCTTGACACACCTAATTTTTCTGCAAGTTGTTCTTGTGATAAATTGTTCTCTTTTCTGATAGTTTTTAAATTATCTGATAACTTCATTTCTAGTCACATCCTTTCGAGCATATGTTACTATATTCTACTGGTTGCATTCTACCAATTTTAGGTTGTTTTTTGTCAATTTTGAGTTGCTTTTATTCTTCTTATATTAAACTTTCTTTTTTTCCATAAACAAATAATTTTTCTTGTAATAAAGTGGCTATTTTTCTTTTAGAAAATGGATATTGCCTTAAAAGTCCTGAATATATCTCTTCTAAATTCTCTAATCTTTTAAAGTCTTCTGGCTTAACAACATCTGGCAAATTGTTTTCGATACCTGCCTCATCCATTACATATTTTACAAATTCTGCACAGTAAAATGATCTTTTTGTTCTTATTTTTTTATGAAATCCTGCTGCAAAAAGTCCTAAAATATTAAATTTATATTTTTCTTCACTTCCTTTGATATTTTCTATTATATTTCTTACATTATTATATTCTTCATTTGTTACTTCTAAATAATAAATTTTAGCTGTTGTATTTCTAAATCTTCTAAACGTTCCTTTATTTATGTATTCATGTACAAAGCCTCCGAGCAAAAGCATTATATGCTCTTAGTCTTCCAAAGCTATACATTTCTTTCGCATCAATATCTAATGAAATTGATACATGAGAAAACTCGTCTTTTGTAAAACTTTTTATAATTTTTGAAAGAAGAGTTCCTGTATGGGAAAGTACAATATATATTCCTTTCAAGATATCTACCTACTTTCTTTTTTTATTTTCTTCATTTTACCACTAGTTAGTATTCTTGTAAATCTACTTTAAGATTATTTTAATAATTTAGTATTACAATATTTTATAGTTTTAGACAGATTAAAAATATATTTGACTTTTTAATTTTATATTTAAAATAAGGTGACAAAATGCCACCCTATTTTATTCTATTCTAAATTTTTATAATCTTTTCCCAAGATAGATTAGATTTCCCAAAATGACCATAGTTTGTTGTCTCACTATATATTGGCTTTTTTAAATCTAAATAATTAATAATTCCATCAGGTGTTAAATCAAAATTCTCATTTATTAATTTTACTAATTCTTCTTCTGTGTTATTTCCTGTTCCAAATGTATTAACACAGATAGATAGTGGCTCTTTCATTCCTATTGCGTAAGACACTTGAATTTCACATTTTTTTGCATATCCGATTTGCAACAATATTTTTTGCAATATGTCTTAACATATATGCAGCAGACCTATCTACTTTGCTTGGGTCTTTTCCAGAAAAAGCACCTCCACCATGTTTTGCATATCCACCATATGTATCTACTATTATCTTTCTTCCTGTTAGTCCTGTGTCTCCCAAAGGTCCACCAATTACAAATCTTCCTGTTGGGTTTATGTATATTTTTGTATTTTCATCTATCATGTCTTCGCTAATAGTAGTTTTTATAACCTTTTCTATTATATCTTCTCTTATTCTTTCATTTGTAACATTATCTAAATGCTGAGTAGATATTAAAATCGTTTCTACTCTTTTTGGAATATCATTTTCGTATTCTACTGTTACTTGAGTTTTTCCATCTGGTCTTAAATATGGTATAACTCCAGTTTTTCTGACTTCTGTTAGCTTTTTAGATAACTTATGTGCAGTTTCTATCGCATATGGCATATACTCTTCTGTCTCATCACTTGCATATCCAAACATTATGCCCTGGTCTCCAGCCCCACCAATATTTACTCCAAGTGCAATATCAGGACTTTGTTTTATTATGTCTATATTAATGTTGCAAGTTCTATAATCCATATCTGTATTTTCATTATCATATCCAATTTGCTTTATTTTTTCTCTTACTAATTCTTCTATTTTCAAATTAGCATTTGTTGTAATTTGTCCTGCAATTGTAATATTATTCCCGTTTGCAAATGTTTCAACTGCAACTCTCGAATTTTTATCTTGTCTTATACATTCGTCTAAAATGCAATCAGATATTGTATCACATAGTTTATCTGGATGTCCTTCTGTTACACTTTCCGACGTAAAAAAATAGTTCTTCATTTTATTCTCCTTATACTAGTTCCTAAATCAATCTTTATTATTTATACCATATTTTAAAGATTAAAGCAAGACATTCTGCTTTTACTTTATTACTATATACTCTCTAAAATTTTATCAAAGATTTCAAACCTATTTTTAGAAGTATCTATATATTTAATATTATATTTAGGACATTCTCTTTTTAACATTTCGTTACAAGTATACCAATCCACGGCATGCTTTAACAGATATTCTTTTGATAAACCATATGTCCAACTTTCTTCAGTATCATATTTAATGCATTGTTCTACCATATCTTCAGCTTTTAAATCTCCTAGTCCTAAACATATTACAATAGTCTCATTAAAATCAATCATTTCACCTACTATTTTAGGTTCTAGTTGTCCACTTTCTAATATATACCCATATTCTTTTGTATCTTTTCTAATTAATGAGTTATATAATTCTAAAAGAGTTCTTTGAAAATACTCTCCATGTTCAAATTCTTTTTGTATATTTACATTTTTCCTATAATACTCTTCTTCATCTTTTGCTCTAATCATTGCCCATTTTAGCGAATCACTATGTATTAAATTATAACTGTTATATTTATCCTTTATCATATTACTTAAAGTTGTTTTTCCTGCTCTTCCTATTCCCATAATTAAAATATTTTTCATTTTTATTCTCCTTTATAACATACGTTATGCTAACTATATCATAAAGAAATAAAAAAAGGAAGTTTTTACAAGCAAAAAAGTGGCTAGCACTTTTTATATTGCTAACCACTTCTATTTACTACACTTTTAACCTAAAGCTATATCTAATACCATCATAACTACAAAGCCTATTGTAACCCCGAATAACTCCTAAGGCTGACTTATTTCCACTATGCATTTCTGGTACTAATTCTTCTACTACAACAAATATCATTGCACCCGCTGCAAAAGATAACAAGTATGGTAATAATGGAACAACAGCATTTATTAGTATTACTGTTACAAGAGCTGCAATCGGCTCAACTATTCCCGATAATACTCCTGACATAAATGCTTTCCCACGACTCATTCCTGACATCTTTAATGGCATTGAAATAATTGCACCTTCTGGAATATTTTGAATCGCTATACCTATTGCAAGCACAATTGCTTCAATCAGAGCAATTCCTGAATTTCCAGATAAAAACCCCGCAAAACATACACCTACTGCCATTCCTTCTGGTTGTGGATAAAGTAGAATGTGAATACTATTACTTTGTTTGCGACCTACCTTTTGTATGATTTTTTAAAAAATTGTCCCCTCCACGGCTTTCGCAGGTCATAACCCCCGCCTCAATGGGCTGTCGGGCTCCAATTTTTTATAAAATATACAAAACGGTCGCCTATAAGTTATTAAATATTATTTAATTTTTTGAAGTTAAATATTATATCTATCTGTTTATCTTGATGAATTTTTATTTTATTGATAATTACTTTCATGAGTTCTGGAGCCACATTTTCTAAACTTAAAAATTCCTTAACTACTTTTGCAATATCTTTACTGTTATCTTCTTCTAAGTCTTTTTTATTTTGTTTTATTTCTTCATATTGTTTTTGTTTTTCCTTTATTTGTTCATTGTATTTTTTTAGCACCCTTTCGCAAATTTCCTCTGTAATTTTTCCCTCTAGTTTATCCATATACATTTTATCAATATTTGCTTTTATTAGCTCTATTTCTTTTTCTATGTTTTCTAATAATTTTTTGCAGTCATAAACTGTTTTGCTATTTTTTATACTAAATTCTATCTTTTTACTATCTATATCTTGAAATAGCTCTTTTATGTAATTTAAGATTTTATCCTCTAAATATTCATAGTTAAATCCATGACAAGTACAAATTTTAAGTTTTGAGTTTCTACGATAATTGTTGCATATTGTAAAGTATTTATTATTTCTTGTGTCTTTTTTTATTCCTATTTTGTGCCCACATTCATAGCAATACAATAGTCCATCTAATAATGTATAATTCTTTTTTTCTTGCCTTTCATACTTTTGAACTATTACCATTCTTTGTACTGCATCATAAGTTTTTTTATCAATAATCGGCTCATGAGTGTTTTCTACAACATACCATTGTTCCTTTGGATTTTCTCTCATTTTTCTGTTCTTATAGCTTATTCTACTTCTTTTATTCTGTACTGTTACACCTGTATATATTTCATGTGATAATATGTTTTTTATGGTTTTGTTGCTCCAAAATGTAACCTTATTATGCCTTAAACTACTCGCTGTTGGAATTTTGTTATCGTTTAGATAATCTCTTATAACTCCTATTTTATTTCCTGCCTTTGCCATATCAAATATTATTCTTACTATCTTTGCTTCTTCTTCACAAATTACTAAATGATTTTTATCCTCTTTGTCTTGTATATAACCCAGTGGTGTCTTTCCCCCTACCCATTTACCTTGCTTTTGCATAGTATGCAGTGCTGTTCTTATCTTTTTTGATAAGTCTTTTGAATACATATCGTTTAGTATAGATTTGAATGGTGCTATATCATTATTTCCATTGTTATCTAAAAAAGTGTCTATTCCATCATTTACTGAAACATACCTTATATTTTTCTCTGGGAACCAATTTTCTATATACTCCCCTGTTCCTATATAATCACGACCTAAACGAGATAAATCTTTAGTTACTACCATATTTATTTTGTCTTGCTCTATATCATTAATCATTCTATTAAACTCTGGTCTATTGAAATTTGTTCCAGTATATCCGTTGATCAATGTAAATATCTACTAATTCATATTCTTCTCCTAAATTTTTTACATATTCCTCTAATAGTATTTTTTGGTTCTTGACACTTTCGCTATCATCATATCCCCTGTCCATATCTTCTTTAGATAATCTTATATAAATTGCTACTTTAAAAATTACATTCTTTGTTTTTTCAAGCACCTAAGCCTCCTTCCTATGCTTGAAAAATTTGAATTCATGCTAGAATTATAACTTTAGAAGATATATAAGTCAAGTTATGAATTCAAATATAATTGTTTTAAGCATTATATTGTTTTTTATCTAATAAATTTTTTAAGTAAAAAGCTAGTAAATTTTCTATCTCTTCTCCTTCATCATTAAAATAAACATTTATTTTAAAATCATTATCCATGCTTTTCCTCCTGATACAATATATTAAAATGATTACAAAAAAAGAAGAGATTTTTTCTTCTCTTCTATACTATTATTATAAATGTTTAATTGATTAAAACAATGAAATGATTTTGAAGTATGTTTGAAATGCAGTTTATGTCACATTTTCCTATACATTATTATTTTATCTCCTCGATAACTTGTAAGTTATCGAGATGATTATCTCAAATTTTCAATTATTTCTTTCTTGAACTTTCAAATCTTTTACTTATATTCTTCTTTTAAAAACATTTTATAAACCTCTTTATCAATTTCAAATTCTGGTGTTCCCATTGCACCTGGTGCTACTTCGTATTTATCAAATACTATTACTATATTTCCATCTTCTGAAAAATAAAATTCTTGATTTTCTTCTATTGTTTTAAAATTCCAATCTTCTATATTATTATTAACCCAATATACTACACTTTCATCTTCTGTCATCCTTGAAAGCATCTGTCTTTTTATCTCATTGCTCATATTCTCTTTAAAATCATCACTTACAAATAACTCTGCTAATGTTATTATTTTATCTTTTTTCTTATCGACATGATAAATTTTATATCTTATATTGCTTCCTGCTCTAACTTCTGATAGTTCTAATTTTAAAGTAAACCAATCTTCACTATTTTCTAACACTTCTGATTCCAACTTAACTGAAAGATGATTTTCTGGATCTTTTTCTTCCTTATACATATCTATTATTCTTTGAGTAAGTTCATTTACATCATCATTTACGATTTGGCTTGTTTTATCTTCGTCCTCTATTACAGGAATTTCTATATCTAATTCACTCTTTCCTTCTTTTTCAAAATATCTTCTTATAGTAATAGCTTTTACTATATTACCAACTACTGGTATTCCTTGCATAGCATACGAAATATCGTTGCTAGTATTAGGTAATATTAGTAACACTAAAACTATCATTGCTGATGCAAGTTTAAAGGTAATTCTAAATGCTGGTTTCTTATTAACTCCTTTATGATTATATTCTAATCCATTTAAGGTTTCATCAATAATTTTACTAAAATTATCTGGTGCTTTTACATTTTCACTTTTCACTGCTTTTTTTATCTTCATATCTTGAAAGAATTTCATTTTTTTATAATCTCCTTTATCTTTTCTCTTCCTCTTGATAACTGTTTTTTTATAGCATCAACTTTACTTCCAGTTATGGTACTTATTTCTTTTATTGATAAATCTTCATAATAAAATAAAGTTATTACTGTTCTATATGGATTATCTAACTTTTGTATTGCATTCCAAATAGTCAAATTTGTATCAATATCTGTTTTATCTGCTTGCATATTTTCATCTTCAATATTCAAACAATACTTCTTGCCATTTAGTATTTCAATCGATGTATTTTTCAATATTCTATAAATCCAAGCCTTAAATTTTCGCTTATCTTTTAGATTTTCTAATTCTTTATATGCTCTACAAATTGTTTCTTGTACTGCATCTTCTACATCTGATTCATTTCTTAATATACTATATGAAAGTCTATACATTCCATTTTCTAACTTTTTTATATTCTCGCAAAACCAACTTTTAGTATCTGTCATTAGTATAAGCCTCCTTCTTCAAGATATATTATAACATTACTTAAATACTTTTGTATACTCTATTTTAATGTTATATGGTCTTGCAATAATTTTACAGATTTAATTATTTACTGAATGGGTTACCATAGCTGTACTTTCTGTAATTTCACTAAAAGTATATCCATTACTAATTCCATAATCAATAATATCTTCTAAAGCATTTAAAGTTTTAGTATTTCCATTAAAATCATGCATTAATACCACATTACTTCTAGATTTGCTTAAATTACTAACTACATTGTCATAAACATCAGCTGAACTCTTAGCTTCTCCTACATCTCCAGACGATACATTCCAATCAAAATATTTATATCCATTATCAAGAACTGTTTTTGTTAATCTTGACATTATACCTGGATTATATCTGCTTACAGTATTAGAGCTTCCACCTGGAAATCTAGTTATTGTGGCATTATAGCCAGTAGATTTTTTTATTTTATCTTGCAATTTTCTTATATTTTGCATATAAATTTCTTCTGATTTATATATTTCTTTATAATTATGTGAATATCCATGAATTGCGACTGTATGTCCCTCATTTATTTCTCTTTTTACTATTTCTTCTTTTGCCCCATCATAATTTAATATAAAAAATGTTGCTTTTACATTCTTTTTCTTTAAAATATCTAGTATTTTAGGAGTTATACTTGTAGAAGGTCCATCATCAAAAGTTAGATATATTACGCCTTTCTGTCCATTTTCTCCTGTTTTTGCTTGAACAGGCTGATTTATAACTGAAACAGTTCTTTTCTTAATAGCAACATTTCCTTTAGAATCAGAAACTTTATAAGTAATGGTGTAAGTACCATTTTTAGAAGTATCTACACTGCCTTCTATTTCCATTTTTTCTGTTAAATCTCCGTCTTTTTCATCTACTGCTTTTGCTCCTTGTTCTTTATAGTTATTTCCTTTTATTACAGAAACCTTTTCTTTTCCATTTAATGTAAGAACAGGTGCAATATCATCAATAAAATTTACTATTCTTGTTTTTGTGCTTAAATTTCCTGCATTATCAGAAACTGTATATTTTATTTCTATTTGATTTTCACTTATCTCTTTTCTTTCTATATAAATTTTATCTGTAATGTCTCCATCATAATTATCAGTTGCAGTAACTCCTATTTCTTCATATTCTTTGCTATAAGATAAATTTACAACTTCTTCTCCTTTTAATACAATCTCTGGAGATGTTTTATCTACTACTCTTATAATATGTTTTTCATAATACTTTCCAACAAGCATTGGTACTTCGTATTCAATCTCATAATCTCCTACTGTATTATAATCTATCTCTCCTATTATTTTTACATTATCAGAAACATTCTGACATAGATAACTTGTTTTAGGTGTTTCTATTTGTTTATTGCTATTTACTTCTATTTCTACTACATCTTGAATCTCTAATCTTGGATTTGCTAATGCAAATGTAGTGGGAATACTTATAAATAGCAATAATTCTAGGGCTATTAAAAATCTAATAGACTTTTTAATTTTTTTCTCTTTTTTCCCTTTACATATTTTTGTAAGTAATAATGATACTATTACTGTAATTAATACTTCTATTATAATTATCATCTTTTGCTTCATCTCCTAATATATATTTTTCTCTATATATTGTATGATAATTTTTTTCATCAAAAAGTGACAATTATTTTAAAAATATTTTTTATAAAATTTCCTCCTTACAAATTATTAACTTTTGTTAGCATCACATAATAAAAGACAGATAAATTCCAATCTGTCATACAAATTACTATTTCTCTTTTACTACAACAATATAAAAACTAATAATATCTTTATTAAATATAATATCACGCAGGAAAGTGTTAATAAGAAGCACCCAAAACACATAAAAGGTCAAGCCTTTTAGCTTATTAAGTTTGATTTTTTCTATTAAGTTTTTAATAAAATTCCCTTGCATGGGAATTTTACTATTTTATAGTATTAAAATCAATTTATTATCTTGTATAGCTTCTTGTTCTCCTTTATCATTTGTTATGCATTCATCAATATATTGTTTGTTGAATAAATCTTTATATATTACCTTACTATATGAAATATTTGCTTTATAAATTTTTCGACCTTCATATATATCTTTATACAAAAATACAATAGTTACAGTTTGTCCTTTTCCTATAGATAATCTTGTTATTCCTGCATTAATTTTCGGTTCTATTATATTTGTTTCTTCTATATTTCCTTCTTCTATATAATTGTATTTTATTTCTAATTTCAAATTATTAATATCAATAATAGCTATACTTTCTCCCTGATTTATTATTTCTATTGCTATATATTCATCAACATCTTGTTTATCTAAGTTATTTGTTGGATGAATAAAAACTGTATTATCTATTTGTTCCTCATTAAAAAATTCTTTTTTTAGATAAACAAAGCGTACATCTAAATACGGTCTTTGACCATATCTTATAATTTTTGTATTCTCTTCTCTATCTTTGTTAGTTATTATATCATATTTTATATAATTTTCAACATTCCAGAACAAATTTTCTTTTTTCTGTAAAAAATATTGATTTTTTGTATATTTTTGTTATAATAAATAATATAGAAATGATGTTTGATATATGCAGGAATTCTTAGATATTTTAAATAGTGCTAAGACTAGCTTAGATACTTACTATGAAACACATAAAAATGAAAATTTTTATAATAAAAGAAATACACCTAAGGACTATCTTGAATGGGTTGATAAGAAGACTAAAATCATAATGAATTCACTAGAATTTATAAATAAATCTAAAAAATATATTATTCGTGGAGATATTGTTTGGATTGAATTTGGTTTTAACATTGGTGAAGAATTTAGTGGCAGACATCCTGCTTTAGTCTTAAAAAATGGTGGTAAAACACTATTAGTTTTGCCTATAACAAGTAAACAGCCTACTGAAAAACAACTTGCTAGTAAAACCTACGTTGAACTTGGCAAAATATATAACTTTAAAGAAATGAGAAGATGGATAAATATATTTAATATTAGTCCTATCAGTATAGAAAGAATAGATTTTACAACTAAAAAAGGAAATGTTAAAGGTACTGATTTAGATGCTATTTCAAAAGCTTTTCTTGATTCTGATTTATTCAAATATTTACCATCTAAAAATAATTAAAAGTTTTTTTGCATAAAATCCTTGATTTTTACATAAAAATATAGTATCATTTAATCAATATGAAATCTATTTAATTAGATGACTGAGAAGGCTTACTTCGGTAAGCAGTTATGATTAAGAATGTAGCTCATATAGAAATATATGAGCTACAGTTTTTATATAAACATTTCTATTTGTAATTCCTCCTCTTGCTAATTTTTAATGAATTCAAATTATCCCAAGCATTTTCCACACACTCTACTTTGACTCAAACCTTCTGGAATATTATGTAGTGTAACAGAGAATAAAAGCATATTAAGCTTCTTGCCATCTTTTCTTTTTTCAATGCTTTCAGCAATTTTATTAACTATTAATAAAAATACTACTCCAAAAATTAGTCCGAAGTGCTGCTGGAATCCAAACAGCTTTATATTTTCCTTCTGCCATTTCAACAGATGGTAGTATTAGTGACCAAACTGATGCTGCGATCATAACTCCTGCCGCAAAGCCTACTATTATCTTTTGGAATTTCTCATTCATATTTTTTCTAAGGAAAAATACTAAGCTACTTCCAAAACTTGTTCCAGCAAAAGGTATTAAAATTCCTGCTATACTATATAACACGTCGTACACTTTTTATCGCATTCCTTTCTAAGGCATACTCTAAATTTGGACAAGAATTAGTATATTACTAGGCATTTCAAATTCAAAAAGCGGATACGTACTTTTGTACTTTGAGCATTTTTGATATTTGAAATAACGACGTAAGATGCTGATTATTGTTCAAATTTTCCTCCTATATTATATAATATGCAGGCCTTTTTATTATGTTAATATATCACTTCCATACAACAATTCATTTGCGTAATCTTCTATATCTTCAAGCAAAAAGTACATTTTTCTTGTTTTATCTGGATAAATAATATACCTGTCTCCCATTCTTACTTCTCCACCCTTATCTGATACTAGCACTTCATAATCATTTATTTTTATTTTAATAGCATTATTGTATTCTTCTGTTATGTCTCGTTCACTTATATAATCTCTTTCTTGCAGGTCAGAATATACAATAGGGGTTGTTAGTTTCTCAATAATATCTTTATCCGTTATTTCTACCAATTTACTTGGACTTTCTATTATTATTTTATCTGTACTAAACATTCTATCTTTTTCTTCACTATCATAGAAAGCAAGTTCCAAAATATAATATAATTCTTCCACTCCATAAACTTTATACTTTATTCCATCTTTAATGCAAAAATTTTTAGTGCTATCATCATATTGCCAAATTTCTATTCCGTTATTAAAATTTATCTTGTACTTTGGTCCTTCAGGAATGTCAGTACCATTCCAATTCACCATATAATTTGGTTCTTTTTTATCTGTATCTTCATAAATTCCTTTAACTCCAATATCTTTGCAGTCCTTTAAAAAATATTTTAATGCTGTTTTTCTTATAATGTTTACCTGTTTATTTTCATTATTTGTAATTGTTATCTTGTCTGTATTAAACATTTTTGCATCTTCTGTAAGTTTTTCATCTACTATGCTTTCTATCTTTTTTAATGGCTTCACATCTATTTTGGTAATAAATTCCTTATCATTATCATGTATATTAATATATCCATTATGAAAACTATCCATTTTAATTCTTATATTATATCCAAAATCAATCTCATACTTTCCATCTATATATAACATAATTCCTGCTTTTGTTTCGTTAGTTAGTTTCTTATTTGAAATACTATCTACTAATTCATTTATTAGTTCTTCATCTGTTATTTCAATTTCAAATCCTTCTTTTGTTGCTATTACATCTCCATAATAATAGTTTACCTTTATACTTTCAGGCTTCTCAACGACTACCGTCTCATAAACTAAAGGTCTATTTACAATAACATTAGCATTATGCATAATTAAAATCGCTACACCTAAAGCAAATATACAAACTACTAATAATACAATAATTGATATTTTGAGCCTTCTTTTTTCCTTATCTTGCTCCATATAATTATTTCTCCTAACTTTAGAAAAATGACTCCGGGCTGTAATTTCCCGAAGTCTTTGTTTACTATACACAGTATAACAAACCATAAATAAATATGTCAAGCTGTTATACCTTATTTTATTTACCTTTAAGTACTCTTAAAGCATTTATAATTGCAATAACCGATACACCTACATCTGCAAAAACTGCTTCCCACATTGTTGATATTCCGTATGGCACTTAAGGCTAATACAAGCACTTTTATAAAAATAGCAAATACTATATTTTGTCTAACAATTCTCATTGTCTTTTTTGATAAGTGAATAGCGTTTACTATCTTTGATGGCTCATCTGTCATTAATACAACATCTGCTGCTTCTATTGCAGCATCTGAACCAAGTCCACCCATTGCAATTCCTATATCAGAAATAGCTAAAACTGGCGCATCATTTATTCCGGTCTCCTACAAATGCAAGTTTACCTTTTTTGCTCTTTTCTTTTAATAATTCTTCTACTTTTAAAACCTTTCCATCTGGTAATAATTCTGTATACACTTTATCTAATCCTAAGCTTTTTGCCACACTTTCACCAACATTTTTTCTGTCTCCTGTTAGCATTACTGTTTGTTTAATATTATTTTTCTTTAGGTTTTTAATTGCACTTATTGAATCTTCTTTTATTTTATCTGCTATTAAAATATATCCTACATATTTTCCTTCTATTGCTACATATAAAATTGTTCCTATATCGTTGCATTTTGTAAATTTTATTTGTCTTTCATTCATTAATTTTTCATTTCCAACTAATACATCTTGCTCCCCTATTTTAGAAGCAATTCCAAGCCCTGATAGTTCTTCTACTTTTATTATTTGCTTTTCATCAATTTCTTTACCATACGCTTTTTTTACTGATAAGCCAATTGGATGGTTAGAATAATTTTCACTATATGCTACAATTTTTAATAATTCTTCTTCAGTTATATCTATTGCTTTAACTTTTTGTACTTCAAAAACTCCTTCTGTTAATGTTCCTGTTTTGTCAAACACTACTACTTCAGTATTTGCCAAAGCTTCTAGATAGTTACTTCCTTTTATTAAAATACCTATCTTAGATGCTCCACCTATTCCGCCAAAGAAACTTAATGGTATTGAAATAACTAATGCGCAAGGACAAGATACTACTAAGAATGATAACGCTCTATATAGCCAATCTGAAAATAATGCGTCTTTTATGATAAGTGGTGGTAATATTGCAAGAATCACCGCAATAATTACAACAGCTGGTGTATAGTACCTTGCAAATTTTGTAATAAAGTTTTCTGATTTAGATTTTTTGCTACTCGCATTTTCGACTAAATCTAATATTTTACTTACTGTAGATTCACCATATTCTTTTGTCACTTCTATTTTTATAACACCATTTAAGTTGATGCATCCACTTAGTACTTCTTCCCCTTCTTTTACTTCTTTTGGTAGGCTTTCACCTGTTAACGCTTTTGTATCAAGACTTGATTTTCCGTCTATTACATAACCATCTAGTGGTATTCTTTCTCCTGGTTTAACTACAATTATTTCATGGAGTTTTACATCATCTGGGTCTACTTTTTGAATTTTTCCATCTCTTTCTACATTTGCAAAATCAGGCCTAATATCCATTAAACTTGAAATTGATTTTCTTGATTTATCTACTGCATAACTTTGAAACAATTCTCCTACTTGATAAAAAAGCATCACTGCTACTGCTTCTGGAAATTCTCCAATTCCAAATGCTCCTATTGTTGCAACTGTCATTAAGAAGTTTTCATCAAATACTTTCCCTCTTGTAATATTTCTTATTGCTTTTTTTACAATTTCCACCCCAACTATAATATAAGCTACAACATATATTAAATTATTAATTAATTGATTATTAAAATTTATTAGAAGAGCTATAAGAAATAGCAAAACAGCTATTATAATCTTAATTCCTTTTTTCTTCATATTGTTAGCCTCCTACATTTCTTCTATTTCTACATCTGGTTCTTCTTTTTTAATAACCTTTTTTACTTTTTGTAATATCTCTTCTTTTCTTTCGTCATCATACTCAAGCTCCATTCTTTGTGTCATAAAGCTTATATTTGCATTTTCTATACCATCTATTTTTTGTATCATTCTTTCTAACTCATTTGCACAATTTGCACAATCTAAACCTTTAATTTTAAATTTAATTTTCATCATTTTACCTCCTATTTTTTGTGTTCAATATGCTCTGTACCTATTTCAAATACTTCTTTTACATGGTCATCATCAAGCATATAAAATACTTCTTTACCTTGTTTTTTACATTTTACTATTCCACTTCTTCTTAGTGTTCCAAGTTGATGTGAAATTGAAGATTTACTCATACCAAGTACATTTGCAATATCACAAACACACATCTCATTTTGGTCTAGAGCAAACAATATCTTTACTCTTGTTGTATCTCCTAAAATTTTAAAAAACTCTGCAAGCTTGTTAAATATATCTTGATCTGGCATATTATTTATTGTTCTATCAACTACATCTTTGTGTATCACATTACAATCACATATAAATTCATTCCTTGACATTTATTTTGCCTCCTTATTATTATATGTTTTTAATTGAGTATTCGTTCAACTATAATATTATTATAGTTGAATATATATTCAATTGTCAATAGGATATAACAAAAAAAACGCATTTTTTAATGCGCTTTTTTTAATCTATTTATTATTAACCCTTATTCCTCCTGAAGTAGTTTCTATTTTTAATTCTATTTCAGATAAACGATTATTATTCTCTACTTTAATATCTCCGGAACTCACTTTTGCATCTATATAAATATCATTCGTTTCTTTAATTTTTACTCCCCCTGATGTTGCATGTATACTTGAATTCTCATTTAAATTACACTTTTCTATTTTTATAGAACCTGATTTACAGTTTAAATCGCAAAAGCCATTAATCTCATTTATGTTTATTCCTCCAGATGTTGCTTTTGCCGTTATTTTATTTGTATTTTCCACTTTAATGTTTCCTGATGATAGTGTTATTTTTGCTTCTCCTATATTACCTGCAGTTATATTTCCTGATGTTGCATTTAATACTCCTGCTTTTATATCTCCTGTTTTTATATTTCCTGATGTTGTTTTTACAGTTAATTCATTTCCATTACCTACATGAATATTTCCTGATGTTGCTGTTATATTTCCGATTATTCATGTTGCCACATAGTATATTTCCCGATTTTGCTTCTACATTAATATTTGCTTTTTCTAGGTCTATCATTTCTATATTTCCACTAGATACTGTTACTCCGAATTTCTCCAGTATAATCTTTTGGTAATTCAACAATAATTTCATCTCTAGCCCAGAAAAATAAAGCTAATATGTATATTTTATTATTCTCTTTACTTATTTCTAACTTATTTTCATTTAAAGTAGCACTTGCATTTTCCCCTTCTAACCCATATATTGTTACTTTTGCTTTATCAGAGCTACCTTCTTCAAATTTAACATTTGAAGATGTACTATTTACCACAATATTTTTTATATCACCTATGTTATATTCATTTTGAAATAACATCTTTGTTTTATTTCCAAATGCAAAAAGTGATACTTTATAGTCTTTATCTTTATTAACAATAGCACACACCATAATTCCAATCAATACTACTATTATTACTACAAGAAATATAATTAATGCTATTACCGCTCCTTTATTCTTCATTCTATTTTCCCTCTCTTTTTGAATAAAATACTGTATAAATTATATCACTTATTTTAGTTGCATGCTATCAATTTTGCATTGAAATTTGTCAACTGATGTTAACAAAGATAAAAAGTGGCTCTAAAAACCACTTTCTATATTATTAATCTCTATATTTTTTGTATTTTGCATATCCAAATATTGCTAATGCTAAAGCTAAAATTATAATAATTGAATATATGACTTTTTCCCCTGTTTGTGGTAACCTACCTTTATATTGTGTAGTATCTTGTTTTTGCTCCGCTTTTTTATCCGATTCTTGGTTATCATTTACTGGTGAATTTGTTGTAGGCTTTTCTTCTTTGAATTCCCACACAAAATCTTTATCAGAAAGCCTTATTAATTTATTAGTTCCTTTTGCTCTATATAGTGAAACATCTTCTACTGGATAATATACACCATTTTCTGTATCTACTTCTATGTAAGTTGCATAATATGCTCCATCTGTTAATGTTATATTATTCATTATGCTTCCCACTGTCCCTGCATTCTTGGATTCTTCATACATTAAAGCTCCTGTATAATCATAACTATTCGCATTTTTCGCATAGTTTAATAAGTTTTGTAAACCTACACTTTTATTTTCTTTTACTTGTTTTAGAATATTAGTATCAGTTATTTTTGCTATTTTTACATTTAACTTTCTATCTACTTGTCCTCCCGTATTATTGTTATTTGGTGCAAAATAAAATATTTTTGTACTTATATTATCAAAATATATATTAATTCTGTTTCCTAACTTAGGCAACAATTCTGGATGGTCTACTTTTCTTGATTTTACTACAAGTGCCGTATCTTTGTCCCCTTGTTTATCTTCTTTTCTTTCTAATATACTAACATAAATATCATCACTTTTTTGCAAAAATACCTCTGGCATATTTATTTGTGCTTCATACTCGCCTTGTTTTAATACAGCATCACTATGATATAATACTTGGTTTTTTGTTATTTCTGTATCCTTTGTATGAAACATTACAGAATATGTATTATTTGGATTTAATGTCACATTAGATACTTTTACATTATAAGTAATTAATGTTGCATCTTCTATGCTTACATTTTTAGGAGGGACTCCAACTATTTCTATTTTTGCATCATTAAAATTTGTCCATTCATATTCTTCTGTTTTTTCTGTACTAGATATTGCCTTTACATTAACTGTTCCTAATAATATAATAGCAAAAATTACTACTGCTAAAATACTCATTATTTTTTTCATTTCTTTTTTCCTTTCTTATGTTTTATTCTTTTCACTCACATTTTTTGTATGAGCTAAATTAAATATAACATTTTCGTCAAAAAATGTAAATACTTTTTTCATAATATATTGTTAAAATTATTATTTTTTTACATATATTGTGTGTTTAATGAAAACTATAAACATTATATAATTTTAATGGAGGGTTTCATATGGATACTGATATTAGAAAAGATAAAATGGCTAAATATATTGGAAATAAAATTTTAGAATTAAGAAAGGCAAATAATTTGACTAGAGAACAGTTTGCCGAAAAAACAAATTTGTCTGCTAATTATATATATGAAATAGAAAAAGGAAATAGTGTACCTGGTTGTATATCTTTAATTGACATATGCAATTATTTCGAAATAGCTCCCTCAAACCTTCTAGGTAAATACTTAGATAATAATGTTTATACTGCTTGTGAACTTGTTAATAGTAACTATAAAAAACTATCTAACTATGATAAACAACTTATTATTGATATGATTAACCTATTAGCTAACAGAACTAATTAAAAAAGTGCATGAAAGTGCACTTTTTTAAATTATCTTACCACCGCCTAAAACAATATCTCCAACATAAAATACTGCTGATTGTCCTGGTGTTATTGCTCTTTGTGGCTCATCAAATTTTACTTTTATCATATCTTTACTTTGACTTATTCTAGCTTTTGCAGATTTTACAGAATATCTGGTTTTAACATCTACTTCCATTTCACCACATATTTCATCTACAAGTAATAAATTTATATCTTTCACAATAACTTCATCTTTATATAACTCTTTTTCTTCTCCGAACTATTACTTCATTTTTTTCTTTATTAAAACCTAATACAAATAGTGGTTCTTTGTATGATACTCCAAGTCCTTTTCTTTGCCCTATTGTATAATTATATAGTCCTGAATGTTTACCTAAAATTTCTCCTTTAGAATTTACAATATTTCCTGCCTTTGGTTTTATATCAGAATTTTCTTCTAAGAATTTTTTATAATTTCCATCAGGAATAAAACATATATCTTCACTATCTGGTTTATTTGCAGTCTTTAAATTATTTTCACTTGCAATCTTTCTTATTTCATCTTTGCTTTCGAAATCTGCAAGTGGGAAAAGCACATATTCTATAATTTCTTTTGGTATGCTCCATAAAACATAGCTTTGGTCCTTTGCTCCTGCATTAGATTTTTTCAAAACCCACATTTTATATTCTTTACTATATTCAGTTTTTGCATAATGACCAGTAGCTATATATTTACATCCAAGCTCTTTTGCTTTTTCATACATAATGCCAAACTTCATATATTTGTTACATTCTATACATGGGTTTGGTGTTATGCTATTTGCATAGCAATTTATAAAATCATTTATTATATGGTTTCTAAATTCTTCTTTATAATCATATGTAAAATGTGGTATTTCAAGTGATTTGCATACATTCTTTGCATCAATATATGTATCTTTGTTACAGCAACTACTTCCTGCAAAAAGCTCAAGGGTTGTCCCGGATAACTCCATATCCTTGCTGTTTTAATAAAAGAGCTGATACACTACTATCTACGCCTCCACTCATACCAAGCAGTACTTTTTTATTTTCCATCTCTATATTTTCCTTTTTCTATATTATTTTAAGTTTGAAAGATAACAATTATCTTTCAAACTTTTAACATACAATTTTCTTACTTATTACAGCAACTAACAGACCCACTTCCACCTAAACTTTTCTTTTCAAGTATTTCATCCATTGTATGCCATGCAAGTCCTGCGCACTTTACTCTAGCTGGCATATTTGATATATTTTTAAAAGCAATTGCGTCTTCTAGTTTTCTTAATTTTTGCACATCTGTTTCTTCTCTTTTTAGCATTGCAATAAATGTTTTTACAATATCTTTTGCTTCATTTATGCTTTTCCCTCTTAAAGTATCTATCATAACCGAAGTAGAAGCTTGAGAAATTGCACATCCATGCCCAGTAAATGCCATGTCCTCGATTATATCTCCATTTAATTTAAGCTGAAGAGTTATTTCATCTCCACAATTAGGATTATGTCCTTTTTCTTTATAGTTTGCATTTGACAGACTCTTTTTGTTATACGAGTTCATTCCATGTTCCATAATTAAATCATTATACATATTATTTATTTCATTCATTCTATATATCACCTCTTTTGTCTCATTTAATATAGTTTTTAAACATCTCATATGCTTCTTTTAAAGCTAAAACTAATCTATCTACATCACTTTTATCGTTGTATAAATAAAAACTTGCACGGCACGTCGAATCAATACCTAAAAATCTCATCAAAGGTTGCGCACAGTGATTTCCAGACCTTACACATACACCTTTAGAATCTAAAACACTTGCCACATCATGTGGATGTACTCCTTTTATATTAAATGAAATAACACTTGAATGATTCTCTTGGTATTTAGTCATATACAAGGTCAAAAAATCTAATTTTGTTAGCTCTTCTCTTGCGTATGAAATTACATCTTCTTCGATTTTTTGTATCTTATCATAGCCTATATTTTCAATATAATCTATTGCAGCTCCAAGTCCAATTACCCCTTCTACATTTTGTGTACCTGCTTCAAATTTATTTGGAAGAGGCGCAAATGTTGTATCTTGCTCATGAACATACTCTATCATATCCCCTCCCATTAAAAAAGGATTCATTTTATTTAATAATTCTTTTTTTCCATATAGTACGCCTATTCCAAGTGGTGCAAGCATTTTGTGTCCTGAAAAAACTAAAAAATCAGCATCTAAATCTTGCACATCTATTTTTCTATGTGGTATACTTTGTGAAGCATCAACAATGACAACAGCTCCTTTTTTATGAGCAATTTTTATTATTTCTTTTATATTATTTACAGTTCCTAAAACATTTGAAATATGTGTTATTCCAACAATTTTTGTTTTATCTGTAATTCTTTTTTCTATTTCTTCTTTTGGTATTTCAAAATTAGCATCTATATACATATATTTAAGTTTACTTTCAGTAACCTTACTAACCTTTTGCCAAGGAACTAAATTTGAATGATGCTCCATTATAGAAAGCAGAATTTCGTCACCTTGTTTTAGATTTTCAAGTCCGTAAGAATATGCAAGCAAATTTAGGGCTTCTGTTGCATTTTTTGAAAAGATAATTTCTTCTGAATGCTTAGCATTTATAAATTTTGCAATCTTTTTTCTAGTATCTTCATAAATTTCAGTTGCTTCTACACTAAGTGTATATGCTCCCCTATGTGGGTTTGCATTATACTTTTTATAAAATTCATTTATTGCATTTATAACCTTTTCAGGCTTTTGTGAAGTTGCTCCACTATCTAAATATGCTATATCACTATTTACTAAAAGTGGAAAATCTTTTTTTAATTCATTCATATTTCTTATCCTTTCTCTAAACTAATCAAGCCTTAAATCAATTTCATATAACACTCTATTTCTTATTTTTTCATCCTTAATACTATCAATTATGCTATTAAATCTTGCCTTTACCATAAGTTTCATAGCTTCTTTTCTATCAAAGCCACGACTCATAATATAGAAAAGTTCTTTATCTCCTACTCTTCCAGTAGCTGAGCTATGATTTCCTTCCACATCTTCTTCAGAGCATAAAAGCATTGGAAGTGCTATTTGTCTTGCTTTATCAGATAAAAGCATACAAAATTCATTTTCATTTCCTTTTGCTTTTTTTGCTCCTTTTTTAAAGTCAATTGTCCCTTTAAAATGTTTTTTTGAGCTATCGTTTAACGCTCCTTGCACTTCTATATCTATTTTTGATTTTTCCCCTTTTAGCTCACCAATATAATTTAAGTCAAAAAACTGCTCTTCTTTTCCAAGATAAATTGTATTTATCTTATTTTCACTATTTTTACCGTAAAAGGTTAGAATAATAATTTGTTATACTATTTTTACCACCAAAATCTATAATAGTATAATTAACTTCTGCATTTTCTCCAAGTTCATTTTCAAGACTTAAGAAATTTTCAGACTTAGTATTTAATAAATTTAAAATGACAATATTGATTTTGCTATTCTTATTTACAGTAACCCTTAAAATACCATTATGATAATACTTAGTTTCTGCATCTTCTCCTTCATATTTAACTACAATATTTGATGTAGCATTCTCTTTTGATATTATTTCTATATCTTGAACTAAACTTAAATTATCTTTATTAAATTTATTTTCTATTTCAAGTTTTGTATTTTCTTTAATTTGAAGTTTCACTCTGCTATTTGCATTTTTTCTGACTTCTTCTTCAAGTTCTTTAGAAACACCATATTTTAAAGAATAATCTGAAATATTGCTATTTAATTCTACATTTTCATCTATTCCATTTATATTTGTACCATTAAACTTCTTTAAGTCTACTATATATTTTATGTCCTTAAGTGTTATATTGTTAATATTAAAATTCCTTGCAGTTCTTACAGGAGTTTCATTTAAGCTTAATTCAGTCATGTTTTTTTATCCTTCCTTTTAATTCCTACTTTATTGTTTTTAGCATATATTATATAAAATTTAAATGAGGAACGTGTTTAGAGTAATCAAGTTAGAAATTCTTGAAATGTTTTATGGAAATAGTTCTGGCTTGACCAGAAAGGGAGCCATAAAACATTTTTAGAATTTCTACGAAGAATTAGCTCTAACAAAGAGACGAATGCAAATTTTATATAATATATGATTTTATAAATCTTTCGAACTAACCTATAGCTCCGTTCAAGTTCAAGTTTAATCAAATTATTCATTTCCACTGCATACTCTACTGGAAGTTCTTTTGAAATTGGATAAGCAAACCCTCTTACAATCATTGCTTTTGCGTCTTCTTCTGATAAACCTCTGCTCATCAAATAAAATATTGCCTTATCACTAATTTTACCAATCTTTGCTTCATGAGAAAATTCAACATCGTCTGTTCTAATATCATTTACAGGTATAGTATCTGAAATTGATATATCGTCTAGCATAAGTGATTCACATGATACAGAAGACTTAGAGCCTTTTGCATTTTCATTTATTCTAATAAGTGACCTATATGTGCATTTTCCACCGTTTTTTGATATAGATTTTGCATTTACAACACTTGAAGTGTTCTTTGCATTATGCACAGCCTTAAAGCCATTGTCTAGATTTTGTCCTTTACCTGCAAATGAAATACCTGTAAACTCAGTTTTTGCACCTTCTCCGTTTAAAATACTCATAGGATATAACATTGAGATTTTTGACCCAAATGAACCTGATACCCAATCTACTTCTGCATTTTTTCCAATTATTGCTTTTTTAGTGTTTAAGTTTAACATATTTTTTGACCAATTCTCTATTGTAGAATATCTTAAATATGCATTATCTTTTACAAATAACTCTACACACCCTGCATGTAAGTTTACTTTATTATACTTTGGTGCAGAACACCCTTCTATAAAGTGCAAACTTGCTCCTTCATCTACAATAATTAATGTATGTTCAAACTGTCCTGATTCAGGAGAATTTAACCTAAAGTATGATTGAAGTGGTATATCTACTTTAACATTTTTAGGTACATATACAAAAGACCCCCCCGACCAAACTGCGCCATGAAGCGCCACAAATTTATGGTCATTTACTGGTACACATTTCATAAAATGTTCTTTAACTAAATCAGGATATTCTCTTACAGCTGTTTCCATATCTGTATATATAACACCTTGCTTAATTAGTTCTTCTTTCATACTGTGATATACAACTTCTGAATCATACTGTGCACCAACACCTGCTAGTGATTTTTTCTCTGCTTCTGGAATTCCAAGTTTATCAAAAGTGTCCTTTATATCTTCTGGTACATCTTCCCATGAATTATTAAGCTTTGACTTTGGTTTTACATATGTTGCAATTTCTCCCATATCCAATTCTGAAAGGTCTGGTCCCCATGTTGGAAGTTCTAAAGAGTTATATACTTCTAATGCTTTTAATCTAAACTCTCTCATCCATTCTGGGTCATTTTTTTGTTTAGATATTTCTTCTATAATGCTAGGCGTCAAACCTTTTTTTATTTTAAAATCATAGTTGTCTTTATTTTTTATGTCATATATATTACGATTTATTTCGTCTAAGTTCGTTTTATTCATTTACTTATACTCCCCATAACCTTTTTCTTCAATTTCCTTTGCTAAGTTACCTGTTCCTGTTTTAACAATTTTTCCATTTACTAAAACATGTACATAGTCTACTTTTAAGCTGTGCAATATCTTTGTATTATGAGTTATTATAAGTACAGCATTATCATTATTTTTAAACATTTCTATTCCTTTAGAAACAGTTTTTATTGCATCTACGTCAAGCCCTGAATCTGTCTCGTCTAAAATTGCAAGCTTTGGGTTTAATACAAGCATTTGCAATATTTCATTTTTCTTTTTCTCTCCACCTGAAAACCCAACATTTAAGCTTCTTTCCATGTAGTCTTCATTAATATTTAGTTCTTCCATATATTTTTTAAGTTCTTCTCTAAATTCAAATACTTTTACTGGTCTTCCTGTTATCTTATTTTTTGCTGTTTTTAAGAAATTTGTAACTGAAATTCCGAGGGATTTCTTCTGGAAGTTGGAAAGACATAAAAATTCCTTTTCTTGCAATTTCATCTGTTTTTAGATTTGTTATATCTTCATTTTCAAAAAGAATTTGTCCCTTTTCTTTTTTATATTCAGGGTTATTTAATATAGCATTTGCAGTAGTTGTCTTTCCTGAGCCATTTGGTCCCATGATTACATGTATTTCCCCTTTTTTTATTTCTAAATCAATTCCTTTTAAAATATCTTTATCTTCAGCATTTACATGTAAGTCTCTTATTTCTAGTAATTTTTCACTCATAATTAGCACCTTTCTATTTTTAAATCTTAACTCCTGTACGTCTTGTACAACTCCTACACTTTTCCTTATTTATATCATAATCACAGTTCAAATCATTTAAATCTAATACTTTATGAACATATTTAGCAAGTTTATTTGTTGTTTCATCTGTCATTACAAGTTTTATTTTTTCAGCTTCTTTAGATGCCTTGTCTTTCTCTAAAGCAAGTACATCTTTTAAAAACAAATAAACTATATCATATGCTTCAATTATCTTTTTAGCCAAATCTTCTCCGTTTTTCTGTTAGTTCTATTTCTCCATAAGACTCATATATAACTAAGTCATGATTTTTTAGATTATTTATAGCCTTATTTACACTTGGCTTAGTGCAATTCATTTTATTTGCAATATCTGTAACTCTTATATTTCCATTTTGTTTTTTTAATATATACATTGTTTTTAGATATTCTTCCCCAGACTTTGAAATCATATTATTTATTCCCCTTTTATACAAATGTTATCCAAAACTAACATTTTTTATTATATTACCTTTTGAATTGTTTGTCAAGGTTAACAATCGTTTTTTCTTGCATATTTACATAAATTATGGTATGATTTTTTAGTCAAAAAAATAAACGCCAATGTTGCGTCACATTTAAGGAGGAATACATCTATGAATAGCAAAAAATTTTTTTTGAAACATTCTATAGTTTTAGACAAGAATGGAGATTTATATCGGTTTAAAGCAAAGGCGATGCCTAAGCTAGTCATATTTTCTATTAGTTTATTTTGTATTTCTGCTTTCTTTCTAATTTGTGCATTTGCAGGTAACCAATATACAAATACTCATAATAGAAACTTATTCTTTTTTGTTGGTATATTTTCTTTTATTCTTGGATTTGTCTTTTTATTAAAAATACAAATAAATACTATCAACTATACTTTAACAATTATCAAACCTAACTTACTACTGTATGACTTTAAGAACTCTTTTAAGTGTATTTTGGATATATCTAAGATAAAATATGAAGGTACTACTGATTTTATATCTTGCTACAAGAAAAGATTAAATATACCTTACTTATCCAAAGAAATCGATGATGAACTTGTCAAATTCCTCAGTGATGTCGGTGTTACCGACCTTTCTCAGAAAGAAGAACCCTCTTGAAAAAGGGGGTTCTTCGTCGTTTAAGAAATTTAATTTGCATATTTACATAAAATATGATATAATTATTGGGTCATAAAATAAGCGCCAATGTTGCGTATACTTTAAGGAGGAAAAATCATGTGTGAAGATTTAGATGCTATTATGAAGTATTGGGAACAGGATGAAATGAAAAGTAAAGGTATATATATGACATACCGGAAAGAGGAAAACAACAAGGTAGCAAATCAGTCTTCGATGGCAAAATTGCTATTTATTGTGGTTATTATGGGAATGATATCTACTTTGATTCTTTGCTTTTCAAAGCAGATATTAGATTATCTTATTCCCTTTATGTTTTTTCTCTTGACTTTGATTTTCATTGCAATGTATTTAAATTATTTTTTATTTCAGGAAATGAATTATGGTTACACAATCGAAATTAGGAATAACAAACTGGTATATACCTGCAAGCATGTTACCAAGACTCTAGATCTACCGTTTGCTATCTACCAGCGAGATGTACCTTTTGCTCTTTTTTATTATGAAGAGACAATAGTGCTAACTAATTCGGATGATGAATCTGACCAAAAGCCTAATTTCGGCATTCTTTCCAATGACATAGTACTTTGCAATACTGTCAATGAAGAAGGTAAAGAACTTATTGATTTTCTCATGGAAGCAAACAGCTTATTTTTAAGCGATGAACAGGAGGCCCCTTGAAAAAGGGAGCCTCCGCTTCTTTTTGTTTTATTTTATTCATTTAATTAAAATATTTTATTATAAACACACTTCCGCTTCCCTTCTTCAGAATCTACCGAAATATATCCTTTATCTCCTTCTATAATAGATTTAGCAAGAGCAAGACCTATTCCGAATGCTATCATCTGATGAATTCTTTCCTTTGAAAAACCTTTCAAATATATGTGGCAAATCTTTTTTATCTATTCCGAGCCCCATAATCTCTGATTTCTATCTTTGTATACATCTTATTTTTTGAATAAGTTACATCTACTTTACTTCCATCATATGAATGCTCTACACAGTTTTTCAAAATATTTGTTATAGCTTCAGATTGCCATTTAAAGTCACAATTTATCTTACATTCTTCACCTTGTATATTTATATCTACACCTTTTAAATCACATAATCCTGCTATATTATTTACCGCTTCTCTTAATATATCTTCTACATTCTCTTCTTTATTTACAAATTCTATCGTATTAGCATCAAATTTTGAAAGTTTTAAAAGCGAACTTACTAAAAAGTTAATATTTATAACTTCTCTTTTTATATCTTTTATAAATTCTTTTCTAGTTGCTTCTTCCATATTACTATTTTCTAACATATTATCTAGCATTATTGTAATAGATGTAAGTGGTGTTTTTAATTGATGGGAAATATCAGAAATAGAATCTTTTAAATTTATCTTATCCTGCTTTGAATTTTCAGCCACTTCTTTTAGCATTACTGTTGTTTTATAAATCTCATTTTTAAGTATTGATAATTCATCTTCTGTATTATCTTCTATATCTAACTTATAGTTTCTTCTATTTATCTCTTCCAAATATCTTGTTATCTCTTTTAAAGCTTTATCCTTTGAGTAATTATATATTAAGAAAATTAGGCTTAAAAGTATAAAAAACATGAAAAACACTGTCAAATCTAAAATTAAAAACCTTTTAAAATGTACATCATTTTCAAGAATAACTGAATCTTTTTCTAAATCTATACCATAATTTTTAAGTATATTCTCTTTTCCTTTTTCGTTACTATTTAATATATATACTATTTTCTCTTTATCGACATTTGGGTAACTCTCTTCTATCCCTGAAATTATCAAATCTACTTTTCTATTAAATACTTCTGTATATTTTTTATATTGCACATAGCTTAAAACTACATATATTAAATTTAGAACTATAAATACAATTATGGCTAAAATGATTGCCTTTTTTAATTTTACCTTATTCTCCATCTATCCTATACCCAATTCCTTTTATAGTAATTATTATATTGCTTTCTATCTTCTCTCTTATTCTTTTCATATATACTGTAACAGTATTATTGTTCACATCATTTCCTGTCCAGTCCCATATTTTATCTATTATATCGTCTCTTGTTACTACCTTATTTAGATTAGAAAATAACAAATGCAAAATCTTAAGTTCTATATTGCTTAAATCTATCTTCTTCCCTTCCTTATACACTTCCATTTTATCCATATCAAATTCAATATCTTTGAGCCTAATTTTTTGATTTTTCCCTCTTGAAAGAATTTTGTTCATTCTTGCAATAAGTTCTTTTGTAGAAAATGGTTTTGTTATATAGTCTTCTGCTCCAAGTTCTAATCCTTTTACAATATCGTCTTCTTCGTCCCTTGCTGTTAGAAATATTGTTGGTATGTTTTTATTCTTTATTTCCATTTCATACAAACTAAAACCATTTCCATCTGGAAGTGATATATCAAGTATTATTAAATCTATTTGTTTATTCTCTAGAATTTCTATTGTCTTTTTTATATTTTCTGTATGAGTTACCTTATATCCTTTTTGTTCTAAAGAATATACTAGACCTTTTGCAATGTTTATATTATCTTCTACAAGTAATATTTGTATCATTTTTGCACCTCTTTTTTATTATACACTAAAATAGAGGACTTGCCTAGTCCCCTATTTTAGTAAATCTCTAAATATTATCTTTTCTAATTGTTTCTATTGTATTTTGTCTATTAATCTTTCCAATACTATATTTCATAATTATAAACACTAATATAAATACACTAATAATAGATATAATAATTGGCATTATTGGTAAATATAAATCAGGCGATTTTTTTAATTCAAAGGCTTTATATAATGCCAATGTTCCGAAGTAACCCAAGAACTATTCCATAACATAATGATTTGGTTCCATAAAATATTGTCTCTAAATTAACCATTCTATTAAATTCCTTTTTAGTCATACCTATTGATTTTAAAGCTGCAAATTCTTTTTGTCTTAGTTCCATATTTGATGTTATTGTATTAAATATATTTGTTACTCCAATTAAGGTTATTACACCCAAGAAACCATAAAGGAATATTTTTACAACAATTCCCATTGCTCTTTCTTGCTTTATCTGTTCTTCAATATTTGTTACTCGAATATCAGTGTTTATTTTTTCAATATTTTCCTCTAAGCTATTCGGATTTTTAGAATTAATTGTTATAAGACTTAGCTCAAATTCTATATCTTTAAAGTTCTCCATATCTACTATTAAATATCCACCATAATAATAATAGTTTTCAATTCCATATGGCTTAATATCTGTAACTGCTCCTACTTTTATATTCATTTCTTTTGAACTTTTTGTATCATCTTCTGAATATTTACCAGAAATTATATCTCCTACTTCATATGAATACATTCTTCCTGTTACTATCTCGTCATTTTCATAATAATCACATGTATCAATTAAAATTCCTGTATCTTTTGTCTTTTCATAAGGAACTTCTATTTTCTTTGTATATTTCTTAAATGTTTCATCATCTAATCCTATAATTTGCACTCCTATATGATCTGCCTTTTTATATTCGTCATTTTCATCTTCTTCTAACTTAAGGAACTCTTGTAATTTTACTTTATCTAAATCATATATATTCAAATTATATCCTTTTGTTTCATAAAGCAAGAAATATTCTTCTATATCATCTAATGCAATTATTTGTTCTAGATTTTCTTTTGCAAAATTTACTTTGATATTATAATCAGGACTTTTATAATATCCTGATGTAAAATCAAACATATTATTTACAAATGTGCTCATTGTGATAAATATAAATATACTTATTGTTATTGATATAACTGTCGTTCTATACTTTTTCTTACTTCTCTTTAGGTTTTTATATGCAAGTACTCCACCAGTTTTAAATAGTCTTTGAATTATCTTAGGTACCTTTAATTTATTTGCTTTGATTTTTATATTACCTGAATTCCTAATTAATGACATAGGAGTAACTTTACTTGCTCTTTTAGCTGAAACAAAGGCAGAAAGATAAATTGTAACAAAACCGAAGTACTGCTGATATAATTATTGGCATAGCATTTACTCCAAATAGTATTCCTTCTATTCCGTCAAATAAATACTCTCCAAGTACCATTCCTATTATTTTTAGTAATATAAATATTGCAAATAGTCCTGAGACAATTCCAATTGGTACGCCGAACACATCCGAAGAAGCATTGCTTCATATATTACACTTTTTTTAATTTGCTTTTTAGTTGCTCCGGCATGATGCAAGCATTCCGTACATTTTAGTTTTTTCTGTTATTGATATTGCAAATGAATTTCTTATACAGAATATACTTGTAAACATGATTACAAATATAAGTATTCCACATACTGCATAAAGCATTGTCACTGTATCGTCAGAAAATGCAAATGCTTCCCATCTTAAAAGTTCATTATTTACATCATAAGAATATTTTAATTCCTTATTACTTCTTATCTCCATATAACTATTTGCTCCGAAGAAGCTCTGTTAAAGATGTTTTATATTCTGCAGGATTTCTTAATACTGCATATATATCTTTATCTTTTCCTTCCATATCTGTTGTAATTACAGTATACCCTGGCTCTGTATAGTACTCAAACCCATATCCTGGTCTTTCGATTATTCCGAACTACTGTAAATTCACTTATTTTTGCATTCACTATTTTTTCTTCATCAGTATAAGGGTTAGAGCCCTTTAAATCATATTCATCTAATGTTTTTCTTTCTCCTATATTTAAGCTTATTTTATCTCCAAGTTTTAAACCTAATTTTGCATTGCTATTAATTGTCTGGCTGATTATGATTTCATTTTTATTTACAGGAAATCTTCCGTTCTATCATTTTAAAATTTAATTTTTCGAATACAGCCTTATCCATTGAAAATACCTTTGCGTATGGTTTATCTTCATTTTCACTTTTTTCAAGTTTTGCATATCCGACACATTCTAAGCTCAAAAGTCTCTTTTATATCACGATTAGCTTTTACTGTATCTATCTGGTCTTTCTGTAGATTTTCTAATTTTATATGATAATATCCAGCTTCATTAATTGCATTTTGTACAAGTGTTTTTTGAACACTTGTAATCAATGTAGCTGTTCCACAAATAAGTGCAACTGAAAGTATTATTCCAATTATTGTACTTATTGTTCTCTTTTTATTCATTTTCAAATTCTTAAGCGCTAAGCGTTTCAAAACATTCATGATTCTTTTTCCTCCTAGCTCTTGGTTTTTCCATCTTCAAGTGTAATAATTCTATCCGCCTGTTTTGCAATTTCAACATTATGAGTGATCATTATAATTGTTTGTTTATAATCTCTGTTAGATTTCTTTAATAAATCAACTATCTCTTCACTAGATTTAGTGTCAAGATTTCCTGTTGGCTCATCTGCAAGTATTATACTTGGATTTGTTATCATAGCTCTACCTATAGAAGTCCTTTGCTGTTGTCCTCCGAGATAATTCACTTGGCAAATGATATCTTCTTGTACTTAAACCCAAAACAGAAATTAATTCGTCTAACACTTTCTTATTTATTTCTCTATTATCTAAGTTTAGTGGTAAAAGTATGTTTTCTTCTACATTTAATATTGGAATTAAGTTATAGAATTGATAAATAAGTCCAACTTGCCTTCTTCTAAATATTGCAAGTTCGTCATCATTGAATTTGTATATATCTTTTCCATCTATATATACCTTTCCGCTTGCTAGGTCTATCTACTCCTCCAATTAGATGCAAAAGCGTAGATTTTCCGCTTCCTGAAGCACCCACTATTGCAACAAATTCTCCTTTTTCTACTGAAAAAGAGACATTATCAAGTGCAACAACTTTTGTTCCCCCTTCTCCATACACTTTACTTAAATTTTCTACTCTTAAGATTTCCATATTTTCCTTCACATTCCTTTCTAAGACACAAACCAAGTTTGGAAAAGAATTAGTATATTGCTAGGCAATCGAGGTAAATAACCGGAGGCGTACTAGTGTACGTCGAGGATTATTTGTCCGAAGATTAACAACGCAAGATGCTGATTATTTTTCAAACTTCTTTTTTCTTTAAATTAATTATACCTAACTCAAAGTGACAACTAAGTGACATTAAGAAATTTTTAATATATATAAAAAAAAGAAGCCCTCACCCTAAGGTAAAGACTTCTCTTTTCATAGCAGTCGCTTATCATTTAACAATTTCTTTTATGGAAATGACACGCAATTTTTTGCCTGTCGGATTCGCCAGCGAATGGCTGTCTCCGATGTCGACATTACTCAGCACTTCGCCCGTTTCAGCATTACGGTACTGTTCTTTGGTATCCCAATGGGTATGCTGTTTAATCTTAGCATCAACATCAAGCTCTAAAATCGCCACTTCCACCTCGTCAGATGTGTACAGCAACTGCTTTGTTACTTTTCCCCGCTCAACCAGATCGGGAAGCAGAGGTTCTTTTCTTTCTTCGATAAATCCCATGTTGTATCCTCCTTTTTCAACTTATTAAGTTTCGCTTATGTTAATTATAGCATAAAAAGGAGTTCTTATCAAGTTTTGCTTTATTTTAAAATATTTTCTGCAAGTTTTAAAAGTTCTTCTCTTGTCTCTTCTTTTAGTCTTGATTTTACAGTAACTACTGGCTCACAAATTGTTATATCTTTCATTCCTTCTACTATTTCTTTCATACATTTCGCAGCACTTGGTGCCCATGTTCCATTTTCTATTATACCTACTTTGCGATTTTGATAATTTTTGCCCTTTAAACTACGTAAGAAATTATCCATAGGCGGGAATACTTCTGCATTGTAGCTAGAAGCAGCAATTATTAATTTATCATATCTAAATGCATCTTCTACCACCTCTGCCATGTCACATCTTGCAAGGTCAAATATACTCACCTTTGTACCCTTTTCTTCCAAAATTTTTGCCATTTCTTTTGCAGTATCAGCTGTATTTCCATGAATTGATGCATAGCAAATAGTTACTCCTTCATTTTCTGCCTTATAGCTACTCCAAATATCATACTTTTCTATATAGTATCCTAAATTTTCTTTTAATATTGGTCCATGTAGTGGACATATCATTTTTATATCTAGATTACTTGCTTTCTTTAGAAGCATTTGTACAGGTGCTCCATATTTTCCGAACTATATTGAAATAATATCTTCTAGCTTCACATGTCCAGTCTTCTTCAGTATCTAGGCTTCCAAACTTTCCAAACCCATCTGCTGAAAATAGTATTTTTTCATAAGTCTCATAAGTTACCATTACCTCTGGCCAATGTACCATTGGTGCCATAAAGAATTTTAATGTATGTTTTCCAAGATTTATCTCGTCTCCTTCTTTTACTACAACTTTTCTTTGTTCTAAATTTGGGATATCAAAAAATTGTGGTAAAAAAGCAAATGTTTTTTCATTACCAATTAGTTTCATATTAGGATATTTTCTTGCAATTTTTTCTATATTGTATGCATGGTCTGGCTCCATATGAGAAATGACTAGATAATATGGCTCGTCCTTTCCTAATGCTTTATCTAGATTTTCTATCCATTCATCTGTTTTTCTTTTATCAATTGTATCCATTATGGTTGTTTTTTCGTCTTTTATTAAATATGAGTTATATGAAATACCGTTTGGTACAATATATTGGCTTTCAAATAAGTCTATGTCCTTATCATCTGCTCCTATATATATAATATTATCTGATATAAATGTATCTCTCATAAAAACCCTCCATTCTTATTTTTATATTATATTTGTTTGTACTAGAAAAAGCAAGTCCATTCTAAACATATTTAAAACCCCCTTACCTATTTGGCTTAGGGGATAATATTATGCTCTTTTAAATGTTTCTACTGTACTACAGCATTTATCTATAAGACAAATAATTTTTGCTTCTGGTGTTTTTGGAAATTTTCTAAATGTTAGAGGCCACATATGTGATTCTATAATTATCTTTTCTTCTTCATTTATATCATAATACTTTTCGGCATTTTTACTTGCAATTTGTGGATGTCTGAATCCATGAAGTCTTGGTCTTCCATCTGTTTCATGCCAATCATATAAGAAGAAATCATGAAACATAGCCCCTACTGTTAATATCTCATAGTTTATACGATACTTAAGCTTTCTTTCTAAAAATTTAGCAAATAAAAAACTATAATATGCAACATTTCTTGAGTGTATATATACATTTGTATTACCATGTTGTATATATTTGCTAAGCATCATTTGTATTTTTATATGATGTTTTATTCTCATAAGCCAAATTAAAAATTCTCTTTTTTCTCTTATTTTTGAAATAGTATTTTCTTTAACTCTAACAATCATTTTATTTAAACCTCATATATTTATTATATACCTTAGATTTTTAAATGACAATATATATTTTATTAAAGTTTGCTTAATTTTTCATTGTAATATTTAACATAATATGATATAATTAGTATTACTAATATGGGTAAAGGCACCCTATTGGTTGAAAACAAGGCTAGAGGTTGCATCTTATAAAAAGAATCAGGAGGGAATACTATGGCATTATATATTTTTAAACCTCAAAATCGGCCGGAAAGAGTTAGTCGCTCCGAGTATTTGGATGAAATGTTTGCAAAAGCTATAGAATCTGCAAATTTTTTCGGTAGCGTATCTACAGTGCGTGGTAATTTCTACGAAAGTGAAATTGACCGCGTTTTGAAAGGATTTAACCTTTCACCTACAATGAGCGAGAAAAGCACACAAAGAGAAAAGCAGTATTATTGCTCATTTAAGATTGCAGGAAATACTGCTACAAACGTAGATTAACCGTAACCATTCGCAATTTCTAAGCCTTGCACATGCTATGAGTCTCTAAGCTCTAGCAAAAAACAAAGTATGTAGTTTTTATTTTCTACATACTTTGTTCTTTTATCTTTCTATAATTATTGTTACTGGTCCATCGTTTAAAAGTTCTACTTCCATATGTGCACCAAATATTCCGCTTTGAGCATTAATTCCAGTTCCCCTACATTTTTCTATAAAATATTCATAAAGCATATTTGCTTCTTCTGGTTTTGCAGCCCCAGTAAAAGAAGGTCTGTTTCCGAGAACTTGTATCTGCATAAAGTGTAAACTGTGATACAACCAAAATCTCTCCATTTATATCTTTTACTGATAAATTCATTTTATCATTTTCATCTTGAAATATCCTTAAGTTTAATATTTTATTTACTAAATAATCTGCCTTTTCCTTAGTGTCTTCATGTGTTACACCAAGTAATACTAAAAGCCCATTTTCTATTTTTCCAGTTACCTCTTCTTCCACTGTAACTTTTGCTCTACTTACCCTTTGTATCACTGCTTTCATTTTCTATACTCTCCTGCACTTTCTTTTTTAATCTAACTTTATCTCTTATAAATACGTTTATACTTTTCTTTAATTTATCTGTTTTTTTGATTTGTTCTCTCATATATTCATTCAAATGTTCTTCTATGGCTTTTACATTATTACCAATTGCAAATACAAATGAATACTTTTCTTTATTTTTAACTGTTTGCTCTAATATACTTGCCTTCAATTCTTCGTATTTTACAACTAGTCCTTTTTCTATTGCAAATTTACGTATTTTAACAACTATTTGCGTGCTATATGCAGTATCAATTACTATAATTCCAAAGAAAAAGCCTATAACAAAACTAAAAGCCAAATTATTTTCAAGCCAGTCTAACGAATTTAATATGTGTGGATTTATTAAATAATAGTATATTGCACCGTAAAATTCCCCAAAGTAATGTATATAGTGGACATATAAGTCCATCTACATTTCCCCAGTTGTTTGAATAGTCCCATAGTTTTACACCCATACCTTTTATAAAGATTAAACCTGCAATATATTCTATCGCTGTAACTGATACCATCATAATTAAAATTACTAAAATACTATTTAGGTTTATTTGTGCAAGTAAATAAAATGCACATAAGCCAAAACCATATAAAGGTAAGTATGGACCTACTAAAAAACCTGGGTTTATCCATTTTCCTTTTGATATAATTCTTCTATAAAATAGTTCTAATATCCATCCCGCTATACTCCCTATAAAAAATAGGAATGCTAGTGTTAAAAATACATTCACCTTGTATCTTATTCTCCTTTATTCAAAATATATATAATTCTAGCATAATTTGTCTGAAAAGACAATAATTTTTTCTTTACTATATTCTTAATTTGTGATATAAATATATAGTAGATATATTTAAGTAAAGAAAGGCAAAATTTATGGACACAGTAGATAGAAAAAAATTAGTTACAATACTTGTTCCTGCATATAATGAGCATGAAGTTATTCCGCTTTTATATGACAGACTTGTCACTTTAATGGATGAACAAACTAAATATGACTTTGAAGTCTTATTTGTAAATGATGGTAGTAAGGACGACACTTTAGATTTAATCAAATTCCTAAGAAAAAAAGATTCTAGAATTAACTATGTAAACTTATCTAGAAATTATGGTAAAGAAATAGCCATGTGTGCTGGTTTTGATTATTTAAAAGGTGATTGCTTAGTTATAATAGATGCTGACCTTCAGGACCCACCTGAACTTATCCCTGAAATGCTTAAATATTGGGAAGAAGGCTATGATGATGTTTATGCAAGACGTAAGTCTAGAAAAGGTGAAAGTCCTTTAAAGAAGCTTACTTCTTGGGGATTTTATAGAACTCTTCAAAGTATGACTAATATAGAAATTCAAAAAGATACTGGCGACTTTAGACTTTTAGATAGACGCTGTGTTGAAGCAATTAAGTCTTTAAGAGAATCTCAAAGGTATACTAAAGGTCTTTATAGCTGGATTGGTTATAATAAAAAAGAGATTTTGTATGATAGAGACCCTAGGGCTGCAGGGAAAACAAAATGGAATTATAGAAGACTTCTAAACCTATCAATTGACCGGTATAACTTCATTTACTACTTCTCCGCTTCGCTGGGCAGCTATTGCTCGGATTGTTAGTTTCATTTGTTGGTTTTATTTATATGCTTACGATCATTTTTAAAACTTTAATTTATGGGGCTGATGTTTCTGGTTATGCTTCTATGATGGTTGTTATATTATTCCTTGGTGGTATTCAGCTTATATTTTTAGGACTTATTGGAGAATATCTAGGACGAGCTTTCTATGAAGTTAAAGGTAGGCCTTTATATTTTATAGATTCATATAATGAGAAAAAAGAGACTAATAGAAAGGATATTGATTAATGTCTGCTTTTGTTTTGAAAGTAATCGCAGTATTTACTATGGCATGCGACCATTTCTCTTATTTGATATTTGGGAAATTTTCTTATTTAAATCTTATAGGTAGAATTGCTTTCCCAATTTTTGCATATCAAATAACAGAAGGATATATTCATACAAGTAACCTTAAAAAGTACTTTTTAAGGTTACTTTTGTTTGCTATTATTTCACAAATTCCATTCATGCTATTTCTATCAATATTTACAACTCCTTGGCATTTAAACATATTCTTTACCCTTATATTTGGTCTTTTAGCAATAACTGCTTATGATAAATTAGATAAACTAGAATGTAAAAATAATATTATTCATAGATTATATCAATTCTTAGGCATTTTATCTGCTGTAATATTTTGTGCTATAGCTGAACTTACTAAATGTGATTATGGGTATTTCGGGGTTTTAGTAATCTTTTGTTTCTATTTCTTCAGAGACCATAAGATTTTAATGAACTTATCTATCATACTAAGTATTCTTTATTACTATAAAGCATATTTGCCATACTATAATGTGTTATTATATATAGGAATACCAATATGTACTATGATACCGCTTATATTTATTAACTTTTATAACCATAAAAAAGGAAAAGATACAAAATACTTTTTATATCTTTTCTATCCATTGCATTTGTTATTAATTTATATTCTTCACAGCCTTATCTTGCTATAAGTCCTTTGGCATGGAGTTTATTTTTAAATTTTATCCCTAATATAGGACACACGAGAATCGTTATATTACAAGGCATTCAAGGTAAATTATTGAAGACTAGGCTCGTGCCTGTCTGAAATAATTTATCCGAAGAATAACGCAGTAAGATGGCGGTTATCGTGCGTCCTAAGTTATAATGAGTAATTAATACCTTTCGCGACAATTTCTTTCATATTATCAATAAGCTCATCTATTTCCTTTGGAGTTACAATCATATTGTAATCTCCGTGGGTTTAGAGCTTCTTTTATATCTTCATAATTATCTTTTTCCTGTAATTCATTTAAATAATCATTAGACCTTGCTTCTTCTTGTAGTTTTTTTATAAATAAGTCTAATGCCTCATTTACCATTACTGCACTTTCTACAACTGTTGGCACACCAATTGCAATTACTGGAATTCCTAAAGTGTCTACACTTAATTCTTTTCTTGTATTTCCAACTCCTGCACCTGGAACAATTCCTGTATCTGAAAGCTGTATTGTACTACTTATTCTTTCCATACTTCTTGAGGCTAATGCATCTATTACAATTAGCAATTTAGGTTTTGTTTTATCTACTATTCCCTCTAATATTTCTAGAGTTTCAATTCCAGTTGTACCAAGTACACCTGGTGATATCGCACTTATTGGTCTTGTACCTTCTTCTACATATTCAGGCAAATATTTTATTACATGTCTTGTAACTTCTATGTTTGCTACAACTTTTGGTCCGAAGAGAATCTGGAGTTACATATTCGTTTCCAAGTCCTACTACTAATGCATCTGATAGAGAATCTACATGCATGTTTACAAGTTCTTTTAATTCATTTGCAAGGACATTTGCCGCTTCTTCTATTTCTTCATAAGTTGCAATTTTAAGCTTTTTTATATCTATTGTTATATACGTTCCTATTGGTTTTCCGAATTGCTTCTTCTCCATTTTTATTTGTTACTTTAACTTTGGATATTTTAATTTTCTCACTTGGATTCACTTCTTCTACTTCTATTCCGTCTATTCCTTCTCCATTTAGTCTTTCTACTATTTCTCTTCTTTCTAGTGCTAAGTCGGTTCTAAAATTATACATAAAAATTACCTCCTATGTATATTCTTTCCGATTTCTTAGCTTTTTAAACGTTTAACTACAATAATTGCAAAGTATTGTCTCTACTCCTATATTTACATCTATCAAACCGTACTTTATAGTCGCTATCTAAGTTTATCATATCGTTTAAAATATTTCTTAATTCTCCTTCTGTAAAGTACCTAGCTTGCATTTTGTATTTATTTATTAAAAATGTTTGATTTGGTTTTAGGTTAAGACTTAAGCTCAAATCTCTATTATATTTTTCAGCAAGTTTTACAATATATATTTTCTTAAAGTGATTATACATTGTAATTAATATTTTTTGTATTGGCTCTTTTTGATATAAAAGTTCGTCTAATATATTAAGTGCTTCCCCTATATTCTTTTTTCCGAAGGTTATCTGTTAAATCAAATATATTGCTATCTAACGTTTTTATTGCTAATTCTTTAACGCTTTTTCTAGTTATAGTTCCGCCCTTCTCCTGCATATTCTATGAGCTTTCTTATCTCATTTATAAGTTCTTGCATACTTGTTCCTGAGACTTCTATTAAATTTCTTATTGCTCCATTTTCTACATCTACTTTGTATGCTTTAGCAATTGCTTCTAACCTTTTTTCTAACTGAAGTGGTTTTTGGTATTCAAATTCACAAAGTACTCCGCCTATTTCTTCTATTGTTTTTGTTATTTTTAATTTTTCTACATTTTCTTCTACAAATACTAATATTAAATTTTCTTTTATATCTTCTAGATTTTCTTTTAAATATACTTCTAAATTATCTCTTAGTTCCTTTAGTCCAGCAACTTTTTTCTTGGTCTCTTTTTGAAATAGTCCAGACTTTTTTATAACTATCATTTTTTTAGGATATCCAAATGAAGGTGTACCGTATTTCTTGCATAAGAGATTTAATCACATTTTCTTCGTCTAGTTCTATATAATTTATTCCGAGTAACTATTTCTCCGAATAACTTTTTTATCTTTTTTAAAGCAGTTTCAAGCAAATATGTTTCTTCTCCATATAAAACATATATAAATTTTAACTTTTCTTCCTTTAATTCTTTTTCTAAGCTTACTTCCGTCATTTTCTCTCCTACTTAACTTTTGACTTGTACTTTACCTTTCCATACAATCTTTTCTGGTCCAAATCTTTCAGTCTTTTCTTCATTAATGTATAAAATGTCCCATGTACTAAAAAATTCTTGTATATCATTTATATCAAAAAACCTTTTATATTCACTCTCTTCTGTTTCATATAAATGTTTTTCAATTTCTCTACCTTGTCTTGCTTCAAAGTTTATATCATTTATTGAATTAACTCTAAATATTAATATGCCATTTTGTTTTAATACCCTTTTTATTTCTTCTAAAATTTTATACGTTGTATTTTTTGTAAAATAATGTATTGATAAATCTGCAATTATTATATCAGTAAAATTATCTTCAAAAGGCAATCCTTTTGTCATATCAAAACACTCTGCTTTTTCTAGTTCAGGAAAATTCTTTTGTATATATGAGATTAATTTTTCAGAATAATCACAAGGAATAACTTTCTTTCCTTTTTGAATTAAGTATAACGTATTATTTCCTTTGCCACACCCTAAATCTATAATTGGTGTTTTGCAATTTTCTATTTCTTTATTAAATGCCTTTAGCCATTCATCATATTTTATATCTTTTCTTTCAAAGTATTTATACCTATTCTCCCATTTTTCTTTTCGCCTTTTTATTACCTCTTCTTCTAGTTCATTCATATTTTAACTCCTATTTATTGTTCGAACTATAGCTTCTCTGCAAATCTCGCCGAATGTGCATGGCAAATAGCCATTGCCATACTATCTGTTGTATCATCTAGTTTTGGAAGTTCATCTACATTTAGTATTGTTTTTACCATTTTTTGTACTTGAATTTTATCTGCTCTTCCATATCCTACTACTGCTTGTTTTACTTGAAGCGGAGTATATTCATATGTAGGTATCTCTCTTTGGCAACCTACAATTAATATTACTCCCCTTGCTTCTGCAACTTTTATTGCTGTTTTTGCATTGTTATTGAAAAATAGCTCTTCAACAGATATAGCGTCTGGTGAATATTTATCTATTATTAGATTTAAGTCTTTAAATATCTCATTAAGCCTAAGTGGAAATGGCATCTTCGCATCTGTCTTTATTGCTCCACTTGCAATTAGCTTAAATTTATTTCCGATATAATCTATTATACTATACCCTGTTATTCCATATCCTGGGTCTATACCAAGAATTCGCAACTTAACTCACTTCCTTAAAATAATCCTAAAAACTTCAGCTACACTCCAGCCTTGGGCAGGCGTTCCTTTAGAGGAATATGGCGGTTTTGTATCATATATTTCTCCTATACTTCCGAATCACACCATCTCTATCTAATGCTTCTTTAAAGGTCTTTTCTGTATTTTCACAGAATTTATCCAATTTTTCTGTTAATTTTTGTTTCTTTACTTTTCCGATTTACTGCCTTTATCATATTTTTAAGTGCATTATAGTAAAGTCCTAAAAGCCAAGGCCAAACTGGTCCTTGATGATAACTTGCATCTCTTTTGAATGGATCTCCTTCATAAATTTCTATGTAATTTGGTTCTCCTTTTGCAAGCGTCCTTAAACCATAATCTGTAAGCAATTTTTTGTCTACCACATTCATAATATTTTCAGCAATTTCACTATCTGGCTCAATTACTGGAAAACTTAGTGATAAACTAAAAACTTGATTTGGTCTTATTCTGCTGTCTCCTATTACATCATATAGGCATTTTCTTCTTTTATTATAGAATTTATTATTAAATGATATTTTGGTGTCTTCTGCCATTTCTTTATAAATATTTGCTTCTTCTTTGCTCTCATAATTTCCTGCAAATTCTTGCATTATTTTAAGTGCATTGTACCAAAGTGCATTTATTTCTACTGCTTTTCCGATTTCTTGGAGTAAATGCTAAATTTCCATATTTCGCATCCATCCAAGTATTTTGTGTATCAGGAGTTCCGAGAAACAATTAAAAAGTCATCATCTAAATATATGTTATTGCCATCTAAGTCTATTCCTTCTCTATATGACTTAATTATACTTTTTAGTCTTGAATATATGCCCTTTACAAATGTTACATCATTTGTATATTCAAAATATTTGTATACAGCTTCAAATAAAAGAAGTGAACTATCTGCACTATTATATAATGGTCTTGAGTCAAAGCCTGAATATCCATTTGGAACTAAACCAAATTTTATATCCCTTACTAATGTCAAAAGTACTTCTTTTGCTATTTCATATCTTCTTGGTATAAGTAGTAAGCCTTCAAATGAAATAAGTGAGTCTCTTGCCCAGTCCAAAAACCATGGATATCCTGCAATTAATGTATGAAGTCTAAAGTTTGGTCTAAATACGACAAAATTATCTGATGCAATTATATATTCTTGTATTAAATCTTTATAGCTTTGCTCATATTTTGACTCTTCTTTTGTATCATATAACTTAGATGCAAGTACTAGTTTTCTAATTCTTATTATTTCATTGTTTATAACTTGCTTTATATCTATTTCTTCTATATTATCTTCTAATGAACATACAAACCCTATATCTTTTTCTTCATTTTCTTCAATTTCTACTTCATATCTACCAGGAACTGCCAAATTTTCTTCTGGATAAAAACCTCTTTTTTCTTCTTCTAAATAGTACATATTGTTAAAACTATCATTTTTATGCTCAATATATGTCCCTTCGCTTAAATTCATATAAACTGGGTTTTCTGCATTATGGTCTATTATTAAAGTAACTTTTTGGTCTTTTATCGTTTGTTTTAAATTATATTCGTGATTTGTATTCATTTGATGAAAATCTCTATAATTTACAATTGGAGCAAGTGTTAGTTTTGCTTTTGGTCCTTTATTTTTTATCTTATATAATACACAAACAGTGTTTTTCTCATATTCCATACAAATAAGTTTTTTTATCTCTACATCTTTTACCTTATATGTAAATATTGGAATATAATCTTTTTCAAATCTTTCTAAATACTTATTTCCATCTGATATATAATTATTTGACATATTTGTATATAGATTATAGCTATCCCCTTCTATCTCTAAGCTTTCATCTATTTTAGATAATATTAGTTTTCTTCTTCCTGGTGCAGAAAAAGGCGCAACTAAAAGTCCATGGTATTTTCTAGTATTACAACCTATTGCTGTTGAAGACGCAAAGCCTCCTATACCGTTTGTTATAAGCCATTCTTTTGTAAGTAGCTTTTCTAGCTTTAGTTCTTCTTTTTCAAACTTCTTCATCTGTTCCTCCAAATTTTACTTTATTTGTCTCCTTCTATCCATCTTCTCTTTTCTTCTCTTTTGGTATCGCTATTTCTTATCGATTTTATTCTTTCATCATATTTTGTACTAAATTTTGATTTTGGCCTATCCATTCTTCTTGCTCTTTTTGCTTCTTTATTTTCTTCTTTTATTTTTTTGTGTTTTTCTTTTGCCTTTTCTTTTCTTATCTCATTATTTGCTTTAAGTTTTGTGTTCATTCTTACATATTTAGGGTTATTTTGCATATCCTTAAATCTCAAATCTTCACAAATAATCTCTATAATAGAGTCAGCTACTGCAACTGGATCATGTCTAATACTTCCATCTACTATACATGCAAACTCTTTCTTTATTGGTTTTACTCCCTGATCTTTACATTTTTCAGTATCTTGTTCTACTGGGAATGCTCCATCTTTATTATATCTTCTAACAAATTCAGGAACTATATCTCCTAAGTCATATACACAATAATCAATTACTTTATTATTTGCATGTTCTATTATTGCCTTTACATGGTCTGATAAGCTATAATCATCAGTCTCACCTGGTTTTGTCATAATATTTCCAATGTATATTTTTATAGCTTTACTTTCTTTTATTGCTTTTGATATTCCTTTAATTAAAAGATTTGGTATTACTTCTGTATAAAGATTTCCGAGGTCCTATTACAATTGCATCTGCATCTTGTATTGCCTCTATTACTCCAGGGGCTGGTCTTACATTAGATGGTACAATAAATACTCTGCTTATTTTTGATATTTTTGCTATAACTGTTTCTGCTATCTTATCTGTTTCATCTATTACTGTTCCGGTCTTCTAGTTCTGCTGAAATGTTCATTTTATCAAGTGTTACTGGTAAAATTTTTCCTGTCATATTAAATACTTTTGAAATATTTTCTATAAACTTTGAACCTTCTCCATTTATATTTTGCATTGCTGATATGAACATATCTGTAAAATCTGCACCATTATTAAATTTTAGTCTTAAAAGTCTTTCCATATCTTCTTCATTTTCAGAAAGACTAATTATACTGTTCCTTATATCTTCTAATGGCATAAAACCGGTCTTTTTCACTTTGACCTTCTCCATAGTTTGTCATTGATGCAATTGCGGTTAAGTTGTTTGTGTAATCTTTTAAACCTTTTAATACTGTATTTAGTCCAGATCCACCACCAATTACAACTATCTTTGGTCCTTCTTTATATACAGTTTTATTAAATATTAAAGAATTTACATTTACATCCTTTTTATCGTCAGACATTCTTTTATCTGTATCTTCTACAAGTAGCTCTAATACTCTTTTTTGACTATATATTATTCCGAATTATTATTGTTATAAAACCTATTAGCGATATTAGTATTGTTGCTATGAATTTTAGTGCAGATAATTTCTGCATGTTCATAATTGTCGCTATTCCATAACAGACAAGTACGATACCAACTATGATAACAAACATCCATCTTTTCATTTTAGTTCCTTGTTTAAACCATTTTAAGATTCCCAATTCAATTTCCCCCTGTTTGTTTATAAATTATTGTTTTATTATATCATTTTGTGCTGTTTTAGTAAACATCATTTTTTCTATAGTAGGAATTTTCTAATTTCTTATTTCTTCTACTATATCTTCTGCTGTTAATTTGAAGTATTTAAGTAGCTCTTCTGCTTTTCCTGATTTTCCAAATGTATCTTTTACACCCATTCTTGTAACTTTGCTTGGATACTCTTCTGCTAGTACTTCACATACTGCTGTTCCTAAGCCACCAATGACACTATGGTCTTCTATTGTTATAATTTTTTTTGTTTCCTTTGCACATTTTATAATTAATTCTTTATCTATTGGCTTAATTGTGTGCATATCGATAACTCTAATATTTATTCCTTCTTGTTTTAAAATTTCCATAGCTTTTATAGCTTCAGAAACTACTACTCCTGTCGCAATTACTGTAGCTTCTTCCCCATCTCCTATTTGAACTCCTTTTCCTATTTCAAACTTTTGATTTTCATCATAAATTACAGGTGTAGCAAGTCTGCATAACCTTAAATATACAGGTCCATCTATTTTAGATATTTCTTCTACTGCCCACTTAGTTTGTGTATCATCTGATGTGCACATAACTTTCATATTAGGTAAGCCTCTCATTAGCCCTAAGTCTTCTAGCATTTGATGTGTCGCGCCATCTTCTCCAACTGTCACTCCCGCATGTGTTGCACATACTTTTACATTCATTTTAGGATAACAAATACTATTTCTTATTTGGTCATAAGCTCTTCCTGCCGCAAATACTGCAAATGTACTTGCAAATGCTATTTGTCCGAGAAGCAGCAAGTCCCGCTGCTGTACTTAGCATATCTTGTTCTGCTATTCCCATATCAAAAAATCTATTTGGAAATTTCTTTGCAAATACGTTTGTTTTTGTAGCTTCAGATAAATCTGCATCTAATACTACTATTTTTTCGTTTTCTTCTCCGAAGTTTTTCCAAAGCTTCACCATAGCTTGCACGAGTAGCTACTTTTTTATCTATATTCATATTCCTTTGCCTCCAATTTTATATATTGTAGGAACTTTTCCCACAAAAGTGGTTAAAGTTTCCAAAATTGTTAGTCTATTATTGTTTTTTAAGTTCTTTTATTGCTATCTTATATTGCTCTTCATTTGGTGCTTTTCCATGCCATCCGAACTTCATTTTCCATAAAAGATACACCTTTACCTTTTACAGTTTTTGCAATTATTGCTGTTGGTTTACCCTTAATTGTTTTTGCAGCATTAAATGCTCTTATAATTTGATTTATATCATGTCCATTTATACTTATTGTGTGAAAACCAAAGCTTTTAAATTTCTCATCTATTGGATATGGGTTCATTACATCTTTTACAGTTCCATCTATTTGCAAATTATTATTATCTACTATAACACACAAGTTGTCTAATTTGTAATGACTTGCTGTCATAGCAGCTTCCCAAACCTGTCCTTCTTCTATTTCTCCGTCTCCAAGTAAACAATATACTCTAATTCCTTTACGGCTTAATTTTGAACTCATTGCCATTCCATTTGCAATTGAAAGTCCTTGTCCAAGTGAGCCTGTTGTCATATCTACTCCTGGAATTTTGTTTACATCTGGATGTCCTTGAAGATTGCTATCTATATGTCTTAGATTTGATAGCTCTTTCTTATCAAAATACCCACGATTTGCAAGCACGCTATATAGTGCAGGAGATGCATGCCCCTTAGATAATATAAATCTATCTCTTGAATCACTCCTTGGCTTTGTCTCGTCAATATTCATTTGATTAAAATAAAGTACTGTTAATATGTCTGCACATGAAAGCGAACCACCTGGGTGTCCTGATTTTGCTCCATATACAGCTTCAATTATCCCGAAGCCTTACATCTCTTGCTTTTTCTTTTAATTCTTCTAAATCAGTTATTTTCAAAATATTTCCCTCCTAAAAATTCATGTTTTATTTAGTTCCAAATATTCTGTCTCCAGCATCTCCAAGTCCTGGAACAATATAGCTTTCTTCATTTAGTCCTTCATCAATTGTCCCACAATAAATTTGTACATCCGGATGTGCTTTTTGTATTTTTTCTAGCCCTTCTGGTGCTGCAATTATGCTTAAGAATTTTATATCTTTTGCACCATCTTCTTTAAGAAGTGTTATTGCGTCGGCTCCAGAGCCACCTGTTGCAAGCATAGGGTCTATAACTATTACTTGTTTTTTATCTATATCCTTTGGCATTTTATAATAATACCTTACTGGCTTTATAGTAACTTCGTCTCTATATAAACCTATATGTCCAATCTTTGCATTTGGTATCATTTTTATAATACCGTCTATCATTCCTGTACCTGCTCTTAAAATTGGTACAAATACATAGTTGTTTTCATCTATCATCTTAGCTTTTGTCTTTTTTATAGGTGTTTCAACTTCTACTTCATGCAATTTTGCATCTTTCATTGCTTCATAGCATAAAAATACAGTTATCTCTGAGATTAATTCTCTAAACTCTTTTGTACCCGTTTTTTTATCTCTTAAAATTGCTAATTTGTGTTCTAATAATGGATGTTCTAGTTCGATTGGTTTCATATCTCTTTCTCCTTTAATTCATTTATATGGTTCTAAATATCCATAAAGCAATAACAGCTACTCCGAATGATTACTCTATATATTGCAAATACTTTAAAGCTTCCTTTTTTTAGATATTCTAGTAAAAATTTGATTACAAATATTCCGTACAATGAAACTTACAAGTATTCCGTACAAAAAATGGTATACTTATAACAAAATCTTTTAATTTATAAAGTGTTGCACCTGCAACAATTGGTGTTGACAAAAGGAATGAATATTTTGCAACTGATTCCCTTTTTATTCCTAGCATTCTACCTGTTGTCATTGTTACTCCAGAGCGTGATACTCCTGGTATAAATGCCAAGGCTTGAGATAAACCTATTAAAAATGTTTGTTTAAATGTCATATTCTCATATTCTACTTCAGATTTTGCTTTTTTATCTACTATATAAAGAATTATACCCATTACTATAAGTGCTGTTCCTATAATCAAAGCATTTTTAAGTGCATCTTCTAAGAAATGGTCTAATAGAAATCCTATTGCCCCACCTGGTATTGTAGCAATTACTAAATACCAAAACATTTTTCCTTCAAATGTTTTTTCCTTTTTGACTACTTGATTAAAACCTCCTATAATTAGCTTTATCCAGTCTTTAAAAAAGAATATAACAATTGCAAGTAATGTTCCTGCATGTAGTGCAACATCAAAAGCCTCGAATGCAATATTAAATTCTTCGCTATTTGTCCACCCAAATACCCATGGTACTAAGAAAAGGTGAGCTGAACTTGAAATTGGAAGTAGTTCTGTTAAACCTTGAACTGCTCCTAAAATAACTGCTTGAATAATCGACATAATCTTTCCTCCTTAAAATTCTCTTTCTTTTGTATAATCTAATTCTTCTTTTTCCTTTATTCTTGGTTTTAATTTATGCAAATTCAAATTTCCAACTAACTTATATGTTTTATCCATATGCTTCATAGCCTTTTTTTCCTTTGCTGTATGACTTGTTTTTCTCTTTTCGATATCTTCTTCATCTATAATTGGCATTTTGAATTTACTTTTTACTGGTATGAATATTGGTTCTTGATTTGCAATTTTTATATAATTATTATCTAATTCTATTGCTAAATTTACAAACTTAACAGCATTATCATGGTCTCCCCTCAGCATATATATTTTTCCAAGTTGATAATAGCTATCTGGTTCTTGCTCTTTATCTTCCAATGCTTTATAAAAATACTTTTCTGCTTCGTCTAAGTCCATTTCTATTAAATTTATTTGCCCCAAAGCATAATATGCATGGTAGCACAAACTATTTATTGTAGCTGCTTTTTCGTAGCAAAGTTTAGCGCTTTCAAAATCGTTTAGCATCGTGTATACTATTCCCATGCTATAATATAAATCATAGTTGTTTGGTGAATGTTTTAGTCCTGTAGAATAAATATTTAACGCTTCTTTATATAACTCCTGCTCACAAAGTATATCTCCTAGCAATAAACTTGCATCTATGTAATCAGGCTTTGCTTTAAGCAAGTTATTTAACATTACTTTTGCATCTTCTTTTTTGTCTAATTCATTTAGTAGGAATGATATTTTATAGTAAGAGTCGTAATCTTGTTTATTTAGGTCAACTGCTTTTACATATTCGTCAATTGCTTTTCTCATGCCACCTTCTTTTTCATAAATTTCTGCAAGTTTTTTATGTGATGCATAATTTGAAGGATACTTATTCGCAATCATTAGCCACATTTCTTTACATTTTTTGCTATTTCCGAGTCATTTCATAAAATTTTGCAAGTAGCATATAGAATATTTCCATTAGGTCTTTTCCTTTTTGTTCTAATATTATAACTGCAATTGGAATGATAATTGATATTAAATACATTAGAGTTTTTATAAATATATTAAAGTTTGAATTAGATATTAATTCTATTAATCCTAAAATAAATCCTAAAGCTTGAAGCAATATTATAGAGATATGTATTTTATCAGCTTTTTTTATTAATTTAAAAATCATTGCTATTAATAAATATGTTGCTATAATAGTAAATATTATTTTCTCTACTATCATTACTTCACTTGCCTCCTTTTGCTTTTTTCTCTTCTCTATTTTATATTATTTTTAAGTAAAAGTCTACATTTATTTTGAAATAATTTGAAAAGAAACGAATAATTTCCTAGAATTTAAAAAGATGCTATAAAAGCACTTCTCAAGTACTTTTATAGTATCTTTAATATGATTATTCTTAAAACATAGAGTTATTATATAAGTTATAATACTGCCCATTTGGATTTACTGTATTAGAAATTGTAACAAATTTAATAGAATAAATATCTGCATAAATTGTAGTATTGCTTTCTAAAGATCTAAGTAGAATATAACTTGCGCCTACATCTTGCAAGATTCCAATTCTATCTACTAAATTATTAGTTCCTATTAAAAATTCTACTCTTACTAATTTTCCAATTTGCTCTCTTAAAAATGCTGGCGTGTATATGTTATTAGTCAAAATTTCTGGTGAATTTGCATTAGTAATTACCCCATTTCCCAATTGTCTTTTGTTTGATTGGTTATTGTCTTCCATATGAAAATTTCTCCTTTATTTTGATTTTCGATTTAAGTATTTGCATAAGATGCAGTTGGCCTATAAAAGCAATGCTCACCTAATCTAGTGTGAAATGTTCCTGAACCGTTAGACGGAAATGTAGAACTGCAACTAGGTCTAAACGGGTTAAGATACCACAGACATTCTCCTATTTCATTTAACCTATTTCCAGCTATTACCCAATCTGCTATATTATAATGAATCTCTGTTGGGTTCATATTATAAATATTTTGTGCATTATATTTTCCTAAAAGAGTCTCTACCGCACAGTCAAATTGACCTGGCTGAAATATAATATTTCTAACACTTCCGTCCCTCCGAAATCCTTGCATACTCACCTTCTGAAGCATTTACCCTATTCATTATAACAGAAGCAACTGCTTTCATTCCGTTTTCTCCTTCTCCACCTGCTTCACATTCTACAATTCTTGCAATTAGTTCTCTGTCAGAATACGCCATAAATAATCCTCCCATTATAGTTTATGAGTTATAACATATAATGTGTATCTTTATGGCAAAAAAAAAAGCAATTGACCATAACAATCAATTGCGACATGGTGCTCCTTCAAGGGCTCGAACCTTGGACCTACCGGTTATGAGCCGGTTGCTCTAACCAACTGAGCTAAAGGAGCATTCTCTATTAAAAAATAAGCATCCTTGACTAAAAAGGATGTGTCTTGGAGCAGGTAGCGGGAATCGAACCCGCGTCATCAGCTTGGAAGGCTGAGGTTCTACCATTGAACTACACCTGCAATTTCCCTGACATTTATTAATTATAAATGTTATTAGCTGTTTTGTCAATAGTTTTAAAAAAATTTATACAAATTATTTTAAATTGATATCATCTATTATATTAGTTTTATTACTATATTTCATACTTACAAAAAAACCGGGGGCAGAGATAAACTCGCCCCCCATTTGGAACACTTCACACATGAATGGCAACCAAATTTTGGTCGCCACCGGCCGTGATCATTCGATCTGGTACCTGTTTATCAGAATACTCTGACCGCTGCCTGCGCTGCTCCGTGCGCCGCTGATAAGGTTTTCAAAAAAGGTTTTCTTTACGTTGTTTTTGTTACTGGGTGCTCTTGTCATTGTCTTTGTCCTCCTTTTTCTTTGCCTATTTTCTACCTAGTTCCTTTTCAGAACTTGAATTTATTATACTATACTTTTCTGTGCTTGTTAACATAATTTCTGTTAAATTGTGTAAATTCTTTTTTACTTTCTTATATATGCAATATATTCATACTCATATGGGTTCTTTTCGTCTGTTATACCTAAGGTCTTATCTATAACTTTCCATTCTTTTTCTTCTATTTCAGGAAAAAATGTATCTGCTTCAAATTCTTCATTAATCTTTGTCACATACATTTTCTTTGCATATGGCATTAACATCTTATAGATAGATGCTCCACCAATTACAAAAACTTCTTCTTCAGAATTTATGTATTTATCCAGCTCCCTAACATCTGATATTATTTCTACTTGTGTATCTTTAATATTAAATTCTTTATTCTTTGTAAGAACAATATGTTTTCTATTAGGCAAAACTCTACCCAAAGATTCAAAAGTTTTTCTTCCCATTATTATAGTTTTTCCGGCTTGTTAGTTCCTTAAATCTCTTTAAATCTTCTGGTAAATGCCAAATAAGTTTATTATCTTTTCCAAGTTCATTATTCTTTCCAATCGCAACAATTATACTTAACATATTTTTTCTCCTTATTCGGCTACTGGTATTTTACCTAATTTAATGTCTTTATTATAATCATAACCAACAATCTCAAAATCTTCTACTTTAAAATCATAGAAATTATCTGTATCATTATGTATTATAAGTTTTGGAGTTACATCCATTGGTTTTGCTTCCAATAGCTGTTTTATTAATGGTATGTGCCTATCATAAATATGGCAATCACCTATATTATGAGTAAGAGTTCCTACTTTTAAGCCACTTACCTTTGCAAACATATGCAAAAGTGCTGCATATTGCATTGTGTTCCAACCATTCGCAGCAAGCATATCTTGAGAACGCTGATTTAAAATTAAATGTAGTTTTCCGTTCTTTTACAAGCCACTGTGTTCCAAAAGCACATGGTTCTAAGTTCATATCTTTTAGTTCTTCATGATTAAAAAGATTTGTCATTATTCTTCTACTTGAACTATCATTTTTTAATAAATACAATACATAATCTACTTGATCCATAAGCTTTAGTCCATCTTTAGTTTGAAACTCATATTTTTTTGCAAGTTGATATCCATAGGCTTTTCCAATTGTTCCATCTTCTCCTGCCCATTGATCCCAAATATGTGAGTTTAATTCACTTATTTTATTTGATTTTTTTTGCCATATCCATAATATCTCGTCAATTGCATTTTTTACTGTTTTAGTATTATTACGAATTGTAATCATTGGGAACTCTTTTTCTAGGTCATATTTATTTTGAACTCCCACAATAGAATAATAATTTGCTTCAGTTCCATCTTCCCATCTTGTACGTACTCCTGTGCCTTCTGAAGAATAGCCATGCTCTAATATTTCTTTACATGTATCTATAAAATTTTTATCTGCCTCAGTCATTTTAAGCCTCCTTAATTTATTACTACCTTTACTTTGAATTATATTATACTGCATACTTTTTTTCAAGCAAAAAAAGAAGAAATATTCCTATATCTCTTCTTTTTTCTTTATTATTCTCCTCTACCCTCTGGTAAAGCATTTTCACTATTTGTAAGTCTAGCTTTAAATACATATGTAAGTGCTCTTGCGACCTTACTTTGTTTAACTCTTTGCCATAATGAAGGCTTAACATTTACTCTTGTTTCTTCTAAATATGTATCTTGTGATGCTACTGGTGTTTCTTCTGACAATTCTACTGGTGTTGGAATTCCTTTTAATGCATCTGCAACTTCAATTCCTATATAACTTAAAGCTTTTGATTTGTCTTCTATTCTTTCCATATCTATTTCAATATGTAAATTTGTTTCTAAGTTTGTTATTCTTGCTTGAACTAATTTAACAGCATCTTTATAGTTACCAGAAGTATCTGTTTTTGCTCTTCCTATAATTCCTAAAGCATCTATTATATCTTCTTGGAATATCTTAGAAGCATTTTTTACATATACTTTCCAGTCTTTATCTTTATTTATTGTATTTTCTAATAATTCTTTTAAGTCTGATGATAAACTAATATTCTTTTCTCTTTGTCTAATAAGTTCTTCTATTTGTTTTGTGTTTTCTTCGAATTGATTTGTTGCATATTCTACTAGAGTATATGCTGCTTTATATACAGATGCAGGGAAGTTTTTCTTCCTTGGATACTCTATTAAATACATTCTTATTGATTCAATTAAATCTTTAAAATATGCATCATCTTCTAGTTGAACAATTTGCTTTTTACTGTTAGGATTAATTAGTTTTTGCACTTTATCTATATTAGACAAGATTTTTTCTTCGGTTATTACCATTCTTATGTTTACTATGCCAGTTCTACTTCTTCTTAGCATTGTAAACCTCCCTCCTTCGTACTAATGTTATATCATCTTTCAATTGTTATTATATAACATCTATCCAAATACTACAATAGTAAATTTAAATTTTCTTCATTAAATTTCAATTACAATTTTATTACATTTATATTGCAAATGTCAACATTTTTTTGTGATTTCTTACAAAATTTTTGCAAGTTCTTCGTATCTCTTGATTTTAGCGGTTGTTGTCTTTATAAGTGGTTCTTTTGTTATCATTACTTCTCTAATATATTTATATAAAGGCATCTTTTTATTAACTTCTTTAATTTTTTTACTTATAATTTCATATATTTCTGCTTCATCTTCTGTCTTATACATTTCTTTCATAGCTTCTTCGTCATATACAACTTTCACGCAAATTTTTACATCTCCGTCTGGTTCGGGCTTACCATATACCATGCTTTCTGCCACACCTTCAATTCTATTTACTAGGTTTTCTAGTTCTTCTGGAAATACATTTTTACCATTTTTTAGAACTATAACACTCTTTTTTCTTCCTGATATAAATAAATATCCATCTTTGTCTATATGTCCCAAATCTCCTGTTCTAAAATACCCATCTTCGGTAAAAACTTGCTTATTTGCTTCTTCATTATTATAATAGCCTATCATTACACTAGGTCCTTTTACTTGAATTTCTCCAATTCCTTCTTCATCTGGGTCTGCGATTCTTGCTTCTAAACTTGGAAATACTTGACCAATAGATCCTTCTCTATAATGGTCATCAGTTCCAGCTGATATAACAGGTGCTGTTTCTGTTAAGCCATATCCTTGTACTATTCTAAATCCAAGCTCATTAAATCCTCTTTCTACTTCTACATCAAGAGCTGCTGCTCCACTAACAAATAGTCTTATTTTTCCACCTAAAATATCATGTATTTCTTTAAATAATTTTTTTCTTGCATCAATATGCATTTTTCTTAATGCATTACTTATTCTGCGTCCTTTTTTTACTTTATCAAGCTTTCCTTGTTTTTCTATTCCCTTCATAAGTTTTTTATACATACTTTCAAATAAAACTGGTACAGAAATCATAACAGTTATTTTGTATTCTCTTAAGTTCTCTGCAATATGCCTGATTCCCTCACAAAATGCTACCGCTGCTCCTCTATAAAGTGGATAAAGGAAACCTACTGTACATTCAAACGCATGGTGCATTGGTAAAAATGAAAGCATTGTATCATTTTTATTTATATCAAGTACTGATGCAATATCCATTATATTAGTACAAATTATTTTATGAGATAATGCAACTGCTTTTGAATTAGAAGTAGTTCCTGATGTAAATAACATCATATCCATCGCATTTTCATCTATTTCGGCATCTATGAAACTTCTATCTCCTTCTTCTATTAGCTTTTTACCCTTTTCTATTAATTCTTTTATAGAATATACTCCTTCTTCATGAGTATCTAGATCCATAGATATTAAGTTTTTTAATTTTCCGAACTCCATTTTCTTTTAATTTTTTCATTATCCCATCATATTTACCAGAATAACATATAGCTTCTACTCCTGAACGTTCAACTAGGTTTTGAATTTCATTTTCTGGTAATGCTTTATCTAATGGAACTACAATACCTGTTCCACAAGTTACAGCTAGATATGAAATTCCCCATTCATATCTATTCTCACCAATAACCGCAATTCTTTTTCCCTTTAGTCCCAATTTTATAAATGCTGTCCCGAAGAGAATCTACCATTTCTCTAAATTCTTTATGCGTTATTATATCAAATTTTCCGTTCTACATCAGCCTTAAATTTATATGCTGGTCTATCTCCATAAAGTTCTCCTGATTTTTTTAGCATATCCTTTAAATCTTTAATTTGTATAGTTTCATGTATTCTCTTTTGCATACTTTTGACTCCACCTTTATTATATAATTTCTAAAATATTATATTATTACATAAAAAAATATGCAAGTTTTTTTGTAAAATTTGCATATTTCTGACCATTCATTCAGTTGTCTGATTTTATTTTTTTACATTACATATAGCAAAATGCATAAGAATTGTAGCAAACTTCCAAAGAAAATGCATAAATGGAATATGGAATGCATATACTTATGTCTTTTTCCGTAATCCATAAAGAATTGCACCTACTGTATATATTACTCCTCCAGTAATTAGTAATACACATCCTGCTGTACCAAGAAATTTAAAAAGTACAGAAATTTTAAATATTATGCACCATCCCATTACTAAATAGCATATCATAGAAAACTTTTTATAGCTTTTTAAGTCTATTGAATTAAGTATTATTCCAAGAATTGCAAATCCCCAAATTATTCCAAATATTGTCCAACCAGTTGCTGTATTATATTCTCTTAAAGTACATAAAGTAAATGGTGTATATGACCCTGCAATAAGCAAAAATATCGAGCAATGGTCTAAAACTTGAAAAACTTTCTTTCCCTTTACTCTTGGACTAAGTCCATGATATATACTTGACATTGTATACAATATTATCATTGCAGATCCAAATATTGCTCCACTTACTACTCCATATATATTTCTATGTCTTGCAGCAGCTACAATGCACAAAACAGTTGCAACTATTCCAAGTACTGCTCCACAAATATGAGAAGTCATATTAAATATTTCTTCCCCTTTCGTATATACAGATAACTGTCTATCACTTAATTTTGTTCTTTGCATTCTTTTATCTCCTTTATAAAAGATAACCTAGTATCGGATACTAGGTTATCACATATTGCATATCTTGTCAATATATCTTTGTTACAATGATTCTTTTTGATAATTTTTATAAAATTCTCTATTTTCTTTGGTATATCCTATTTTTACATTATCATTTTTATCCTTTATTTCGACCATAATCTCATCTATATTTGAATCATTTGCTGTCCCAACTGCTATGCTAAGTTTCTTTTTGTTTTTTGTGCATAGCATTAATGATTTACTTTGTGCAATACCATTTACGTATCTTATTAAAGAATATTCCCAAATTACATCTTTGTATTCTATAATATGAAGTCCCCCAGATTTAGAAATTATATATTTATTTGTTAGGTATATTTTTAATTTTTTATATGGGTTATCTGTTAAACTTTCAAGTTCAAGTTTTGCATCTTCTACTAGTTCTTTATTTTTAGTTATTTTAGATGTTCTTAACACTTGAGATATAGCTGTTCCACCTAATATAATTGTAAACAGTCCAGTTATCATTGAAATTCCGAATTAGTCCCATAGAAGTATCATCATCAGGCAATTCTGTTTCGTCAATATATACTCCCCCTATGTAATTTTCAATATTAGCTAAAGTAAGATCCATATTTTCAAACACTTCATTTCCTGCTTCTACTGCAAGTCTCTTTAAGTCCATAGGTATATCAAATGCATATCCTTTAAACTCATATTCTATTTCATTTTTTCCTTCATCAGATAGTTTTACTAGTTCGTCATATGTTCTATCTGTTATTCTTACTATATACATATATCCGTCTTTATCCATTGCAAGATAATAGTATTTAGAGTTATCTTCTTCTGCAAATCCATATGGTAAATATCCAAGATCTATTTTTACATACATTCCTTCTTTTTCTTCATAATTTTCTATAAGCTCACCTAGATTCTTTGGGTTCATAGTTTCTCCTACTCTCATATACATAGCTGTACCAATTAATGCTATAGTTGCAATTAAAAATACTAATGATACTATAAGTAATGCTTTGCCTGGTTTAAATATTTTGTTTATCTCTTTCTCTTCCATTTTTATCTCCCCTTTATTTTTTACTACTAAATATTATACAATATAATTTATTATATTTCTATAATATTAATATTTTTATCTAACATTCTCTTCTTCTAAAACTTCTCTTTTTTCTTTTTGTCTTTCTAAAATGTTTGAAAGCTCTGACCCCTCATTATAATCAGCAACACAGCAAAAATCAAGTATTTCATCTATGTTTAATGTTTCATAGATTTTGTTGTTATAATGATATAATTCATCATTTTTGTTTGGCTGATGTACAAAAACTGCTTTTCCACCATTGCTATGTACAAATCTCATTGCTGCTTCATCACTATATCCATCACCAACATAATATACATTACTACAGTCATTGTCTTTTCTATTATTCTTTTTTAATATATCTTGAATTGCTAGTATCTTTTTGTCATCTGTCATAACTTCACCAATTCCTGTAATTAGTTTGTCTACATTTTGCTTTACAGGTGTTCCATAGATTCCTTCGAAATATCTTGCCACTTTTAAATTCTGTAAAAATTCCCTAAGCCCACCAGAAACTATATAATTCTTTGCAACTGTTCTTTGGAGAAATTTAATTGCGCCAGGGTTGTATCTAATGTATCTTTCTCCTTCCATAAGTTCTTCATATGTAATTGTTTCATTATTGCTAACAAGTAAATCATTAAAAAATCCAAAAAATGTTTCAAGTGCATTACCTGTATTTATTTTTCTATATTCAGTAAGTGCATTTTCTAAGTTATCATTCCTTGCTTCTCCACTAAACCCGAATTTTTTAGCCCACACCCAAAACTTTGGCCATGTTTCTGTTGTAAGTGTTCCATCAAAATCAAATATATTTATTGGCTTGTTATCAAATTCCATTATAAAGTCCCTTTCTTATTTACATTTTTAATGAACTGACTATTTTAATTAATATTACCATATAGATACTATTTTTTCAAGTAATTCTTACTAGCATAAACATTTGGAATAAAACATAGATTAATTTAATTATGTTTATTGACACTAATTATAAGTATGCTATAATTTAAATATGGATATTTTAAGAAAAACATGGGATGGAATTGAATATTATTTAATAGATAAATATGAAACTGAATTTTCTTTTGGTGTAGTATATCATTTTATATCTGATAATGATGAGAAATTTTGCTTTTATAAAGATAATACCTATATTCCAATTAAAAATAAACTTTACTTAAGAAAAATAGCTAATGAATTAAAAGTTAATGGTGATATATTATTTAGAAATAATTCACTAAGTAAAATTGGTAATATAAAAAGGAAACCTATCTCTTCTAATAAAGAAAGATGGAATTCAGAAAAAGAATATCAAGCATATGATGAAGTTTCTAGCATAATTCATGAATTGTTTCCAGATATTCCCTATAAAAACATAATGGGAGTATTAGATGATGATAGTGGTATTTATTCAGCTTTTTTGTTAGACGCTGATGGAACTTATTCTCATCAAACTAAAGAAATTCACTTGAATAAATTTATTAAAAAACTTGAAAGTAAAAAAAGAGTTATCTTACATGAAATGATACATAAATTAACAAATAGGAATGGTTTTTTGGCAGATAATAACAAATATTTTGTTGGTTTAATAGAAGGTGCTACAGAAAAAATATGTGAAGATAAGTATGGAGATAAAACTTCACATACTATATGTTTAGATAATACAGAGGTTCTTATAAACTTTTCTCGCGAATCTGAATACCAACTCCCACAAATATTATATAGACAAATGGCTCAGCTAGTAGAACCTGAAATGGCTGATAAAAGTATAATAAATGGAGATAAAAGTTTCTTTGATGAATTCTCTGATTTATATGGAAAAGATTTATTTTTATATTTCAGCCATAGAGCAAATAGATTATCAAAAAAGTCTTTATCACAAAAAAAACAGTTAAAGTATCTTAAAGAGGCTCAATCTATGATACTAACAAAAGCCTTTGATAAAAAGTTTTCAAGCTTACAAACAGAAGAAGATATTATTAATTATATGTCTGAATTAAGAGATTTTGAGTATGTTACTGCTAAAATTGAGGATGACACAACTTTTTTAGATTATTATAATAATAAATATAATTCTATCATTCAGTTAGCACAGCAAAAATGGTTAGATGCATCAAAACTTGAGCAATATCAGTATTCTGAAGTAGATTTCTATCCTGAAAGAAATAATGAAAAATCAAGACCTTTTGAAATAACAAACACTCATATTAGTAATCTACTAGAAATAGAAGGCTTTGATTTAAGTAAATGCACACGTATACAAGTAGAACCTTGTCCTAATTTTTTTAGTTTAGATATAATTTTAGAAAATAGCATTCCTATTAGCGTAGTATGCGATGAATATTCCTTACTTATAAATCAAATAGAGCATGACAATGAATATTTTAATATTATTAGAGAAGATTTTGATATCAAAGATGAGGAAATTGATATATATAATATTGCTTCAGATACTCATATGATAATTAAAGCTAATGGGAACTCAGTAATATGTTCTAGAAGTTCTAAAACAGGAAAGATATACTTTCCTTTACAAAATGAGGTTGATTTAGATATTACTCCAAATAATATTGAGGAAAGATATAATAAAATACAAAAAGAAGCTGAAAGTGCATCTCCTAGCATACATGATTATGAGGAAACTCCTATAGATTTAATTAATGTAGAAAATACAAAGGGTAGGATGGCTTATTTGTTTGACAACTTTAAAAAATTTTTTAAAAGCTTTTTTACAAAGAAAATTCTTAGCTTACCAGCACCAACTACTAATTTACCAAATACTGCATCAAAAGATAAGCATCTTACCTTTACTAATCAGCTTAATCCTGATAATGAACATTATAATCATGGTACAATAATCTCAGTAGAAAAATCTGAACATTCTACTAAAAAAGCAACGGATTTTGAAGAAGAAATTGACAAGTAATTTTCTTAAAGAATTTTTCCAAAATAGTAAATTTCTGACCTTGCCTTTTTATAAAAGCAAGGTCTTTTTAACTCAATTATATCTTATTTTTTAACTATTCGTCTTTTAAAAATTTTTCCCAGTTCATAAAAGCATGCCCTATTCTTAATACTAAAGCCTTAGAATTGTCCTCATCAACTATATAAAATATTATATAATTTCTTACATTGATTTTTCTAATATTTTTGTGTCCTGTTAATTCTTCATCTAAAATAGACATACTTCCTGCTATATTTTCTAAGTATTTCAATTCTTGTTTAAATAAAATTTTATATTTGTCTGCGACAATATCCCCTGCTAAATTATATCTAAGATATGAAATAATATCTTCTAAGTCTTGCTCAGCAGTTTCTGAAATTTCAACTATATATTTTTTCATAGAATTGCTCCTGTTTCCTATATATTATCTATTTTTTCAAAAGCTTCATCTAATGAATATACTCTATTTTCTTTTATATCATCTAACCCTTTTTGTAACTTTTCTTTTAGATCTTTTTTGCTTTTTATTGTTATACTTTCAGGAGCCTCTGTATCTATACATGATAATTTTAAATATCCAATAAAATTTATAACTTGACTTGCAAATTCATCTGGTAATGTTTCAATTTCATTATATAATTTTTGTTTTTCTATAGACATAATTACTACCTCCATAATAAATTTATATTATTATGAAAGCAGAATGCTAATATTTTAGCATTCTGCTTTTGTAATGGCTCCTCGTGCTGGGCTCGAACCAGCGACCTATCGGTTAACAGCCGAGCGCTCTACCAACTGAGCTAACGAGGAATATAAAATCTAGCGACGACTTATCTTTCCAGCAGAGAAATCCGCAAGTATTTTCAGCACATAAGGCTTGACTTCTGTGTTCGGCATGGGAACAGGTATTACCCTTATGTAAT
>CAOKMF010000003.1 GCA_948469655.1 uncultured Clostridium sp.
ATACAATAATAAAAAAATAATAGGTAACTATAAAATTACAATTTAGGAGTGTGATATATATGTTTAATTTAAAAAGAGAAACAATGAAAAAAAATATATTTTTAGGTTTGTGTATAATATTTTGTATATTAACTTTTATTGGGGCATTTTTATGTCTTACTGAAAAAGCAGATAATGCAGGTTACGCAATTATACCAATGCTTATAGAATTAGTTTTTAATTCATTATATCAAAATAGTAAAAAATCAATAAAAGAAAATACAAAGTAATTGTTAAAATTAAAATTTATAAGGAGTTAAAAAGTGAATAGAAATATCAATATAGCAGAGCAATTAAAGTGTCTAATTGAAGATTATGATTTCAATATGGAAACGCTATCTAAATATTTAGAATTAGACAATAAGCAAATAAATCTATTAGTAAACGGAGATGTAAATTTTTTACCAAATGATAATGAATATAGGTTTAATTTATTTAATAAAATAGGATTTCTTTATTGTAGTGCAATAGACGAAAAAGATTTTAAATTAGATGCCTTTTTAAAAGTAATATTGTCTTATCATAATATATCTAAAAAGACAATTTCAAAAATGTCAGGTGTAGATATAAAAGAAATAGACAAATTTTTATCATTAAATAACAGTAAAATTCCTGTTGAAGATAAGTATAAACTTGCTATAACAACTATGTCATTAAGATTTTTTCTTAAAGATATTGAAAAATAAATTGAACTATTATCTAATTAACCTATATAAAAACCAGTATTATAATAGTCAAAATTACATAAATATACTTGGTATTAGTTATTCGTAAAGTTTCTTGTGGACTTTTTTGTGGACGAGGTATTTAAAAACAAGCCATACGACTTGAATACAAAACACAACACGTTGTCGCCTCGACCATAAATATTTAGACGATAGCATTAAGCGCTATCGTCTTCTATTTTAATATGAAATTTTTAGTAAGTTCTGTCCATTAGGAATTGGCCAAATGTAAAATTTACTTATTTAACTGACAGGTTTTGACAATTTTTTCATTTTTCTTTTGTTATAATATTTTTTATTCATACAAAAGAAAAGAGGTGCTACAATTTGGATTCCCTTACAACAGAGATTATTGGAGATATACATATTACGGTTTGCAAAACTTCTGAAGATGACAAATTATTCTTTGTTCATGCTAGTAATGATGATATATCACCAGTTCGTGATGTTATAGAAGATACCTTAAATAAGTATTAATTTTTGAATAATTAATTTGTCGATGTTTTCTTTTCTAGATTACATCGTTTTTATTTACTTAAATTCTATTTTTAAGTCATCTATTGCTGGTCCATATATTTGATTCCCTTTATAATCGAACCTTGACCCATGACATGGGCAATCCCACGTTTTTTCTAGATTATTCCATGAAAGTTCACATCCTAAATGTGCACATATTGGTCTTACCTTAAATATTTCTCCTTCTTCATTTTTATAAACTCCTACTTTTTCATTATCTAGTTCTATTATTTTTCCTTCTCCTTTTTTTATGTTCTTAAGCTTATCTTCTGGTATTTTCAATTTATTTATTATTAATGAATTTGTTGTTTCTTTTAGCATTTCACCGAATTCCCATCTGTTTTTTATTGCATTTAACCTTGTTGCAGTAAATACCTCTTCATATTTATTTGTTCTTTCTAATATCATATCCGTTATAATTTTTGCTGCTACATTTGATGTTGTCATTCCCCATTTTTTATAACCGGTCGCTACATATATACCTTTCATTATTTTTGAAAATTCACCGATATATGGAATTTTGTCTAATGTTATACAATCTTGTGTTCCCCATCTATATAAAACTTTTGCGTCATTATATAATTCTTTTGCTGTCTTTTCTAAATTATTGTATGCATTTTCTAAATCTATTTTTGCTCCTACTCTATGTCCCATTCCTCCTACAATAATAACCTCTTTATCTCCGGTCTTTCGCTGTTCTAAATGAAATAATTGGCTCTTCTTTTTTTATATACATTCCATTAAATGGTTTCTCAGAAGTTTCTATTGCTATCGCATATGAAGTTTCTTGATACATTTTTATAAAATAAAATCCAGGTGCGTTTATTATTGGATAATGTGTTGCAAGTACTACATTTTTTGCTCTTACGCATCCTCTTTCTGTATATACAGCATATCCGTCCGCTTCTTTTCTTACAGTTTCTACTTTGCTATTTTCGTATATTTCTCCGCCATTTTCTATTATTTTCTTTGCTAATCCTTTTAAATATTTTCTTGGATTAAATTGTGCTTGATTTGGGAATTCTATAGCTCCGCTGTATATTTTCTAAATTAGGCTCTATACTTTCACAAAATACAGCATCTCCTCCTATCGCTTTTACTGCCTTTACTTCTTTTTTTATTTTTTCTACTTCTTTTGCATCTTGTGTAAATACATATGCTGATTGTTTCTCAAAATCACAGTCTATATTTTCTTCTTTAATTATATTTTCTATATTCTTTATTGCTTCTTCATTAGCCATATAATACTTTTTTGCAAAATCTTTTCCATAGTCGTTAATTAAATAGTCGTAAAATAGTCCGGTGCTGTGAAGTTATTTTCGCTGTTGTTCCCCCAGTTGCTTTGTCCGCTAGATTTTCTCTTTCTAATATTACAACCTTTTTACCTTCTTTGCTTAAATAATAAGCTGTACTTATTCCTGTTATTCCGCCGTCCTATTATACATATATCTGTTTTGCACTCTTTATTTAGTTCTTTTTTATTTTCTAATATTTCTTTTTCTGTTTTTTTCCATAATGATTCCATTTTATATCTCCTTCCTTTCTACATTTTACTCTTCCCTAAATTATGGAAAAATATTCTTTAGCAAATTTTATTTTTTTAGTTGTTTTTTATTTTCTTATATGATATAAGTAATATGACTATATATATTATTTTTTGGATAATGTTATGGAGGAATTTTAAAATGTTTGAAACAAATGAGGAGATAAGTCAAAAACTAAAGGTAGCAATTCATGATTATTATATGGGATATATTAAGCATAAGCTTAAATACTTACTTATAGACGATAAAGAAAACGAAATTAGTTCTCATATAATGCAATTTTTAGATGCCCAAATTGATACTGGAAATTCTTTAATTGCTAAAGATGACATTGTTAGAATTCTAAATTCAATATTTTTTGATACTGATTTTGCATCTGATGGTTCTAATTTTGATAGAGAACGTATTTCTTACGCTTTCCCTTATTCTGCTGATATCACAATTGAAGATGGAAAGGCAGCTTTTCTTGTAGAGAAGTTTCAAACTCCTTTCAATGGTATAGAGGAAAAATCTTGTTATTTATACATAGCTCCTGAATTTTATGACAAAAATATAAAAGTTATTGAGGAAAAAATTAAGAAGCTTGAAAAGACTTTTTTAAGACAAGATTTTAAAAACTTTGAAAAAGCATATAATGAACATTTAAGTAAAAAACAATATGAGCTTGAAAGTGCTAGAGTTTATGAAAGTGCTTCTTCTCAAATTGAACTTAAAAAACAGAAATTTAACCAAGTTTCTCAAAAAATAATTAATGAATATGGAAAAAAATATGATGAAATTATGGCAAAGGACATTTCTGATGAAGAAAAGCAAATTCTTGCAGATAATTTGCTAAATGAGACTAAGTCTTTTGATGAAAAAAATCGTACAGCTATTGCTAGATTAAATTTAGAATATGAAAAGTTGCTTGAGGATTTCAAAGGTAAAGTTCAAGATTCTAAGACTATTTATGGCCAAATGCAGAATTTACATTTGTTTGATAAGAATAGGTATTTTGAAGACATGATGGCAAATAGCAACCCAGAGCTTCGTGATTTATATAAAAAGAGATATTTACTAAATTCATATCGTACACTTCATAATGAATTTGTTTATAATGGAAAGACTAATCCTGTTTTAACAGTGATTAATGATGTTTTAGCTAAGTTAAGACATGGAAAGACACCTCTTATGCTTCGGCCCACATTTTGAAAGGGATTCCCCTAATCGGAGCTACTCTAGAAACTGATGACATTTCTTATGATAAAGATTTGCTTAAGGCTTTAGCTAGTTTCTATAGCCATTTAGTTGTCGGTGAAAAAGAAGAGTTTGAAACAGCTCTTGTAGATTATTTTAAGAAACATTATAGTGAACTTATAAGCGATAAATATAAAGAGTTTTTACTTAAGTTTTCTGAGAAGGGTTCTGAAAATACTGAAGAGGGTGATTTGTTTAAGATTGCTAGACAATTTATGATTGATGAGTCTACTTTTGAAAATGGTTTTGGTAAAACTCTTGTTGTTCAAGATGGTTTGATTTATAAAGAAGATAATGGTTTAAATATTATATATGCAACTAATAAAGCAATTAACGGAATGATTGAAAATCTATATAGTATTTCTTTGTATCACAAACATTTAGCAAGAGAAAATAACTTAGTTTCTGTTACTAGTGCTAGTTTGCAAAATGATTTTGTAAGTTATGCGAATAGAAATGGTATAGAGATTTTAAGTAAAAATGAAGTATCTAAGCTAAAGAAGAGATTTATTAAGAAGAAGTCAGATGTTCGGAAATGTAATTGATTTTCAAAAACAGTCTTATTAGGAAAATTAACCTTTTTGAATATGAAAGTGCAAAAAATCAACAGGAGTTCTATTCTCAGAGCTCCTGTTTTTTATATATTTACTACTTTACTTGGACTCATCCTACTTGCCACATTTAATTCTATATCGTTTTCTTTTATACCATTTCTCATCATTTCATTTATTACGCTTTTGTGTGCAAGCTCTGGAAAGTTGCTTTCTTTACTTAAATGTCCTAACATTACATTTTGTAATCCATGGTTTATTAGCTTTGATATTGTATCTCCTGCTTCTTGATTTGAAAGGTGTCCTTTTATTCCTGCTATTCTTGTTTTTACCGGATATGGATATGAACACATTTTGAGTATTTCTGGCTCATAGTTTGATTCTAATAATACGAATTTGCTTTTTCTTAAGTTTCTCATTACTCCATCTGTCATTTCACCAAGGTCTGTTGCTATGCTTATTTTCTTATCTTCATGTTCTATACTAAATCCACATGGGTCTATTGCATCATGTGATGTTGAAAATGGCATTATTTTTAGTTCTCCTATTTCAAATTCTTCTCCTATTTTGAAATAGTTTTTTTCTTCTATTTCTACAACCGTTTTCTCATTGTCTATTCCGTTCCATGTGCCGAGGTTTGCATATATTGGTATATTGTATTTTTTTGCTATTGTACCAAGGCTTCTTATGTGGTCTATATGTTCATGTGTTACTAATACCCCATTTATCTCTTTTATATCTACATCTATACTTTCTAGAGCTTCTGTAATCTTTTTTGCACTTACTCCACTATCTATTAATATTTTCGTTTCGTCTCCTTGCACAAACAAGCTATTTCCACTGCTTCCGCTATATAAACTGCAAAATTTCATTTGTTATTCCCCACTATTCTTCTACTCTTTTTATTTTTGCTCCTAATTTTATAAATTTCTCTTCTATATTTTCATAGCCTCTATCTATATGCTCTAAATTATATATTTGGGTTGTCCCGCTCTGCTACAATTCCTGCAATTACCAAAGCTGCTCCTGCTCTTAAATCTGTTGCATTTACTGGTGCTCCGAATCAGCTTGTCTACTCCTTCAAAAAATGCTACTTTCCCTTGTGCTGTTATTTTTGCACCCATTCTATTTAGTTCTTCTGTATACTGAAATCTTGAGTCCCAAATACTCTCATTTATTACGCTTGTACCATTTGCAATTGCCATTGCGACTCCCATTTGTGGCTGTATATCTGTTGGAAATCCTGGATATGGCAATGTTTTTATATTTACTTTGTTTGGTCTTTTATTGCAAACAACTCTTAATGCTGAGCCTTCTATATCTTCTACATCAGCACCCATTTCTATTATTTTTGCTGTTACTGATTCTAAGTGTTTTGTTATACAATTTTTAATTGTTATATCTCCTCTTGTTGCAACTGCTGCAAGCATAAATGTTCCCGCTTCTATTTGGTCTGGCACAACTGAGTATGTGCCATCTTTTTTTAGCTCTTTTACCCCTTGTATCCTTATTCTGTCTGTTCCTGCTCCCATGATGTTTGCACCCATTTTATTTAAGAAGTTTGCAAGGTCTACTATATGTGGTTCTTTTGCTGCATTTTCTATTGTTGTTGTTCCGCTCTGCAAGTATTGATGCAAGCATTGCGTTTATCGTTGCTCCAACTGATACAATATCTAAATATATTGAGTTTCCTTTGAGTTTTTTGGCCTTTACTTCTATTCTTCCTTGCTCTGTATCTACAGTTGCTCCTAGTAGTTCAAATGCTTTTACATGTTGATCCATTGGTCTTACTCCAAGCTTACATCCTCCTGGCATTCCTACTACCGCATGTTTACATCTTCCAAGTAACGCACCTGTTATGTAGTATGACGCTCTGAATTTACTTGTTAAATCTAATGGTGCTTCTACACTTTCTATATTACTTGTATCTACTTCTAATGTGTTGTTTCCAAGGTTTTGAATTTTTACTCCAAGTGATTTTAATATTGTACAACATGTTTGTACGTCACTTATATTGGGTACATTTTCTATTTTACATTTTCCATTTATTAAGATTGTTGCCGGAAGAATTGCTACTGCTGCATTTTTTGCTCCTCCTACCACTACTTCTCCTCTTAATCTTGTTTTTCCGTTCTATTACTAGTTTTTCCAACGTGATTCCCCCATGTGCTTTATTTTCTGTATAATCATATCATAACTTATACTTATTTACAATATTTTTATATAAGTATTTTCACCTTTTGCATTTTATATTCATAGTATAGTTTTAGATTTTACTTTTTTTGGAGGAACTATGGAAACTTTAAAACTTGGCTCACGTGGTCCTACTACTGAACTCTTACAGAGTACTCTTATGAAAATTGGCTTTTTTAATGGAAATATTGATGGTATTTTTGGAAATTTGACATATAATGCTGTAATTAACTTTCAAAGGAATTTTAATTTAGTACAAGATGGCATTGTTCGGAGAAGCTACCTGGAATGCGCTTTTCCCATATATGTATGGTTATACTTCTTATGTAATAAAGCCTGGCGATACTTTGTATAGTATTTCTAATAAATTTTCTTCGTCTGTAAATAGGATAATTGTAGCCAATCCTAATATTAATCCTAGTAATCTACAAGTTGGAACTAGTATTATTGTACCTTTTGGTACGGCAGTACAGACTAATATTAGTTATACATATGATATTTTGAAAATGAATATTTCTAGCTTTTCTGTGATTTATCCATTTTTAAAAATAGGGCATATTGGCAATTCTATTATGGGAAAACAGATTCCATTTATTCGTATAGGAACTGGAGAAAAAGAGGTTTTTTATTCGGCCAGCATTCATGCAAATGAGTGGATTGGAAGTCCTGTAATTATGAAGTTTATCGAAGACTTAAGCTTAGCATATGTTAATGATGATTATATTTATGGCTATCTTGCAAGAAATATTTTAGCTTCTACTTCTATCTATATTGTACCAATGTGTAATCCTGATGGAGTAGATTTGGTAACAGGTAATATAGCTAAATCTTCAAATTATTATAAGAATGCAGAAAAAATTTCAGCTAGATATCCTAATATTCCTTTCCCTTCTGGTTGGAAAGCAAATATAGGGGGCACTGATTTAAATCTTCAGTTTCCTGCACGGCTGGGAAAATGCTAGAAGAATTAAGTTTTCGCAAGGCTTTAGAACTCCTGCACCACGTGATTATGTTGGCCCTCGGACCATTAACTGCTCCTGAGTCTCTTGCTCTTTATAATTTTACACTTATGCATAATTTTAGATTAATTCTTGCTTATCATACTCAAGGAAAGGAAATTTATTGGCAATTTCAAGATTATGCACCGAGCATTGCAAAAGAGATTGGTGAAACTTTTGCAGAAGTGTCTGGTTATGCTCTTGCAGATGTCCCATACACTTCTAGTTTTGCAGGTTACAAAGATTGGTTTTTGCAACAATATAGAAGACCTGGATATACAATAGAGGCAGGCATTCGGAGACAACCCGCTTCCTATATCTCAGTTTAATGAGATTTACCGTGATAATTTAGGGATACTTATGTTAGGAGCTATTTTACCCGAATAATGAAATATACTGTAAAAGACATGTGAATTATCACATGCCTTTTACAGTTTTCATAGAATTTTACTTAAAATATCATTCCAAAAGTGCCATCATATCGCTCATCATTTCCCTTTGTCTAATGCATACTGCTTCTTCGTCCATGGTAATCATGACTTCTGCCGGTCTGGGTCTTCCTGTATAGTTAGACGCCATGGAATAACCATACGCTCCTGCATTGTGAACAACCACGATATCTCCTTCCTTAGGCAGTTTTACTTTACGGTCTTTGCCAAGAATGTCTCCGCTCTCACATACGTTACCGCAAAACGTCACAACCGTTTCTTCTCCGCTACTTTCAGGAAGCGTTATTTCATGATACGAATCATACATCGAAGGCCTGACTAATACGTTCATACCGATGTCTGTTCCGATGAAAACCTTTCCATTATCGTCTTTAACAGCAGTTACTGTTCCGATAATTTTGCCTGATTCACACGGAATGTAGCGCCCCGGTTCAAACGCAAATGTTTTTACCGAAGGATACTCCGAAGCAAATTTGTTAAGGATAGGACTCAGCTCCTCTACCAGATACGATAGATCTAACTCCTTTTCATCAGGCTTATACGGAACTCCGAATCCGCCGCCAAGGTCAACGATCTGGACATCTTTAAAATATTCCTTAATAATTTCAAGGAATCTTGTTACACCGGTGATATAGTCAGGAACTTTATCATTTAAAAACAGGCTTCCTAAATGTTGATGTACGCCGATAATGTGCAGATCATATTCCGTAGCTGTATCCAAGAGTTTCTGTATATTGGCCTCACATGTACCGAACTTGGTCGCCTTTCCTGCTGTGATAACCTTTTCTGAATGTCCTACGCCATCCACTCCCGGATTAATTCTAACCATTATATTGCTTCCAGGAAACAGCTTGCCCCAGCTTCTAACCTGAGAAACTGAATCATAGCATGCCAAAATCCCTTTACTGTGAATCAACGTCATCTCAGTGCCATCGATGTTGTTGCACACATACAGCATCTCGTTAGCCTTAAATCCGCTGCTTTTGTTGATGTAGTATTCATACGGCGACATACAGTCAACTTTCAACCCGCATCTCCTTACTTCCTTTAAAACTTCCGGATTGCTGTTTGCCTTAATGGAGTAATACATATCTACTCCTACGCCACTCGGTAGCACTGCCTCCAAGTCATCTTTAAATTCTCTCATCTTCGTGCATCTGTCCCGAAGAATTCCCTGATCATAAAGATAAATCGGGCTTTTGTATTCCTGTAATAATGCTGAATATTCATTTTTTCCTGTCATTTTATTCCTCCTGTTAGATATTATGCTAACTACACCTTTATTTTTTGTAAAATTCTACTCTCCTTTCTTGATTATTTACAAATAGTTATTTATAAAAATCATAAATAAAATATTTGCATTGCAATTCTTTATATTGTATCATGTTTTACATAATTCGTCAATTTTCTGCTGCTGAGTTTCAAAATGAAGTGTTATACATTTTTTATACAAAGGTAAAGGAGACATAAGTCATTTTCGCCTACGTCTCCTTTACTTAGTTTACTTCAAGAATTCTCTTTTAGTACACTAAAAAAACAATTTTTTAACTCCTTGCAAGCCCCTGCTCTCTTGCTGTTTTAGCAATAGCTTCTGCAACTGCCAGTGCAACTCTTTCGTCATTCGGAGATGGTATTATATACTCTTCATGAAGCTTATCATCCGGAATCAATGACGCAAGGGCATCTACTGCCGCCATCTTCATTTCTTCTGTGATCTTTCTTGCTCTACACCCCATAGCCCCAAGCCACATTCCCGGGAATGCCAGAACGTTGTTAATTTGATTGGGATAATCCGATCTTCCAGTCCCCATAACAGCAGCTCCAGCTCTTATCCCTTCATCATATGTGATTTCAGGATCAGGGTTCGCCATTGCAAAGACAATCGGATCACGCTTCATACTTGCAACCATGCTTTGTGTAACAATGCCACCTGCCGATACTCCTATAAAAGCATCCGCTTCTTTCATGGCCTCCGCCATTGTCCAGTCGTAGTTATGGGAGTTTGTAATCTGGCTTAATTCTTCTACTAAGAAGTCTTCATAGCTTCCACCTCTTCTTAATATGCCGTTAATATTGAAGCCGTAAATCTCCCCTACTCCTAAGTTATGGAGCATTTTGATGATCGCGCTCCCCGCTGCTCCTGTACCGGAAACAACTACTGTCATCTTGCTTAATTCTTTACATACGACTTTTGCTGCGTTGGTAATCGCTGCTCCAACGACAATTGCTGTTCCATGCTGATCATCATGGAATACCGGAATGTCAAGGGCTTTAAGCAGTTCTCTCTCCACTTTCACGCACTTTGGTGCTGCGATGTCTTCCAAATTGATACCGCCGAAAGTAGGTGCAATTACTTTAACCGCTTTGACGATTTCATCCGGATCCTTGGCGTCCAAACAAATGGGTATCGAGTCGATTCCTGCAAATCTTTTAATCAATGCAGATTTGCCCTCCATAACCGGAAGTGCAGATTCGGGTTTTAAGTTTCCCAGCCCTAAGACCGCCGAAGCATCGGTAACTACTGCTACGACTCTTCCCTTCCATGTTAAGTCATACGCTCTTTCAGGGTCTTTTTCGATCTCTCTGCAAGGTTCTGCAACTCCGGGGGTATACGCCAAGGATAAGTCATTCTGTGTTCTTAAAGGAACTTTGACCTCCGTTGACATTTTACCCTTAGATGCTTCGTGGAGTTCTACACTCCGCTCATAAATTGTTTTTTTCATTTTTACTTTCTCCCTTCTAGGTTTTTTTGAGTCTTTATTATATCATGTTTTATGTAAATTGTAAATAAGTATGGAATTTTTATGTCTATATTATTGATATTTTTCTTATATTTATGATATAGTTTATTTGTTTCAGGAGGGATATGAAATGAAGATATATGTTTCACATTCAAGTGATTATGATTACATAAATAACCTTTATAATCCAATAAATAACTCTATTTTGAGTAAGTCAAATACTTTTTACTTACCACATGAAAATAAAAATAATGTAATAGATACAAAAGATTTAATTGGAAATTGTGATTTAGTAATTGCAGAGGTATCGTTACCTTCTACGGGGCAAGGAATAGAACTTGGATGGGCAAATTGTTCTAAAACACCTATTGTTTGTATATATGAAAAGAAAGCAAAGATAAGCTCATCGCTTAAGTTTATTACTGATAAGTTTATTGAATATGAAGATACAGAAGATATGATAGAAAAAATTGGAGAGTTTGTCAGTAAATAACAAAATTAAACAATTAAAAAACACTATCAGTTAAGATGCTGATAATGTTTTTTATACATGGTTTGTATAATACTACTTTGGTGAGCCAGGAGGGTCTCGAACCCCCGACCCCGGGCTTAGAAGGCCCGTGCTCTATCCAGCTGAGCTACTGACCCATAAGAAATTTTGCTTAATTATATTATCACAATTTCTATGTAAAGTCAATATTTGTAGTTATTTTTTTCATTTTTTATATTTACTGCTAGACAAACTTTGGTTTTTTTTGTATAATATTATCAAATTGTATAGAAAGAGGTAGAATTTTATGATCGGCGATATGCTTGCAAAGGCAAGAAAAGATAAGGGAATGACTAAAACAGAACTTGCTAAAATAACAAATATTAATATTGGACATTTAACTCATATTGAAAAGGGCGAAAGAAACCCTAGCCATAAGGCACTAAAGGTTATTTGTAATGCTTTAAAAATTCCTTATCAACCATTAATGTTTACTTATGATAAAGAGTTAACTGAAGAACAAACAGACTATGATGTTACATCTTGTATTTCTTATGACAAAATCTTATTAGTTGATAAAATAGGTGGATTTGTTCCTTGCCCTCCAAAAGTTTCTGGTGCAACTATTGCTTTAAAAGTACCTGATTCTTCTATGGAACCTACTTTTGTAAAAGATAGTACTGTATTTGTGGAATTAAATACACCATTAATTTCAAAGGATTATGGTCTTTTTGAACTTAATGGTTCTATAATAATTAGAAAGTTTTTCTCTAAAAAAGGAAAAATCTCTTTAAGAGCAGATAATAAAGAACTTGAGGAAATAAAAGTAACTTCTGATGATAATTTCTCTATAATTGGAAAAGTTCTTAAAAATAAATAGTTTTTTGTAAAAAAAGCTTGAATAATATTTTATTTAATATTATAATATACTCATCAAAAGATAAAATACGAGGAGAAATGTATGGAATTAACTAAAAATATTTTCTTTAATACTGATAAATTAGTAGCAAACACTACTGTTAAAATATCATATACAGGTAAATTATTTCAAGAAAAAGCTGAAGAAGTTTTTATTCACTATGGATTTGGCAATTCTTGGGAAAATCTTTCTGATGTCCAAATGGAAAAAACCGAACTTGGCTTTCAAGCTGAAATAGTTCTTAGTGATTCAGATTCTTTTAATTTCTGTTTTAATGATGGAAATGAAACTTGGGATAATAATAATGGTCAAAATTACTCTTTTTCTATTGAAGAATTACCAACTGCTTTAACAATTCAAGAAGAATTAAGTTTAGATAGTAATAAACCTGGTTTAAGAAGAGCTTATATTTGGAGCAAGAAGATTAGACTTGCCGTATATAAGATAATTACATATCTTCCAAAACTTATATCAGGGAATTACAAACGTAAAATAACGAATAATGATGATTAACTAAAAATAAAACCTAGAAAAATCTAGGCTTTATTTTTTATTCTTTTATTTTCTTTCCAAACATAGATTTAGCAAGATTTCCTACTAATGGAAGTTCTGGAGCTTCCCCGTTGCAAGCCTTTATTATTCCAAATACTATGCAAAGCAAATATAATACAGATAATGCTGTACTCAAAAATGGAATATATATAGGTAAGAATCTATATACAGCTGTTATTATCATATATCCAAATCCTATTATTATTGCTTGTGCTGCATGAAATTTTGTATTTTTTTCATTATCTTTTAGTCCATATAATACTATAAGTCCTCCTAGCCAGCTAAATATGTAAGCAAGTATACATTTTGCTTTTTCGTCCATTTTTTATTCCCCCTCTTTTTATTTCAAGCTTTTATGTAAGCTTATATTATTATATTTGAAATTTTAAAAATGTAAACAGTTTTATGTTAAAATATATTAATAATCTATCCAACCGCCATCTACTTTAATTGTTTGCCCTGTTATATATTCATTTTGTGTTAGCATATATGCAGTATCTGCAATTTCCTTTGGATTTCCTATTCTTCCAAGAGAAATCTCTTTTTTTAATTCTTCTAAATCTTCCTTTGTAAGTTCACAATTCATATCTGTGTCTATACATCCTGGTGCTATTGCATTTACTTTTATATTAGATGGTCCAAGTTCTTTTGCTAAACTTTTTGTAAATCCTATTATACCGAGCTTTTGCGCTTGAATAGTGTACTTCACATGAAGCTCCTGTAATTCCCCATACTGATGATATATTAATTATTTGTCCCTCTTTATTCTGTATCATTCCTTTTACTACTTCTCTTGTTAATTTTAATACAGATTTTAGATTTATATCTATCATTTCATCTATATCTTCGTCAGTCAAATCAGTAAAAAGTTTTATTTGTGATATTCCGAGCATTGTTTATAAGTATGTCTATTTTATCATATTTATTTAAAGCAAATTCTATCATTTGCTTTATTTCGTCTTTTTTTGTTATATCTGCTTTAAATATTTCTATTTCTATTCCTTGATTTTTAAGTTCTTCTTTTAAACTTTTTGCACTTTCTTCTGACTTATTGTAGTTTGCAATTACTTTTATTCCCTCTTTTGCAAACTTTATAGCGCATGCTCTTCCTATTCCTCTTGATGCTCCTGTTATTATAGCAACTTTTTGCATTCTTTTATCCTCTCTTTTTGTTTATTTAAAAAGAAAAAGCCAAGAATTAAGATTCTTATCAAAACTCTCGACCTTCGCTGGAGCCAATTACCCGATTCGAACGGGTGACCTACGCATTACAAGTGCGTTGCTCTACCAACTGAGCTAAATTGGCATATTAAATTGTATGGTGACCCGTACGGGAATCGAACCCATGTCTCCGCCGTGAAAGGGCGGTGTCTTAACCGCTTGACCAACGGGCCATTGGTGAGCCATCCGCGACTCGAACGCGGGACAACTTGATTAAAAGTCAAGTGCTCTACCACCTGAGCTAATGGCCCATACCACATTATATAATCGGTTACTTTAAAGCAACCGCTTATATATATTACTACAAATCTACCTAAATGTCAACTATTTTTTAAAATTTTTGTCTTTTTATTTAGGTTATCCATTTAGTTTTTCCATTAGTTCTTCTACATCTATCCCATGAACTTCACATGCTTCTTCTATTGTTTCTCCCTGTGATGCAGGGCAACCTAAGCAATGCATTCCAGCTTCTAATAAAATATCTGCCTTTTCTGGTGCTTTTTCTAGTAGTTCACCTATTGTCATTTCTTTTTTTATTTCCATTTCACTTTCCTCCTTTTTAGTCTTATTGAAAATTATTTTAACATATTTTTTAAAAAATGTATAGACAAATTGATTTTTTTGTTGTATTATATCGATAGCTAACCTGCATTTTAAAGGTGGTGATATCATAAACGTTTTAGTGAACTTGTTTTTTATATCTTTTATTATTAATACTTTCATCGTTTTTTATTCTATCTATGTTATATTAGATTCAATATTCTTTAAAAAACTCTACTCATCGAAATTTAATAATCAAAAATAACATTTTAAGGAGGTCTTTTATGTTTTACAACACTTTTTTAAGAAGAGTGATATTTAACTTTGCACTTATTTTTGTGTTTTTATCCATTAATGTTTTATTATTTCATAACGTATATATGTCAGATTCCATTATTATTTCTTTTGCAAGAAATCCTTTTAATATTTGTGAAAAATATCCTGATATTTGGCTAAAACTTAAAATTCTGTATATTGCAATCTCTAGTATTTCCTCTCTTATTTGTATTAATCTTATTTATTCTTCACTCTTTAACAAAAAAATTCCAAAAATAAAAAAAGCCAAATCTCCTAATCCTGATGATTTATCAATCTCTATTAAAACTAGTAATCTAAACTCCCCCATTATTTTATCTGAATCAAGTCTTTATCAGAACATTCTAATTACAGGTACTATTGGCTCGGGAAAGACAAGTTCTGCTATGTATCCTTTTACAAGAGAACTCATAAAATACAAATATTCTGACCCTAATAAAAAGCTTGGTATGCTTATTTTAGATGTTAAAGGTAATTACTATTCTCAAGTACAAAAATATGCTTCTTATTATAGACGAGAGGATGATTTAGTTGTAATTGACCTTCGGCGGAGATATAAAATACAATCCATTAGATAAACCTAATCTTAAGCCATCTATTCTTGCTAATCGATTAAAAACCATTCTTACTCTTTTTTCTAAAAATAATAGCGAAAGTTATTGGTTAGATAAGGCTGAAATGGTTCTGACTGAATGTATCAAGCTCTGTAGATTATATAATGATGGATATGTGACTTTTTCAGAGCTTCATAATTTGATTACTATTCCTGATTATTATGTAGGAAAAATTACTTTTATGAGGTCAAAGTTTCTCTCAGGTAAACTTTCTAGCGCAGATGTACATGACCTGCTTTCTTCTATAGAGTTTTTTGAAAAGGAATTTAACACTTTAGATACTAGAACTTCAAGCATTTTAAAGTCTGAAATAACAAGAATTACTGGAAATTTTATTTCAGATTATGATATTTTAAAAATATTTTCTCCTCCAAAGGAAGATTTAAATTTCTTTGGTTTTGAAGAAATGATAAATAAAGGTAAAATTATTGTTTTAAATATGAATATTGCTGAATATAGAAACCTTTCTAAAATAATTGCAGCATATTTAAAACTTGATTTTCAAACAGAAGTTATGGCAAGACTTGCTAAATCTAATTCAAGTATGAGAAGCGTCTCTTTCATTAGTGATGAGTATCATGAATATGTTACTGATACCGATGCAGATTTTTTTGCTCAATCTAGAGAAGCCAAATGCATAAATATTGTTGCAACTCAAAGTTATACTTCTCTTTTAAATTCTATAAATAATCAATATACTGTAAAGGTTATAATTCAAAATCTTATAAATAAGTTTTGGTTTAGAACTGATGATACCTTTACAATTGAAGACGCTCAAAAACAACTTGGCAAAGAAGAAAAGCAAAAGTTCTCTAAAAGCATTTCAGAAAGTTCTAAAAGTCCAAAATTTTCATCTTTTTCAACCGTTTTTAGTAATGAAAAAAATTTCTCCGAAAGCGTAACTTCTTCTACTCAGTTTGATTTTATTTATGACACAAATTTTTTTACTCAAAAGCTAAACACATTCTCTTGTCTCACTTTTCTTTCAACTGGCACTTCAATTATCCCGCCTCAAAAAATCGATTTAATTCCCTACTTTATAATTGACCAAGATATGTAATTTATTAAATTTAAAGGAGTTGTTTCATATGAAAAAAATTTTTTATTATTTTTTATTTATTTTTTTACTTTCTTTTGTTATAATTTTTTCTTTTGTTTCACCTAGCTTTGGTGCTTATCCGAAGCTTATCAATAAATTAATCTCAGCTTTTAATGATATTAAAAGTTATATTGTCGCTATTGCAACTCCAATTGCGGCTGTTGCAATCGGGTCTGGATTTTTAATGCAAAAGTTTAGTTTAGGCGACGAAGAGCGAATTAGAACTGGCAAGAAACTAATTAGAACCTCTGCTGTGTCTTACGCTTTTATATTAGCTCTCGATTTAATTATCGGCCTAATAGAGACACTTATTAAATAACTTAGGAGGTCTTTTATTTGAATTCTTCAACTAACTCAATTTTATCTACCATAAATGAACTTTTTAGCTCCCTATTTTCATCTATAGATAACTCTATCTACTCTGCTTTAGACGATATTGCATTTATTAATACTGACATCTTAAATTCTAGCTATCTTGAGAAATTATTGGGGACATCTGCAAGTACTCGGATTTTTAATGATTGCAAATGCACTTTTGATTGGTTTTATTTTGTATTTTGGCGTTAAGCATTTGCTCTCTAGCTTTGGTATCGTAGAGTCTAGCAATCCCTATAAATTCGTAATTAAACTTATTTTTATAGGTATTTTTATGAATTCTAGTTTCTTTCTTTGTGAACAAATAATTAATATAAACAGCCTAATATCAGAGGCAATGAGGAATATTGGTAATAGTTTTTTAGATTGCGATATTTGTTTTTCTAATGTTGTAGATATTTCAAATTCTATAATTATTATCGAGGAAAATACAAACAATGTTTTTTCAATTGATGGTATTATCAAAACTATTGTATCAATCGGATATATTAACCTAATTTTTATGTACTCAATAAGATACGTTTTAATAAAAGTGTTTGTTCTTATATCACCTTTTGCTATTATTACTCTTTCTTCACGTTCTACATCTTTTATCTTTAAGTCTTGGCTTAAGTGCTTTATTTCTCTTTTATTTACAGAATTATTTGCAACTTTTATTTTAGTAGTAATGTTTTCAGTTCCATATAGTCCATCTGATCTTATATCAAAATTATTATTTATGGGGTCGATATTCGCATTAATGAAAGTTAATAACTATGTAAGAGATTTCATCGGTGGTATTAGCATTGACACTTATAGTTCTATGTATGGTATGAGAAATATGATTAAAATGAAATAATGGAGGTCTCTATGAAATTTATTATTCCACAAAATTATGATTTTTCTAGTAAACTTTTCGGATTTTTAGATTACTCTACTGCCATTTTTAATGTTATTTGGTTTGCTTTAGTTTTCTGTATTGTTAGTTTTATTATATCAAATCTGTATGTAAAAATATTTACAATAATAATTTTATGTTTTCCTGTAATGCTTTTTAGTATTATTGGATTTAATCATGAAAATGTACTTTATGTTCTATTTTACATATTGAAATATCTCTATAAACAAAAAGTTTATTTATACAAATAAGTTTTCTGTTATTGTATTTTCAGTCATAAAATGATATAATTTGTCTAAACAAATGATTAAAATTTATGGATTTAAACTAAAGGGGATTTTCTTATGAAACTAGAACAAAACGATGAAGCTTTGTTATTTTCAACAACAAAAATACCTGATATTTTCTTTTCAGAATACTTATCTGGTGCATCTCGGAGATTTTATAAAGGTATATTTATATATATTATTTTTATCTAAGTATGGAAAAGATATTAAGATAAATGATTTAGCTAAAAAGTTGGGACTTGCTTTTCCCGTTATACAAGAGGCTTTAAAGTACTGGGAAGAACTTGGTGTTATAACAAAGAAAGGTACTGGTTTTGTAATAAACAATTTGCAAGAAATCGAACTACGCAAACTATATAAACCTAATGTCTCACTTTCAGTAGAAGATATCGAAAGAAATGAGAAGAATGAAACTAGAGCTAGACTTGTTGAAACAATAAACAATTCTTATTTTCAAGGAATAATGTCTCCTTCTTGGTATGCTGATATCGACCTTTGGTTTAAAAAATATTGTTTTGACGAACAAGTAATGCTAGCACTTTTTAATTATTGCTATAAACGTTCTGCACTTCACAGAAATTATGTACAAGTTGTTGCAGAAGCATGGGCAAAAAGCAATATTAAAACATTTAGTGATTTAGAAAATTATTTTATAAAACAAGAAAATATACAAAAAATTGAGAAGTCTATACAGAAAAAGCTTGGGATATCAAGACCTTTAACAGAATATGAGAAAGCATATATTCAAAAGTGGAATATAGATTTTGAGTATTCTTTAGATGTTATTGATATTGCTCTTAAAAAGACTACTTCAAAAACTAATCTTTCTTTTGATTATTTAGATAAAATAATTACTGATTGGCATACAAAAGAGCTTAAAACTTCTGATGATGTTCAAAATTATTTAGCTGAATTTAAGGCTCAAACAAAGAGAAATAAAGAACTTGCAAAAACTGTGAAATATAGCAACTTTGAACAGCGTACATATGAAAATTTGGATAATCTTTATGCAAATAACCAAAATTAGTTTAAGAAAGGAATGTGGCTAGTTTGAATAATTCTACTTTAAATGTTTTATTAAAAGATTATGAACAAAAAAGATATAAAGCTGATTTAAATTATGAAAAACAAAAATCTGCTTTTTATGATGCTAATCCAGAGCTTGCAAATCTTAATTTAAAACTTGGAAATCTTGCGCTTGATATTTCTAAAGCTGTTTTAAATAATGATATAGATTTAGAAAAAAAACTCCGCATTGATTTTGATAAACTTAAGTCTCAGAAAAATACTCTTTTAAAAACTTTAGAAATTCCTGACCGGTGCCTCTCATCCCATATATGAATGTTCTATATGCAACGACACAGGATTTGTTCCATCTTCTGATGGTAAAAGTACTCTTTGCAATTGTATTAAACAAAAAATGTTTGATATGGAATTTAATAAATCTAATATAGGAAATCTTGAAAAAGAGAATTTTGATAACTTTAGTTTAGACTTATATTCAGATGATATAAATGAACAAAAATACAAAGCTAAAATTTCTCCAAGGCAAAATATCCAAAATATAAAAGAAATTACACTAAAATTTATCAAAGATTTTGATAATCCTGATGAAAAAAATCTATTATTTACTGGTAATACTGGCCTTGGCAAGACTTTTATTTCTAATTGTATTGCAAAAGAAATGCTTTCCCTTGGAAAAACAGTACTTTACCAAACAGCCCCTATAATGCTTGATAATATTATAGATTATAGGTTTGGAAATTCTGATTTTAATAATGTCTATAATAATATTATAAATGCAGATTTACTTATAATTGATGACTTAGGAGCAGAAAGTTTAAATTCATTTAAACTTTCTGAGCTATTTAATATAATTAATGCAAGACTTCTTTTTCAAGGAAATCATATCACTAAAACTATTATTTCAACTAATTTGAATATGAACAACTTGCTTGATACTTATAGTGAAAGAATATTCTCAAGACTTGCTTCTTACTATAATGTTTGCAGATTTTTTGGCGATGATATTAGAATTAATAGATTGATAAAAAAATAAATTTGATTATTTAAGAGGGTTACCCTCTTATTTTTTTCACCCTTCTACATTATGTCGAATATACTAAATTAAGGCATATTGATAGGAGGATTTTATTTATGAAAGAAATTTTAAAAATCGATAATATTAAAAAAACTTATCAAGCAAAAAATGGTGAAATAGAGGCTCTTCGGTCGGAATTAGTTTTGGTGTGAATAAAGGCGAATTTGTAAGTATTATTGGTCCTAGCCGGATGTGGTAAATCAAGCCTACTTTCTATAATCTCAGGTCTAGAAGAAAAAAATTCTCGGAAATATTTATGTAGAACGGAGAAGAATCTTCTGGAATCTCTCATAAAATTGGATACATGCTTCAAAAAGATAGTCTGCTTGAATGGAGAAGTATTTATAACAATGTTATGCTAGGTTTAGAAATAAGGCATATTAGAACTAAGGAAAACGAAGAATATGCAATAGACCTTTTGAAAAAATACGGTCTTTATGAATTTAAAGATAAATATCCTTCTCAATTATCTGGAGGAATGAGGCAAAGAGTAGCTTTAATTAGAACTCTTGCTGTCAGACCTAAAATTTTACTACTAGATGAGGCTTTTTCTGCTTTAGATTATCAAACAAGAATGATGGTAACAAACGATATTTATAAGATTCTTAGAGAAGAACAAATTACAGCTATTATAGTAACACATGATATATCAGAAAGTATCAGTATGTCAGATAAAGTTATTGTTTTAACTAATAGACCAGCTAAAATTAAAAAGGTCTATAAAATCGATTTTGATGATATTCAAAACCGAACACCAATTAACTGCCGAAAAAGTCCTAAATTTAGTGAATACTTCGATTGTCTTTGGAAGGAGTTAGATGTACATGCGTGATAAATTCATATCTATTGATAGAAAAAAATTCTTAAGAAAAATTAGAATAAATAAAATTGCTGTTTTTGTAACTCAAGTTCGGAATTTTATTTTCTATTATATTAATTTGGGAAGTTTTAGCTAATTTGAAAATCATTGATAGTTTTATTGCAAGTCAGCCAAGTAGAATTCTTAAAACCTTTATGAATTTATCTTCTAATGACTTACTTAAGCATCTAGGTGTGACAATGTATGAAACTATAGTAGGTTTTATATGTGGTACGCTTCTTGGCATTTTCATTTCTATAATTTTATGGCTTTCAAAATTCTTATCAAAAGTATTTGATCCATTTTTGGTAGTACTGAATAGTTTGCCAAAAGTCGCTCTTCGGTCCAATAATTATCATTTGGGTTGGCTCTGGAACTTCAGCAATTATTGTTATGGCTCTTGCTATTTCCTTAATTGTTACAATACTTGATATTTTGCACCGGTTTCATGAATACTGATAAAGAAAAAATTAAAATGGCAAGAACCTTAGGTGCAAATAAATTTCAAATATTAAGTAAAATTGTAATTCCTGCTAATGTTTCTACTTTTATTAATTCTTTGAAAATTAATATTCGGTCTATCATTAGTAGGTGTTATTTCTGGGGAATTCTTAGTTTCAAAAGCAGGTCTTGGTTATTTAATCGTATATGGAGGGCAAGTTTTCCAATTAGACCTTGTTATGACAAGTGTTATAATACTTGGAATAATGGCTGCTCTTATGTATAAAAGTGTTGTACTTTTAGAAAAAATTATTTTAAAGAGGAGGATAAAAGCTTGAAAAAGTTAATTATTTCTTTTGTGATTTTATTTGCTTTAATTGCAGTTGTAGGCTGTATGTTTTATGCAAAAACACAAAATTCAAATGATACTGAAATGAAAACAGTTGCTTTAAGTGAAGTAACTCGTTCTATATTTTATGCACCACAATATGTTGCTTTAAGTCAGGGCTTCTTTGAAGAAGAAGGTTTAAAAATAGAACTTACAACGGCTCAAGGTGCAGATGCCGTTATGACATCAGTTTTAGCAAATCAAAGTGATATTGGTTTTGCTGGACCTGAAGCTTCAATTTATGTTTATAACGAAGGAAAAGAAGATTATACAGAAGTCTTCGCACAGCTTACAAAAAGAGATGGCTCTTTCTTAGTAAGCAGAAAGGAAAATCCAAATTTTAAATGGCAAGATGTAAAAGGCTCTACTATTATTCCTGGAAGAAAAGGTGGAGTTCCTTATATGACTCTTGAATATGTTCTCAAAAAATATGGTATAAATCCTAAAGCTGATGTGTCTTTAGATGATAGTATCAGCTTTGACCTAATGGCCGGTGCTTTCTCTAGCCGGAAATGCTGATTACGTGGCTTTATTTGAACCTACTGCATCAAGTACAGAAATTGCAGGTAAAGGCTATATAGTCGCATCTATTGGTAAGGAAACAGAAGAGCTTCCTTATACTGCATATTTTGCTAAGAAAAGTTATATAGATGAAAATCCTGATATTATACAAAAGTTTACAAATGCTATTTACAAAGGTCAAAAATGGGTAGATACACATTCTACAGAGGAAGTTGCTGACGCCATAATATCATATTTCCCAAATACTGAGAGAGATTTAGTTATTACTGTTTTAAATAGATATAAAGAAATAGATGTATGGAATAAGACACCTTATTTGTTTGAGGAAGGTTTCGAACTTCTTCAAACTATTATACAAGAAGCTGGAGAATTAAAACAAAAAGCTCCTTATGATAAGGTTGTAAATAATGACTTTGCAAATGCTGTAGTTGGTGAATAATTTGCATTTTATGTAAAATTATAGTATAATTAATTCATTCGTTCACAAGTGAACAAAAAAATTGAAAGTGAGGTATACTAAATGGGTAAAGACAATCTTAGTATTAATGCTGAGATGCAAGCGCAGTTAAAAAAGGTCAATAACGAACTTCGGCTTTTAAACAGTCTGCATGTCAGTATTAAAAAAACTGCTAGAATGGCTGCAAAAAGGTTGGAAAAGGATATGTCTAATGAATTAGACGAAAGGGAACTGAAAATAAAAAAGGTTGCTTTTCAGATGTTAGAAGACATGGCTTCGGCAGAATTTGAATCAATTGTTAGTGGCTATTTGCCTAAACTTCAGCTTAGCACTTCATATTATTGCTTTATTAATGCAAGCGATTTTATGAATTTATCTGCATACGCTGAAGAATATAATAGCCACAAAGGTAGCATGTCAGCTGAAGACTTTTCTATCTGGAGCAGCAATTTTCTTGAAAGTTTTAAGCCTAAATTATCCAAAACATTAAAGTCTCTCGCTAAAAGGGCTATAGAAATTGTGACTTCATATACTGAATTTTATTTTGCATTTAAAGAATCTGAAGCTATTATTTCGGCTCCTCACGGTACTTTTAATGATATCGAAGTTAACTTTAGGCTTGTACTCAAATAAGAACCTCTTTATGTCATATCTCGAATTTTACAAACGCTGGCAATTGTTTTTGCCAGCGTTTTTCTTTTATTTACTTTCTTCTTCGTCTATTTTTTCTTCTGATATTTTCTCTATACTAACTACTCTGCCCTCGTTAGTTCTCATTAGTGTTACACCCTGTGTTGGTCTTCCTAATATACTTATTTCTGATACGTTTATTCTTATAATTGTTCCTGTGTCAGTTACAAGCATTACATCATCGTCTTCGTCTACTAACTCTACTCCTATTACTTTTCCAGTTCTAGGTGTGATTTTATATGTTATAACACCTTTTCCTGCTCTTATTTGTACTCTATATTCATCAAGTTCTGTTCTCTTACCGAATCCGTTTTCAGTAATTGTAAGTAGTGTTTGTTTGCTTCCTGCAACTATTGATTGCATTCCTATTACTTCGTCGTCTTTATTTAGCTTTATTCCTATAACTCCTTGAGATACTCTTCCCATTGGTCTTACATCTTTTTCGTCAAATGTTATACATAGTCCTTCTTTTGTTACCATTACAACATTGTCTTCTCCGTCTGTAAGTTTTACTTCGATTAGCTCGTCGTCATCTTTTAGAGCTATTCCTTGAAGTCCTGTTTTTCTTGTAGAGTCGTATTCTGCAAGTGGTGTTTTCTTTATAATACCGTTCTTTGTAGCCATAAGTAGATATTTACCATCTGCAAAGTTTTGAATAGGAATAATTGCTGAAACCTTTTCTCCTGCATCTAGACTTAAAAGATTTACTATTGCTGTTCCTTTCGCTGTTCTTCCGAGCTTCTGGAATTTCGTATCCTCTTAATCTATATAATTTTCCTTTATTACTGAAGAACATTATTGTATCGTGAGTCGAAGCTGTAAATATTTTCTTTACAAAGTCTTCTTCTCTTGTTGTCATTCCTGTTATTCCTTTTCCGCCTCTTTTTTGACTCTTATATGTGTCTATTGGCATCCTCTTTATATATCCAAAGTGGCTTAAAGTAATAACTGTTTCTTCTTCTTTGATTAATGCTTCTTCATCTAATTCTCCTTGTCCTGCAACTATTTTTGTCTTTCTATCGTCTCCATATTTTTCTTTTACTTCAAGTAGTTCTTCTTTTATTATATCAAAGACTAATTTTTCACTTGCAAGGACTGCCTTTAAATGTTCAATAAGTTTCATTAATTCATTGTATTCTTCTTCTATTTTTTCTCTTTGCAATCCTGATAAAGTTTTTAATCTCATGTCCAAAATTGCTTGTGCTTGAATATCTGTGAAGCCAAATCTTTCCATTAATCTTTCTTTTGGATCGTCATAAGAACCCCTAATTATTTTTATTACTTCGTCAATGTTGTCTATTGCTATTTTTAGTCCTTCTAATATATGAGCTCTTGCTTCTGCTTTATCAAGTTCAAATTTAGTTCTACGAACTACTACTTCTTTTCTATGGTCAATGAAACATTCTAAGCATTGTTTTAATGTTAATATTCTTGGAACTCCTTTAACTAATGCAAGTATTATTGCTCCAAATGTTTCTTGCATTTGTGTGAATTTATATAATCTATTCAATATAACTTGTGCATTTGCTTCTCTTTTTAGTTCAACAACTAATCTTACATTAGCATTTCTATCTGACTCATCTCTTATTGCAGAAATTCCTTCTATCTTTTTGTCTCTAACTAATTCATCTATATGCTTATGAAGTCTTGCTTTATTTACCTGATATGGAAGTGATGTTATAACTATTCTTTGCCTATTTCCTGCCATTTCTTCTATTTCTGCTTCAGCTCTCATTATGATTTTTCCCCTACCTGTTGTATATGCTTCTTTTATTCCTTCTCTTCCAAGTATTGTAGCACCTGTTGGGAAGTCTGGTCCCTTTATGATTTTCATTAGGTCTTCATTTGTTACTTCATCATCATCAATTACTTTAATTAAACCGGTCTACTACTTCTGATAAGTTATGTGGCGGAATATTTGTTGCCATTCCAACTGCAATTCCAGAAGAACCATTAAGCAAAAGTGCTGGAAGTCTTGCAGGTAATACGCTTGGTTCTTGTAATCTATCATCATAGTTTGGTACAAAATCTACTGTATTTTTTTCTATATCTGTCATCATGTAGTTTGCAATTTTTGACATCCTTGCTTCCGTATACCTCATGGCTGCTGCTGGATCTCCGTCGATAGACCCAAAGTTTCCATGTCCGTCAATTAATGGGTATCTTAAACTAAAGGTTTGTGCCATTCTTACCATTGCATCATATACTGCTGCATCTCCATGTGGGTGATATCTACCCAAAACTGAACCTACTGTATTTGCGCATTTTCTATATGGCTTGTCCGATGTAATTCCATCTTCATGCATTGAATATAGAATTCTTCTATGTACAGGTTTTAGTCCGGTCTCTTGCGTCTGGCAAAGCACGTGCAACTATAACGCTCATGGCATAGTCGATATAGGCTGTTTTCATTTCTTTTTCAATGTCTCTTTCAATTATTGTTTCGTCTGGTCTGTCCATTTTTTCACATTCCTTCCTTTTTATCCTACGGATATTATACTAAAAGGGAAAATTTTTTGCAAGAGTTTCGTTTACGTAATTTTAGAGAAAATACTTAAATTACTTGTGCAAGATTTAATTCTTCTTCGGTTATATTATCAAGTGTTCCACCTTTGTTTTTTATTAGAGTTTGTATGTTTTCGATATATCTTGCTTGTTTTAAAGTACTTTCAAGTGGAATAAGTGAATCAAGTTTTTTCGTGATTTTAGTGTATTCTCTTTTCATGCCTGCCAAATCTTTTTGCTCTAAGCATGAGTTCCAGTTATTAATGTACTTTCCAACTTTTTCTATGCCGTCTACTTGGGACATAAAATCTTCTTCGATTTTACTTGAAATACATTCTTTAACTACATTCTTACTTTTCTTTATAAGTTTTGCTGTTGAAGCTTTAATCAAGTTATTATCCTGTGCAGCTTTTACTGCATTATCTACGGCTTTTGATGCACTATCGATTATTCCTCCTGATTTAACTGCATTATATGCTTGTGAGACTGTATCAAATTTTCCTGTAAATATCCCTGTTATGCTTTTTCCAATATTTTTTGCTGAATTAATAGCAGTTTTTATTCCTTCCTTAAAGCCATCATTTATTATTACATTTTTTATTCCTATCACTTCATTTTCTATCGCATTTGGAAGTATTGCTCTTAATGCTACATCAAGCCCTGTATTTACTATTTTCCCAAAAGTTCCTTCTAAAAATTTATTTTGTTTTTCTTCTATTGTGACTTCCCCAAGTTCAGTACTGAAGCCATTTCCAAGTTCTTTGCTTTCTTCGTTTTTAATCTCTTCTTTTTGTTCTATTTCTTTTTCCATTTCCATTTATGTTTCCTCCTATACTTTACATATTTATTTTACGTCTACATTGTTTTTATAAGTTTCGCAAATTCATCTTTTATATTTTTATTTATATATAGCGTCTTTACGCTTTTATTTATTATTTTGTTATAGCTGTTATCGTAGTTTAATTTCCCAATTATTCTAAATTTCAAAAATACTATCTTTAAAATTTTCATGCTTAATGTGTATTTATTTTTCTTGTTGTACACAAGTTTAATTTTTTTGTTTATGCCATCGTATTCTTTTAAAAGATTGAGTGTTTTTCTAATATTTACGATGTTACCCTCAATTAGACAGATAACTTTATCGCTTAGCTCAGCCAAGATTTTTGTAAGTTCTTTATATTTTGTATCAGAACTTGTGTCTATTAAGATTAAGTCGTAATTTTTTATTAACTCTTCTAACATGCTTTTTATTCTCTCTTCTTTTGCGATATATGTTTTATCAAAAATAATATTTGTTTTTGATATAAGGTCTATCCTTCTATCTACTCTTGTTTTTAGTTTTAATATGTTGCTTTCTTTTAGTTTAAATTCATTTAAAAATTCTTCATCTTTTATTTTTTCTTTCATTTCTCTTGAGATTTGCTTTACTCCGAAAACTGAGTGAAGGTTGCCTGCGATTAAATCAAAATCAATGATTAGTATTTTCTTTTTTGAAATAAGTTTTGAAAGCACTGAAATAAATGTTGTTTTGCCGAACTCCTGAACTTCCAATTATTGTTATAATTTGTTTTTGATTTGTCTTAAAGCTCCTTTCTTTGTATCTCCTTTTTCTATGTGTATTTTCATTGATTTCTACCTTCTCGTTATTTACCATTTGCTCATTTTTCTTTTCTATATGTTTGTCTATACTAGTTTCATTTTTTTGTTTTATGTAATTTTCCTTTTCTAAATATTTTGTAATTTCTTTTACATAATCTTTTTGCTTGTCTACTACTTTTACTATTTGTTTTATTCCTTCGAAAGCTTCGATTCTTTCTGTAATTACTACTATTTCAATATTCTCCTTTGCAATTATTATGTTTTTTATTAGTTCTTTTATTCCTATATTTCCTATTATATCTTCTTTTATAATCACCAAATTTATATCTGGATATTTGTCTAAAGCTTCTATTATTCCTTCCATGTATATAATGTCTGCAGTTTTTATCTCTATCCCTTCTACTTCTTTTAGTATTTCATTTAATTCTTTATCCCCTATTGCTGTTATAACATTTTTCATTTTAAGTTATTAGCTCCTTTTCAAATTCGTCTGATTCTATTTTTGTAAGTATATGATCATCTCCGAACAAACATTAGACACTCGCCCCTTTTAAGCGTTTTTATTTCTATTTTCTCTTTTTCTGATAAGTTTGAGTATTCACATAATATTTTTATGTTTTCTTCTTCAAGTGAGAAGAATGTTTTGATACTTGAATTATTTAATATGCTTTTTCCATATGTTCCGGTTTTCTAAACTAAAAAGATCTGATACATCTTGAGTTATCGCAACAGCACTTCCGCCATATTTTCTTATTGTTTTAAATATTTTATATATAAAACTTGCAACATATTTATTCGAAGTAACTCCGATTAGTCTCCAAATTTCATCAAGGTAAATTGCTTTTTTTGTGTTTCTATCTGACTTTATTTTGTCCCAGAAAAGTTCAGTAAATATATACATTCCGATATTTTATATTTTCTTCTCCGAAGTTCATATATGTCTGCAACTATTAGTTTGTTTTCTAGTTTAACATTTGTATATTGGTTTAGAAATTTTAACGAGCCTTTTATAAATGGGATTAGCTTTATTTTGAAAATCTTGGTTTTTTCTGTTTCTTCTAAAATATTATATAGGTCTTCAAGTATTGGCATGTCTTCGCTTTCTTTAAATATCTTTTGACCATTCCTTTCTTTGTATAAAGTATCATCATCAAATGTTATTCCTTTTAATTTATAGCATTCTATTAGTTTTTCTTCTAATATTGCCTTTTCTTCTTCGTCCATTTCTCCGAATATAAGATTAAAAAAGCCTATTAGTTTACCGAAGTTTTGTGGTTAGATACCCTTTTTCTGCGTCTTCTATGCTTTCTTTTCTTATGTCGAGTACATTTATAAAAGTACTCGAAGTCGGTCCAATCTTGATTAATGTTCCATCTAAGTTTTCGCATATGTTTATATATTCCCTTTCTGGATCTATTATATATTGTTCTATCCCAAGCAATCTATTTCTAAGTATTGTGAGTTTTGTGTAGTATGATTTTCCGTGCTCCACTTGTCCCAAATATGCATATATTTGCATTTTTATATTTTCTTGTATTGTATTTATCTATGAATACTAAGGAATCATTATATATATTTGTCCCAATAAATATCCCATTTTCGTCGAAAATTGAAGATGATATAAATGGATATGTTGATATCAGTCCACTTGTTAGAATATTTCTTTTTGCTACATTTTTTATTTCATTATGATTTATCATAAGTGGCAGTGTTGATAAAAAACCCTGTTTTTCTCTAAAATATGCTCTTCTTGTTCCGAATTCCTTTGCTTTGTGAAATGCCTTCTACTTTATTTATCAAATATTCTAATTCTTTTTTGTCTTTAGAAAATACTGTTAGATAAATATACACATAATATATTTCTTCGCCATTTACTTGCATTTCTCTTCTTATGTATTTTGCATCATTGTAACTAAATGCAGCTATGTCTATATCTTGTTTATTCTGATTTCCTTCTTTAAGTTCTACTCCTACATTTCCTATGTGATATGTTAAATCTCTTATTGTTTTATAGCTATCTTGTTTTTCGTAAAATATTGATATATTTATGTTTATGTTTGTATCAATTAGAGTTTTTAATATAAGGTCTTCTTGCTCCCTATAATAATTAACACAGATTAATGTAGAATAATACATCTCATCTACTTCAATGAATTTTGGGTTGTTTAGGTTTATGTATGAAGGTGAAATAAAATCTTTATCCGAAAACGCTCCTTGTTTAAACTTAAATTCTTCTTGTTTTTCTTTATTTTCTTTTTTTATATTTAATATTTTTATTTTATATTACCTCCTTATTTTAAGACATGAAACTCTTTCTAGTACTAAAAAATGTAAATAAAATCTTTTTTAATTCTTCTTTATCTGTTATTTCATATGCCATATTTCCACATCTTGATAAACATTCTTTTATTTTAAAGAAATTTTCATTTAATTCAGATATTGCAATAGTTTCTCCGTTTTCCCTTAATTCCTGATTTGCCATAGTTTTTATAGCAATATAGAAATTTTTTGAAGAAGATTTCTTTTCATTATTTAATTTTGTTATTAACTCTATATATTTTTTTGAAATTTTTAAAAGATTTAAATTGTTTTCTTGGTTTATTGATTCTTTAATTTTTGAAATATGCTTTGATAAATCTGATTTACTACTTTGAATTATTATTTGAATATCAAAATTGCAAGTTTTTAAAAGTGTTTTGTATGAATTTAATATTCCGCTCTTTTTCTAAGTCTGACTTTAAATTATAGTTTATGGGAATGGTATTTATGATTTTAACAAATTCTCCGGTTCTTTAGCTTGATAATTCCTTTTTCTAAAATGCTATCCAAAGGAAGCCATTCTTGCAAGGATATTTCTTCTTGTTTTGGCATTAATTTTCTCCTTATTTAATTTTAAAATTTAGTGATTTTTAATCTTAGAAATTAAGATTTTTGAATTACAAATTTTTATGAATTATAATTTTCTACTTATGTTTATACAATTTTTATTTTGTTTTGTCAAGAAAAATTTTTCGACAAAATTCGAGTTTTGTAGCTTTTCTTTAACAGGAGAAGGCAAGGAGATTAGATTCTCCTTGCCTTTTTTTTACTTATCCCAGTATCTGTAGAACATATGACCACCAATCTGAACTTTTACTTTTACATTTTCTCTTCCAGCACATCCAGGTGCACAAAAGTATGTAGCTCCGCCTTCCCAGTATTTGCTATCTGTAATTCCAAGTCTTTCGGCTTCTGCTTTTAAAATGCTTTCTGTGTAATCATTTCTAAATGCCTCATCTACTGCGTCTTTTATGCTTTGAGAAACATTAGATATTTCTACAGGTTTTCCTTCATTGTAAACTACGCCGTCTATAATTGAAGCATATCTACCAGATTTGAATTCTTGCATCAAACTTGAGTATCCTTTTTCTTTCATATTGCTTATTGAAGCATTGATAACTAAAGTTTGACCCATAGAACTTTCAATTCCGGCTTCTGCAAAAGCGACTTTATATGCCATTTCTCTTTCTTCTGCTGTTGGATTATAATTTATGGCTTTTGCCACCTTTATATCCGATGCAGATAAAATGGTCATGCTTGGCTTTGCAGTTTCTGTTACTTCTTCTGACATTTCTGTTTCTTTGATTTCTGCTCTTTCTTCTGTTTCCTCAAAACTTTCCGTGTTTTCTTCTACTTCAAGTACTTCTACTACTTTTGGTTCGATTGTAACTGGCTCTTCAGTATGGAGTTTTCTTTCAATTATGTTGGTTATTTGAGTCATTCTCAAATTGCTTTCTAAGTTCTCAATCTCCATGTTTCCATGTAATGCATAAACCATTACTGAAAACACAAAAGCGACTACTACAACCGAAAGCACTTTTTCTAAATTCCGTAAAATAAATTCTCCTACAGTCTCCCTGTAATCATAATACTCTACCATTCTTCCCATTTGTCTCTCTCCTTTTCAAACGCCAAATATGGCTTTTTTTACTTTTTGCTTTTGTTTAAAACCTATCTTTATTATACCACATTTAACATAAAGTATCAACTTTTTGGCTTATTCTGATTTTTTGTCAAATTTTAGCTTAAATATTTTTTTTATTTTTGCTAACAATATTATTATAAAATTAATATTAGTTGGACTAAGAGCAATATGAGGTTTGTTTTAGAGCTTTATATTGTTCGTGCAAAGGTGAAATATAGCTTTGCTTTTAGGTTATATTTTGCCGGCGATGAGAGTGTATCCTTTGTATGTAAGCTACATTTTTATTTTTTGTTTTTATATGTGGCTAAATTATATAGGATACATTCGAAGTTAAGATTATATTTATATCTTATAGTTCGTGTTATTAGTCCCTCGTTTTGGATGAATATATGTACTATGGGTGTACTTATAGTCGAGCGAAAGATTAATGTATTTGGCTGATTGTTTAGTTATATAGCGATATATATTAAATGAAAAAGCTTGGTATATTAGTTCTAGCCTAAGATTAATATTAGTTTTATAGAGCTAATACTTAAGAAGAGGATCTTAAGTATTAGCTCTATCTTTTTTATTATTTTTTTATATATCTAAGTTCTTTACATATTTTGCATTTTCTTCTATAAATTGTCTTCTTGGTTCAATTTCGTCTCCCATAAGAAGTGTAAATGTTTCGTCTGCTTTCATTGCATCATCTAATTTTACTTTTACAAGTATTCTTCTTTCTGGATCCATTGTTGTTTCCCAAAGTTGGTCAGGATTCATTTCTCCAAGACCTTTATATCTTTGTATACTTACTGTGTCTCTTGCTACTCCTCTTTCTTCTAGTATTTTAAATGCACCTGACATATCGTCTTCATACCAGTAAAGGTCTTCCATACCTTTTTTAGAGAATTTATATAATGGTGGTTGTGCTAAATATACATTTCCATTTTCTATTAATGGACGCATATATCTAAAGAAAAATGTTAAAAGTAATGTTCTAATATGTGCTCCGTCGACGTCAGCATCAGCCATTATTATTACTTTTCCATATCTTATTTTTGTGATATCAAAATCTGCACCTATTCCTGCTCCTATTGCAAGTATTACTGGTTGAAGTTTGTCATTTCCATATATTTTATCTGCTCTAGATTTTTCAACATTAAGCATTTTTCCCCATAATGGAAGAATTGCTTGGAATTTTCTATCTCTTCCTTGTTTTGCACTTCCTCCTGCTGAATCTCCCTCGACTATGTATACTTCACATTCATCTGGGTCTTTACTACTACAATCTGCTAGCTTTCCGTGGAAGTGTTGAGCCTTCCATTGAGTTTTTCTTTCTAACTAATTCTCTAGCCTTTCTTGCTGCTTCTCTTGCTCTAAATGCGCTTATACATTTTTCTAGTATTGCTTTTGCAACATTTGGGTTTTCTTCCAAAAATGCTCCTAATGCGTCACTTACTGCATTTAAAACTATTCCTGTAACATTACTATTTCCAAGTTTTGTTTTAGTTTGTCCTTCAAATTGGGGTTCTTTTACTTTTACTGATACAACTGCTGTCATTCCTTCCCTTATATCTTCTCCAACTAAATTCATGTCTTTTTCTTTTAAAATATTGTGAGATCTTGCATACTCATTAAATACTTTTGTTACTGCTCTTTTAAAACCTTCTAAGTGTGTTCCACCTTCTATTGTATTTACATTATTAACAAATGTATATATATTTTCAGAATATGCTGTTGTATATTGAATTGCAATTTCTATTGGAACTTCTCCATCCTTTTCAATATAAATTGGCATTGGATGTATTTTTTCTTTATTTTTGTTTAAATATTCAACAAATGAATTTAATCCACCTTCAAAACAAAATTCTGCTTTCTTTATTTTTGATTTTTTTTCTGTCTCTTCGCTTCCTTCTTCATTTTCAGCTTCATCTTCTATTTCTTCAGCTTTTCTTTTATCTTCTATTGTTATTCTTAAACCTTTTGTTAAAAATGCTACTTCTCTTAATCTTTTTTCAAGTACTTCATATTCATATTGAAGTGTCTCAAATATTGTATCATCTGCTAAGAATCTTACTGTTGTTCCTGTTTTGTCAGAATCTCCTACTCTTTCAAGTGGCTTTACTGTTTTACCTCTTTCAAATGACATTTGATATTTTCCGACCGTCTCTTTCGATTGTAACTTCTGTCCATTCAGATAAAGCATTTACAACAGATGATCCAACTCCATGAAGACCACCTGACACTTTATATCCACTATCTCCACCAAATTTTCCTCCAGCATGAAGTATTGTATAAACAGTTTCAGCAGCAGATATTCCTGTCTTTTCATGTTTTTCTACTGGTATTCCTCTTCCGTCATCTTTAACACATATTATATTTCCTTCTTCTATTGTTACATTTATATTTTTACAATATCCTGCTAATGCTTCATCAACACTATTATCTACTATTTCATAAACTAGGTGATGCAAACCTCTTATAGATACACTTCCTATGTACATTCCGTGGTCTCTTTCTTACTGCTTCTAGTCCCTCTAATACTTGTATTTGGTCTGCTCCATATTCATGATTTACCTTTTCCATTGTTTATCATTCCTTTCTAAGTTGTGACTTTTGTTTTTTTCCTAAATCTTATACATTATAATATTGTTTTTTAAAAAAATCAAATGTTTTTTATACTTCCGATTTTCTACAAAAAATGTTTTTTTGTTTTCATTTTTTAATTCTAATTTATCTGTACAAGTAATTATTACTTGAGTATCTTTTACATCTTCTAAAAAATTTTCTCTTCTTTCTTTATCAAGTTCTGACATAAAATCATCTAGTAATAAAATTGGATTTTCCTCTACATCTTCTTTTATTATTTCTAATTCACTAAGTTTTATAGATAAAATTGCACTTCTATGTTGTCCTTGAGAACCATATATTCCGGAGTTCTTTACCATTTATATATAATTTCAAATCATCTCTGTGTATTCCGAACTCCTGAAAATCCTCTTATTATATCTATTTTTCTATGTTTTTTTATTTTTTCTATAAACTCTTCTTTACTTGTAAAATCAGTAATATACTCTATTTGTATTTCTTCTTTGTTGTTAGTTACTTTTTCATGTATTTTTACGATTTTTTGTATTATCTTTTCTACAAATTCTTTTCTATAAGAACTCACAATCTCTGCATATTCTGCTAATTTTTCTTCCCATATTTCAAGCATTTCTGCAGACTTATTTTCATATTTTATTTGTTTTAAATAATTATTTCTTTGTTCTAATACTTTGTTATACATTGTCAGATTATATATATAAGAGGGTCTTAACTGACTTATCATTACATCTAAAATCTTTCTTCTTTTAGATGGACCTTCTTTGAATATATTTATATCATCAGGATTAAATAAAACAACATTAATATTTCCTAAGACTTCACTCATTTTTTTTATTTTTATATCATTTACAGAAATAATTTTTTTTTCAGATATACTTACACTTATTTTTCCTTCTCTGTCCTTTTTTTCGTATTCTACGCTTGCTGTTAAAAATCTCTTATCCTCTTTTACTAATTCTTTATCTCTATTTGTCCTATACGATTTACCTATTGCACATAAATAAATTGCTTCTAATAGATTTGTTTTTCCTTGTGCGTTATTTCCATAAAATATATTTATGTTGTTGTTTAATTCTACTTCTTGTTCTTCATAATTCCTGAAATTATTGAGTTTTATCTTACTTATATGCATATAAATTCCTCTTTTTATTCTTGTATTCTTATTGGTAAAATCATATATACATAATTCGAATTATTGTCTACTGATTTTATTATTGATGGTGATAAACTACTTCCAAATTCTATAAATATTTCTTCATCATCTATTGCTTTCAATGCATCTAAGAAATATTTTGGATTAAATCCTACCTCTAAATTCTTTCCTTCTGTTGTTAATAATATTTCTTCTTTTGCATCTCCTGCTTGATTTTTGCAAGATATTACTATTTTTCCTATTTCTATATCTACTTTTACTGGATATTTTCTTTCTTTTTCTATACTAGACATTGAAATTAAGCTTACCCTTTCAAAGCTCTCTTGCAATTCTCTTTTATTTGCTCTTACTTTTGTTTCCCATGTTTTTGGAATTACTTTTTCATAATCTAAGAACTCTCCTTCTAGTAATCTTGTAACTATTTTACAGTTTTCCATTTCAAACAAAGCTTGATTCTTAGCTACACTTATCCTTATTTTATCAAATGAATCTGATATTATCTTATTTACTTCACTTAATGTTTTCCCTGGTATTACTACTTTAAAATCGTTTATATTTTCTTCTAGTACTTTACTTTTCCATCCTAATCTGTATCCGGTCTACTGCAACTACATTTATTTTTCCATTTTTTATTTCAAACAAACATCCTGTAAATATAGGTCTATGCACTTCTGTACTTACTGCAAATATTGTTTTTGCTATCATTTCTTTTAATGTTTTTTGTTCTAAAGAAATAGAATTTTCTTCTTCTATATTAGGAAGTTCTGGAAATTCCATTGGATTCATTGTTGCAAGTTTATATAAAGAACCTTCACATTCTATTACAAGTAAATCTTTGTCATCTAAGTATATTGTAATTTCTGTGTCTGGAAGTTTTTTTATGATTTCACTAAACATTACTGCATTAGCAACTGTATTTCCTTGTTCTATTACTTCACAGTCTATTACATATTCTATACCTAATTCTAAATCATAGGTTGTTAATTTTACTTCGTTTTCATTTGTTTGAATTAGTATACCTTCTAATATTGGCATGGGTGTTTTAGAAGATACACCTTTTACTACGGAATTAATGGCTTTAATTAAATTTGTTTTTTCACATACAAATTTCATGGGCTTTTCCTCCTTTATATTTATATAATATTTTTAGTAGTAGTATTAGTAGGTGTGTGAATTGTGTGGAAAACTTAAGTAGGACATACTGTCCGTAAAGCAATTTGTTGTCTATAACTTGTTGATAACTTAAATATATATGCACAGTCAAAAATTTTGAAAGTGAATAACTAATATATAAACATATTATAAACACGTTATAAACAAAATTGTGTGTATAATGTATGAGGCTTTTCCGTAAGTAAGGTTTAAGATTTATTTTTTTATAAGTATTTTTACAAACGGAAGTTTTAATAAATATTAATTTTATTTGATATTATACCTCTGTTGGTTTCATTATAATATTTTTTAAATTATCCACATGCATAAATGTTTCTTTATTATTTTTTATTTCTTGCTCAATTTTGCTACAAGCATGCATAACAGTTGAGTGATCTCTATTTCCAAAGTTATTTCCTATATTTTTGTATTGCATTTTTGCAAGTTCTCTACATAAAAACATTGCAATTTGTCTTGGAAATGCTATATCATTAGAACGTTTTGAACTATCCATATCTTTAACATCAATATTAAAATATTTTGAAACAGTTGTCTTTATATAATCAGAAGAAATTACCTTTTCTTTATGAGCAATTATATCTGCAATAGCATTTTCAGCAAGTTCAAATGTTATTGGACTATGAGTTAAAGTTGCTTTTGCAACTATTTTATTTAAAGTACCTTCTAACTCTCTAATATTTGTGTCAATTTTAGTTGCTATATTTGAAAGTACGATATCATCTATTACAATGCTTTCAAGTTGTACTTTTTGTCTTAGAATAGCAAGTCTTGTTTCATAATTTGCATTAGAAATATCTACTAAAAGTCCATCTACAAATCTTGATTTTAACCTTTCTTCTAAAGGATTTATATCTTTTGGTGGTTTATCAGATGTTAAAATTATTTGTCCATTATTTTCACGAATTGCATTAAAAGTGTGGAAAAATTCTTCTTGTATTCCCTCTTTTCCTGCTATAAATTGAATATCATCTATTATTAGAACATCTACATTTCTATATTTTTGTCTGAAATTTTCATTAGAATTATCTTTTATTCCATTTATAAAATCATTTGTAAATTTCTCTGAAGATACATATATAATCTTTTTACTTGGATATCTTCTTAGTATTTCATTACCGGCTGCATGTACTAAGTGTGTTTTCCCAAGACCTACTCCACCATAGATAAAAAGTGGATTATATGAAGTTCCAGGTGCTTCTGAAACGGCATAAGCAGCAGCTTGTGCAAATTTATTATTTTCTCCGATTACGAATGTACTAAACATGTATTTTGGATTTAGATTAGTCGACATATTTTGATTATGTACACTAGAAAACATGGAATCTTGATTTACTTTCTTCATATCTTCAGCTGAAATATAAGAAATATTATACATTTTATTAGTTGCAGCTTTAAAACAATTCTGTAAATATAATTCATAAGGTTTAAGTTGGTCTGCGAAAAAAGAAGAAGGAACAATAAGGGTTACCAAATTTCCCTCTATTGAAAAAATTTCAAGTGATGACATCCATGTATCATAAGCAATAGAGTTAATTCCATCTCTTGCAAGAGTTTTAACTGTATTCATTAATTCTTGGTAATTTTCTTTCATATTGTTTCCTCCGTTTTTTTATTATAGTAAATTGTATATTTTAATATATAACACTAAATAATATATCAAAAAATAGAAAAAAATGTCAAGCAGAATGTGGAAAAAATGTAAAAAAATGTGGAAAGAAAAAATAGTTTCCTTATTTCCGTAAGAAAAATTAACGAAAAGCTTGACAGTGAAGTTTAAATAATGTATAATTTTAATGTTATATTTATGAGAAATTAACGTAGGAGGTGCAAAATGAAAAGAACATATCAACCAAAAAAAATTCAAAGACAGAAGGAACATGGTTTCATGAAGAGAATGAAAACAAAATCTGGTAGAAATATATTAAAAGCAAGAAGATTAAAAGGAAGAAAAAAACTAAGTGCATAAAAGCAAAAGCGTAGGGCCTAAATAGCATGTTTTAGGTCCTTTTTGCATAAGGTTTTTGTATGTAAGAGATATGAAGAAAACAGAGATTTTAAAAAAAAATTATGAATTTAGGCTTGTTTTAAAAAAAGGTAAATACTATTCTGGTAAATACATAGAAAGTTTTGTGTTAAACAATAATCTTGATATAAATAAAATAGGAATTGCAATAAAGACAAAAGTAGGAAAGGCAGTAAAAAGAAATCGTATAAAAAGATTAATAAAAGAAAGCTATAGATTAAATGAAGATAAATTCGGAGTGGGTAAAAATTTAGTTTTTTTGGTTAAGAAAAATCAAGAAATAGATTCTTTAGAATTCAGAGATATTGAAAAAGATATTATATTCATTTTAGATAAAATAGGACAAGTATGATAAAAAATAAAATTTGGAGGAAGAGAAAGCTTGAAAAAATTTTTGATTTATTTGATAAACAAATACCAAAAATATATTTCTCCAAGCCTAAAAAGTAACTGTAAATTTTATCCAACTTGTTCCGAATATACAAAACAAGCAATTGAAAAATATGGTGCATTTAAGGGAGTTTTTTATGGTATAAGAAGAATTGTTAAATGTAATCCATTTTCAAAAGGTGGGTATGACCCACTAAAATAAAGTAGTGGAGGATAGTGCAGATGATAGCATTTTTTGCAAATGTATTTGGATACTTATTAAACTTTTTATATGGTTTTTTACAAAATTATGGATTAGCTATTATATTATTTACAATACTTGTTAAAATTGTATTACTACCAATTTCAATTAACCAACAAAAAACAATGAAAAAAACAGCGAAAGTGCAAGAAGAAGTAAAGAAATTGCAAGTTAAGTACAAGAATAACCCCGAAGAACTTCAAAGAGAAACAATGGAAGTTTATAAAAGGGAAAAGATGAATCCATTTGGGGGATGCTTTAGTGCAATTGTCCAAATAATATTGCTATTTTCAGTGTTCTATTTAGTAAGAAGTCCTTTAACATACATGAAAAAAGTGGACCCTGGAATTATAGAACAATATACTAATGAGATAAATGAAGGAGGAGCAAAAGATGCTTATCCTGAAATATCTATTATTAGAGAAAAGTCAAGTAGCGATGAAAATGTATATATAAATATGGAGTTTTTAGGACTTGATTTAAGTAGCATTCCATCTAGAGATATATCAGATTGGAAGACTTATGTTATTCCTGTTTTGTATGTAATATCTACATTTATTTCAATGAGGATTACAACATCTATGCAAAAGAAGCAAAAAAGGGATTTAGTTAAAGCAGAAACTGAAGACCGGAAAGCCTAAAGAAGATGATGTTAATATGGATGATATAATGATGCAAACAAATAGAAATATGTCATATATGATGCCAATACTTGCAGTATCAATATCACTAGTTGCACCACTTGGGCTTGCACTATATTGGCTTGTCAATAATATAATTATGACAACTGAAAGATTAATACTAAATGCAGTTTTTAAAGATAAGGAGGAGGGTAAAAATGCCTGAGCCAAGAATATTTGAAGGTAAAACTACAAATGAAGCTATTGAAAAAGGGCTAAAAGAATTAAAGGTATCTAAAAATGATGTAGAGATAAACGTTTTAAAAGAAGATTCAAAAAGAAGTTTCTTTGATATATTAGCACCAAGGGTAGTTAAAGTCGAAATGAAATTAAAAGAAAATAAAAAAGAAGAAGATAAGACAAGAAGAGTAGAAGAAGTTAAAATAGATACAAAAGTATTAGAAGAAGCAAAAGAAAGAATAGTAGCATTTTTGGATAAATTTTTAATGGATACTGTAAAAGAAAAAGTTGAATACAAATGTAGTATACATGAAAATGCAATAGAAGTTATAATAGATGATAAAAGAGCAGATTTTCTAATAGGGTATAGGGGAGAGACATTAAATGCTTTTCAAGCAATACTTATGGCAATTGTAGCTAAAGATAATAATGAAAGAATTAGAGTAGAATTAGATGTTTTAAATTATAGGGAGAAAAGAAAAAAGGTATTAGAAGATTTAGCAGAAAAAATTGCTAAAAGTGTTATTAGAACAAGGAAATCTATAACATTGGAACCTATGACTCCTTATGAAAGAAAGATTATTCATTCTAAACTTCAAAATAATAGTAAGGTAAAAACAGTAAGTATAGGTGAAGGAATGCATAGAAAAATAGTTGTTTCATTAAAATAGAGTTTTAAATAATATAATTATGTAATATAAATCTAAGGTCAAAGTGAGGATTATATATTCAGAGGTTTTTGAATATGTCTTTATTTGACCTTTTTTTAGGTACTAGGAAATTTTATCTTTAATTTTGTAAAATACGAAGAAGAAAGGGAGTATAAAATATGAGTACAATTGTAGCAATATCTACGGCTACTCGGTAATGCGGGAATTGGAATAATAAGAATTAGTGGAGAAGATAGTTTTAAAATTATAGAAAAAATTTTTAAAACCAAGTCCGAAAAAGTAGACATAAAACCAAACACAATTAGATACGGTCACATCGTCTCAGGAGACAAAATAATCGATGAAGTACTAGTTTCCTTTTTTAAGGCGCCAAAATCCTTTACAATGGAAAATATGTGCGAGATAAATTCTCATGGTGGGTATATTGTAATGAAACAGATATTAGAATTATGTCTAAAAAATGGTGCTGAACTTGCAGAACCTCGGCGAATTTACTAAAAGAGCTTTTTTAAATGGTAGAATTGATTTGTCACAAGCAGAAGCCATAGTAGACATTATAAACGCAAAATCAGAAAGACTTGCAAGTGCATCTGCTAAACAATTAAATGGTGATTTGTCTAAAGCGTTAAATGAAATTAGAAGTGATGTAATGGACATATTAGTCGATATAGAAGCTTCTATTGATTATCCTGAATATGATACTCCAGAGGTTACAAATAATAAGACTTTAAAGATTTTAGAGAAAATAGAGAAAAGAATAAACCTTTTAGAAAAAACTTTTGAGAATGGAAAAATTATAAAAGAAGGAATAAATGTTGCTATTATAGGAAAACCAAATGCAGGAAAGTCTTCTTTATTAAATGCTATTTTGAAAGATGATAGGGCTATTGTTACAGATATTCCAGGGACTACAAGGGACACGATAGAAGAATTCATTCAAATAGATGGAATTCCAATAAAGATAATTGATACTGCTGGAATAAGAGATACAGATGATGAAATTGAAAAAATAGGAATAAGTAAATCTATAGAGAAAACAAAAGAAGCAGATTTAGTTATAGCAATAATAGATAGCAGTAAAAAACTTGATGAAGAGGATAGGAAGATACTAGAGATAATAAAAGATAAGAAAGCAATTATTTTATTTAATAAAATAGACAAAGTATTTGCTATTGATAAGAAAGAATTATCTGAAAAAGTGAAAGGGAAAACTATAATTGAAATATCTGCATTAAATAAAATCGGAATAGATAAGATATATGAAGAAATTTCTAAGATGTATGGACTTAATGAGATAAATATTGATGATAGCCTAACTGTAACAAATGAAAGGCATAAAAAAGCAATAATAAATATGAAAGAGAATATATGTAAATCGAAAAAATCAATAGAGGAAAATATGCCAATAGATATAGTAACAATAAATATAACAAATATCTTAGAGGAGATAGGAAAGATAACGGGAGAAAACGTTTCAGAAGATATTATAAATGAAATATTTAAGAAGTTTTGCTTAGGGAAATAAGAAAATCGAAGTCCAAGGCACAAACAAGATTTTTTGTTTCACGAGAAACATTTGAGGTAATAATGGAGGTAATTAGAAATGAGCTATAACGCAGGAGAATATGATGTGGCAGTGATAGGGGGAGGACATGCGGGGTGTGAAGCAGCACTTGCAACAGCAAGAATGGGATTTAAAACTTTACTCTTTTCAATAAGCTTAGAAGCAATAGCTAATATGCCATGTAATCCAAATATAGGAGGAACATCTAAAGGTCATTTGGTAAGAGAGATAGATGCTCTTCGGAGGAGAAATGGGTAAAAATATAGACAAAACCTTTATACAATCTAGGATGCTAAATATGTCTAAAGGACCAGCTGTGCATTCTTTAAGAGCGCAAGCTGATAGAAAGAAATACCATGTAGAAATGAAGCATACTCTTGAAAAACAAGAGAATCTATTTATCAAACAAGCAGAAATTATTAATATAGAAGTAGAAAATGGTAAAGTAAAAAGTGTAGAAACTAATATAGGGGCTATATATAATGTTAAATCTGTAATACTTGCAACAGGTACATATTTAAAAGGTAAGATTTATATTGGGGAGGTTTCATATGAAAGTGGACCAGATGGCGTTTTCCCTGCAAATAGGCTTTCTGAGTCATTAAAAAACCTAGGAATAGATATAGTAAGATTTAAGACAGGTACCCCAGCAAGAGTAAATAAAAATTCGATTGATTTTTCTAAAATGGAGATACAAAATGGAGATGACGAAATAGAAATGTTTTCTTTTGAAAACGAAGAAAAGAAGATAGAACAAGTGCCATGCTATTTAACATATACTAATAAAAAAACTCATGAAATAATAATGAAAAACTTACATAGATCTCCTTTGTATGGAGGTAAAATTGAGGGAACAGGACCGAGATATTGTCCTTCTATAGAAGATAAAGTCGTTAGATTTAGTGATAAAGAGAGACACCAGATATTCATAGAACCTATGGGATTAAATACTGAGGAAATGTATGTACAGGGAATGAGTTCGTCGCTTCCTGAAGATGTACAAATTGAAATGTATAGAACTATTGCAGGACTTGAATGTGTAGAGTTTACAAGACCTGCATATGCAATTGAATATGATTGTATAGAACCTTCTCAGCTTAAATTATCATTGGAATTAAAAAAGATATCAGGAATGTTTTTTGCAGGACAGATAAATGGAACTTCTGGATATGAAGAAGCTGCAGCTCAAGGAATAATTGCAGGAATAAATGCGGGGTTAAAGCTTAAGGGGGAGCCACCGCTTATATTAGATAGATCAGAAGCCTATATAGGAGTATTAATAGATGATATTGTTACTAAAGGGACAAATGAACCATACAGAATGATGACGTCTAGAGCAGAATATAGATTACTTTTGAGACAGGATAATGCAGATCTAAGATTAACTGAAAAAGGATATAATGTAGGACTTATTTCTAAGGAAAGGTTTAATAGATTTAAAGCAAAAAAAGGACAAATTGAGAAGGAGATAGAAAGACTTAAAGCCACAGTAGTAAAGCCTTCAGACCAGCTAAATAAATTTCTTGTTACACGTGAAACAAATCCTCTTGAAACAGGAGCTAAACTTTCAGAACTTTTAAAAAGAACAGAGATAACTTATAAAGATTTAGAAGAATTTGATGTAAATAGAGAGAAACTTCCAAAAGATGTTATAAAAGAAGTAGAAACCCAGTTAAAGTATGAAGGATATATAAAAATGCAGGAAGCACAAGTTGAGAAGTTTAGGAAGCTTGAAAAAAAAGAATTAAGAGAAGATATTGAGTACAAAGATATAAGAGGATTAAGCTTAGAAGCAAGACAAAAACTAGACAAGCATAAACCTTTATCGATTGGCCAAGCTTCTAGAATTTCGGGTGTTTCTCCAGCTGATATATCTGTACTTTTGATATATTTAGAACAAAATAGGCGCAAAAAAGAAGAATAATTATAAGAAATTTTATTTTTTTGATGTAAATTATTGACATATTTTTAATAATTTTATATTATTATAGTAGTGTTTTTAATAGAAATCTAAATGAAGAATAAATCGCTGAAAAAGGAGGAAAAACATTGGCAAAAGTAGTTTCAATAGCAAATCAAAAAGGTGGGGTAGGTAAAACCACAACAGCTGTAAATTTGAGTGCAGCACTTGCAAAAAAAGGGAGAAAAGTACTATTAATAGATGCAGACCCCCAAGGTAATGCAACAAGTGGACTTGGAATTGATAAAGAAATAGACAAATCTATCTATGATGTAATAATAAATGAAATAGGGATAAACGAGGCAGTAAAAGAGACTAATATAAAAAAACTTAAGATTTGCCCATCTAATATAAATTTGGCTGGAGCAGAGGTAGAACTTGTTTCTTTGATGTCTAGAGAGCACAGATTAAAGGAAAGAATTGATGAGGTTAAAAGACAATATGATTATATATTAATTGATTGCCCTCCCTCTCTTGGATTAATTACACTTAATGCATTTACTGCTTCAGATAGTGTGTTAATACCAGTACAATGTGAATACTATGCGCTAGAAGGATTAGGACAGCTTATAAATACAATAAATCTTGTTAGAAGACATTTGAATAAATCAATAGAAATAGAAGGTGCAGTTCTTACTATGTTTGATGCAAGGACAAACCTTTCAAATCAAGTTGTTACAGAGGTTAAGAGATATTTTGAAGATAAAGTATATAAAACAGTAATACCAAGAAATATAAAGCTAAGCGAAGCGCCAAGTTATGGAATGCCAATATCAGTATATGATTCGAAATCAAAGGGCGCAAAGTGTTATGAAAAGCTTGCAAAAGAATTTTTAGATAAAAATGATAAAAACGATCAAGATTTAAAAGCAAAACATATGAAATAGAAAGGAATGAATAACAAATGGCTAAAAAAACAGGTCTAGGTAAAGGGTTAGATGCATTATTTAAAGATACTATAAAAGAAGATGAAAAACATGTAGAAGGAGAAAGTATACTTAAAGTTAAAATAACGGAAGTTGAACCAAATAGGGAACAGCCAAGAAAACACTTTGATGAAGAGGCTATAGAGGAGCTTGCTGAATCAATTAAGACATATGGATTGATTCAACCAATAATAGTAACTAAAAAAGATAATTATTATGAAATAATTGCAGGAGAGAGAAGATGGAGGGCTTGCAAAAAAGCGGGGTTAAAAGAGGTTTCTGTAATTGTTAGAGAAGATGATGAGAAAAGAAATAAGGCTATTTCTTTGATAGAAAATATACAAAGAGAAGATTTAAATGCAGTAGAGAAAGCTGTAGGAATTAAAGCTTTAATGGAGGAGTATGATTTGACTCAGCAACAAGTTTCTGAAGTGTTAGGAAAGAGCAGAAGTGCTATTGCAAATACAGTAAGAATATTAAATTTAGATGAAAGAGTATTAGAACTTGCAAAAGAGGGTAAATTAACAGAGGGACATTGTAGAGCATTACTTGCTATAGAAGACGGGGAAAAGCAATATGAAACTGCAATAAAGCTTATAGAACAAGGTGCAAATGTAAGAGAAGCTGAAGAAAAGGCAAGTAGCAAGAAGAAGACAAAAAAGAAAAATGTAAAATATGAAGCGATATATAGAGATATTGAAGATTCTTTTCAAAACTTTTTTGGAACTAAGGTAAAGTTGCAAGCAGGACAAAAAAAAGGAAAAATAGTAATTGAATACAAGTCAAATGACGATTTGGAAAGATTATTAGATATTATAAAAGACTAGAAATATAAAGGATGTGGGACTTTGAATAACATATTTGAAATTATAAACAATCAAAATTTTATATTAGGACTTGTAGGTTTTTGTTTATTATTATTTATATTGTATTTAGTTAATTTGATTAAAGTAGTAAAGCTAAAGAAAGAGTATAAAAACTTTATGAATAAGCTAGGAAATGGAGCTAATATCCAGGAAATTTTGGAAAGTCATATAGAGAAAATAAATAAGACAATAACTAAAAATGAAGAGTTAGAAAGATTTTGCAAAAATTTAGACTCAGACATTAAAAACTGTATACAAAAAATGCGGTATTTATAGATATAATGCATATAAAGATACTGGGTCAGATTTAAGCTTTACATTAGCATTACTTAATGAAAAAAATGATGGAGTAGTGCTTAATGGAATTTATTCAAGAGAGACATCAAACATATATGCAAAGCCAGTTATAAATGGAAATTCAGCATATAAAATGACAGATGAAGAAAAAGAAGCCATAAAAAGAGCAATGAATTCTTCTGATATAATTAAAGAGTAATACTAGCTAAAAACCATGCTAAAACAAAAAAATAGTATTGACAGATATGCTTAAATATGTTAATATAGTAATGTTGCAGAGGTGGTCGAGTTGGTTTATGGCACCAGTCTTGAAAATTGGCGTAGGTTAATCCCTACCGTGGGTTCGAATCCCACCCTCTGCGCCAAAAAAACAACCCCGCATTTTGCGGGGAATTTTTTTAATATAAACTGCTAAGGTTGCTAAGCATATTTGCTGCAGTGTAAATGCTGTATATTCCATAAATTATGCTAATGATACCGATTACTAATCCAGCTATTGCAAATCCTTTTCCTTTACCTGTAGCTTTTACTTTTGAAAGTCCTACACCAGAAAGTACTGTTGCAACCAATCCTACTATACCACCAAAGTTAATAAGTAGTGAGCAAAGACCAACTATAAATCCTGCTAATGCAAGAGGATTTGATTGTCCTTGGTTATTAGTTTGTTCATTGTTTTCTTCCATATTCATTCTCCTTCTATTTAATTTTATGACAATATAATATCAATAAATTACATAAATGTCAAATAATAATGAAATATGTATCTAAAATCTAAGTAAATAACAGAAACCTAAGCGTTGACTAATGCGGACTTTTCGTATTATAATATACAAATAAGAAGATTCAAGGAGAGTTGGCTGAGCTTGGTTTAAAGTACCAGTCTCGAAAACTGGCGTAGGAATATATCCTACCGTGGGTTCAAATCCCACACTCTCCGCCAATAAAATTTATTTGTTTTTACAAATTCAGTTGACTTAAGAAGAAAAATATATTATAATATGTAAAGCGCCAAAGAGTAAATAACTAAAATGTAGGTGTACCCAAGAGGCTGAAGGGGCGAGTTTGCTAAACTTGTAGGGTTCTTTTAGGGCCGCGGAGGTTCGAATCCTCTCACCTACGCCAATAAAAAAGTACTATGTGTATTAGGACATAGTACTTTTTTTGTTAAGCAAGTTCCTTAAAAAATATATAATGGATGAAAATTTTTTGGCTTTAGTTCTAATATTATATCAAGAGATATACAACTATATTTCTTTCAAACAAAAAACGGCTTAAAATGGAAATACAGAGCCGTAATATAAAAATATTAGAGTATCAATGTATGTAAAAGATATGATAAGCCATATAATGGAATTTTGCATATGTAAACAGTAGAAATAGCAATTTTTTATATAAAGCACGCAAAATTAAAAATGTAAACTTGAAAATCAATACTTCTAAGTCAATTAAAGAGAAAGAACAAAAAATATTCAAAAAAGGATACTTACGGAAATAGGAATTACATGGAAAATTTATGTGGATAACATTAAAAATAAGCAAAATCCGAAAAATAAGCAATAATATTGTTATGTTAATTTAAAAAACAAGTGTAAAAACTGGTAAATTAGTAAAAATTACAAATAAAAATAAAGAGAAAAATGCTATCAATAGAAGTAGATTAAAAATAAAAGTTAGACGTAACGATTAACAACAAGGGGAATACGCCTGTATCAATAACTATAAGAGATTAGGCAAAAGATAAAAAACACAAGATTGTCAAATAAACAACAGAAATTAATTCGAATTTTTAATTTATTTTAGCAATTTTTAATAAAATAATATTAAAAATTAAATAAAAATTGCAAAAAAATCAAACCTTAGAGTATCAAGAGGATAAAAGAAAATCAAAAACAAATTAAAATATAAAAATATTAAAAAGCATAGAAAAAATCAAAAAATATAAGGATTCAGAAGACACACAAAACGAAATTGACTATTAGGCAATATCAAGCAAAGTAGTAGTTAAGATTAAAAAAATAAAAAATATAAGATAAAGAAAGAAATGCCTGTTGCTAAAATGACAATCGTAAGAATAAAAAAATAATCATATAAAATTTTTTTAACAAATAAATAGAAAGAAATTTAAAAAAATAAAAAAGAATATTTTCAAAAAATAAAAAAATTTTGAACAAATCGAAATATATTTAAAAACAAAAAATACAATCCACCAAAATGACAAGCACTAAAAAATAAAAAATTAAAAATAAAATCCAATAAGATAATTGTTATTAAAATAAAAGTTAAAAAATTAAAAATATAATAGATAAAATATAAAAATAAAATTAGAATAAAAATTAAATAATAAAATAAATATTAAATATAAAAATAAATAAATTGAATTTATTTTTAATAATTTAACAAATATAAATATTTATTTTATAAAATTATATATTAAAAATAAATATTTATTAATTAAAAAACAAGCAAAAAATAAATATAAAAAAATAAGTATAAAAAATAAAAGTAAATTATAAATATAAATTTATAAAAAAATATAAATAGGATAATTAATAAAATATAATTATATGTTTTAGATATATAAATTAATTATTTTAAAAATATATAAAATAATTAATTTAATTAAGAATAGAAAAATAATATAAAACGTATCTTATAAAAATAATTAACTACAGAAAATAATTAATTTATTTTTATAAAATAACAAGATAATTAAATTAATAAATATTTATATATAAATATTTATTAATTTAATAAAAATAGAAGCAATAGAAGAAATGTGATAAAAAGCAAAAATATTTAAAACATTTAAAAGATTAAAGATTTGTAAGAAGAATAAAATCTAGAAATGTAAAGTATAGAGAGGATGAAGGGAGGGAAAATATTTAAGAATGGTGCAAAAGTGAGGAATAGTATAAGATTAAAAAATTAAGAAAATTTAAAAAAATATAAAAATTATATAAAAAATTAGAAAGAAATTAAACAACAGAAAAATAAAAGTAAAATAATATATAAATTAAAAATAAAAAAATATAAATATAAATAAAATTAAATTTGCTTAAATAAATAATTACATATAAAACAATTTAAAATTATTAATAAAGTAATTAGATAAAATAATTATAAAATAAAAAAATATATAAAATAATAAATTAAAAATAGGAATTGAAATTTTAGATTAAAAGAATAATTAAAAAATAAAATTTAATGGAATTAGAAATATAAAATTATTTTCGTAAAATTAAAAATAAAAAATTCTTTCTTAGAATAAAATAAAAAATTTAAGATAAAAAAATTGTCTAATAAAAATAAAATTTAAAATAAATAAAATTATTTAGAAAAAATAAAATAAAGTACACAAAAATTTAATGTGAATAAAAAATAAAAGTATAATAAAAAACGAAATAAAAAAATTTAAAATTTACAGAAATAAAAATACAGATTAATAATTTATGAAATAAAAAATAATAAAAATAAAAACGAAAAGAAAAATAAAATAGAATAAAATTGAAAATGATTTTTACAAATAAAAAATAAAATGAGAAAATTAAATATTAAAAAGAAATTTAATGTTAATAAAAAATAGAATCAATAAAGAAAGATTATAAATAAAAATTAAAAGTAGCATATAAAAAATTTTTAAGAAGAGTAAATAATAATTTGGGAAAAAGAAAAAATAGTAGATAAACAAATACGATGTAAAAAAGAAATTACCAAAAAGACAAGCATATTTTTATATTAATATGAAGAAAGAAGAAAACAAACTTAAGTTGAAATTTTAAAATAGAGATTAAATAATTTAGGTATAAGAAATATAACCAAAAAAATAAAAACGGCTGTAAATGGAAAATGGTAGCAAAAAAATTTTTAACTAAATTTCAGCTAAAAAGACAATAAAACAAGCGAAGTCTCGAATAAATTAGAAAGAGAATGATTAAAATATAAAGCAAAAATTATTTTGGTAACTAGAAAATCGAAAAGACTAGCGAACATAAGTATTAAAAAACAGAAAAAGAAAGAGAAATGTAGCCATGAAATAGGAGTACAGTAAAAGTAAGGTGCAAAAATTGCGAAATTGCTAGTAATCCCTAGCTTTATTCACTTCAATGTGGATAACTTTTTAGATTTAAAAATGGGAAAAAATGTAAAAATAAGTATGAAAAAAAAAGAATTTTGGAAGATAAAACGTGAAAAAGAGCATTAAAAAGCGTATCAATAAAAAACCACAATAACAGCATTATGTAAAATATAAAAAAAGAAGTAAATTAGCAATGATTTGTGCTAAAAAAAGGACAAGAATTAGTTAAAAAAACCAATTGGTAAAAATTACCAAAAACAAAATTGAAAAAAATATTATTGGATGCATCTATTGAACAATAAAAAAAGAAAAAAAGAAATTAGTATAAGAAAGTAGATACTATAAGAAGAGATACTAAGAAAGTATAAAAAAATTTTTTGTTATTTTTATAAAAGTTCAAATCTAAGATACCAAAAAAAGTAAAAAGAAGATACAGATAAAAAAGAATAGAAAATAAAAAGAGTAAAATAATTTTACAGAAATAAAACTAATAAAATTAAAGTTATAAAAGTAAAAAAATAAAACTCCCAATTTTATAAAGGTAAATAAAAATTTTATTATAATGGAAGTAAAAAATTAAAAATAAATTCAAATGTATAAAAAGTAAAAAACGAAAAATAGAAATAAAAAAATGAAAAGTAAATAGTAAAAATAAAAAATGCATGGAACAGAAATAATATAATTTGAAATTAAAAAATATAAATCAAAAAAATTTAGTGTAAAAAATTTTAAAGAATAAAATAAAAAGTATAATAAAAAACTAGAAATTAATTTTTATAGAAAAAGGGAACTAGAAAATAATTATTTTTTATTTTAAATAAAATATTATTATTTATTAAAATATAATTAATAAATAATAATAAAAATAATTTAATAATAATGAATATAAAAAAATAATATTTTATTTTTTATAGTACAATAAAAATAAATTAGTATTAGTAAAAATAATGTTAATAAAAATTTTTAATTAAAGAAAAATACAAATCAAATAAAATAAAACATTAAAATCAAAATTAATTGTGGATTTAGAAATTAAAAAATATTAATTTTACAAAGAAAATTTTAATAAAGCAATTAAAGAAAAACAAATAAAATATAAATAAATAATATTAAAATAAATATAAATTAAATAATATAAAAAATAAATAAAAAAACTGAATATATATGATATAAATATTGTATAAATTTAAAAAATTTAAAAAATTAAAGAAATTTAAAAAAATATTATAAAGAATAGCGAGATGAAGGAGTAAGAAATACGAAAAGCGAGAAATAAAAAACAATGGATTGAATCAACAACGTAATTAGAATACTTGTGATTTGAAATAATGAAAAAGTTATAATTTAACTAAAGGATAAATTCAAGAAGTAAGATATCCTTAAAAGATAAAAGACAGGTACTAGATATTGAAATAATATTTAAAAAAATTGGAAAATTAAAAAAATGAGTTTTTGCTAAGATAATTAAATATTTAATTAAAATAATAAGCAATAAAATAATAATTAAATTTTAATAATAAAATTTTAATTATTAGAAAATAAAAAAAAACATAAAAGAGAACTAAAAATAAAAGATGAATTTACTAACTAAATTTGTGAAAATAAAATAAAAACTTATTAACCAAATTAAAAAAATAAAAAGTAACAATATATATTTTTTAGTTATTAAATTAATCAATATAGAAAATAAAAATTAGCGTAAAAAATTTTTAAGAAAAATTTTTTTGTTTGAATAAAATTAAAAACAAAATTTAATATGTAGAATTAAAATTAAAAAATAATTATAAAAAACTAAAACAAAATTAAAAATATAAATAATGAAATTAAAAGTGAAAGTCAAAAATTTTAAAATAAAAATTTAAACAGAAATTATAAAATAAATTTTAAAAGCAAACAAATAAATTTTAAATTTTAGATTGTAAAATTAAAAAATAAAATAAAAAAACAAAAAATAATTATGCAAAATTTTTATAAAAGAAAGAATAAAAAAATAAAAATTATAAAAGTAAAACTAAAAAGGACATATTAATAAATTGTCAAAAAGGTTATGAAAGAGAAATTAATAACAAAAAATTTTATAGATAAAAAATAGAAAGTAAAAAATATAAAAATCTAATTTCAAAAAATAGAAACTAGAAAATAAAAATTCTAGTTCTTAAAATTTTGAATTCAGAAAAATATCTAAAGTAAAAAATTTTTTTTTCGTTTATTGAAAGCATATTTTAAAGTTAAAAAACTTTTTTTATTAAAAAAAGTGAAGGTCTAAAATTTAAAATAATAATAACAACAGAGATTAACCAAAAAGACAACAAGAATTAAGAGGTGAGATTTTAAAATAAGAATAATCAGGAACTAAAGTATTATTTCTGAATAACCAAAAATGTTCGTTAGATTTTTTTGAGTAGATTAAAAAGAGGGGAAAAAGGAAAAACTAAAGAAACTAAAAAGTAAAAGTATAGAATTAAAAAAGTTTTATATGAAAAGAGGGCAAAGTTTAGGAAAAAGTAGTTACAAAAAGACAAGAATAAGAGGGGGGACATATGGACAAATAAGATTTCAGCAACTGAATTTGAGTAAAAATACAAAACAAATGTACTTAAATAGAAAAATTAGTAATACGAAAAACAGAAACCGAGGTTAAAGAAAAAAATGTAATGTGGAAAACCCCAAAGTATTTGAAATCCCTAATATATTAAGCTGCAATGTGGATAACTTTTGAGGGTAAAAAATGGGAAAAATGACCAAAGGACAAAGCGCAGAAAGCATATTTTGGAGAAAAATTACAAAAATTTAGACAAAAAATGTGTGTGAATACAAAACTAAATCACAATCATTATGTAACTTTCGAAAGAAGTTGTCAAAAACTATTTTGAATTAGCAAAAAAACAAGTCCTAATCCTTAAAAAATTCTAAATGGGAAAATATGGAAGTAAAAAAATAAGAGAATGGGAAAAGTTGGAATGCAAAAATAACAATCCATAGGATGTGTCAATATGACAATAAAATTTGGTATAGAAATTTTCAAAATTGGCAATATGGATTTTTAACTAAAATAGAAAGGCATAATTTTGAAAGTCAAAAAATAAAAAATAAAAATCGAAATAGGATATAAATATTTTATGAATGCTGAAAATATGATTGTCAATTTGGTCATAAAATTAAAATTATGGAAAAGAAAAAATTTTTTTCTCAAAGCTAAATAGAATTTTATTATAAAAGAAGTTTTTATGATTTTGAAATTAAATTAAAAAATTTTTAAATTTGAAATAAAAGAATACAATTTTAAATTTTGAAAAAGAGGTATAGATTTTTTAGATTTTAAAAAGATACAAATATAAAACGAGAATGTTTGACAAAAAAGCAATCAGAATTGTAAAACAATAAGATTTAATATTAAAAAGAAAAAATTAAAAATAGAATAATGGATTAAAAGAAAAACTAAAAATCAAAAAATAAATTTAAAATTAATTTCTTGATTGATATGAAATAAAAAATATTTAATAAGCAAAATCATAAATATAAATATAAATAAATTTTTTTTGATTAGAAAAAGTATAAACAAAAATTAAATTTCATAATTATGAATTATATTTTAATGTAATTTAATAAATAAAAAAAGTAAAAAAATTTTTTCATGTGAAACTTTTTTTAAAAGAAAAGGTAAAAACAAAATAAATATAATATGAAATTATATAAATTAAAAAATATGAAAGGGAATTAGTCAAATATAATACAAAAAATATTAGCTAAATAATAAATTATAATTTCATAGTTATTTAATATATAAAATAACTATGAAAAATAAAAATGTAGAAAATGAGAATTAATAAAAAAAGAGAGGATAGATAAATAATAGAATAAGTGAATGTTAAATATAAAGAAAAAAATTTAAAACATATAAATAATAAAATATTTATATAGTAATTAATTATAAAATTAAAAGATTAAAAAGATTTTTGTATAGGAAGTCCAAGATTTGAAAAAAACTTATAAAAAACTAAAATCTACATAAGTGAAAAGAGTTTTCTAGCTGAAGCTATTCATGAAGTATGAGTAAGTAAGGTACAATTGCGATATAGATATAAAGCTATTTACATATTTGGAAATCAAAAATTTAAAAAATCAAACTTTTTTAAATTTTTGAAATTTTATTAGGTCAAATACAGTTGAAGTATATTAATAAATAAATTAATTTAATTTATATTAATATAATAATAAATATTAAATGTTTTATAAAATGTAAATAGAACAAATATAAAATTTGCGAATAGAAAACAATTAATTAAAATAATATTATTGTAAAGATATAAGTGAATAAAAAAGATTATTATAAATTTATAATTAAATAAATAATAAATAAAAGTAGCTAATATAAAAATATAATTAAGTAAAAATTATATTAAATAAATATAAACAAAATAAAAAATGAAACAAATAAATTTAGAAGATAAGAAATAGAAATGGAATATGAAATAAAAATTAAATATATAAATTAATAATAAGTGTTATAAATTAAAAAATATAATTGAAAATTAAAGTATACAAAAAAACTTCATAAAAAATTAAATTTTAAATAAAGAAAAATGGGCTTAAAAAAGGATTTTAGATAAATAATTACATACTAAAATAAAAAAAACCCCTTAAAATCGAAATTTAAAAGGGGTTTTTTTAAAGTTAAATTTATTAAATTTTACTTTAAAATCTCTTGCTTTTCAGTAGTGTCAACGTTTTCGCTAGATACAGTATTTTGCGTTTCAGAAATTTCTTTATTTAAATTATCTTTTGCAACAGTCATCAAAAGCTTTAATCTATTGGTTTGGTTAGCCTCACTTGCGCCTGGGTCATAGTCTACAGGGCTAATGTTAGCATTTGGATATTTTGCACGAATTGTTTTTATTACACCTTTACCAACTACATGGTTTGGAAGACATGCGAAAGGCTGAACACAAACAATATTTGGAATCCCATTTTCTATGTATTCACACATTTCTGCAGTTAAGAACCAACCTTCACCAGTTTGGTTTCCAAGTGATAAAATATCTTTTACTTTTTCTTCTAAATGCCAAATGTCGCAAGGCATTAAATAATTTTTTGAAGAACTCTTAAGTGCTATTTTTAAATCTTTTTCTAGTATATCTATTAATTTTATAGCGAATTTAAATATTTTTGCTTTTGTTTTATCAATATTAAGAAGATTATTAAATGTTATTTTGTGAGTTGCCATAAATTTTACAAATCCCATAAAGTCAGGCATTACAACTTCAGCACCTTCTTTTTCTAATACATCTATAACAAAATTATTTCCAAAAGGGTGGTATTTAATTAGAATTTCTCCAACTACCCCAACCTTAGGTTTTTTAATACTTGTATCTAATTCAATTTTTTCAAAGTCTGAAACCATATCATATATTGATTTTTTAAATTGTTTTGAATTTGAATTTTTCACTAGGGATTTACACTTTTCAAGCCATTCTTCATATAATTTTTGTGTCTCACCTTTGTGTATTTCATATGCTCTGTTTTTTAGTAATAGTTTTTGTAGTAAGTCACCATATACAACACCTTTTAATAGTTTTTCCATAAGTCCAATACTTAATTTGAAACCTGGGTTTTTTTCCATGCCTACTATATTAAAACTAATTACAGGTACCTGAGAAAAGCCTGCATCTTTAAGAGCTTTTCTAATAAATCCTATATAATTTGTTGCTCTGCATCCACCGACCTGTTTGAGACATTATTACGGCTGTCTTATTTACATCATATTCTCCAGATTGAAGAGCTTCAATCATTTGACCAGTTGTTAATATAGATGGGTAACATGCATCATTATTTACATATTTAAGACCAGTTTCTACTGTCTTAGGGGTACATGTCTTTAGAAGTTTTACATTATAGCCACAGGATAAAAGTGCACTTTCTAAAAGGTCAAAATGTATTGGAGCCATTTGTGGTACAAGAATTGTATAGTCTTTTCTCATTTCTTTTGTGAAAGGAATTTTGTGTATATCATAATTTCCCATGTCACTACATGAAATGCAATTGCCTGATTTTTTCTTTTCAAGTCTTTTATTTATGCTTGCAAGAAGCGACCTTATACGTATACGAACTGCACCTAAATTATTTACTTCATCAATTTTTATAAGTGTATACATTTTGTTATAGCTCGATAAAATTTCTTCAACTTGGTCTGTTGTAACTGCATCAACTCCACATCCAAAAGAGTTAAGTTGAACTAATTCTAAATTATCATGTTTACCTACAAAATCTGCCGCAGCATATAGTCTACTATGAAATACCCATTGGTCAACAACTCTTAATGGTCTTTTTACTTCAGAATCCTTAGAAATAGAATCTTCCGTAAGAACACCGAAGACCTAGGCTTGTAATTAATGTATCAATACCATGATTTATTTCGGAATCAACATGATATGGACGACCAGCCAAAACTATAGCTTTTAGGTCATTTTCTTCTATATATTCTAAGCTACGTGTAGCTTCGTCTCTGATGTCTTGTTTACATTTTTGATATTCTGCTTCTGCTGAAATTGCAGCTTCAGTTAATTCTTTTTTATTAAAATTGTATTCTGCAAATTCATCTAATTCCATAACTTTTTTTACTAAGTTTTTAGTATCAAAAGGTAAGAATGGATTTATAAATTTAACGTTCTTAATATCTTCAACATTGTTTTTAATAACTTCTGAGTAAGATATAACTATAGGACAATTATATTTATTGTCCGCTCCTTCAAATTCCTTTCTAGAATATGGAATACAAGGATAAAATATAGTTCTAATACCAGAATTTATTAAACTCATAATATGACCATGCGATAATTTTGCGGGATAGCATACTGATTCAGAGGGCATCGATTCTATTCCTTTTTCATATGTCTTTCTTGTACTTTTTTCAGAAATAATAACTCTAAAGCCAAGCTTTGTGAAGAAAGTAAACCAAAAAGGATAATCTTCATACATATTTAAAACTCTTGGTATACCAATAATTCCACGAGGAGCAGACTTTTCTTCTAAAGGCTCATAGTCAAATATTCTTTTTTGTTTATATTTTATTATATTTGGAAGCTCTGAATTTCCGAGCTACAACTCCTGCACCTTTTTCACAACGATTTCCAGATATATGTGTTTTACCATTACTGAATTTATTAATTGTAAGTCCACAATGATTTTCACATCCATTACATCTTGTATGTGTAACTTTTATATCTAATTTATCAATATCTTCTAAACTGGCAATATGTGATGTATATTCCATATCAAGATTTGCTTCATATTGCTCTTTGCTTAAAAGTGCAACACCATATGCTCCCATTAGACCTGCAATATCAGGTCTAACGACTTCTTTTCCTACGATAAGTTCAAAGCTACGAAGCACAGCGTCATTATAGAATGTACCACCTTGTACAACTATATGGTTACCTAAGCTTTCAGGGTCTCTAATTTTCATAACTTTTTGAATAGCATTTTTGATTACGGAAATAGAAAGTCCAGCAGAAATGTCTCCTACAGAATAACCTTCTTTTTGTGACTGCTTAATCTTTGAGTTCATAAATACTGTGCATCTTGAGCCTAAATCAACAGGTCTTCTTGACATTAATGCTTCATTAACAAATTCTTCTATTGAAAGATTTAAACTTTTAGCAAAGGTTTCAATAAATGAACCGCATCCTGAAGAACAAGCTTCATTAAGCATTATGTTGTCTATTGCTCCATTTTTTAGTTTTATGTATTTCATGTCTTGACCACCAATATCAACAATGCTTGTAACATTTGGCATAAATTCTGAGGCCGCTCTATAGTGAGCTATTGTTTCTATTTCATTTAGGTCAACATTCAAAGCTGTCTGTATTAGTTTCTCACCATACCCTGTAACGCCCGAAAATCGAATTTTAGCTTTTTTTGGTAAGATTTCATATACTTCCCTAAGCATTTCAGTAACACTCTTTAGAGGGTCACCTTCATTGTTTCTATAAATAGAGTGTAAAAGCTTACCTTCGTTATCAATAATTGCAAGTTTGGTTGTAGTAGAACCAGCGTCTATTCCAATAAAACAATCTCCTGAAAATCCTTCTAAACTTCCTTTTTTTACTTTTGCTTCAGAATGCCTTTTCTTGAAAGCGTCATATTCAGCATCAATAGAAAAAAGAGGAGATAAAGGCTTAGTTGTAGTGTCCCTAGAGTTTCTTAAAACATTAATCCTGCTTTTTAGTTTTTCTACGGAAATAGGCTTTCTATTTATTGAATCTAAAGCTGCTCCTTTTGCAACTAAAAGATGGGCATCAGTTGGAGTAATTGCTGATTCCGGTTTTAAATTTAAAGTTTCTATAAATCTTTTTCTAAGTTCAGATAAATAATTTAAAGGTCCACCTAAGAAAGCTATATTACCACGAATAGGTCTTCCACAAGCAAGTCCACTAATAGTTTGATTTACAACAGCTTGAAAAATAGATACAGCAATATCTGCTTTTTCTGCACCTTCATTTATAAGTGGTTGTATATCTGTCTTTGCAAAAACACCACAACGTGAAGCTATAGGATATATTGTCTTGAAATTTTTTGCAAGTTCATTTAATCCTTCTGTATCTGTATGTAAAAGACTTGCCATTTGATCTAAGAACGCACCAGTTCCACCAGCGCAAGTACCATTCATACGTTGCTCAACAAATTTATCAAAATATATAATTTTTGCGTCTTCTCCACCAAGTTCAATAACGACATCAGTCTGAGGTATGTATTTTTCAACTGCACGTTTACATGATACTACTTCTTGAATAAATGGTAAGTCCAAAAAATTGCTAGCAGACATTGCTCCTGAACCTGTTAAAGCAATTGTAAATTCGTTGTTTGGGTAATTTTTAGCAAGCTCTTCTAAGACATTACAAACTGTGTTTTTTGTATCAGAAAAATGTCTTTTGTATGAAGTATGTATAGTTTCTAAATCATCATTCATAACGACTATTTTTACAGTGGTCGATCCAACATCAAGTCCCACATGTAATAATTTTTCATTGTCCATATAAAGATCTCCTTAATATTCTAGCTTATTAATTCTTATATAATTTTATACGCAAATTGCAAATTTGTCAATGTTAAAAAATTCTTCTAAACCCACTTAAAGCTAATTAGGCGTAAGAAAACTGATAATTCTTAATTATACATAAAGTTATTATTTTAACTAAATTTAAATTATATAACAAAATATTCATAATTTGTCCTAAGGGTAAATATATTTAGAATATAAGTTAGAGGAGGGAGAGTTATGAAAAACAAAAAATTATTATTAATACTAGCTCTAGTGTTGATTTGCGCTTTAATTGTAGTTGTATTTGTGAACTTACCGAAAAAAGAAGAGACAGGAACTACTACGGAAATAACACCAAGCGAGGAAATAACTGAAGAGCAAGAAAGACAGACAATGATAGCCTTATATTATACAAATATTGAAACTAATACATTGGTACCTGAAGCAAGGGTAATAGATGCAAAGAGCCTTCTTGAGAATCCATATAAAACTTTAACAGAGTATGTTATAGAAGCTCCAAGAAATGAAAAATTAAAAAGTAGTATTCCAGAGGGAACAAAAATAAATGGTGCTAGTTTAAATGGAAATACTGTTACTTTGGATTTATCTAAAGAATTCTTAAATGGTCAAAATGAAGAAAATGCTATTTTAAGTATCTATTCGATAGTAAACACACTAACGGAATTAAACGAAGTTAATAGTGTTAGGATATTAATAGATGGTGAAGAAAACATAAGTATAGAAGGTACAAATATATCGCTAAGCGAAGGATTTACTAGATTTGCTACTTAAAGAATTTATATAATTTAATATATCTCATAAAGTGTTTATAATTAAAAAGGAAATTCTCGACTTCATTTAAAGAAGCTAGAGTATTTTCTTTTCTTTTTTTAAAACTTAATTTTTGATTTCCTTTTTGATTGTTTCCTCTTGAATAAAATAAATTATTTTGCATGAATCGCACCTATCCTATTTAAAATTTTTCAAATTTATTGTATAATATACTATGAAATTTGTAGGAAAAGGGTTACATATGGAATTAAATGAAGATGAAAGAATAGATGATTTAGAAATAAATAATCTAAAAATAATACAAAATAAAAACTGGTTTTGCTTTGGGATAGATAGTGTTTTATTATCAGATTTTGCGAAAGAGATACATAAGGGAAGTAATATATTAGACTTGGGTGCAGGAAATGGAATTTTAGAATTACTTTTATCAGCTAAAGTAGAAAAATCTACGATAACAGGAATAGAAATACAAGAAGAAGTTTGCAATCTAGTAAGAAGAAATGTAGCTTTAAACAATTTAGAAGATAGAATTAAGATAAAAAATATAAATGTAAAAGATTTAGAAGAAGATAGGAAATATGATGCGGTAGTAACAAATCCTCCTTATAAAGAAAATGGAACAGGTCTTAAAAATGAAAAGGAAACCAAGGTTATAGCAAGACATGAGATACTTGGAAATTTAGAAGATTTTATAAAATCAGGAAGTAATAATTTGAAGGATAAAGGTGCAATGTATATGGTGAATAGACCCGAAAGACTTGCTGATGTTATGGAGTATTCTAGAAAATATAGATTAGAACCAAAAGAGCTTAGAATGGTTTATTCAAAAGTAAATTCAAATCCTGTGCTTATCTTAATTAAAATGGTTAAAAATGCAAATAAGTATTTAAAAGTTAGAGAACCTTTATATATTTATAATGAAAATGGTGAATATTCAGAGGAAATATTGAAGATATATGGTAAGGAGAAAGAGTAATAATGAATGGGAAATTATATTTAGTTGCAACTCCAATTGGAAATTTAGAAGATATTACATTAAGAGCGATTAGAATTTTAAAAGAAGTAGATATAATTGCTTCTGAAGATACAAGACAGACTCTTAAATTATTGAATCATTTAGAAATAAAAAAACATTTGATTAGCTATCATAGGCATAGCACAGACGAAAAACAAGAGGAAATAATAGAAGAAATAAAAAGAGGAAAAAATATTGCAATTGTTTCTGATGCAGGGACACCAGTTATTTCAGACCCAGGAGAGGATATAGTTAAAATAGCATTATCTGAGGGAATAGAGGTTATACCTATTCCTGGTGCATGTGCTTTAATTACAGCGCTTATAGCTTCTGGAATAGATGCAAAGGAGTTCTCATTTTTAGGTTTTTTATCTACAAATAAAAAAATAAGACAAGAGAAACTAGAAGAAATAAAGTTAGCTAAAAATACACTTATTTTGTATGAAGCTCCACATAAATTAAAAGAAACATTAAAAGACTTAAGTAAAATTACAGGTACAAGAAAGATAGTACTTGCAAGAGAACTTACAAAAATACATGAAGAATTTATTTTTGGTACAGCAGAAGAACTTTTAGAAAAAATGCAAGAACCAAGGGGTGAGTTTGTAATTATTATTGAGAAGGCTAAGCTAGAAGATAGGAATATATTTGAAGAAATGACAATTGAAGAACATTATAAATATTATGAGAGACTACGGATTAGATAAAAAAGAGATTATTAAGCAGATTGCAAAGGATAGAAATGTTCAAAAAAATGAGATATATAAAAAGTTTGTGTAAATATGAAAAAGAGGTACAAATTGATAAAATGTACCTCTTTTCATACTATTTATTTATCTAAGCTAGAAATTTTCTCTTTACATTTAGAACATATCATTTTATTATCAAAAGAAAGTAAATCTTTATCGCTTCCACAAATTATACAACTAGAATTAGATTTTTTTAAGACGATAGAAGAACCATCAACAAATATTTCTAAAGGATCCTTTTCAGAAATCCCTAATTTGTTTCTAAGTTCCATAGGTATTACAATTCTACCAAGTTCATCTACTTTCCTAGTGATTCCGGTTGATTTTACCATAAGCTTTCCTCCTTTTAACATACTGTAAACTAAATTACGTCTATAGTATTTTAACTATAAGTTATATATTAATTTATATAATAACACATTTTTTTACATTAATCAATAATTTTAGAGCAAATAAGACAAAATAAGATAAAAGAATTACAGGAGTTTAGACACTCCTGTAAAGTTAGATATATAACTCCGGTTGGAGGTCTGTAGAGGACACCTTTCGCAGATAATATATAAAATGGGGGTCGCGAAAGAGAAGATAAAAAAATTTTTTTAAATCCCCTACAAAAATAAAAACTTTAATTATAAATATTTTACTAAAACTGCACGCAAAATAAATCCGCTTTATACAGGATTGCAAAATATTTTGATTAATTCATATAATTTGGAAAATATTTTGGGTGAATACCCTTAAAAAATAAATTTAAATATATGATTGTGTTAAAGCCAAAGATGTTTTAGCTAAATTAAAAATTTGAATAATAACTAAATTTATAATATTCCATAATTAGACAAAAGTCAAGAAAAAGACGTCGACATAAGCTGACAAAATGCGACAGATACAAGCATTCCGGACCACATCTGCAATAAGTGCAGCTACTAAAACAAAACGTATTTTCTTTATTTTAACTGCGCTTGTATAAATAGCTATTGTGTATAAAGTTGTTTCTGTAGAACCCATGATAGTAGAAGCCATGGTTCCGAATAAGGCTATCAACACCAAAATTTTTCATAATATCTAATGCAACAGCGGTAGAAGCGCTTCCAGATATTGGCCTAATTAACATTAGAGGAAGCAAGTTTGATGGCACATTTAATAAATTTAATAAAGGAGATAGAATCCTCTCAAATAAGTCTAATATGCCGGAGATCCTAAGTGCAGAAACTGCTAAAAATAATCCTACAAGAGTTGGAAATATTTGGATTACAGTTTTCATTCCATCTTTTGCGCCGAACTATAAAACTGTCAAAAACTTTTACTTTTTCTGCAAATCCGTAGGCAATTATATAAAAAATAGTAAAAGGAACTGCAATTATAGATATGTAATTGATAATGCTCAAAGTGCACCTCCCGTAAATTATTTGCCAAGTTTGATAAATATTTTGGCAGTAATTATTGCTACAAATGCAGCAGAAAATGTTGCAACCCATACTGGTAAAATAATATTTGTAGGGTTTGTAGAATTTAAAGAAGCTCTAATTGATATAACTGTAGTTGGAATAAGTTGCAAAGATGCAGTATTTAGCAAAACTAACATTGCCATAGAATTACTTAAAATATTTTCTTTTAGATTTTTCTTTTGCAAGGATTCCATTGCTTTAAGACCAAGAGGAGTTGAAGCGTTTCCAAGACCTAAAATATTTGCAATCATATTTAAAGAAATTTCTTCATGTGCAGGGTCATTTTCAGATACATCAGGGAATAGAAATTTAATTAGAGGTTTTAAGCATTTGGCAAGTTTAGCAGACAAAGAAGAGTCCTTTGCAATTTGCATAATTCCGCACCAAAGTGTAATTGTTCCAAAAAAAGTAATTGTAAGCTCTACAGCAGATGATGCTGATTCAAATATTCCGAGTGTTTACATTTTCTAGATTTCCTGAAAATAGAGCATATGCATATGAAATTATAATAAAGATGGGCCATAAAATGTTTAACATGTAACAATTTCCTAAATCTTAAATTTTTATTAAATAAGAAAAATCGTAGATTTTTGCTATTTAACAAGGTTAATTTACCTTGGACTGTGCATATTTGCGAAGCAAAATGCACATGTGGACGTCGGAAGCTTCGCTTCCGCTAACGTCCAATTTTCTTATACTATTATATTAAAAAAAGTATATAAATATAACAAAAGAAAAGTTTTTTAATTTATAAATAAACATATTGTAAAGAGTAAAATTTTGTGGTAATATGTAATTATATACGAAAGAAGGGGTTTTGTAAGGTATGAGAAGAAGAACAAATAGAAAAATGGTACTAACAATTAGGCTTTTGGTAGTCTTTCTTATTTTAGGCTTTTTTTCAATAATATTTGCTTTAATTTATTCTACAAATCCAAATATAGTAAGTAATATCAAAATTAATAATATAAAAGTTTCAGGACTAAGTAGAAGTGAGACGATATCAAAATTTGAAGAAGTAATTAATAACATTGAGGAAGAAGAAATAGTACTGAAACATGGTGAAAATGAGAAAAAGTTTACACTAAAGGGGATGGAACTACAAACAGATATAGTAGAAAAAATCAATAAAGCATGTAAAATAGGAAGAGATGGAAATATAATTGCTAATAATTACCAAATAATTGCTACTTTAATTAAAGGAGAAAATTTAGAAATAGATGTAAAATTTAATGAAGAGATTCTTCAAAGTATATTTAGCAATTTAGATGATGAATGGAATGAAACTTTTGTAAATAATAGTTATTACATAGATAATGATAAATTAGTTATTGTTAAAGGCAAAACAGGAGCTGTTGTTGATGAAGAGGGGTTAAAAAAGGAACTTATTAGTCTTGTTAGGGGTAAGATAGAGGGAAAAGATATAAATCAAATAGAAATACCTGTTATACAAAAAGAACCTGATAAAATTGACTTAGAAAGCATACAAAAAGAAATATATAAAGAAGCTCAAAATGCCTCATATGACGAAAAAACATCAAAGCTAACTGTACATTCAGATGGAGTAGATTTTGGAATAGGGGTAGAAGAAGCAAAGAATATAATTTCAGAAGATAAAGAAGAATATATAATTCCACTTAAAATAACAAGACCTGCAATAACAACAGATATGCTTGGAGAAGATGCTTTCCCAAATGTACTTGCAAGTTTTTCAACAAGATTTGACCCAAGTAATAAAAATAGAGCTACAAATATAGATTTAGCAGCAAAAGCAATAAATGGTACAGTACTAATGCCAGGAGAAAGATTTTCATTTAATAATGTTGTTGGTCCTACAACAGCGTCAAAAGGATATTTACTTGCCGGAGCATATTCAGCAGGAGAACTTGTAGAAAATTACGGAGGAGGGATTTGCCAAGTATCAAGTACAGTATACAATGTAGTTTTATATGCAAATCTTGAAATTGTAGAAAGATATAATCATTCTTCTGTAGTATCATACTTAGATCCTGGAAGAGATGCAACAATATCTTATGGGTCAAAGGATTTTAAATTTTTAAATTCTAGAAAGTATGCAATAAAATTAAATGCAAGAGCAACAAATCGGAATATTAGAAGTAGAGATACGAGGAATTGCAGAAGATGAAGAATATGATATAGAAATTGCAAGTGAGAAAACAGAAACCATTCTAGCAAACACCAAATATATTTATGATAGCACTTTAGCTGAAGGTCAGGAAGTTGTAAAAGCATATCGGAGCTAATGGAGCAAAAAGTAGAACATATAAAATTGTAAAGAAAAATGGAAGAATATTGTCAAAAACTATACTTTCAGAAGACAGTTATAACCCTATGACGAAGGTGATTAGAACTGGAAGTAAAGGTAAAAATTAAATAATTATAAAGTAAGAGGAGAGATAAAAATGGAAAAAGAAAATGTATTATCACAAAATATGCGTGATTACTCAAAAGCTATGGATGTTTTGCAAGTTATATTAATTGGAATATCTGCACTAATTGTTCCAACATTTTTAGCAAGTCTAATAAATTCAGTATTTGGACAAAATAGCTGGATTGCTTCACATTCACAAATTATTGTCGGTTCAATTGTAAATATAGCTTTAATTGTGACAGCTATAAATGTAAAAGGCTTGCAAAAGATTGCTTTAGTAATTACACTTCCAAGTATTTCTACGATACTTGGTGGGTATGTATTTAAAACAGCTTCGGTATATATGGCATATATGATACCTGCGATATGGGTGGGAAATTTTATGCTTGTATATTTATATAAATTGCTATTATTGAAAAAGAGTATTAATTACTTCTTAACAGGAGTAATTGCTATAGCTGTAAAAGTACGGAATTATTTTCTTAGGATTTAATTTATTAAATGTATTTGGAATATTCCCTGCAAAACTTATAGAAAACTTAAAAGTTGCAATGGGATGGACACAAGCACTTACAGCGAGTATTGCAATGTTTATAACATATACAATATATTTTGCAAATAAGAGAAGTTTAGAAACTAAATAATTAAAAAAAGAGCGAGTCTTTAAATTAAGTATGTAGGGCTCGCTCTTGTAAAAAAGTATTGACAAAATGAAAAAATGATATTATAATAAATATCGCTGATAAATGCATATATTACAGTTATATCAGGACTTAAGTAAATAAATTTGGGTGACTAGCTCAGTTGGTAGAGCAGCTGACTCTTAATCAGAAGGTCCAGGGTTCGATCCCCTGGTTGCCCACCAAGAAAAGAAAGGTTTTTAGACCTTTCTTTTTACGACTAAAGCTTTTTCAAAAGTTTTCCATAGCTTTTAAATTTAAGCTAGTTTATTAATTACTGTGAATACTACTTGTTTTACTGTTGGTCTAATGTCATCTGGAAAATTAAAATATTCTTGTAGTCTTGTAGAATCACTTTCATAGTACATGTGCTCAGTTGCTTTATTTATACTACTTTTTACATTGTATACAGATTTGTCATATTTCTTAGCGATTATAGGGTATATTACAGATTGTAAATCATCTACCATACTATTTTGTTTACTATAAAGTTGTAAGATAGTGTCTAATAAATAGTGACTTCCTTTGTATTTAAATCTATAACCTATGTACTCCAATTCTCTCATAATATTTACTCTTTTTCTTTCTAAGTCTCCATCATGCAAAATAAAGTTTATGTTGTTTAAAACATTTTGATTAAGCAATTTGCAAGATTTACTATATGATACTATTACAATGACATCTTGAAATTGCTTAATGAATTCTATTGAGCATTCCTTTTCAATACTTTTATCAACTATAACCATATCTATATTTGAGCAGTTTATAAGTTTGTCCATTTCAGATTTACTTGTTAATACCTTTGAGATGTTTAGATTTAAACTAAGTTTTTCTAGTTCAATAAGTAACTTCTTGACTAAATTGATATTTTCTGTTATAACTATTGTGTTTACCATTATAAAATTCCTCCTTAAAAATTTTCTCTATATATTAGAGTCGAATAATGACGAAAAAGGTTTCAAAAATATTAAAATTTTTTCATTTTTTTTTCTTTTTAACTCCTTTTGTCGAAAAATACTAGATATTACTATAATTTCACCATAGAAATTAAAGGAGGTATAAATCTATGAAGAAAATTTGCATTAAAATTCTAGCATGCTTATTTATCGCATTAAGCACTATTTCAATGGTATCTATGTATATGCCAGTTAGCGCTTCTAGCATAGAACCTTATACATATTATACAGAACATTTTTCATTTAAAGGGACTTGTAGTTTTGGAGAAGATTGCTCAGGGATGTTTGTAAATGTTAAAGTTAAAGCAACAGCATCTAATAATAATAATGAAACAATAACATTACAAGTTCTTGTTTCAAATACAGGAAAAACACATAAATATACATTTTTAAGTGATGGACAATACCATGAATATAAAAATATCTATTTAGGATTATCTGGAGGAAGTAATGTAGGATTTGCACTTACTGGAGCGAATCCAGAAATAACAATAACTGTAGATATGATAATAACATAAAAAGATAGAAATAAATATACAATATAAAAAAGGTTCACTTGATTGTAAGTGAACCTTTTTTGAGATCTAATTTCTAATTAGCTTGTATTCATTATCATCTATTACTAATTTTAAATTTTTACATTCCTCATTATTAAATAATGAGGTAATAAAATAATTAAAAGAATAAGAACTATCATAAAAATATATAGTATTAAAATCACATTTATATGAATTATCCTTTTCGTCAATCAAGTGTATATTATTAGGTTTAGTAAAGTCATTTGTTTTCACTATTGCATAAAATCCAGTTTCAGTAATAATTGCTTTTTCTATCTCGGGACTTTCTGAAATATATGTTGTATAATTTCTGTTTATAAATTTATCAGATAATTCAATTTTAAAGTTAACATTTCCAGATATATCAGAAAAATCCTTATGTCCTAAGAAAGATTTACTTAAGAATTCTATTTTTGATAAACTAATATCTAAAGTTTTTGAAACTGGAAGACTATCTGTATACATATAAATTAGAACTTTAAGATTGTTATTTTGATTTTCTATTATCTTTACAGAACATATCTTTCTATATTGATTAGAAAACATATCTGACCTATCACAAATAATATTACCATTTTCATCTACTATCTTTAAATCAGGGAAAGATACATCTGTAACTTTACTAATATCTTTTTCAGATGTAATATTAAGTACCATATACAAATTCATTTCATCCATAAGTAAATAATCAGGAGTTATTTTGTATCCATTACCCAAATCAATAGTGCCAACATCTACTTCTTGAAACCATTCCAAATGTTCGATTGCCATTAACACACCAGAATTATCTTTACCCATACTATCTAAATTAAACAAACTTTGAATGTAGCTTATTATACTTACAGCAATTACACTTGCTCCAACAAGTACGCATAGTATAAGCATAAGGATAGTAGCTGGTTTGTAAACTTTCTTAATTTTATTTCTACCTCTAGATAAAATTGTTTTAATAGTATTTTCATTCATCTTAAGTTTACTCGCTATTTGCTTAATACTAAGTCCGTCTTCATAGTGAAGTCTAAATATTGTTTTCGCTTTTTCATCTAAAGAATCAATCATAGTATCAAAATCTAAATTATCTTCAAAGTATTCTATAGTCTGATTAGAATTTACATACTTTTCATCAATTTCAGATTTCCTTTTATGCTTAGAATAAGTTTGATTACATTTATTAATGAGTATTTTAGTTATCCAAGTCTTGAATAGCTTATTATCTTTAAGTTTATGAATTCCAATATATGCATTTATTATAGTTTCTTGTACTGCATCTTTACTATCTTCAGAATTTTTAAGTCTAGAGTATGCTACTTTATATAAATCATTTTGTATAGAAACTATAAGTTTTGAATAAGCATCTTTATCTTCATTCTTTGCTTTTTCTACTAAATCCTCGATTTCAACTTTTACTTCATCTTCTAATTCCATAATTTTTTCACCTACCATAAATTAAAATATTATTTAAAATTATATACTATAAAATTAGATTTGTACCAAAAAGATAAAAAAAAGTAAAGAATAACGCTTATAGTAGAAGTGAATATAAGTTAATATTAACTACACAATAAAACTTAGATTTAGTATAGACTTTTGATATGAACATTTGATATAATATAAATCTAAGAGAGGTATAAAAATATATGAGGAACAGAAGCAGAAAAATTAGAAGAAAAAGAAGGATTAATACTAAGAGATTTTCGTTATTTTTAATAATAGCATTACTTGCAGGAATCGCCATTGGAATTGGGATAAATGCTGGTATAAAAACAGCTACAACACCTAAGGATAAACCGATTAAAGAAGAGATATATCCTGATGATATAGTTATAAATATGGTAGCAACAGGAGATGTTATGTGCCATACTACTAATTTTAATGCTGCATATGATGCACAAACTAAAACATACGACTTTTCACCAGTTTTCGCAAATGTTGCAAAACATATCACAAAAGCTGATATTGCAATTTCAAACCTAGAAACAACATTTGCAGGAGAAGATAGGGGATATACTGGTTATCCTACATTTAACTCACCTGCAAGCCTAGGAGAGGCCTTAAAAAACATTGGAGTAGATGTAGTTTCAACAGCAAATAATCATAGCCTAGATAAAGGATATTCAGGAGTTGAATCCACCTTAAATACATTAGATGAAATAGGACTAGCCCATGTAGGGACAGCTAGAAGTACTGAAGAACAAAATACGATATTAGTAAAAGATGTAAATGGAATGAAAATAGCATTTCTTTCTTATACATATGGAACAAATGGAATACCGATTCCTGCAGGAAAAGAATATTCAGTAAACATGATGAATGATGAAGAGCTTGTTACAGGTCAGTTAGAAGCTTTAAAAGAGCTAAATGTAGATCTTGTTTGTGCAAGTGTACATTGGGGAATAGAGTATTCACAGAAACAAAACGAAGACCAAGAAGATTTTGCAAATTACTTATTTAATCATGGGGTAGATGTTATAATTGGAAATCATGCACATGTTATAGAACCTATGGAAAAGAAAAATATAACACTTGAAGATGGTACAGAAAAGGAAGTTTTTGTAGTATATGCTTTAGGAAATTTTATATCAGGACAAACTATAAAAAATACAAAGACTACTGCTATACTTGATATGCAAATAAGAAAAAGTGGGAAAACAGGGAAAATTTCTATAGATAGCGTAGATTATACACCTGTATATTGCCATGATAGTGGTAAGAAAGATAAAACTAGATATACACTTTTTGATATTAGAGAATCTATGTTAGAGTATGAAAGTGGAAATAAAGAAAATATAAATGATAACTTATATAGAACATTAAAAGCAGAACTTGAAAATGCAGTAAGCGTTCTTGGTGAGCCTATAAAAAAAGAAGAAAATTAATAAATTTTTGTTAAAATTTGTAAAATTTTCTTGCTTTTTTTGTAAATTATGTCTATAATCTTATATAAAGAGGTGAATTCTATGAGAAAGAATGCTCAAAATGGTCTATCAAATGGAATAAAGGTACTTGTTGTAGACGACGAAATAGGTATTATAGATTCGCTATCTATATTTCTAAAGAAATTTGGATATGATTTTTGTGGTGTTACAGACCCCATTGAAGCCATTGAAAAGGTTAAAAATGAACATTTTGATTTAATGGTATTAGACTTTATTATGACACCGATACATGGAGATAAGGTTGTAGAGGAAATACGTAAATTTAATAAAGAAATATACATTCTACTTCTTACAGGACATAAAGATTTAGCTCCACCGCTTGATACAATAAAAAGATTAGATATTCAAGGATATTGCGAAAAAAGTGATAAATTTGACCAATTGCTTCTTCTGATCGAATCAGGGGTAAAAGCTATTAATCAAATGAAGGTTATTAAAGAAATAAATGAAGAATTAAAAGAAGCTAACTCAAAAATGGAGCAAGCATATTTAGAAAGCGTTCAAACATTAAGATATACTGTTGAAGCTAAAGACTCTTATACAAGACGGACATTCTGATAGAGTTTCTGAATATTCAGTTTTAATTCGGAAAATATCTTGGTCTTAATGAGGAAGACTTGCATACAATTAGGATAGGTGGACTTTTCCATGATATTGGAAAGATAGGAATACCTGATAGCATTTTACTAAAACCTCGGCAAGCTTACAGATGGAGAGTATTCAGAAATTAAAAATCATCCATCTATCGGTGTTAATATATTATCAAATGCAGCAATTTTTAGAGAAATTATCCCTATTGTAAAGCATCATCATGAAAGATATGATGGAAATGGATATCCATCTAAACTTGCAGGCGAGGATATACCATATTTTGCAAGAATTGCTGCAGTTGCTGATACATTTGATGCCATGACTTCAAGAAGGTCATATAGAGATGCATTAGATTTACAAATAGTTATAGATGAAATAGAGAAAAACAGAAGAACACAATTTGATCCACAGATTGCAGATGTATTTTTAGATATATTACGCAATCATTATGAAGAAATAGAAGAAATTAGAGAAAAGTATGCTTAAAAAGTTTAGGAGGAAAGTATATGGAAGAAGTAGAAAAACAAACTAAAGTAGAAAGTAAGGTGGCATCAAAAGGTTTTGGAATAGCGGCTTTGGTATTATCTATATTATCACTAATATGTTTTAAATACATATTCATATCTGTAACTTTAGGATTGGTTGGAACAGTTTTAGGACTTATTGGAAAAAAGAAAGGCGATAATACTTTTGCAGTTGCAGGTTTAACTATTGGTATTATAAGTTTATTAATTACATTTATTTTATTTGTAGTGTTAAACTTACTAGATACAGTATTATTTTATGTACCTGAGTGGTACAAATAATTTAAGATAGAAGGAGGAACAAAAATGGACGAAGAAGAGAAGAAAGAGGAAGTAATAACAGAGAATACTACTAATAATGTAGCACCAGAAGAAAGAAAAGGATTTAATATAACATCTTTAGTTTTAGGTATAATTTCTGTAGTATGTTTCTGCTGGTGGTATGTATCACTTCCATGTGGAATAATAGCAATTATCTTCAGTATAGCTGGTAAAAACTATGGCGGACGTGGAATGGGAATTGCAGGTATGGTACTTGGAATCATTGGATTAGTTCTTTGCCTTGCAATATATATTCTTGCAATATTAGGAGTTGCTGCACTTGCATCAATGTAATAATATTAGGATTATTAAGACAATAAAAACTCTTTGCTTTTGGCAAAGAGTTTTTATCATAGTATTATATAAAATTTCTAAGGAGTCCCCATACCATGAATGTTATAAGTATAGTTGCTATTATAATATATACTATGTTAGAAGTTTTTGTATCAAATATAATATCTACAAGTGACTTTTTGTTTAAAATCATGCAAATTATATCGTTTATCGCAAGTACCAAAAATATTGGAAGTAATATTAATACATAAAAACTATTATATGATAAAGCTTTTGTAAAATCTAAGTTTAAAAGACTTTCAGTTGCTCTTGTTATACCACAAGATGGGCAAAGAAGTCCAAAATTTTTATTTATATAGCATTCGCCGAGCAAACTAGAACCCATCAGTTTGAGTGCTATAAGGGAAATTATGATGAATATATATAGTATTATTCTTAAAGTTTTTAAATTTTTCATAACTATTCTATTCCTAAATATTGGTTATAGGTACATTCCTTATCAACTATGCCACTTTCCTTAATATCAATAATTCTATTTGCAACTGTTTGACAAAGCTCATGGTCATGAGATGTAAAAATCATATTACCTTTAAATTTAGTCATACCTTCATTTAAAGCTGTAATACTTTCCATATCTAAATGATTTGTAGGTTCATCAAAAGTCAAGAAATTTGCACCTGAAAGCATCATTTTAGAAAGTACACATCTTACTTTTTCTCCTCCTGATAAAACGCTTACATTTTTTAAAGCTTCTTCTCCGGAAAATAACATTCTACCCAAAAATCCTCTTACATAAGTTTCGTCAGGGTCTTTTGAATAAGCCCTTAGCCAATCTACAAGAGGTATATCTTTATTAAATAGATAATTATTATCTTTTGGGAAGTAGTCTTTTGTAATAGTGGTTCCAAAGATTACTTCACCTGAGTCTGCTTCAAGTTCCCCTGCTATTATTTGGAAAAGAACAGTTTTTGCAATTTCATTATCTGCAAGTAAAAGAATTTTATCATCTTTTTTTACGGTAAATGAAACGTTATTTAAGATTTTCTCGCCATCAATAGTCTTAGAAATACCCTTTATAGTTAATATATCTTTTCCAGGCTCTCTGTCCGGTTTAAAGTCAATATAAGGGTATTTTCTATTTGATGGTGTGATTTCATCAAGTTCAATTTTTTCTAGTGATTTTTTTCTAGAAGTTGCTTGCTTTGATTTTGAGGCATTTGCACTAAATCTTGCAATGAAGTCTTGAAGTTCTTTAATTTTTTCTTCCTTCTTTTTATTTGCTTCTTTTGCTTGTTTTAATACAAGCTGACTAGATTCATACCAAAAATCATAGTTACCAGGATATACCTTTATTTTACCAAAGTCTACATCTGCAATATGAGTACAAACTTTGTTTAAGAAATATCTATCATGAGATACAACGATTACTGTATTTTCAAACTCTATTAAAAATTCCTGAAGCCAGTGGGTAGTTTTAACATCTAGGTCGTTTGTAGGTTCGTCTAAAAGTAAAACATCAGGATTTCCAAATAATGCCTGTGCAAGAAGAACCTTAACTTTATCTTTTGCTTCGATTTCTTTCATTAACTTATAATGAAGTTCACTTTCTATTCCAAGATTATTAAGCATCGTTGCAGCATCTGATTCTGCATTCCAACCATCTAATTCTGCAAACCTTTCTTCAAGTTTTGCAGCTTTCATTCCATCTTCTTCAGAAAAGTCTGGTTTTGCATATATGCTATCTTTTTCCTTCATTATATTATATAATTCACTGTTCCCCATAATTACAGTATCTATAACACTATATTCTTCAAAGGCAAAGTGGTCTTGTTTTAGGATAGAAAGTCTCTCACCTTTCTCTAGGGAAACTTCACCTTTGCTAGGTTCGATCTCTCCTGATAAAACTTTTAAAAAGGTAGATTTTCCAGCGCCATTTGCTCCAATAATACCGTAGCAATTACCTTTTCCAAATTTTATATTTACATCTTCAAATAAGACTCTTTTTCCAAATCTTACTGTAACTCCTGTAGATACTAACATGTATTTTGCCTCCCAAAAATAAAATCAGAATGTATTATATAACATTTATGGGAACTTTTCAAGGGCTAAAGCCTAAGTAATAGACAAAAAAAGAAAGTAAAAAGAGTTTTCTCATTTTACTTTCTGAACAGTTATTTAATAAATTTTATAATGGTAAAATTATGCTAAATATAGAGCCTTTACCAAGTTCTGATGTAAATGTTATACTTCCATTAAATTTCGCTTTTATATTTGAATATGACATAAATAGTCCGAGTCCAGTTCCATTTTTTCCTTTTGTTGTAATCATTTCTTTAAATAGTTTATCTTGAACATCTAATGGTATTCCTGCTCCATAGTCTTTTATAGATATTACAAGTGAATTTGAACTTTTATCTTTGTCAATTACTAAATCTATTACATTATCAGGAGTACCGCCATAGCTTTGAATCGCATTAGAAATTAGGTTATTTATAACTTGCACTAAAGCATTTACATCTCCATGAAGAGTAAATTCAGGGGCTATTTTAATATCAGAGTTTAGCTCAACTAATGAATGTTTTAATTCATGTTTCATTAATATAGATACACGTTTTACAAGTTCGTCGATTGTAAAATTATCTACACTATCATTTGAAGTTACAGCTTGACCTTTAACAGCAGTTATTACATCTGACATATATGATGTATGAATTTTGATCTTAGATACCCAAGAACTCATATCTTTTGCAATATCATGGTGGTCGTCATTTGTTACTTCAGGGTCTCCAATTGATATATCATATTCTTTAATTAAATCATTTAAAGCTTCTACAGCTCCTGCAATTGACATGATAGGGGTTTTTAAGTTGTGTGCGATACCTCCAATCATTTGACCAAGTGATGCAAAACGCTCTCTTTCTACAAGCATATCTTGGTTTTCTTTAATTGTTTCTAAGTCTTCCATATGCTGAGTAATGTCTTTAAATAATATTAATGAACCTAAGAATACATTTTTATTTACAATACTTGAAACTTCAACATTAAAATATTTTTTTATAGAAGTCATATGAACTTCAAAAGTAACAACTTTTGAGCTGACAGATGCTTTTTGCAAAATTTCTTTTAAGTTAGGTAAATATTTAACTTTATTCCAGTCAAAAATGCTAGTATTTCTAATATCTATAGACTTTAATGAGAATGTATGTAAAAATGTCACATTAAAATCTGTAATTTTATTATCTTCATTTAATACAACATAACTATCTGAAATACGGTCAACTACTCTTTGTAAGGCAATAGGAGTTGTATTTACAAAGCTAAATTTAAAAATAGCCGTAGCAAGTAGTAATATAGTGAAAGTAAAACAAATTGGGGTTATATATATGCTCATAGGAATTATATGCAGTGAACCTAGTATGTTTACAGTAATAGGCATTAAAGTGGCTATTATAAATAAAATAGCTTGTCTAGAAAATATACCAGAATTTTTAATAGCATATTTTAATAAGTATGTTAATCCAATAGCATATAATAAATATCCATATACATTATGTATAGGAAGATATGAACCAGTAATGGTATCATTTAGATTAGTTGAGTAATTCACATAGAATAAATGATGTAAATCATTTGTCCATAGCAAGATAAGTGATAATATAGGAATTATAAATATTAAAATATATTTCTTTTTAAATCTAATTTTTGTATTGGCAAATATAAGACCAGTAAAAAAGACAGCAACAGGTAAAAAACTTGAAGGTATGTATATAAACCATTCAAATATAATAGGATTTATATGAAAATAATTGCAAAGATGTTTTTGTGCTAACATCAAAAAACAACAGAAAAATAACAAAATAACATCTATAATAAATATTTTCTGAAGTTGAGTTTTTTTCTTTCTACTAGTTAAGTATAAAATCAAAGATAAAGATATCATACAACTTATAATTAATCCGATTGTTTCCATATAATTTTTCCTCCGTATATTAATTTGCTTTTTCTAAAGTATATTATCAGAAATTTTATTAGTTAATTCCCTAATAGTAGGACATTCAAAAATATCTGCATATGTAAGTTTGTAATTTAGTTTTAAAAGTTCTATTTGCAGATTTATTGCAGTTAAAGAATCTCCTCCTAAATCAAAGAAATTATCATCAGGTCCAAAATCAGACACGGGCAGTAATTGCTTAAATACATTTGCAACTTGTTTTTCTATATTAGTATTAGAAGATACAGATATTGTATCATAACTATTTTCATTTGTAAAACTAGAAAATACATTTGATGTAATTTTATTTTCTAAAAAGCCTATGTCTTCTTTATTTTCTAATTTTATCTTATTAAAATTATATAAATTATTTTCTTTATTACTAATGATAGAAATATCTTTAATTAATATTTCAGGTTTTTCTAAAACTGATGTAAGAATATTTTCATAAGACTTAGCAAAGTTTCCTATAAATATTTCGTCAAATAATTTAGTACAATATTCGAAAGATAATGTTAGTTTTCCATCTTCAGGCAAAACTTCTAAAGATATATCAAATTTAGAAGTGGTACAATTTGGAGAAATATATTTTGCGGGCAAATTACCAAATTGTGGTAGTTTTATACCTGAATTTTGATAAGTAAACATTGTATCAAATAATAAACTTCTACTAGAGTCTTTTTTTAGCTTTAAATCATTTACAAGTACGTCAAAAGGATAGTCTTGATGCTCAAAAGAGTTAAGACATGTTTCTTTTACATTTTGCAAAAATTCTTTAAAACTCATATTAGGCAAAATAGCATTTCTTAAAGGTACACTATTTACAAACATACCAAGAAGCGGTTCTAATTCTTTATAAAGCCTTCCTGAAGCAGGAGAACCTACAATAATATCAGTATCTCCTGAATATTTATTTAGCAATATATAATAACAAGAAAGCATAACCATGAAAGGTGTAACATTATGGCTATTTGCAAAATTATTTGTTTTTTCTGTAATTTCTTTAGAAATTTCAGATTTATAGGTTGTTCCCTCATAGCTTTTGGATTTAGGTCTTTTATAAACAGTAGGTAGATTTAATACAGGAATATCTCCACTAAATTTCCCAAGCCAAAATTCTTTACTTTCCTTGAAATTACAATTTTCTAAAGCTTCAGTTTCCCATACAGCAAAGTCTTTGTATGATATATCAAGCTTAGGTAATTCTTTTCCATTATATGCATTTGATAGCTCATTTATAAAGTTATTTAAGGAAGTTCCATCAAAAATAATATGGTGAACATCAAGCATAAGAAGCGCCTTACCATTTGGAAGCTTAAATAAAAGTACTTTAAATAAAGGAGCTTTGCTTAAATCAAAATTAGATGTATATATGTAAAATAAGTCGTTTACATCATTAGTATTTACATCTTGTATTTCAATTTTTATATCAATGTTTTTTGCTATTTTTTGTACAATTTGTTTATTTTCAATTTCAAAATATGTACATAAAATATCATGTCTTGAGACAATTATATTGATGGCGTTTTGAAGCTTATTTATATCAATCATATTATCTAATAATACACCACCATATACATTATACAAAGTAGAATTTTCATCAATTTTGCTAGCTAAATACATTCTTTGCTGTGCAGAAGAAACAGGGTAAAATGCAAGTACAGGTTGAATTTCTATAGATTCTCTGCTTGAATCTATTGATAAACTATCTATTGCTTGGGATAAAGTAGCGATAGTAGAATATTTAAATATTTTATCAATATTTAGTTTTACATTAAATCTTTCATAAATTCTACTGGATAATTTAATACATAATAAAGAATCGCCTCCTAAATGGAAAAAGTCGTCATAAATGCTAATTTTATTATTATTAAGCAAATCCATCCAAATGGATTGTAGCTCTTTTTGAGTATTATTTTGAGGTACTACATATTTATTCTTATCTTCATCTTGTCTAAATGGTATATACAATACTTTTTTATTAATTTTCTTTTCTTTTTCTGATAAGATATCTATATCCTCAATATTAGAGTCACAGTTTTCTATAATTTTTTCTAGGGTATTAATATAATGCTCAGCAAATCTTTCAGCTGTTTCTTCTTTAAATAATTTAGTACAGTATTCAAAATTTAAGTCAAGTTCCCCATTGTTATTTGGTATAATTTCCAAAGAAAAGTCAAATTTAGAAATATTTGCATTTGGCACGTATACATTTGAATTTATACCATCAAAAGATATATTAGATTGGCCTTCATTTTGATAAATAAACATTGTATCAAATAAAGGATTTCTGCTAGTATCTCTTATTATGTTTAAATTATTTACCAATTCATCAAATGGATAGATTTCATTGTCAAAAGCAGAAATACAGTTAGTTTTTACGGTATTTAAGAAATCTTTAAAAGAAATTCCATCTTCGATATGGCATTTTAGGGGAAGAGTATTTACAAACATGCCAAACATATCTGATACTTCGGGTATATTTCTATTTGCTACAGGTGACCCTACAATAATATCTTCTGAATTTGAGTATTTATGTAATAAAACATAATAGCTTGATAACATTAGCATAAAAGGTGAAACACCTAAACTTCTTGCTAAGTCAAAGATTTTCTCTGTAAGATTTCTATCTATACTTTTATATATTTTAGCACCTTCAAAAGATTGAACACTAGGCCTTACATAATCGGTAGGAAAATCTAATACAGGAATATTATCCTTAAACTGATTTACCCAAAAGTCTTTATTCTCATTAAATTTACCAGCTTTTAACCCATCAAACTCCCATTCGGCGTAATCGACATAGTCAGAAGATAAATCAGATAAGTTTTTATCATTATATAAATCTGATAATTCTTTTGTAAATAGACTAAGGGAAGCTCCATCACAGATAATATGGTGCATGTCTAATAAAAGTAAATATTTATCTTCAGTATTTACAAAACATGCATGGAATAGGGGAGCTTTTCCTAAATCAAAGGGTTTTACAAAGTCTTCCATAATTTCGTTTATATTTTTATTTTTAATTTCTTTTTCCTCAAGCTCAAAAGATAAAGAAGGAGTGATTTTTTGATAAATTTCCTCGTCTATTTCTTCAAAATAAGTACGTAAACTAGAGTGCCTTTTAATTAATTTTTTAAAACACTCGTTTAATTTTTGTACATTAGGTTTTTTATTAAATATTATAGCACCTGGGGTATTATACAAAATCGTTTCTTCACCTGCAATTTTAGAAGAATAATATATTCTTTTTTGAGCAGAGGAAATATGATAGAAATCTTTTACTTCTACCTTTGTTAATATGTCTAAGTTATTTGAAGAATTTTCACTATTTGAGATTAAATCTGAAAGCTGACAAATAGTAGAATTTTCAAATAAATTTTGAACTTTTATTTTTACTTTTAATTTCTCTTTTATTTTTATAATTAATTTAATTGCAAGTAGAGAATCACCACCTAGCTCAAAAAAGCTATCAGTAGTACTAATTTCCTCCAAATTCAAAGTGCTTTTAAATATGTTAAGCAATGTTTCTTCAATAGCATTTTTAGGTAGAGTTATTTTGTTATTGCTTTTTTGTATCGGAGATGGAAGTGCTTTCTTATCTATTTTCCCATTTGCAGTTAGAGGTAAAGAATTCATTTGTATAAAATATGTTGGTACCATATAGTATGGTAAAGATTGTTTTAAATAATCTCTAATTATATTTTCGTTTATACTGCTTCCATCTTTTGATACTAAATAAGAACAGATTATTTTCTTGTTTTTGTTTTCTAGAACAATAGTAGTACATTCTTTAATATTATCAATTTTAGCTAACACAGTATTTATTTCATTTAATTCTATACGAAAACCATTGATTTTAACTTGATTATCTTTTCTTCCGAGCAAGACTTATAGTTCCATCTTTATTCCACTTTCCAATATCTCCAGTTCTGTACATTTTTTCAGAAGAAATATCAAAAATGTTAGGAAGATAATTTTTATTTGTTTCCGTATCATTATTTATATATCCTGTACCTACACCATCACCTGTGACATATAATTCTCCAGGAATTCCAATGGCTTGAATGTTTTTATCTTTACTTAAAATATAGATATTGTTATTACATAAAGCTTTTCCAATAGGTACAATATCAGTATCTAATTTTAAGTCTTTTTTATAAGATAAAGCGGTACAGCAAATAGTAGTTTCCGTAGGGCCGTAACCATTTACTATATTCATATCAGGGTTAAGTAAGAAATATTTATCCAAAGTATCTTTTCTAATTGCCTCAACACCAACTAAAAGCTTGTTAATTTTTACATTCTTATTATCTTTCAAAATGAAGTAAACTTCATTTAAAATATTCGGAGGAATATATAAGCCTGTGATTTCATGCTCTACGATGTAATCACAATAATTTAAAATATCTTTAATCAATTCTTCATTATATAATACTAGACTTGCACCTTTAAGTAAAGGGAGAAATATCTCAAAGATACTAACATCAAAGGATATATTAGTAGTTGATAAGAAATTATCTTTACCTGAAACTCCGCCAAAATAATAATCAAAAGAATGTACAAAATTATTTAGGCAGTTATGAGTTATCTGGACTCCTTTAGGTTTTCCGAGTAGAACCTGAAGTATATATAATATATGCTATATCATTAGGTTTAGGAGATATATGTTTAAAAGATTTTATAGAATTAATATTGTTAAAGTTATCTATTAAAATGATAGGAATAGTTTCGAGTTTATCCTTAAATTCAGAATTTGTTAAAACCATTTTAGCATTACTATTTTTTATCATATAATTAATTCTATCGTCTGGATAACCTACATAGATTGGCATATATGTAGCGCCACATTTTAATATTCCCCAAATACTTATTATAAGCTCAATAGAACGTGGCAAAAGAACAGATATAACATCTTTATATTGCACATTATTTTGGGTTAATTCTTTTGCAACTGCATTTGCTTTTTCATTTAACTCCCTATAAGTAAGCTCTTTATCTTCATAAACAACAGCTATATTATCAGGAGTCTTTTCTACTTGCTCTTCAAATAATTCTATAATTGTTTTATCTTTTGGATAATCTCTTTTAGTATCATTAAACTCATTCAAGATCCTGTCCTTTTCTTCAGGAGTTACAATTTCAATATCCTTTTCTAAAATTTCTTCATTCTCTAAAACTTGTTTAATAATATGTAAAATACGAGGGTGCATACTATCTATATCTTGTTCATCATATTTTGCAGTTTGATAATCATAGTCAATATTTAAATTATCCTCTCCATTAGTGTAGTGTAAATGAATAGATAAACCATCAGAAATAGTAGAAGTTCCAAGCCATTCTACATCATATGGTATTTCTATATTTTTATCATGCGCTTTTGTAATTTGAAATGATAACATTACATCAAATAGACCTGGCAAATTTGCATCTTTTTTTCTTAAATTTTGAAGAAGCATTTGATATGGGTATTTTTGATACCTAAGCATACTTAAAGAACTACTTGCAATTTGATGTGTAAAGTCTACAAAACTTTTTTCATTGTCTAATTTGATACGAAGTGGAGCAGTATTAATAAACATACCAGCCGTTTGTTTTTCCTTAAAATTTGCTCTGTTTAAAATAGGTGTACCAATTACAAAATCGTCTAAGTCAGTAATTTTACCTAAGTATATTGCATATATTGCCATAAAGAAATTATAATTTGAAACTCGGTATTTCTCGCAGAATTTATCTATTTTACTACTAAGTCTATTTCCTACTGAAAATCCTTTTCTTTTTGCAGATATATTAAAATCTAAATTGCTTTTAGATTTAGTAGTAGGTATACTTGCAACCTCTGGAATATCAGAATACAAATTATTCCAGTATTCTTCGTCTTTTTTAAATTTTGGACTTTTCATATATTCTAGCTCATCTTGTATATACTCTTCGTAAGAATATTCCTTTTTTTCTATTTCTTCTCCTGATATTAGCTTTCTATAATTTTCGGGAATTTCAGTTCCAACCATTGCAAGTGTTGCTCCATCAGAAATAATATGGTGGGTGAGAACTATAAATCCACCATAACCATTTTCTAGTTTGTATAGAATAAAATTGTAAAGCCTTCTTCCGTAAATATCAAAAGGTTTTTTTGAAACTTCTTCAGCTAAATTTTTAACCTCTGCGTAGTCTTTTAGAGAAACTCTTTCAAAGTTTATATCTTCAGCTTCCGTAAAGAATTGTACAAGTTTTCCATTTTGTTCTTTAAAATTAAGCAAGAAACTTTTGTTATTCCTAACAAATATATTTAATGCTTTATTTAATAAATCTAAATCAACTTCTTGTTTTAGATTTACAGTACCACAAATGTTATTTATATTTGTTCCGTTATAATATTCTTCCATCTGCCATATTGATTCTTGAGGATTTGTTAAATTATAAGTTTTCATTAATTTTGCCCCCTAATTTTAGAAATCTATAAATCCAATATTCTTAAAGTAGTTCATATACTTTGTAATGTACACTTTATCAAGTTTCTTCCACTTAAAGCCACATTCTTTTAAATATTTTTCAGTAAAATCAAAATCAAGTCTTGTGCTTGATGTATATATAAGTTTCTTATCCTTATTTAAATCTTGTATAATTCCGGAAACTGCACTTTTTCTATCATCATTTGAAAGCATACCATTAATAATATCATACATTAAAGTATCAGATACAGGAATTATATCTATTCCAATAGAGTTCATAGTAGATATAAGCTCAGGAGTAGGTAAAAGCATAGTATTCATTATATGAAATACATTACAATCAGAAGAGTGATTTAAAATTTTACCAATTGCTTTTGATGCTAAATCTACTGGAGTAAGTTCTATTTCATGCTCTAATAAGTACTTAGGAAAAGCTCCAATTTCGATAAAAGATTTAAGTCTACTTGCAAAAGCATTATCTGTTACATTTTTTTGGAAAACTCCATCTGCGTACCTATTTGTTATATTTCCAAGTCTTAAAATTTGAGCATCTAATCCATCATAAATTGCTTCCAAAATTGCAAGTTCAGCTTCGTATTTTGTTGTAACATATATATTTGTGAAATCTTGGCCAATATATAAATTCTTTTCAGAAAATACATTTTGGTTTTCTATAGCATCTTTTTTATCTGTTCCTGAGACACTAGTTGTAGAAATATGTAGAAATCTTTTTCCATATTTCATACAAAATTCTATAATATTCTTAGGACCATTAACATTTATATTTTCAAATTCACTTTTATTACCGAAATGTTTAACAAGTGCACCAGAATTTATTACAACATTTACATTTGATGCTATGTCTCTGAAATCTTCGCGAGTAGTTCCAAGGGTACTATTTGTAACAAAATCTCCAGATATAACTTTAATTCTTTCTTCCATTTTAGATACAAATTTATCTCCAAAGTAAAATCTAAGTATTTGTAAAAATCTATATTTACTAGGAATATTGTCCTTTGACCTAATTAATGCATAAAGTATTCCTGTATTTTCAGTTAAAAATTCATATGCAATATGAGCTCCAAGATATCCGAGTTCCACCGAATTAGCAATATATTTCCGCACATCAGTTTTAGAAATAGTTTTAAAGTTTTGAACAGTATTTCTTTCTAACACTTTATCTACTTTCGAATAGTCATATGTCTTTAAGAAATCATAATTTTGAATTTGTTTTACCTTAGAGCCTTGAACATTAGTCTTAGATATGGCTTTTTTGATATATTCTGTAGCATTTCCTAGAACTTCTAATTTTCCTTCAAATGTCCATTTAGCAATGTTATTAGTTTTATAAAGTTTGCCATTACCAAATGGATTATCAAAGAGCTTGTCAGCTTCAATTTCAAAGCCATCTTTTATTAAACCAGAAATATAAACTCTTCCGAGCAGTACCAATAGGAATAGGTTTCATATTTTGGTCTAATATATGTATTTTTATATTTTGTGATTTAGTATCAAAAATGTCCAAGATTTTTTCATCATTTAAAGAAACATCTGAATTTTCAAATTTTTCTATAAGCCTAATTTCTTCAGGTGTCATCATTTCAAAGTCAGAAATCTTTAACTTTGGATTTTGAATGGCTTGTTTTAATATAAACAAATAATGAGAAAGTATAGACTTAGCAGTAGATATTTTAAATAAGTTTGTATTAAACTCTAAACATAATTCTGAAAGTGAAGAATTTGTTTTGAAGCATAGATTAGAGTTATAAGCTCTATCTGCCATTTTAGTAAAGATTTTTATTTTATTATCATCAATATCGAATATATTTGCTTCTGCTTTTTCAAATTCAAACATTATATGAGTTAAAGATGCGCTTTTATCTAAGCCTAGTTTTTTTTCTAAAACTTCATAAGGATATACTCCATGTGAAATGGAATCTTTTAGGCTTTGATGGATTTCTTTTGCAAAGTTTGCAAAATCTATACTAGAGTCTATATGTTCATTTGATGCTATAATATTAGAAAAGTTTCCGGATAATATCATAAGAACCAGCAAAATATCTTCCATCATAAGGAAGCCCTATAGTAATATCAGACTTAGTAGAATATTTATACAAAAGAATATATAAACAAGATAAAAGTACAGAATAAATTGATATATTATTTTCTTTTGAAATAGTTTGTACGTTATTTAGATACTCTTTTGATAACTCCAAATTTATTTCTTCTTTTACATATAGTTTTGAATTATCTAAAGGGAAATCATATGGTAAATTAAGAATTGCAAAATCTTGATTTTTAAATTTATTTTTCCAAAATTCATTATAAGATTTTGACTTATCAGAATTTAAGAAGTTGTCCTCCCAAGAAGTATAATCTGCGTATTCTAAAGAAAGATTATCTAACTCTTTTTCATTATATAAAGTGAAAAAGTCCTTCAAAAATATTTTAATTGAAAGTTCATCAAATACAATATTATGAATATTTAATAAAACTAGACTTAAGCCATCTTCAAGGAACACTATTTTTGCATGAAGAAGAGGTCCATTTTTTAAATCAAAAGTGTTATAGTAATTATCTACTAAAGTTTGGACATCAAAAGAAGAACGTTCAGTCTCTATTGTTATAGTTTGGTTATCTAAAATAGAGACTACCGTTTTTCCGTCCATATATTTAAATACATATCTAAGGCTAGAATGTACTTTTATTAACTTATTTAATATATTTTCGATTTTTGATGGAGCAAGTTTTGTGTTAAATAAAATTCCTAAAGTAGTACTATCGGAATTATTATTTGAACTGTATAATCTTTTTTGAGAAAAAGATAGAGGATAGAAATCCTTAATCCCAGTCTTTGAAATTTCCTGAAAACCATCTTCCGTAAGTAAATCTTGAATAGATACAAAATGGTTATTAAAATAATTTAAATTTGATACATCCTTTTTCATTTATATTAGCCCCCATTTTTCGCTATATACTTTACCATTATATTACATTTTTACCAAAAAAACAAGACTTTTTTAAGGTTGACACCTGAAAACATATAGTATATAATTTAAAAAAATTAAACTTTAGGAGAAAAGCAAATGAGTAAAGAAGATAACAAAAGAAAAATAAAAATCGCTTTAACTTTAGAGGGAAGATACATACAGAAGATGCAAAAAATGAAAGAAAATCAAAAAGAACTGACAAAGACAAATGACAATGAAGTAAAAAAACTTACGGAAAAGTCAAAAAAAGATACTTTTTTTGAAGACACAGAAATACTAGAAGAACAAAAAGTTTCAAAGAATATAGTTCGGACCTTTTCAGTTAGTTGTTTATAAACTTCCATGGTATAAAAAAGCTTTTAAGTCTTTAATGAAATTTTTGAGAATTGATAATGAATTTTATGAGTTTTAAGGAAATAAAAAGAGGGAAAGCCCCTCTTATTTTTTTGTTTTCTTTTTTGCATACATTGATAAAATCTTGGGAACACTCCTTATATGACTTTTAAAATAAAGAGAGAAGGAATATTTTTTGAATAGTTATAAAAAGAAAAAAAGCAAAACTAATATAATAATGTGGCTTATAGGGGAGCTTATTTTTATTTTTATAGTCGCAACCGCAAGTATTGTTTTATATGATATGTACATAAACATAGATGTAAAAGAATATGGAGAATATACTACTGAAAAAGTAGCAAAGGTAAATAAACAAGATGATACAGGGGATATAAGTGACACACTTGAAAATGTATCAAAAAGCGTTGTTCGGAATATCTAAGATAACAACAAATGATACAGGGATATTTAGTATAAATTCTGTAAAAACATTATCTCTTGGAAGCGGGATAATTGTATCAAAAAATGGATATATCCTCACAAATGAACATGTTAGTGGAGAAAAATATAGTAAATGCTATATTACGATAGAAGGGGATAGTAAAGAATACTCTGGTACAGTTATGTGGTCAGATACAGATATAGATTTAAGCATAATTAAGATAGATAAATTAGGTTTAACACCTATTAACTTAGGAGATTCAGATAATATTAGAGTTGGAAACAAAGTATATGCAATCGGAAATCCAATAGGAGTAGATTTTGAAAGAACAATAACATCAGGAATAATAAGTGCAGTAGACAGAACTATAAAATTAAAAGAAAATGAAGATTATTCATACATGGAAGATTTGATACAAACAGATGCAACAATAAATAATGGAAATAGTGGGGGACCACTTATAAATGAAAATCGGTGAAGTCATTCGGAATAAATACAGTAAAAATAGAAGAAGCGGACGGAATAGGGTTTGCAATACCTATAAATATTGTGAAGCCTATAATTGAAAAATTTAGAAGAGATGGAAGTTTTGAAGAAGGTTCAATTGGAATATATGCATATGACAAAGAAGTTGTTAAGTATTTGGACGAAAATATAGAAATAGATACTGGGATATATGTAGTATCAGTAAAAAAGGATGGTGCAGCTTTTGGGAAAGGGCTACTTGTTCGGAGACATTATTACGAAAATTGACGGAGTAGAGATAAACAAAATGAGTGACTTACGAAAGCAAGTCTACAAAAAAGAGCCAGGAGACAAGATTGTATTAATGATAAAAAGAAAGAATAAAAACTTCGGAATTGAAATTGAACTTGGGAAGAAATGATAAATAATCATTGACACGAAAATATGTTTGCAATATAATAAGCCTATCCTTTCACAAGGAAATCTTGAAGAAAGGAGGTAAAGCATAATGCTTTTAGCAAAAATCTTACTAAAAGTTTTGACTATTATAGTAGATATAATACTTTTAATTATTGACATTATTGAAAAACTACATAAATAGCAAAGCCCCTCGTAGCTGCAACTACGAGGGTTTTTATTTATTTTGCTTTTAAAATCTTACTATTCTGTCTAATCTATTGTAGCACAATATTATTATATTGTCAAATTTCTCTATTATTCTAATCTTTCTTATTTAATCCGTATAAATCCCCTTCAATGCAAAGTCTTGCTCTTACAACTGTCTTTTCATCAGAATGAAGAGCTTCTTCTAAAAAGTTAGGATGCTTTATTAAAAAATCTTTCATAGTTTCATCAGGGTTTTCAAAGAACTTGTTTAACATTTTACTTTGTTCTTCTGTTATAATTCCCATATCTAATGCTTGTTTAAACATACTAGGTGCAATTTGAGTAAGTGAATATGCGTCAATTCCAAGAGATTTTAGTCTGTCATTTCCACCTTGCATTCTATCAACAACAACTACGCTCCAAACAATCTCTGCACCAAGTGCTTGTATGCCTGGTATCCAAGCACGTACATAACTTGAAGCTTCTGTAACTAAGTCTGCAATATGTAAAACTTTCTTTTCGTTTAACTTTGTTGGGACAGTTGTTTTACTAAAGTCACTAGTTGAAACAACACAAGATAAATCTTTGAAAACAGAAATGAAAGGTTTTTTTAACATATATGCTACGATATTTGCAAAGAACCAATCTCTTCTTTCTCCACCCGATACATAATCAACTTCGTCTAAATTTATATGTTCTTTTATAAATGAAATCATTTCGTCTATAACTTCTTTGTATATAGTATTTGAATTATATTGCTCAAGACATTTATCAAGTATCTTCTTAGGGATTTCTAGTTTATTTTCTTTTTCCATATCTATAAATTTTAAAAATTCTACAGAAGCTTCTTCACTTCCATAAAGAAAATGTGTATTAATAAAATAAGGTCCAATTTTTCCAGATGTATACCAAAAAGGTTTATTTTCAGGGCAAACCTTAAATGCATTTGTTTTAAATAAGTATGATACTAAATTACTCATAATTCATTTTTCTCCTTTTCTGTCAATAATATGACAAAAATATTACAAATATATCATACTTTAAAAATTGAAGAAAGTCAAGAATTTAACAAAAAAACTCTAAATATAGTACTTGAAAATTCTACGGATACATGATATTATTAACCAAAATAAATTAAAAATAGGAGGAAAGTAAATGGCTAGTATATTGCTAAAAAATGGAACAGTATTAGATTATCGGAAGTAAAACAAACGAGAAATTAGACATTAGAGTAGAGAATGGAAAAATAACAAAAATCGAAAAGGACATAGCAGAAAGCGCAGATAAAGTTATAGACTGCACAGGGTTATACATAATGCCAGGAATGATAGACATACATTGTCATTTAAGAGAACCTGGGTTTGAACATAAAGGAACAATAGAGACAGAATCAAAAAGTGCGGTAAAAGGAGGGTTTACAACCATATGTCCAATGCCAAATACAAAGCCAACTCCTGATAACCTTGACACTTTGACATGGATAATAAATAAAGGAAAAGAAGTAAATTTATGCAATATACTACCATTTGCAAGTGTAACAAAAGGAGAAAAAGGTGAAGAACTTGTAAATTTTAAAGAATTACTAGAGGCAGGAGCAATACGGATTCTCAGATGATGGAATGCCTGTTGAAAATGCAAGAATGATAAGAGAAGCAATGATTGAGGTAAATAAATTAGGAAGTCTTGTATCAGAACATTGTGAAGAAAAGTCAGTTTCAGCAGGAGCAATAAATGCAGGAGAAGTTGCTAATAAGCTAGGGGTGCAAGGGGTTTTGCCAGAAGCAGAAGAGATAATGGCAGCAAGAGATATTGTAATTGCAGAAACTAATAATTTACGTACACATATATGCCATATTAGTACAAAAACATCAGTAAACATGATTAGGGATGCAAAGAAAAGAGGGGTAAAAGTTACTTGTGAAACATGCCCACATTACTATTTCTTTACACAGGACGAAGTTCTAACAAGTGGAACTAATGCGAAAATGAACCCACCTTTAAGAACTGAAAAAGATAGAGAAGCAATAATTGAAGGGCTAAAAGACGGAACAATAGATGCTATTATTACAGACCATGCACCACATGCAGAAGAAGAAAAAGCAAAAGAACTATCTTCTGCTCCAAATGGAATAATTGGTTTTGAAACAGCACTTCCAGCAACAATTACAGCCTTAGTAGATAAAGGACATTTAAGCTATTTAGATATGGTAAGACTTATGTCTTATTCACCTGCAAAGGTTTTAAAACTTAATAAGGGAGAAATAAAAATTGGAGCAGATGCTGATTTAACAGTATTTGACCCAAATGCTGAATATACATATACAAAAGATATGATAGTTTCTAAGTCAAAAAATACTCCTTTTATTGGTAAAAAGTTAAAAGGACAAGTTGCTTATACTATAGTTGGTGGAGAAGTAAAATTTGAGCAATAAATAAAAAGAAAGGAATAATTTAGTATAAAAAATGAAAAACGCAATAGATAATTTAATAGATAAAATAAAAGAAAAGAATAATGGGACAGTTATCGGGTTAGACCCAAGGTATGATATGATACCAAATTGTATAAAAGATAAATACTCTAATGATTTAGAAGGGGTATCAAATGCAATAGTAGAATTCAATAAAGCTTTAATCGATAGCACATATGATATAATTCCAGCAGTAAAACCACAAATAGCATTTTATGAAATGTTTGGCACACATGGAATAGATGCATTTTGTAAAACATGTGAATATGCTAAATCTAAGGGAATGATTGTAATTCGGAGACATGAAAAGGGGAGATATAGGAACAACAGCTGAAGGTTATTCAAATGCATCTATTGGAAAAACTAAGATAGGAGAGATAGAAAATAGTATATTTGACTTGGACTTTGTAACAGTAAACCCATATCTTGGAACAGATGGAGTTAAGCCATTTGTAGAAGATTGTAAAAAATATGGAAAAGGTATATTTATACTTGTTAAGACTTCAAATAAATCTTCAGGAGAATTACAAGATTTAGAGTTAAAAGACGGAGAAAAGATTTATGAAAAAGTTGCAAAGCTTGTAAATGAATGGGGAAAAGATTTAATAGGAGAATATGGATATAGTAGTGTATCAGCAGTAGTAGGTGCGACATATCCACATGAGCTTGAAGTCTTAAGAAAAATAATGCCAAATGCCTATTTCTTAATTCCAGGTTATGGTGCTCAAGGTGGAAAAGCAGAAGATATAGCCTTAGGGTTTAAAAATGGTCTTCGGAGGAATTGTAAATAGTTCAAGAGGACTTATGTGTGCATATAAATCTGATATGTGGAAGGACAAGTTTAGTGAGAATAATTTTGCAGAAGCTACAAGGGCTGAGGCAATTAGGATGCGTGACGAATTAAATACATATATTAAATAAAGAAAGGAATTAGAATTATGCCAGTACATGCTAAATGTAAATTAGTAAAAAAAGAGCAGCTTAAGGATGACATATTTAAATTTGGAGTGGAAGTAGGAGAAGAACTAAAAAATTCACTTCCCCGGACAATTTATAGAAATAAGGGTAACAGACGAAATAGAGCCACTTTTAAGAAGACCAATAAGTATACACAATATAGAAGGAAATATATTAGAATTTATATTCCAAGTAAAAGGAAAAGGAACAGAAATACTATCTGAGAAAAAAATGGGAGAAGAGATAGATATACTTGGGCCTTTAGGACATGGAACATTCAATTTTAAGGATAAGAAAAATATTGCAGTAATTGGTGGAGGAATTGGAATATTTCCGCTATATGAACTTGCAAAGCAGGCAAAAGGACAAGCTAAAGTTAATATGTATTTAGGTTTTAGAAATAAAGATTTTGTAGTGCTTGAGAATGAATATAAAGCTGTATCAGATAAATTTGTACTTACAACAGATAATGGAAGTTATGGAGAAAAAGGTTTTGCAATTAATTTCTTAAAAGACGATATAGAAAAGGGAAACATAGACGGAATTTATGCGTGTGGACCATTACCTATGCTTAAAGCTGTGCAAGAACTTGCAAAAAATACGAATACACCTTGCCAAATATCTTTAGAAGAAAGAATGGGTTGCGGTATAGGAGTTTGTCTTGGATGTGCAGTGAAAGTAAGTGCTGGTGAGCAGACTGTATACACACATGTTTGTAAAGCTGGACCAGTGTTTGACGCTAATGTCGTAGAAATATAATATATTCGAACTAATCAGAGAAGTAACTCAAATAAAAATAATATTGAAGGAAAGGAAAATAAATATGAAAACAGAGGTTAATTTAGCAGGAATTAAAATGAAAAACCCAGTAACAGTTGCATCAGGTACATTTGGTTATGGAAGAGAATTTAGTGAGCTTATAGATTTGAATAAACTTCGGTGGAATTGTTACAAAAGGAACAGCAATAAAACCATGGGCACGGAAATAAACCACCAAGAGTATGTGAAGTAACAGCGGGAATGCTTAATGCAATTGGACTTCAAAACCCAGGGATAGAATATTTCATGGAAAATGATTTACCTTGGCTCAAAAAATTTGATACTAAAATAATTGTAAATGCATGTGGACATACACTTGAAGATTATGTAGAAGTTGCAAAGGTGTTAAATACACTAGATATTGACGGAGTTGAGCTAAACTTATCTTGCCCAAATGTTAAAGAAGGTGGTATGGCATTTGGTACAACTTATGAAGGGGTAAAGCATGTAACATCAGAAGTTAGAAAAGTATTAGATAAGCCACTTATTGTAAAACTAACTCCAAATGTAACAAACATAACAGAGCCAGCAAAAGGGGCAGAAGATGCAGGAGCAGACGGAGTTTCATTAATAAATACTTTGCTTGGAATGAAAATAGATATAGAAAAGAGAAAACCTATACTTGCAAATAATATGGGTGGTTTCTCAGGACCTGCAATAAAACCAGTTGCAGTAAGAATGGTATATCAAGTAGCCAAAGCTGTAAACATTCCAGTACTTGGACTTCGGTGGAATAATAAATGGAGAAGATGCAATAGAATTTATGCTAGCTCGGTGCAACAGCTATATCAATCGGAACAGGAAATTTTGTAGAACCAGAAACGAGTATAAAGACAATAGAAGGCATAGAAAATTATATGAAACGTCATAACATAGACGATATAAATAGTATAATTGGAAAAGTAGAAATGAATTAAAAATAGAAGAAGTATGTAATGCAATAAACATACTTCTTTCTAGATTAAATTGATTAAGGAGCAAATTATGGAATTGTTTTCACATGAAATTAGAGATATGAATGAATTAAAAGAAGTGCTAAAAAATAATAAAGAAATTCCAGAAAATTACAATGTTGCAGTTATAGCAGCTGTTTTTGATAAAGAAAACAAATTAATTATGCAAAGAAGAGGTCCTAAATGTAGAGATGAAAGATTTAAACTAGAGGGAATTGGTGGCGGAGTTAAAAATGAAGATAAAGATTTTAGGTCTGCACTTAATAGAGAAATATTAGAAGAAGCTGGAGAAGATGCTGTAATTAAAATAGAGAAATTTATAACTGCAATTGAAGAGAGTACATTAGATTTAAGAGAGAATAAAGAGAAATATTGGATATTGCTTTTATATAAAGGAATTTTAGAAGAAGGTAAACTAAAAATAATGGAACCAGAAAAAAATCTTGGTTTTGAAAGATATAAAATCGGAGAACTAGATGAAAATGAATTAAGCTCAGCTGCTAAAAAATTATATAATATTTTAAAAGAAAGAATATAGGAGAGTTGAAATGAAAGTTATACTTGCATCTGGTTCGCCAAGAAGAAAAGAATTACTTAAATTAATTATTCCTAATTTTGAAATTATAACAAGTAATGTAGAAGAAGCTTTAGAAGATAAACTTACTCCAAGAGAGCAAGCAGAAAGATTAGCATATATAAAGGCGAAGAGTGTATTTGATAAAACTAAAGAAGATAGAGTTATTATTGGAGCAGACACAATAGTTGTAAAAAATGAAAAGATATATGGTAAGCCAAAAGATAAAGAAAATGCAAAAGAAATGATAAAAGAACTACTAGAAGGAGATAGAACTCATGAGATTATAACAGGACTCACAGTTATAATTTCAAAAGATGGAAAGTGCAGAGAATATAAAACATCTGATAAAGTAAAAGTATACCTTAAGTCTATATCGGATAAAGAAATAGAGTGGTGGATAAATATAGGGAAATGGACAGATAAGGCGGGAGCCTATGGAATGCAGGATGAATTTTGTGTATTTATCGAAAAGATAGAAGGAAATTATCATACAGCAATTGGTCTTCCAACAGAAAAATTATATGATATTATAAAGAAATATTCAGATTAAAAAAGCTTTTGCAAAAGTGCAAAAGTTTTTTTGATGTCTTATGCCAAACCTTTCATTGCAGTGGCACTAATTGGAATTATTAATATAATTATCTACAATATATTCTATTATTTTATCATTATCAATGCCTAAAGCTTTATAAATTAGAATTCTAGTTTATAAATTTAGAAAACATTGTTTGTTTTCTATTCTTACAAGCTGCCTTAAGCTTATATTTGCTTTTTCAGCAACTTGTTATTGAGTCATATTTTTTCTTTTCTAATTTCTTTTATATCCTTCATAATAACTCCCTTTATATAGATATTAATATGTATTATTATTTTTGTATATTGACATCATGTCATATGTTATGAGTGATACTAAAATCTCTTTATGTTTGGAAGTATGAATGTTTGGTTTTGACTTTTCCATTCGTGCTTCTAAACATAAGGAGATAAAAAATCTTCTACATGTGCATTTTGATTCGCAAATATGCACGGCCCAAGGTTGCTTAACCTTGTTATGAGAAAGAAGGTGCCCTGTTTAGGCACCTTCTTTCTCATAATAAAAAATAAAAGGGGATGTTTTTCACTAAATTATTTTATTTCTTAGTGTAATTATAATATAACAATCAAATTTGTCCATTTTGTGAACTCTTTGTGAAGTATTTAAAAAAATAGTTAAGATTTACTTAAGAACAAACTCATAGTTCTGTTTTTTTTGCCCGGTAATATAATTAAATATAACAATAAACCTTAAAAAATAGCTGAAAGGAGAACTTAAAACATGGGAAAAAACTTAAGCAAAATAACAGCATTCTTAGAAATGCCTGAAGAAGTTATGACAGATAAACCAAGAATAACTATACTTGGTTTTGAAGAACTTGCAATAGAAAATTATAAAAATATATTAGAATATGATGAAGTATTTATAAAAGTAAACACCTATATAGGAGTCGTAAATATAAATGGAATAGGGCTAAAGCTAATACAAATGAATAAAGATGATATATTAGTAACTCGGTAAAATTGACAATATAGATTTTGAAGCAAATGAATAAAAGGAGAGAAAAAGCTTTGATATTTAAAATTTTAGTAAGATATATCTTAGGATATGTAAATATATCAGTCGAAGGATATTATATAGAAAGATTTATAAATGTAGCAATTAGCAAAAGTATATTTTTGTGGAATACAAAAATTAGGAAATCCACATATGCCGAAGTAAATGTAGGAATAAAAGACTTTAAAAGAATAAAAGAAGTAGCAAGAAAGACGCAGTGTAGAATAAACATAAATTCTAAATGTGGAATACCATTTATAATGAATAGATATAGAAAAAGAAAAATATTTGGCATATTTTTAGCACTGATTATATGCCTTATATTCATGCAATCAAGATTTGTTTGGAATATACAAATAGAAGGAATAGAAAGAATAAAAGAAGAAGAAATAATAGAAGAGCTTTCGCTATCACGGATTAAAAATAGGAATGCCAAAATCTAAAGTAAATGCAAAAGAAATAATAAATAAAATTAGACTTGATAGAGATGATATTGCATGGATGAATATAGACCTTAAACGGAACAAATGTAATAGTCCAGATTTCTGAAACAACAGAAAAACCGGAAATAATAAACCAAGACGAATATTGCAATATAATATCAAATAAAACAGCTCAAATAGCTAAAATAACAGCAAATTCAGGAACGATTATTGCTAAACCTCGGAGATATAGTAACTCCTCGGAAGTCTACTTATTGGCGGATTTATGGAAGGAAAATATACAGGAACAAGATATGTTCATGCAAGCCGGAGAAATTTTGCGGAAAAGTTTGGTATAGCAAAAAAGAAAAAATGGACCTGAAGCAAGTATCCGTAAAGCAAACTGGGAAAAGTCAAAAAAAATATTGTATAAAAATAAATAATTTTGAAATAAATTTGAATAAAAAGCTTCCAAAATTTCAAAAATATGATACAATAAATGAAGATAAAAAATTAAAACTATTTTCAGATTTTTATCTGCCAATAACCTTAGGGATTTCTACATATTACGAATTGGAAGAAGGAAATAAGATATACTCAAGGGAAGAAGCAAAAGAAATTCTAACAGAAAAGCTTAAAAATGAACTATCCGAAGAGATAGAAAATAAAGATAATATAAAAGATATACAAATAAATACAAACGAAAATAATGTATTTATAGAAGTAGAAGTGATATACGAAGTACTAGAGAGTATTGGAACTGAAGAAAAAATATAATATTTAGGAGGTACACGATGGAAGAAAGAGGACTTAGAATCGCAAAAACAGATAAGGCATTTTTTTCAAAGATACAAACAACAATTAGTAAACTATTAATACCTACAAAGATAGGAATTAATGGAATGCTAATTACGCTAAAAAGAAATGCTGTACTTAAGAATTATGAGCTTTCGGAAAATAATGAAGACCAAGAAAAAGAAGAAATTTTGCAAAAAAAATATGAAGATGCATTTATACTATATCTAGAATCTATTGATAAATATGTAATGGATTCAATATATCAAAAAGTTAGAAATAAAACAGCAACTCCATTTGAAGAAGATGCACTTTCAAGATATTATGCAGTAATACATCTTAAAGATACACAGTATCTAGAATACAAATTTAGAAAACAAAAATATTTATTGGATTTAGATCACATGACACTTAGAAATGAAAACAAAACAAAACAACTCACAAAATACAATAATTTCTATGTATCAAAAATGAATATAATTTATAAAGGAATATTAAAAAACTATTCTGTACAACTTGCAGATAAAGTAGGAGAAGAAATTCTTGAAAAAGAAAAAATATATAATGACATCTTTGAAACATTAGAAGATTATATATCAAATATCTTACCAATTAGAATGCAAATAGAAGGAAAAGAAAACTATTTAGATATACAAGAAGACCTAGAAAAAATAGAAGGCTTCTTAGCAGGAAAATTAGACACAAGAGATATAATAGAAAAGAATATATATTTACTTGGTGTAAGCAGGAAATTATTCACACACAGCCTTCCGCTAGTTGTTGCAGAGCAATGCTATGAAAAATTATTAAAAGATGCAAGGGAATTAATTATAGATTGCAAAATAGAAAATAAAAAAGAAAAAGCATATGAGCTACTTATAAATCTAATTGAAGAATATAATATAAAACTTTTATCAACTAAGATTTATTGGGAAAATCCTGAAGATAGAGAAGAATATAAAAAATTCTGGGAAGAATACAAAAAAATAGACAAAGGAACAGTAGAAGGACAGATGCAAAAAGAAGTATTATTTATAAAAGATGAACTAAGAAAATTAGAAAGTACAAATAAAGACATAATTAGATTTTATAAGGACAAGCTTAAAGAATATGGAAGTCTAAAAATACTTAAAAACAAATGCAAAACGGTTCGGAATAAAATACATAAAGAAAGCTGTGACTGTATGAGAAAATTAGCAGAGGTCTTTTATGAAGGCATAGAAGAAGATAAACAATATGAAGAAATAATAGACAAGGTATACGAAGTATGTTTTAAAGAAGAAAATCTATATGACAGTTCTATTTATATAAGTGTAATACTTTCAAATGAAGAGTATATAAAAGAAATAAACTCTAAATATCGAAAAATAGATAATGTAACTGATGTATTATCATTTCCAATGTTTGAAAAAGACGAAATAGATAAAGCAAAAGAAAATGAAGAAGTTTTAGGAGATATAATTATATGTATTCCAAAAGTTAAAGAGCAAGCAAAAGAATATAATCACAGTGATGTCAGAGAATTTGCATATATGTTAGTACATGGATTTTACCATCTAATGGGATATGACCATATGCAAGATGAAGAAAAGAAACAAATGAGAGAAAAAGAAGAATTAGTACTTGCAAAACTAAACATAGAAAGAGATAGCAAAATGTAAAGGAGTAATAAAAAATGAAAGGTAAAATACTAATTTTCATTTTAATCGTAGTCATAATTGCACTTGGAGCGCTACTTGGAACAAAACTATTTATGAGTAATGAGATGAAAGAGACAGGAAGCGGAGCGGAAAACGAAGATGATGTGCTTACAGTAGTAATAGATGGAAAAAAACAAAAAGTTCCTGAGACAAAATATGCAGGAAATAAAAGAACACTAGCAGTAGTAATAGATAATGTGGGCTCAGCAATTCCACAAGCAAGTTTAAATGAAGCAATGATAGTCTATGAAGCAACAGTAGAAGGGGGACTTACAAGATTCCTTGCAATATATAAAGACCCAAAAGTAGAAACAATAGGACCTACAAGATCAGCAAGACCATACTTCATAGATTATGCATTAGAAAATGACAGTATATTCGTACACTTTGGTGGAAGTCCAAAGGCATTATCAGAAGTTCAAAGCCTAAGAATAAATAATGTTAATGGAATAGATGACCCAGGAAAAGTATTTTGGAGAACAAACAAAAAAACAGCACCACATAATGCAATGGCAAATGTAGAAGAAATATGGAAATATGCAGTTTCAAGAGGATACAAAACAACAACAACAGAAAGAAACGTACTAAACTATGCTACAGAAGAAGTAAAACTAGAAAATGGAGCAGTTGCAACAACAGTAAATGTTCCATATTCTACATCAAAAGTAAAATTTGTATATGATGCAGAAACAAAACTTTATCAAAGATATGTAGGCAATACACTTCAAAAAGATTTCATAACAGGAGAAGCCATAACCACAAAAAATATAATAATAACATTTGCTAAAAACTATACAACATCAGAAGAAAATGGATATGGAAGACAAGCAATAGAAAACATAGGAAGTCTAGATGGATACTATATAAGTAATGGTGAAGCAGTAAAAATAAAATGTAAAAAAACTTCAAGAGCAGGAAAAACTGTATATCAAGACTTAAATGGAAACGAAATAAAAGTAAATGATGGAAACACATGGATACAAATTGTGCCAATAGACTTAAATGTATCATTTAGTTAAAAAAGTTAATATATCTTTACACATATAAATATATATAAAAATTTAAGGAGGAACAGATGAAAAAGAAAATACTAACAGGAATTGTACTTTGCTTTATGATAATATTTATAGCATTAAGCACAAGTGCATACACAGTAGAAGTTGACACGCATGGAAACATCACAATGTCAAGCTTTACATTAAAAGGAACCAAAGCGACAGGTACAGTTAAGACGGTTTCTACATTAACAGGGTACACAGTATCATATCAAAAAATAGATTTAACAAAAGCAGAATATGATGAGATAATAGCAAAAACGTCAGAAGCAGAAAGAAAAACATTAATTGATGATCCTGTTGATGAAGACTGGCAAACAGTAGATGCCACAAAAGAAATAGACAATGCAGAATTAGACTTTACAGGAAAAACAGGAGATGTATATTTCGTATTATGGGCAAAAGCAACTAATGGAACAAATACATATTATAGATATCAGATTTATACAAGTACGATAACAGCTACAAGTGGTGAAACAGAAGCACCATCAAAAACAGACTTTTCTAAAAAAGTAATAAGCTTGGAACAAGGACAAGATGTAAGAAACTATAAGCTAAAGATATCAGGAGTTACACCAATAGAAGGGCATACATATTATTATGCAATAGGAGATGGAACAAGTATACCAGAATTCTCTACAAGCTTAGAACAGTTAAGTTATGACAAAGATAAAAAAGTTTTTTATAGTAAAGATATATCAAAGTACCTAGAATTAGGAAAAAAACAATACATATATGTATATGAAAGTTATTTAAATGAAGACAGTACAGCTGTAAATGAATTAGTATTACCTAAAACAGAAATAGAAAAACCAACTCAAAAGAAATATACAGATGTATTCTATGCAACAATGATTTCTAAATTAACAGATAGTGCAAATTCTAGGACGCAAATATTATTTAATACACCTTGGGATAAAAATACAATTAGAAAAGTACATATAAAAGTTGGGAAAATAGATGACCAAGCAATATTAAAAGATATACAAAACAAAAAAGAAACTGCATTTGAAGACTTATTAAAATATGCAAAAAAGACAGATGGATTATATGACAAAACATTGAATTCAAATTCTACAGGAGCAGCAGGAGGAGTTTTAATAGAAGAAAGGGATCCTTTATTTGCAGCAAATAAGGTTCAAGATGGTAGCTATTATTTCTTATATGCAGTAGTAGAAGGTGAAGATGGAAAATATGTAGAAACTGAAGGGATAACATTAGCAAGAGCAACAAAACTAACGAGTCAAACAAATTCTTTTTCACTATTCTTCTATGGAAGTGAAGATTTTACTTGGGATAAAGAAGAAGAACCCGTAAAGAACAACCAAGCGAAAGAAGAACCAAAGAAAGACGATACTACTATTAAAGGGAAATTACCTCAAACAGGTGTAAGCTATATAATAATAAGTGCGATTGTAGTCATTGCAGTAGTTGGAACAATATCATACAAAAAGTATAAAAAATATACAGTTTAATTTTATAAAATAAAATAGGGCAATTTGAAGTATACTTCAAATTGCCCTAAAATTTTTTACATAATACCTTTGACTTTTACCAAAATTTATAGTATAATAAATATGTCGGAAAAATCTGGCAATTTTTTGAGAGGAAGTGTGTTTATGTTCAATGTTGGTGACTACATAGTATATCCAATGCATGGTGCAGGAACAATTGACGCCATTGAAGAAAAAGATATTTTAGGACAAAAACAGGCATATTATATAATTAAAATGCCAGGCGAAGTTAAAGTAATGATACCAACTACTCAAGCAGACAAAGTTGGAATAAGAGGTATAATAGATAAAACTCAGGCAAACAAAGTATTTGACATCTTAGGTGAAGATGAGACACAAACAGATTTAAATTGGAACAAGAGATATAGAGAAAATATGGACAAAATGAAAACAGGCGATATCTATGAAGTAGCAGATGTTGTTAGAAACTTAAGCTATAAGCAGAAGGAAAAGGGACTATCTACTGGAGAAAAGAAAATGCTTGTAAATGCAAAACAAATTTTAGTTAGTGAACTTGCATTAGTAGAGGCTATAGAACAAGACAGAGTTGAAGGAATGATAGATGAAAAGATAGCAACATCATTTAAAACATTTAAAGTAGACGATATCGGAGAAAGTACTGTCAGCAAATTTATTCCATTTGATGGAGAAAGTGATGGGATAGTAGGATAAGCTAAAAACAAATGGGGACAGGTTTAATATCAAACCTGTCCCCATTTGTTACAAAAAAGAATAAAACAAAAACATATGAATAAAATATGACAAGGAGAAAAAACGATGAGAAAATATTTTGGAACAGACGGAATAAGAAGAATCGCAAATAGCGAACTTACTCCAGAACTTGTATACAAAGTAGCTAAAGCTGGTGCTTATGTATTTAGCAAATACTCTAAATGTGCACCACTTATACTAATTGGAAAAGACACAAGATTATCAGGAAATTTGATAGAAAGCAGTATTACAGCAGGACTTTTAAGCTATGGAGCAAATGTAATCCATCTAGGAGCCATTCCAACTCCTGCAGTAGCATTTCTTACAAGAGAACTAAAAGCAGATGCAAGCATTGTAATTTCTGCATCGCACAATTCATATGAATATAATGGAATAAAATTCTTTGGAAGTAATGGAATGAAAATAGATGACAGCATAGAAGAAGAAATAGAAGAAATAATGGAATCAGGGAAATTAGACGAAATTAGACCATGTGGAGATAAAATAGGAAAAGACGAATGCAGAGAAGAGCTTATATATAAATACTTACAGTTCTTTATAGAGAATTTTAAAGAAGAAATAACTAAAAATTTAAAATCAGACTTTGTAGTTCGGAATAGATACTGCAAATGGAGCAACATATAAAATAGCAGAAAGAGTATTCAAAGAGCTTCGGAATAAACTATAAAATCATAGAGAATAATCCAGACGGGATAAATATAAACAAAAACTGCGGTTCAACACATATGGAAAGAATATCAGAATATGTTAAAGATAATAAATTAAGCCTCGGAATAAGCTATGATGGAGATGGAGATAGGTGCTTAGCTGTGTCAGAAAAAGGAGAGCTTATAGATGGAGATATTATCCTTGCAATATTTTCAAAATATCTAAAGGAAAAAGGAAGTCTAAGAAAAGATACGGTTGTAGCAACTGTTATGAGCAACTTAGGATTAAATAAATTTGCAAAAGAAAATGGACTAAAGCTAGAACAAACAAAAGTAGGAGATAGATATGTTTTAGAAGAGATGTTAAAAATGGGATATAACTTAGGAGGAGAACAATCAGGACATATTATACTTCTAGATTATAACCCAACAGGAGATGGAATACTAACTTCAATACTTCTTATTCTAATTCTGTTAAAAAACAAAACTACTTTATCAAAGTTAAAAGAAAGTATAAAGATATATCCTCAGGCACTAGTTAATGCAAAAGTTTTGAATGAAAAAAAATATACATATAATGAAGACAAAGAAATTTCGGATGCAATAAAAAAACTAGAAGAAGAATTTGAAGGAAATGGAAGAGTATTAATTAGGGCCTCTGGAACAGAAAGCTTAGTAAGAGTTATGATAGAAGGAGAAGATAAAGAATATATTACAAAAAAGGCGAAAGAACTTGCAAAATTAATAGAAGAAAAAATAGGAAAATAGAAAAAAGTAAAAAATCATTTCAGAAAAACTGAAGTGATTTTTTCATGCAACAAATATTACAGAAATATTACATTTTAGGAAAATCAAAATCTTTAATTGACAATACATAATATAGTATGTATAATTATAATTAAGAATACACAATATATTATGTTAAAGAATCTCCTTATGTTTGGAAGTATAAGCAATTTGGTTTTGTTTGGTTTTGACTCTATTGTTTATGCTTCCAAACATAAGGAGAGAATACTCCTTAAATGACTAATATTAATAAAGAAATAAATTAAATTAAACTAAAGAAAGGAAAAGTCAAACCAAAATGAACAAAGTCAAACCAAAACAAAGAAGCGAAAGCGGAGTAACGCTAATCGCGTTATTAGTAATGATAATAATACTAGTA
>CAOKMF010000004.1 GCA_948469655.1 uncultured Clostridium sp.
CTCCTTTTCCTCTAATATTTATATATTCAGGTTCAAAATCATTTTCAATATTTACACCAAGCTTTGATTTAGGAAGATCTCTTATATGTCCCATTGATGCTACAACCTTGACATTTCCTCCCAAAAATTTCTTTATTGTATTTGCTTTTGCTGGTGATTCCACAATAATTAATTTGTCAGCCACTTAAAGATTACCTCCATTTCTTCTTGCTATTTTATAGCATATATTTCTATTCGTCAAGTAAATTTCTTGTGGTTATTTTCTCCCAAATGACAAACATAAAAATTCCAAATATGCTAATTATAGCTCCTACCACAAATCCTTCAGGAATAAAGCTTAATTTAATTATATGTTCTCCGCTTCCTAAAATTTCTACTCCCATAAATCCATCTGATACATTTATAATATCTACTTTTTCCCCATCAACACTTATAGTAAACCCTTCATCATATGGAATAGAAAAAACCATATAAGTCCTATCATTTTCTGTATTAAACGTACCCTCAAATTTTCTACCTGATATCTCTTTTAGCTTTACCTCATTTTTGCTAAGTATTTCATAATGTTTTTTCAAAGCATCTTCATTTTCATAGTATAAATAAACAGATGTAACTGCAAATCTATCTGATACAGGTTCTATAATTACATTTACTTTTTCTCCTTTTATCACATTCCCAAGTGGTATCATTTTATTATAATTACATGTAGGTTTATATTCTAACAAATTACCATTTACATATATTTTTACATTTTCAAAATTTCCACCGCAAGATATATAAATATGCATTTTCTGACCTTTCAGCCTCAAATTCATATTCAAGATAAGCTTCTTTTCTTTGATTTAATTTTCTAAAAATTATCTTTTCTTCTAAGCTTAAATTGTTTAAGCTTTGCGAAATTTTCTCTATATGTTTAGTATATATTTTTTCTTCTATTCCACTAAATGTATCTACTATATTATTAAAATTTTCAAATGGATTAGTGCTACTTGTTTCATCTATATTAACATTTTTCGCTTCAAATCCCAAACTTAATGCGTATGGATTTTGAAGCATCATTGTACTATCATCAAGATATCTTTTTTCATAGTCTTTATATTCATCATTTACTTTTGCATTTAATATATACTTAACTCCAAAAAGCATATCAGAACAAATAGTATTTCCAAAATCAGAAGCAATAGTCACGTGCTGACTAGAATACCCTAGGTTATATAAAAACGCATGTAAATTTCTTGAATAGGTTGAACCACAAAAACTCATAGTATTCGCTCCAAAACTTAAACCATCATTTGAATTAAATCTTTCTCTATCTTCTACTCTATAAAGCGAATTGTCTAGATTTTTTAATTCTTCGTTCTTATTTTCCGAGAAATTAATGCTTGAAGAATAATCTTCAAACTTAATCTCGCTCATCTGAATTCTAATTTTTCTCATGATTTCTGCATCATTTATAGAAATCTCTGCAATTGTTAAAACAAAAACTAATGCAAATAAAACTTTCCAAAATTTAGCGCGAAACTCTATACTTTCAAAGCTTCTATTTGCAATTATTATATACATAAATGTAAAACAAAATGCATATCTATATAGCCAAAATGCTGGAAGATTTCCGAAGCGTCCAAAGAAGATTGATTTTTTGTATATAAAAACTTATAAAAAATATAGCAAAAACGGTAAGCGTCAAAATTTTTTCTTTTATCTTAATTTTTTTGTTAATAAAGAACAAAATAACTAAAATATTTATAATACTTCCACAAAATAATGGCGGAAGCCCAGTATTCCCAATATCTCTCATTTGGAACGAAAGTGGTAGAAACTTATGTGGTAATTCTTCTAATTTAAAGTTTGTATCAAATCCAACTTCTGAAAATCTATCATTTATTCTTCCTTTTTGTATTCCTATATATGCAGGAAGAAGTATTATACTAGCAATTAATGCTGCTATAACAGAAAATATTATAAATAGTCTAACTCTACTTCCGTATTTCTTTAAAAGGTTTTATACCTTCTACCAAAAGCTTATATATAAAGTATATGCAGGAAAATATACATACCATAAACCCTATGTAATAATTAGTAATTAAAATTACGCTAAGAGTAATTCCGATAAAGTTTTGCTTTTTTATATTTTATTAAATCATCAAGCCCTGCTATCATTACTGGAAGAAGAATAACGGCATCTAACCACATAACATTAAATCCATAAATCATAATATATGTAGACAAGGCATAACATGTAGAAAAAATTAGGTTTGTCCATTTTGCCTCTTTTTTCCTATTTAAGTAGTAAAACATTGTAAGGCTAGAACTTGCAATTTTAAGCATTAAAATAAGATTAAATGCTACTGGCATATTTTCTTTACTAAAAAATATTAAAATAAGATTATATGGGCTTGCTAGGTAATATGCAAAAAGTCCATACATTTCTCCACCGTGTAGCCTTAGCAAGAGAATAAAAAATACTATTTCCACCTAAAAATATATCTCTAAAAAAATTAAAAAAAGTTATATATTGGTCACTTACATCAATAGGAATAAAGGTATTTCCTCCAAATGGATATACCTTTAGATAAATATATATTCCGAAGAATTACAAATAGCGGGAGTAAAAAAGACAAAAAATATAGTGAAACCTTTTTTAAGTTTTTATACTCGTCTTTTGTTTTTAATTCTTTACACATTTTATGATTTACCTTTTTAATAAAATTTTTATTTCTTCATAAATTTTATCTTCCACATCTTGTATAGCCACACTTTTAGCTGCCATGCTCATTTCTTCTAATGTATCCTTACTTAGCATTTCCATGATTTTTTCATGCAAAGTAAGTACATTTAGCTCTTCATTTTTAATAATTTTTGCAGCTCCTACATTTTCTAAAACCTCTGCATTATATTGCTGGTGATTATGAGATACATTTGGAAGTGGAACAAGTATAGAAGGTTTTCCAAGATTTGCAATTTCTGTTACAGTAATTGCACCTGCTCTTGAAATTACAATTTCTGATGCATCAATTACCTCTTGAAGTTCATATATATACGGAACTACTTTTATTCCATCCAAATTATCTATATTTAAATTAATTTTCTTTAGCTCTTCTTTAACAAAATCATATTGCTTTTGCCCTGAAACTAACAAGACTTGATAAGCTTTATTAATTTTTGCTTTTGCAAGACTAACTATGGTTTCATTTAAAGCTTTTGCTCCTTGGCTTCCTCCAAAAACTAAAACTACTGGTTTTGCAGGATTTAATTTATATCTTTCTTTTAATGTTATCTTTTCAGATAAACTTAAACTTCTTTTAAGTTTTCTTGTTGGTGTTCCTGTTAAAACTACCTTTTTAGCCTTTGGTATCCTATCAATAGCCTCTTTAAAACTAACCATTATAGTATCAGTTCTCTTTGCAAGCATTTTTACAGCCTTCCCTGGAAATGCGTTGCTTTCATGAAGCATGGTTGGAATTTTTAATTTGTTTGCTGATGTTATAACTGCTCCACATATATAACCGGCCGAGTTCCAATTACAACATCTGGCTTAAAATCTTTTATAATTTTTTTTGCCTGAGACATGCCTTTAATTGTTTTTATGACTTTTTTCAAATTATCTATGCTGATTTTTGCACTTAGTCCATATGCATCTATAGTTCTAAGTTCATAGCCTGCTCTTAGTACTAAATCTTTTTCTAGCCCTCTATCTGTTCCAATAAATAAAATTTCAGAATCTTTTTCTTCTTCTCTTATTTTATTTGCAATTGCAATACCTGGGTTAATATGTCCTCCAGTTCCTGCACAAGCAATAATAGCTCTCATTTTAAAACTTATCCTTTCTAAATTTGTTTAGTCTGCCTTGAAATATTTAAGAGTACTCCGTACTGCGCAGAGCAAAATCAAAAGTGACGTACCTCCATAACTAAAAAATGGAAGCTGCATACCAGTATTTGGTATTGAAGATGTAACAACCCCTATATTTATCATGGCTTGAAGACCTATTATGCTAGTTATTCCGAACTGCAACTAAACTTCCAAACATATCTGGTGCCTTCATAGCAATTACAATTCCTCTCCATACAAATATGATGAAAAGTAATATAATAACTGTACATCCGGACAAATCCTAATTCTTCCGCAATAATTGTAAATATGAAATCATTTTGCGGTTCAGGTATATATAGATATTTTTGTGTACTATTCCCAAGTCCGTGCTCCAAAAAGTCCGCCCGAGAGCCTATTGCATAAAGACCTTGTATGACTTGCCATCCAGCACCTTTAGCGTCTGCCCAAGGGTCCAAGAACGAAACTAATCTATCAAGCCTAAAACTTCCCATATTAGCATATTTTGCTAAGGCATACATACCTCCTAGTCCTGCTACTCCTGCAAGACTTCCATATAATAAAAAGTAACGAATTTTGCATCCTGCCATTATCATCATAATAGATATAACAAGTATTATTAAAACAGATGCACTTAAGTGATTTTGTACAAGAACTAATATTAAAATAACTGGTGCTAAATATTTTAAAATCGGTATCCAAAAACCTTCTTTTTTTTCTCCGAAGCTTATCTCTATTATCTGTTAAATAAGAAGCAAAAAATATAACTAGTGCAATTTTAGCAAATTCAGATGGTTGAAAAGTAGTACGATTTGGTATTATCCATATCCAACGATGTGCTCCGTCCCGCCTCATGTCCAAGCCCTGGAATACGTACAGATAAAAGAAATAAAATTGTAAACCAAAATGCAAGTTTATCAAATTTCTTATATTTTTTATAATCATATTTAGAAATTATGTACATAAGAATTAAACCACCTATTGCAGCCAATCCTTGAGTTTTTAGATATGAATAGCCATTGTCTCCTTCTGCAATTGATGATGGAGAGCTTGCTGATAATACCATTACGATTCCAAGTGCAAGCATTATAATAACTGTTATAAATAGTATAAAATCAAACGGTTTTTCTTTTTGTTTTTGGCTCTTACGTGTAGTCACCTTTTCCCTCCCATTTATGATTTGTTTTTGTCTAAACCAGTAGTTTTAGAAAAATTTACCATTTCTCTTACACAATAAATATTGCAATAACACAAAATAATAATGTTATTACACTAAATACTGACACAATTTTTCCCTCTTTCCATCCTGAAAGCTCGTAGTGGTGGTGAAGTGGTGTCATTTTAAATATTCTATTTCCTGTCTTTTTAAAATAAAGAACCTGTAGTATAACAGACACTGTTTCAAGTAATGGAATAATTGCAGTAACTATAAGTATTAGTGGCATCTTCAAATAAAGTGCCATAACAACAATTGCTCCACCGAAGTAAAAGTGAGCCTGTATCTCCCATAAATATTTTTGCAGGGTGCAAATTAAATATCAAAAATCCAAGACATGCTCCGCAAAGAACTGCTCCTAAAACTACCATTTCATAAACTTCATATTTAATAGCTATAACTGAAAGACATGCAATTATTATCATTGATATAGAAGCCCCGAAGTCCATCTATTCCATCAGTCAAATTTACTGCATTAGTTCCAGCAAGCTGAACTAAAATTGCAAATGGTATATATATTAAAACCGGTAAAGTAATTTCTAATTTTAATATAGGAATTATAGTTCCTGTACCTATATTAGACTTTATTAGATATAATGCATAAATAACAGAAATTATAAGAAGTCCGAAGTATTTTATATGTTGGTTTTAACCCCTCTGTGTCTTTTAAAATTAGCTTCTTAAAATCATCTACAAAACCAACTATACCAAATCCAATAATAATTAGACAAAGTGGAAGCAATTCTTTATTTGAACTATAAAGAATTAGTACCATAATACATAAAGTTAATGCAATTATTATACCTCCCATTGTAGGAGTACCTTGCTTTACTAAATGACTACGTGGTCCATACTCTCTTTCAATTTGCCCAACTTTAAGTCTTTTTAATATTGGAAGCACAACGAATGCAGTCATTATAGATACTATAAAGCTTATTAAAACGATCTTAATCTGCAGGTTCATCTGTTATTTCCCCATTTCCTCAATTATTTCTCTTACGATTAATCTTTCATCAAAAGGATATGTCTTGTGGTCGATTTCCTGATATGGCTCATGTCCTTTACCTGCAAGAACTATCAAATCTCTTTTACTTGCCATTTCTATTGCTTTTTTAATTGCTTCACGTCTGTCTACTATACATTCATATTTTCCGTTTGTTTTTTTTATTCCTTTTTCTATTTGATTTACAATTTTTTCTGGTTCTTCTGTTCTTGGGTTATCTGATGTTATAATTGTATAATCTGCAATTCTTCCTGATATTTCTCCCATTATAGGACGTTTTCCAGTGTCTCTATCTCCTCCACAACCAAATACAGAAATTACTTTTCCGAGGTGTATATTCTTTTACTGCTGATAATATATTTTCTAAACTCTCAGGAGAATGTGCATAATCTATCATTATATTTAAGTCTTTCTTATTATCTACAAGCTCTGACCTTCCGTGGCACTCTAACTTCTTCAAGAGCAGTTTTTATGATTTCTGTATCGGCTCCAAATTTAAGTCCGTACACTTATTGCAGCAAGTGCATTATATACACTAAATCTACCTGGTATTCCGAACCTTTACTCTTTCATTTCTTTCTCCAAGTTTTACTTTAAAATCTGCATAAGTATTTGTTATTGTTATGTCTTTTGCAAGTAAATTTGCACTGTTATCTATTCCATATGTTTTCATTTCACAGGTAGCTTTTTTTAGCACTTTGCATCCATGTATATCATCTACATTTGTAAATCCCATTTTGCACATATCAAATAATTTTAATTTTGAATTAAAATAATCTTCCATATCTGGGTGTTCTTTTTCACTAATATGGTCTTCTGAAAAGTTTGTAAATATACCGAATATCAAAATTTAATCCATATACTCTATCTAGCTTTAAGCTCTGTGAAGATACTTCCATAACTACATATTCTACTTTTTCTTCCACCATTTTTGATAAAATTTCCTGAAGCTCTATACTTTCTGGTGTGGTTCTTGAAGAATCTTCATATTTTTTACCATTTATATATACAGCAATTGTTCCGAATAAGTCCGTACTTTCTTACCTTGCTTTTCTAACATTTCTTTTATCATATATGTAGTTGTTGTCTTTCCTTTTGTTCCTGTGACACCAATCAGCTTAAGTTTAGAAGATGGATTGTCATAAAAATTGGAACTTGCAATTGCCAAGGCTTTTCTTGTATCAGGAACTGCAATTATTGTAATTTCATCAGGTACATTTTTTAGTTCTTTAATATCTGCTCCTTCTTGTACCATAATAGCACTTGGACTTTCTTTAATTACATCTTTTATAAATTTATGTCCGTCTGTCTCAAACCCCTTAATTGCAATAAACATTGAGCCTTCTTTTACTTTTCTAGAATCATTTGTAAGGTCTTTTATGTCTAAATCCAAATCTCCTTTAGCCTTTATGCCATCTATTCCTTGTAAGATTTTTTTTAGTTCCATATATAGCCTCCCACTTTATATCTATGCTTAATTTTATATATTATTTATAATTTTTCAATCAATATTATATAATTAAATTTTTCTTTTGTACAGTATTTTAAGAAATTTCTTTGTAAAATGATTTTATTGTAATTTTTAAATCTGTCCCCAAAATCATCATAAAGCTAATCTGTAAATAATATAATCTACAGAAAGGTTTAGGTGGTCACATTGTCAGGAATTACTAGAAAAAAAAGAATGAAGAATATGCTAATTGTTATTGTTATTTTATTTCTACTTCTTATCATAAAAATTCGGTTTTATACAATTTGTTCAAGGTGACGAACTCCAAACTATGGCATATGTTCAGCAAACACTAGACAGAACGATAAATCCAAACCGTGGTACAATTTATGATAGAAACGGAGAAGCTCTAGCGGTAAGTGCAAGCGTTGAAACTGTAACTGTAAACCCCACAAACATTTCAGGAGAAAACAAAGAAAAAGTGGCTCATGCTTTGTCTAGTATTTTTGAATTAGATTATGAAACAATTTTAAAAAGAGTAAACAAGAAAACATCCATTGAAACAATAGCAAAAAAAGTAGATAAAGAAAAGACTAACAAACTAAGACTTTGGATGAAAGAAAATCAGATTGTAAATGGTATAAATATTGATGAGGACACAAAGAGATATTATCCATATGCTACTCTTGCCTCTCATATAATTCGGATTCACAGGGTCAGACAATCAAGGGCTTGACGGGATAGAAGCAAAATACGATGATATTTTAAGTGGCGAAAAGGGTAAAATAGTACGTAAATCTGATGCTAGTCGGAAGTATAATTGGTAATCGGTGAAGAAGGATACGTTCCTGCTGTAGATGGAGATAGTGTGATACTCAGTATTGATGCAAATATTCAGTCCATTGTAACTAAATACTTAGAAGAAGCTTGCATTGATAATAAATGTGAAGAACGGCCGGAGCTTGCATAATAATGGACCCAAATAATGGTGATATCCTTTCAATGGTAACATATCCAGAATATGATTTAAATAATCCTTTTACAATAAATAATGAATCTCTTTTAAATTCTTGGATCACTCTATCTGCCACTGAAAGAAACAATAATCTGCAAAAAATGTGGAGAAATAAAGCAATTGCAGATACATATGAGCCAGGATCTACTTTTAAACTTATAACAACGTCTGCTGCTCTTCAAGAAGGAATAGTAACAGATATAGATAGAGCAGGAGAATTTTGCTGCACAGGTAGAATAGATATTGCTGGAACGACCATAAAATGTTGGAGATATTATAGACCGCATGGCTCACAATCTTTAAGGAATGCACTTATGAATTCCTGTAACCCTGTATTTATTGGACTTGGGCAAAAAATAGGCGTGAAAACATATTATGATTATTTAAGAAGATTTGGTCTTTTAGATAGAACCGGAATTGATTTGCCTCGGAGAAGCTGGAAGCATATTTTTTGCAGAAGATAAAGTTGGTCCTGTTGAACTTGCAACTATATCTTTTGGTCAAAGATTTGAGATAACTCCAATACAACTAGTTACTGCAGTATCTAGTATTGCAAATGGTGGAAAATTAGTTACTCCAAGATTTGTAAAAGCGACTATTGACTCAGAAACTGGAGAGCGAAAAGATATAGAAACCAATATTAAAGCCACTGTTATAACAGAGGAAACTGCAAGTAAAGTTCGTGATATGATGCACTCAGTTGTAGCAGAAGGTACTGGAAAAGGTGCAAAGGTAGAAGGTTATACAATAGGCGGGAAAACAGGTACATCAGAAGATCGGAGTAAATACAAATAAATATATTACTTCATTTATGGGAATCTCTCCTACCGATAAACCTGAACTTGTAATACTTGTTGTTTTGTATAACCCAACAGGAGAAGGTGGACACCAAGGAGGTGCTGTTGCTTCCCCTACAGCTCGGAAAAATTTTAAGTGAAGTTTTACCATATATGGAGATTAAAAAAGAAGAAGAAAGCAAAGAATATGTTACTGTTCCAAATATTACACGGAATGACCATAAAAGAAGCTAAAAATGTATTAGAAGAGCTAGGACTTAATATAAAATTAAATACTGATACAGAAGAAGGTATTGATAAAACTATAACCACTATAAAGGAACAAACTCCAAAAAAGGGAATAAAATTAGAAACTGGTGGCTCTGTAATGTGTGATATTTGATATACAAAAGAGAGATTTCATTCCTTAATGAAACCTCTCTTTAATAATTTTTATTATTTTATTTCTAATAAACCTATTAAATGCATTTTTACTCTAGCTGAATCTTCAAGTGTAATTCTTCCATCAGAATTAACATCACCTGCTTTAAAGCTATTACCTGTTAAAACCTCTTTATCTATCAAATGCATCTTTATTCTAGCTAAATCTTCAAGTGTTATCTTTCCATCAAAATTAACATCACCTTTTTTTACTGATGTAGAAGATCCTCCACTTGATCCTCCTTGATTTTTGTTAATCCAAGTAACTTTTGCTGTTGCTGTTCCTTTGTTTCCTGCTTTATCTTCAAATTCAAATGTAAATTCCCCATTTTCTGTAAATATATATTCTCTGTTAGTACCATTGTTAGTAATTATGATTTCTTCGCTTTCATTTACTAAAGTAGCTGTTACTGGTTCTTTTGTAGATGATTCTGTACTATATTTAATTTTTGCTGTTGGTGCATCCTTATCTATCCAAGTTACTCTAGCTATATGATGTTTTATCTCCCAATTTTCAGTATCTAATGCATCTTTATAATAAAATGTATGCATACTGTTTTTTTCAAATGTATATGTAGATGTATTTGTAGGTGTTCCATCTTTATCTGTCATAACAATACTTTCATTTTTAGTTCCATCTGTATTGATTATGTATGGTCTAATAGTTCCTATAACGCTTTGATTTGTTAAGTTTGTAGTGCTATAAGTAACATCACTTGCTAAAATTTTAGTATCATTATTAATATAATCAACTTTTATACTCTTATACGCTATATTATTTGCTTTATCCATTATTTTAAATTCATAATCTCCACTTTCTTGGAAAATATATTCTAATGGATTTGATGTAGCTTGTCTTAGACCTTCTAAAGCTTCTTTTTCTGCATCTGTCAAGCTAGATGCTGGTATAACTTCTTTATGGCTATCTAAATATTCCTCACTTACTACTACTCCATCTTGTAATATAGTTACATAGCTGTCAACACTATTTGCTTGGTCAGTTGTATTTTTATAAGTTACTTTTGTAATATTTCCATCTGCGTCTATATCAAGTACTTTATATACATTTCCATTATCATCTAAATATGAAATGCTCGTTACTTTTTTATTACTATCTACCTCAATGTAATTTGTTTTATTATTATCACTATCTAATAAATATGAATCTTCACTGATTTCGTCTAATAAAATAAGTAATTTTTTATCAGGGTCTAGTTTATATGTTATATCAGCTGTTGGTCCATCCTTATCAATCCAAGTCACACTTGCTGTGGCTGATCCAGCATTTCCATCACTATCTACAAAAGTAAAAGTAAATTCACCGTTTTCTGTAAATATATGTGTATCACCACCTTCACTTGTAATTGTAATTTCTTTACTTGGATTTATTAATCTTGCAACTACTGCTTCATTTGTTGGTTCTGTAGTACTATATGCAATATCTGCAGTAGGTGCTATATTTTTATTTTTTGTTATATCTTCGAATAAGTTAAATGCTCTTGCAGCAAACCATTTACCGTTTCTTGACATTCCATTACCTTGAGATGCATTGTCTGCTACTATCTTAACAAATTGAACTTCTTTGGGCTCTGCTATATCAAAGTCTTTAATATCTGCTACATTAAGATTATCACTGGTTCCTGAATATCTTAGATTTTGTTTTTGAGATAATGGAGCCCATGTTTCTCCATCCATACTACCATATACAGTACCATCTAGTATTTTACCGGTTTCCACCACCTGCTGGTACAAATTCCACAGATGATAAATATACTGGTTTGTCTAATTTAATAATAATGTAACGTTCTTCATCTGTACCATTCCATGCTGAATGATATCTAGTATTATAATTTGCATCAATTGCATTTGTTGCAGCTCCAGCATTATTTGTAGCTTGTGTTGAAACTCCTGCAATAGATAAATGAGATACTGGTATATATTTTCTTGTATCTGGTTGATTATCAGGGGTAAAATTATATACAGGAGATACAGAACTTGTAAGTTTTGTTCCGGCTTGCAGGCTGTCTTATTTGTACTGTTTTGGTACCTGTTAAATCTGGTGAAGCCGTACTATATGAAATCCATGGGTCTTTTTCTGTATAACGCCATTCTGTATTTAGATTAACACCAATAACTCTATTCTCTAAATCATTTGCAAATAAGTTAGCTGGAAGAGCTTGTTCTGTTATATCTATTTGGAATATAGTGTTATCATTACGAGGAACTCCTTCAATGTTTATATAAATATCATTTGCAGATGTTATAGATGCAATTTCTGTTTCAGTTAACTGCCATTTATGTTCTTCTTCAGCTGTAAATGAGTTTCCAGTCTTCCATGTTTGTTTTCCATCTAAGCTATATTCAAAACGGAAACCGTTTCCATCAAATTTACTTGCAAATACAAGCTTTCCTGCATTAGCCCCATCAAATGAAAATGTTGCAATAGATTTATCTACTTTTCCAAGTAAATGGTTTGCTTCAAGCCTTGTTAAACTTGGTTGACAAACTCTTGTGACACTATTAGGAAGTGTACTTGCTTCTTTTAAAGTATTTGTTTGTAAAAGTGTAAATTTATAGGTATTTTCTACACTTGTTAAATGTGGTTTTATTAAATTTGTTAATTGATACATTGGCAATGGGAAATCTTTTAGAGCTTCTGCTAATTCCTCTGCTAAATCACAAAATTGGTCTTCAGTTTTACTATTATTTGCATTATATAAAAGTATTAAATTATACCATGCGTCAATATTTATAGGTTGTTTTTCTAATGCTTTTCTATATATTAGTTCTTGTCTTTCATATACTTCTTCCTGATTTTCTAAGTTTCCGCTATATACATCTGCAAGCATAATAACTTCTTCTGCTTTTTCAAAGTTTTCGTAATCATTTAATGCTTCTTGTGCAAGTTGCATGTATACTACTGTATATCCCGTAGCAAAGCTTCTATTGTTACCCCAGCCAAGTAACATTCTTTCACCTTTTTCTGATAACGTCCAACCACTTACGTCGTTATCAATATTCCAATATCCTTTTCCATAGTATACACTATTAGGATCCATGTTTTGAGTATAATATAGAAGTGCTGCATGTCCTGGTTGACCAATAACAGTTGCCGGTATTCCATGAGTTGCACGAATATTTGAACCACTTTTTGATATACCACCACAAACACAACCAGTACCAAATTTATTTCTAAAGTTCATCCATACTTTATACAATTTATAATCTGGTGTGCCTCTTGTTACTTTAAATGTATAAGTTTGATTATTTTTACCCCCAGGTATGGTAAATGTCGTATCCCATAAACCAACCTTTTGAACTTCGTCTTGAGTAAATTCTGTACCTTTATTATCAGCCTTCTTATTTACTGCAAATAATTTATTAAAATAATCTACATTTTCTTCAGCATAATACCTGCTATCCCCGTAATTTGGCCATACATATGCTATATATGGGTGAGGTGTTATATATTTGTATTGTCTATATTTATCTATGTTATCTTGAACATATGCATTTAACCATAAAATCTCTTCGTCATCTATTAGATTATTCATAATAAAACGCATTTCTTCAACATTTAGAGTTTCAAACCATTTTGCTATATTCCATGTTTCTCCTATTGCTGTTAAATCAAACTTATCATTTTCATACATATATTTATATATTGCATAACGTTTAAGCGCATCTGATTTGTTTTCTGCTGCACCTGATTGCATCCATAAACCAACTGTTTGTGTATGTGTTAAAGAAAGTGTAATTGCCATTTTTTTATATAAATCGCCTCTAGTCATACCTTCTGTGCATAAATCATTGTTTATTACTGTATTATTTGCAAAATCGCTACTATATTCATCATAAAGTCTAGAAAGCTGAGTTAATGAATTATAATAGTTTCCTCCGTCTGGTGCTCCACCAAGTAAGTAAAGACGTAAGTTTTCTGCTTTGTCTCTTTCTGCATTATCATCTTTTCCTAATTCACTGTTATACATTAACCAATTAAGTATGTTTTTATTTTCCTCATTTTCTGCTATAAAGCGTCTTAGAGCATATGGTCCAACTCTTTTTACAAAAGTTCTTTGTAATAGAGCTAGCTCATAATCTGGATGTTGCTTAATATATGTAGCTATATCTGTATTTTCATTTATATTAGCACTCTTTAATATTGCATCTAATTCTGAAAGTAGAGGCACTTCTTCCTCACCAGGCTCTTTATATCCATCTTTTATTAATTTTGTATCAGCATAAACAGAATGGTCATTTCCATTAGGACCATTTGAATCTGCTACTAATCTTAAATATTTATTTTGTCTGATATCAATTCTAATAGGTGTCGCATTTTCTCCAGGTTTTTTTATAATATCTCCACCTATTGGATCACCCCAGTTAGTTCCATCTTGAGATGTATAAATTCTATATATAACACCATTGCTAGAACTAGCAGCGGTTTTATTCATACCTATGTATGCTGTAAAATAATCATAATCATATCCTGTTAAATTATATCTTATATCAGATGTTGCATGAGCCCATAGTCCTTTATCAAAAGAATAATATCCTCCCTCTACTTTTACAGAAATTAATGAGCCATCAGAAGCTTTATCTTTTATAAAACTTCCCCAACCAACCTTTGTATAGGTTGGATCTAAGTCTGATAAATAATAATATTCTGACTCAGTATTTTCTTCTGATTCTTCACTATTTGCAAATACTATAGAAATCCCGACTCTCTTTTTGAATAGCTAAAAATACTACAAATAATAAAGTAAAAATAAAAAATATTTTAAATAAAAATTTAAATTTACTATTTCTAATATTCTTTTCCATTTTAATTTCCTCTCTTTTCTTTGAATAAACTTATATAATTTTATTATACAATATTATGTATGTCATGTAAACATATTATAGCATGTTTTGTAGCTTTATTTCAACTTTTTAAAGTGATTATCTTTATTAATTATCCTATGTTCCCTTAGGCTTTCAGCTTATTTATCTCTTATATTACATTTACTTTATATTTTCATTTCATTTTTGCTACTTATTGTAATAATTACAGGCACTTAAGTATCCGTAAGATACATGGTATTTTATTCTTATTTTTATCTTGTATTACACTAAAACTTGTAGTATAATGTGTTTGGAAAATATGAGAAAAGGCAAAAACAAAATTTAATATATGGAGGTATATATGAAAGCTTTAATTAGTGTATCAGACAAAACAGGTATCGTGGCATTTGCAAAAGAATTAGAAAAACTTGGCACCGAGATTATTTCAACAGGTGGTACATATAAAAAACTTAAAGAAGAAGGAATCTTGGCTACTGAAATTTCTGAGCTTACAGGTTTCCCTGAATGTTTAGATGGAAGGGTTAAAACCCTGCATCCAAAAGTTCATGCAGGAATACTTGCTATGAGAGCAAAAGAAGAACATATGAAACAACTACAAGATTTAGATATTGATACAATAGATTTCGTTGTTGTCAATCTTTATCCATTTAAAGAAACAATTTTAAAACCTAACGTTACACGTGAAGAATGCGTTGAAAACATTGACATTGGTGGTCCAACAATGCTTAGAAGTGCTGCTAAAAATTATCAAGATGTAACAGTAATAACTGACCCAAATGATTATGAGATTGTTTTAAATGAATTAAAGCAAAATAAAGCTGTATCGCTTGATACAAAATTCTATCTAATGAATAAAGTTTTCGAACATACTGCAAATTATGATGCAATGATTGCGTCTTTCATCAAATCTGAAAGAAAAGATGAAAGTTTTCCTGAAGCTCTAACTTTTACTTATGAAAAAGTTCAAGAAATGAGATATGGAGAAAATCCACATCAAAAAGCTTGTCTTTATAAAGAAATTGGTAAATGTAAAGGCTCTCTTGTATCTGCTAAACAGCTAAATGGAAAAGAGCTTTCATTTAATAATATTAATGATACAAATGGCGCTTTAGAATTATTAAAAGAATTTGATGAGCCAACTGTTGTTGCTTGCAAACACGGAAACCCTTGTGGTGTTGGATCTAGCTCTGATATTTATGAAGCATGGACTAAAGCATTTAACGCTGATAAGACCTCTATATTTGGAGGAATTGTTACAGTAAATAGAGAAATAACAAAGAAAATGGCTGAAGAAATGAAAGAAATTTTCTTAGAGGTTATTGTTGCTCCTTCTTTTGAAAAAGAGGCTCTCGAATTATTAAAAACAAAGAAAAACTTAAGACTTTTAGAATTACCTGAAATCTCAGTTAAACAACCTGAAGGTTCTTTAGACATTAAAAAAATTAATGGTGGTGTCATAGTTCAAACAATAGATTCAAAACTTCTAGATAATTATGAAGTTGTAACTGATAGAAAACCTACTGATAAAGAACTTGAAGATATGATGTTTGGACTTAAAGTTGTAAAATTTGCTAAATCTAATGGTATTGTTTTAGCAAAGAATAAACAAACAATAGGAATTGGCCCTGGCCAAGTAAATCGTATTTGGGCATTAAAACAATGTATAGAACATTCAAAAGAACTAATTGGAGATGAGGTAACAAAAGGAGCAGTACTTGCATCTGATGCATTCTTCCCTTTTTCAGATTGTGTTGAAGCTGCACATGAGGCTGGAATCACTGCAATTGTTCAGCCAGGAGGATCTATTCGTGATCAAGAGTCTATTGATAAATGCAATGAGTATGGAATTAGTATGATTTTTACTGGTATGAGACATTTTAAACACTAGAAGTTCAAAAAATAAACTTCGTATTACGTCGTTAATTTTGCTTCAAAAATCCTCAACGTACACCAGTACATCTCCGGTATTTTGAAGCAAAATTGCCTAGTACTACTTGTTTCTTTTTTGAACTATTCAGAGAGAACTTCGCCAAAAGTCCGCGACAGGCAGTCTATATATTTTTTTTAATCTGCGAGTTCGACCTGACAAGATTTCTCATTGCGACTAATAGCAATTCGTATCTACACACAAACAAGCGGTTAAACTAAACGCCTTGGAGAACGGAACAGTTAAAAAACAATATATAACTGCCTTGGCATGACATCGTTAAACCTAAACTCTCTGAATTCTTATAAATCATAAATGAAAGGAATTAAAAATATGGATATATTAGTTAGTGGAGCACTTCGGAAGAATGGGAAAGGAAGTTATAGATTGCATAGAGAAAGAACCTGATTTGAATTTTGTATGTGGTTTTAACCAATTTGCAGGAAGTGTATGTGATGTTCCTGTATATGACAAGATTTTGGATATAAAAGAAACTCCTGATGTTATTATAGATTTCTCTCATGTTCATTTAACTTTAGAAATATTAAAATATGCAAATGAAAAGCATATTCCAATTGTTATTGCAACTACTGGCTTTAATAGTGAGCAGGAAAAAATATTAGAAGAATCTGCTAAAACCTTACCAATCTTTAAATCTGCAAATATGTCTTTTGATATAAATCTTATGTGTAGATTGGTATCTGAGATTGCTCCATTATTTACAAATTCTGATATAGAAATAACAGAAACACATCATAGAAATAAAGTAGATGCACCAAGTGGAACTGCTCTTCTTCTTGCAAATAGCATAAATGATGCAGTTCGGTGGAAAAATGAAATATGTGTATAATAGACATGATTTATCTAGGAAAAGAGACGATGACGAAATCGGTATTACTTCTATTCGTGGTGGTAATATTGTAGGAGAACATACTGTACAATTCTTTGGACTAAATGATACGTTTGAAATAAAACACACATCTTATTCTAGGTCTGTTTTTGCAGAAGGAGCAGTTAAAGCTGCTAAGTTTATTAAGGATAAACCAAATGGACTTTATTCAATGAATGATATGGTATAATAATAAAAATGATGTAATTCCTTGGAAAGAATTACATCATTTTTTATTTTAACTTCTCATATATTTTCTCTGCTGCGTTTCTTCCGAGACATTGCTGCCCATGCAACAGTTGATTTTTCTCCGAACCAAATCACCTGATGCAAACACATTTTCCATTGATGTCTCCATATTTTCGTCTACTTTAATGTATCCCCATTCGTTTAATTCTAGTCCTAATTTTTCTAATACATTTTTATCTGGATTTGAACCGAAGTGCCATAATTACAAAGTCCATTTTTGCTTTATAGTTTGAGCCTTCTATATTTACTGGTCTTTCTCTATCTCCCTCTACTGCCACAAGCTCTGTTTTTATACACTCAATTTCTTCTACATATGATTTCCCTAAGATTTTAACGATATTATTTTGAAACCAAAATTCTACTCCTTCTCGCATTGCATCTTCTACTTCTTCGTCTTCTGCGGGCATTTGCTCTCTTGCTCTTCTATATATTACAATTGTTTTCTTAGCATTTTTCTTATTTACTGTTCTTGCTACATCCATTGCAGTATTTCCGCCACCTATTACACAAACTATCTTGTCCCTAAAATCTGGAAAATCTTCATATTCTAAAAGTTCATTTCCACCATATACTCCTTCTAGCTCTTCACCGACCTATGTTCATTTTAGAAGATATATTTGCTCCAAATGAAAGTAAAACTGCATCATACTTTTCTTTTAGCTCTTCTAAAGTAAAATCTTTTCCAAGCTCTTTTCCTAAAAATACTTCTACACCTAAATCTAAAATTTTCCCTACTGCATTTTTTATAACTTCTCTTGGAAGTCTAAAATCAGGTATACCATGAGATAAAAGTCCTCCGTATTTCTTTATGTTTTTCATATATGTGAGTCTTAAATCCTCTTCTTGCAAGGAAAGCTGCAGCTGTAATTCCAGATGGGCCTCCGCCAACAATTGCAACTTTTTTATTTTTATCTTCTTCTAGCTTTTCTATTTTCCAGTTCTCTTTTATCGCCATATCTCCGAATAAAACTTTCAAGTTTTCCAATCGATACAGGCTCTCCTTTTATTCCTCTTACACATTTTCCTTGGCATTGCTTCGAATGTGGGCATATTCTCCCACATATTGGCTGCAATACTGTTGTATCTAGTAATACTTCATATGCTTTTTTATATCCCTTTTCTTTTATGCATTTTATAAATTCTGTTATATCATTTCCAAGGGGGCAACCACTTCTACATGGCTTTGTTTTACAACTTAAACAGTATGACGCAAGTTTTTGAATCTCTTCTTCCATTTTCTATTACATCTCTTTTCTATATATTTTTTAGATTTTACAGATTCATAGCTTACTCTTGCTTAAGGTCCGCGACAAGGGGTCTATATATTTTTTTTAATCTGCGAGTAGCGACCATTTTGGCTTTCCTATAGCGAATACAACAGAGTGTGTATCTGATATATGAAAAGTATGTGTCTTAAACGCCTTGGAGCGCGGAACAGTTAAAAAACAATATATAACCCCTTAGGCAGGACATCTTTAAACTGAATAGCTATGAATATTGAATATATATACATATTTATTCCGCTTCTAATCTTTGTTTTGCTTCCTTCAAATCTCTCCAAAAATCTATCTTCTTACTCTCATCACGAAGAAGTGCTGCAGGGTGCCAAGTTGGCATATACCATATCCCATTCTTTTCTACCCATGTACCACGAGAGCTAGTTATACCATATTCTTCACCTAAAATATTTTTTAAGGCAACACTTCCGAAGTAAAACTATAACTTTTGGCTTAACTAGCATTACCTGAGCTCTTAGATAATCTATACAGGCTTCTGCCTCATCTTTTTCAGGGTTTCTGTTTTGTGGTGGTCTACACTTTACAATGTTTGCAATATATACATCTTCTCTTTTTATTCCAAGTCCGAATAAAAGCCTTGTTCATAAGCTGTCCTGCTTTTCCTACAAAAGGTTCACCGCTCCCTATCCTCGTCTGCTCCCGGTCCTTCTCCTATAAGCACAAGATTCGCATTTCTATTTCCGAACTCCAAATACAATATTTTGTCTCGTGCCATGTAATTTACACTTTTTACATTCTTTTATTCCTTCTTCTAATTCTTCCCATGAACTATACATATTTAATACACCTTCTATATTACAGCTTGTTCTACTAATTTTATTTTTTCTTTTGCTTGAGTATCAATCACTGCATTTACTCCAATCGGAATTACAGTTTTCAAAAGTCCATGTCCAAAATTATCTGATTTAATAATTGGGAAATTATAATTATTCTCTAATGTATCAAGAACAATTTGTTCTAAAGTAATTCCGCTTTCATGCTCATAATTTCCGTATCCATAAGCCCTTTATTTTATCAAACACGCCGGTTTTGCACACATTTGTATAGATAATTAGAAACCATTCCAGGGGGACTTTCAAATCCTAAATCTTCAATAAATAGTATCTTATCTTCTAAATCTACTGTGTATTTTCCAGTTATTAAATTTGAAAACAGACATAAATTTCCACCGAACTAACTTTCCGCTTCCCTTTCCTTCTCTTACCACTTTAAACTCGTCTTCATCTGTTCCAAGTTTTAAATCTTTATCAAGAAATCTCTTTATAACTTCTTTATATCCATAGTCAGTCTCTTCATCACTTAAAGATTTAAAGTTTGGTCCATGAAACGTAACAAGTCCTGTGCTTGCATTTATAATGTTTAAAACAGAGGTTGGATCACTATAACCACAAATTATTTTAGGGTTATCTTTTATCATATCATAATCTAAATAATCAAAAACAGAATTACAATTAAACCCACCGCATTGTACAAAATATGCCGGTTTATACTTTTATCCTTAAACATTTCATTCAAATCTTCTGCTTTGTGTTTTGCTGTTTCCCCATATCCAAGTGGATTTTCATATGCGTATTTCCCAAACTTTACATTTAAACCGAAGACCTTCCATCTTTTTAACTGATTTTTGTACTTCTTCTATTTCTTCAGACGTAATTGGATCTGATAAAGAAACAACCCCAATGGTATCTCCTTTTTTTAACTTGTTTGGTATCAATTTAGTTTCCTCCTATCTCCTTAGTAATTCATCAAGCTCCTCCTTAGACAGCTTTAAATCCTTAAACCTAATTGCCGCCTCAAGTTTAAGTGACTTTGGCATGTCTTCAAGATGCTTATTTAAAAAGTCTACATTTCCTTCTTTATATGCATACTTAATAATTTTTTCTTTAATATCTAGGTTTGAAATATAATTATAATTCTCATACAAAAATTCATAATTTTCTTCATTAAGTATAACCTTTAAAATAGTATTTTTCAAATCTCCATCATCTATTGCTTTAAAATTTTTGTAGACAAAACTAATATTTCCTTTTCTATACTCAGCAAGCAAAATTTCATTTTTTACTTTTGGGTTAATTGAATCCAAATATTTTGCAACAATATTTAGGTCTCCTTGTTTATAAATTTCTTCTATAAATTCTGTCCTAATGTCTATCTTGCTACTATTCATATCAATTTCAAGGTCCATAAATCTACCTTGTCTATATTTATTATATAATTCCTCTTTTAATTTATTTCCTTCTTCATGAACTTTATCTTTTACACTTTTTGCTTCAAAATACTTTCTCTGTACCCCTTTTAATTCTTTTTTATGCATTTTAACAAAATCTTCTCTTCCGGTCTTTTAATGCAAGCCTTACTAAATTCTTTCTAGTTTCTTTATCTAATTCTTTAAATACACTTTCTACATAGTCCATATCATTTTTTAAATATGCATCCTTTGCCCTTGCCTCATAGCTTATATAGTAATTTTCTTTTCCAATAGACTCTAAACCATGTCTATAAAGAAATGCACCTGTATATGAAATATCAATTTTATAATCTCGGATTAGTGTCCTATATTTCCAAATTCTTTCTTTGATATTTGCCATGTTATAATCAACCATTTGCTTTACTTTATCAAGGCCTTTAGTTCCTCTTACTGTTTTTCCGCTCCATCATCCATAAATAAACACTATCTGTTGTAAGTACTGCTTCCCTTGGCACTTTAAAATCTATTAATCTCTTACAATACTCTTCTGGTAGATTCTCATTTGTATACAAAAGTTCTGCTTTGCTGTTTTGGAATTTACCAAAAACTGTGCATCCGCGAAAATCACATTTTCTAACATCAGCAGATATTTCTTTTATAGTTTTTCCGGTCTAGTGAAATAATAATTGGTCTAATAGTTCCCATATTTATTGTACACTTTGTATTTTTTAGATTTATCTTTGACTGGACAAATATCTTTTTCCCATTATTTCTTTCTCTTGAGTACCCTGGCATAAAATCATGAAGATAAAAATCTGATAAATCTTCTCCTTCAAAATCCATATCAGGAAGTTCTAAATAAAGAGGTCTTCTTTCTATCTTGCGTGTCCTCTTATTAAAAGCTTCTGAACATTTATCTCTATAGTCTGACGCATATTCTAAAGCATCTATTTTATCTAAACTATTAAATTTTTCCCATGTCATAACTTTTTCATGTTTAAATTTTGACATATTCTCAAATTTCATAAGCTGTCTATAAAGTATTATTTTTGCCTGCTCGTCCATTTTCTCACCTCTTTTTTCTATTAAATAGAAAAATCGTATTTTCTTATATGAGTGTAATTATACCTGTGTTTCTTCCTGCCTTTTCTTTATCTTCCCTGTATGAGTGCATTTTATTCTTCTCACACTTTGTACAAATCCCACTATCTATAATATTTGCTTCTCTTAATCCTTCTTTTTTTAATATTACCTTATTTATAAGTACAGTGTCAATATAATATTTATTATTATCCTCAGATTTTTTTATAATATCTTTAATTTCTTTAAAACCTTTAAATTTTTCATAAAACATATCCTTCACATCTTCGCTAACTTCAAAGCAACAATCTCTTATGCTAGGAGATATACAGCAAATCAAATTCTTGGGTTCTACATTATATTCTGTTTTTAAAATTCTAACCGCATTTTTTGCAATTTCTCCATATGTGCCTTTCCATCCTGAATGTATACACGCTATAACATTTTGAATAGGGTCATAAAAGTAAAGACAAATGCAATCTGCAAAAGTAAGTGATAATACTTTATTTTGTTTATCTGTAATTAATCCATCTGTCTCCTGAAATTCAGGAGTATATATTCCAGGAATTTGGTCATCTACACATTTAATATTTGTGCTGTGTGTCTGAGAAGGTCTATATATATTTCTTAAGTTTAAATTTAAAGATGTACAAATTTTCTCATAATCTTTTTTTACACTTTCCATATCACCTATATTAAAATCTAAAGGTTTTAACGTATAACAATGCTTAATTTTATCAGAAAACTCAAGCAATTTCCTAAACTGCAAGTATTCTATATCTTTATCTTTAATATGTATTACACTTTTATTAGATAGATTTTTTCCGATTAAACATAGACAAAATCTCTTCTTCTATATTGCACCCATCTTCATTAATTATTACATAGTCACAATGTGACTTAAAAAAGTTATTGTTTTTTTGGCTTTTTATTCTAAGTTTTGCAGATTCTTCTGATATACTATCTCTTTTGCAAATCCTATTTACTAAAGTATCTAAAGATGTGATTACTCCTATAGTAATATCACAAAACTCATCTAATCCAAATTCAAATAAAAGTGCCGCATCTATTACTACATCTCCTGTTTCTCCATTTAATATGGCTTCTTTTTTGATTTTTGGAACAACATAGCAAGAAGTTAACTTGTCTAATTTTTCCTTTTCTGCATAATTTGAAAAAATTTTATCCCTAAGTTTTTTTCTATCAAGCTCTCCATTATCTAATAAAATTTCTCTTCCAAAATTCTCTACAATAGTATCAAAATAAACTTTTCCGAGGAACTTGCATTTTTCTACAAGTATCATCTGCGTCTATTAGTTTTGCATTTCTAATTTCAGATATAATCTTAGACACTGTACTTTTCCCAGTGCCAGAAATTCCAGTTACGCCAATAATCATATTTTATCATATCCCTTCTATAAAGTATAAATTTGATTGGAAAAGAATTAAATTTTGGCTAGGCGTTCAAGAAAGAAATACTGGAGGCGTGCTTTTTAACGCTAAAGGATTTTCTTTTGCAGAACTTAGGCGCCAAAATTGTAATTATTTTTCAATCTTCTCCCAAGCTTCTTCATCTGAAAGATTTGGAATATAATTATATTCATTTCCAAACTTAGCTTTATCGAACTGACAAATTGACTTATACAAGCAAAATTCACATGCTGATTTTTTTGATTTATAATATGGATTTATATCAATTTTTCCGGCTTAAAATCTCCTTAGATATTCCTTTTATAGTTTTTATAATATACTTTTGTAAAACTTTAAACTGTTCTCCACTTATACTGCTAGACCTTCCTTCTGATAAGCTTCCGTCATTTTTAATATATGCTGGAATAATATTAGAGCTACCTGTATCTAATGATTTATCCATCATTTTAACAAGCTTTACATCAGATGCTATAAGCCCTTTCATCTTAAAGTTTCTTTTTATATCTTCTTCTATTTCTTCTTTTGTTTTTCTCTTATCAAGTTTTTCTGTAAGCATATTAAAATATAAAACAGCTGCAGCCTTAGCGTTTTCGTACTTGCAGATAGCATCTAAATATGTTAAAAGTTGAAGCTTAAGTCCATATGCCACATCATTTAATTTTATAAAGTTATTCGAAGATTTATAATCAATAATTCTTAAATATTTTCCGCTCCTCATCTTTTGCTATATCTATTCTATCAATTTTACCAACTATTTGAACTTTCCTTCCGCTCCTCTAGTTCAATCGCAATAGGCGGATATTTTTTATTTTCTCCAAACTCTACCTCATGCCCAAGCACCTCAAAATCACTATCTGTTATTGATAAAATTATATACTTCATTGCCTTAATAATTAATCTTTTTAATCTAAAAGTCTGATTTCTAAATTTAGCTGAACTTATAAATATATAGTTTTCCTTTAGGTTTAACTTTTCTTCTATAATTTTATCTATTATTTCTCTTGTTTTTTCATCTGTTATTTCCTTTAGATTAATTTTATTATTTTCTATCTCTTCAAAAAATGTATCTATTACATCATGCATAAAGCTTCCTGTGTCTAAACTTTCAAGCTTAAATGTTTTCTCCTCTTTAAGTTTTAAAGCATATGTTAAATAAAATGAAAAAGCGCATTTTTTGTAATTCTCAAGCCCTGATACGCTTGTTTTTAATGTATCTCCATATAGTTTTTTTATATTATTTTCGTTTAAGTTCTCAGGCTTGTTCGAAAAATCTAATCCTTTAACTGCATTTTTTAATCTTTCATTCCAGTTCTTGTCTTCTTCAAAAATTTTGTAGATACCAAACCAAATATCATCTATTTCTTTTCCATCTTTAAAATTTCTAATATTTAATAAAAGGTCGGAAAAAGCTGCATTCATCACTGTAATCTCAGCCTTCTTGCTAATAATATCACTCTCTTCTTTTAAATTTGGAAATATCTTTTTTATCTTCAAGCACAAAGTAGATGGTTTAAGAGAATTTCCCTCGCTATCAGAAGAAACATAGGATAAATATAACTTTTCTTCAGCTGTACTAAATGCTTTATATATATTAAAATTGTCGTCATATAAATTTTCTAGAGTAGTATTTGCAATATGTATGTCCATTTCTTTTAATTTTTCCCTATCATTATCATTTAAAAAGCCTTCATTCGTATTTACACCAGGGAAGCTTCCGGTCATTTAACCCGAATAATAAATATGACTTTTACAGTATGGCTTCTTGACCTATCTACATCACCGGACCGTTATCTCATCAAAACCTGCTGGTAACTTTCCAAGTCCATTCTCAGAAAATGCTATTTTTAAAAGAGAAGCGTACTTCTCAAATGAACAAGTATCTTTTTCAAATATCTTTGCAATTTCGTCAAGTATTTTTATAACCACATTAAAACTTGCTTCATAATCAGTAGCAAGGTCTGCATTCTCTTTAGAAACTCTCTCTGCTTCTTTTCTTAACTTTTTATCAATTTCATTCTCGATTAAAAACTCATATATTGCCTTGCTCAAAAGAGCACCAGTCATACTTTTATAGCATTTATCTTTAAATCTTAAAAGTGGATTTACAATTTTTTTTCTAATATCATTTAATCTCTTTAAATTCTCTTCATCTTCCCCAAATTTCCAGTCTTCTTTATACCATTTTGAATATTTTATACCTAGCTTTTTTGCATAGTTTTCTAAAATATATATGTCCATATCTGAAACTTCTAAAAATTTAGACTTAGCATATGCAATCACACTATCATATGACCAATTTTTCTCAAATACATTTAAAACTCCGAAGTATATATTTAATTAAGATATTTTGGCTTAAATCTTTCTTTTCGTCAATATATACAGGTATATTATATTTAGAAAATATTACTTTTATTAAACCTGAATATGTATCTATATTTTTTGTAATAATACCAATTTCTCTATATCTATACCCGTTATCCCTGACTTCTTTAATAATTTTTGATGCAACATATTCTATTTCTGAATATGGATTATTAGCTAAAAAAAGATTAATGTTTTCAGGCTCATTTTCAAACCTGTCATATATAGTTGAATAAATATTTTTTTCCAAAACTGCAAGTTCTTTAGATTTAAATCTATATGGCTTATCTAAATGAACTTTTTCTATTTTTTTTATATTTGTAAGCTCTGCTAGTTTAATTAATTTATTTGCTGTAACTTTATTACTATAGAAAATATCTGTATCTTGCTCTGTATTTTCTAGGTTTAAATCATCTGTACATAACGTAACAAAAATATCTTTTGAAATTTTTAAAAGTTCTTCTATAACTTTATATTCTTGTGGAGTAAATCCGCACAAACTCATCTATGAAAATTACTGAATTCTTAAATTCCTCTGCATTTTTTAAATTCTCTGCAAGAAAATCAAGAGAATCATTTTCATCTAAAAACTTATCTTTTATAGCATTTTGAAATTTGCTATATACTAGATTCAAATCAAGTAATTTTGATTTTAAATATTTATCGTCAAGTTCTTCTGCAATCTTTAAAAGCTTTCCTTCTGTTATATTATGTTTTTTAAACTCAGTTATAGAACGTTCCACAATCTCTGTGTTTTGCAAATTTTTACCTAAGAATGTAAGTTCATTTTTTGATTTGTCTAAAATATCATAAAAAAGCATAGATTTGCCAAAGCCTTCTATGTTTTTTAAATCATTCCCATTTTCATTTTTTACTCTATATGCCATACGTGAAAAGGTTAAAACCTCAGCATTTATAACAGCACCTGAACCTATTTCATCAAGAAGCCTTTTTTCTGCTGTAAAAGAAAATTGCTCAGGTGTAATTATATATATTTTTTTCGTATCTTTAATTATCTCTTTAATCTTCTTAAAAAGATACGTACTCTTTCCATTTCCTGCTTTTCCATAGATTAGATTAAGTGCCATCTATTTAAGTAATCCTTTCTATAAAATACTCTCTGTCAAATAATAATTAAAACTTGCGTTTGTCACTCTAATCAAAAAATTTCGCAGAAATTCTAATATCCTTTTATGGCACCCTTTCAAGGTAAACTTGAACTATTTCCATAAAATTATTTAAGAATTTCTATGCTCAATTTTTTTCAGCCGTTTCTCACTTAAATTTTAACTATTATTTGACTTAAATTTTACCCTATACTTCTTCTTTGATAAAATAGATACTGCTGTGCTAGTCCTGCTAAATTCTCAAACTTTTCTTTTGCTAAGGCTTGTAAAACTTTTTTTGATACTTTAGTTTCATCTTCCATCTTTATATATAGTTCATTCATAACTCTTCTAACCCATACATCCACTGGGAAAACTTCAAATCTTGCAAGTGAAAATAACATTATACAATCTGCAACTTTTCCGTCCTACACCCGGAAGTGTCATTAGCTTGTCTCTTAAAATCTCTGTATTTTGCTCATTCTTAAGCTCTTTTAAAGTAATCTCTTGTGTCACAAACATTTTGGTTGTATCATGCACTCTTTTGTCACGAAATCCAAGCCCAAGCTCTCTTAAGTCTTCTACACTTGCTTTTTCAAGTTCTTGAATTTCAGGGAAAGTATAATAGTCTTTTCCTTTATATTCAATTTTTTGCCCATACCTTTTTGATATTCTTTCAAGAATCCCTTTTATCCTAGGAATATTGTTATTTGCTGAAATTATGAAAGAAATAATTGTTTCCCAAAGGTCTTGTTTTAAAATTCTAATTCCTTTTCCATACTGTGTACTCTGTTTTAAATTATCATCAATCTTAGAAAGCTTCTCTTTTATTTTTTCATAATCTCTATTTAAGTCAAAGTAATCCTTCACTATAGCTTCTATATCGCCTTCAAATACACCTTCAAATATAACTTTACCATCAAGTTTTTTCACATTCAAAACTGCATTTTTAATTACCCCAGTATAGCTTCCGGTCTTCATTTATATTCCATCTAAAACATTGCCCACATTCAAATATGTCTTTTAATTCAAACGACTTTGGATTTTCTAAAATAAACTTTTGCTCTTTCATAAATAACTTCCCTTTTTGAAAAAGAATTCAAAAAATATCTTTTGAATTCTTCTATTAAATTGCTAAATAACCCTGTTTTAAGGTCGTTAAACTTCATAAGTTTCGCCATCAACGTACCCTAGTACGCCTCAGGCGATAACTTACTCGTTTGCCTACTTAAAACAGCAATTCTTTAGCAATTTTTATATTTCCACAATTTATTGTTCCGACCTCAAAACTTAATTATCTTACGATTTAAGCCTCGGGCTCAACAAGTCCGTAATTTTTTCCGTCTTTTAATCTAAAGATAACATTAACCTTTCCTGTATCAATATTAATAAATGTAAGGAAATTATGAGTTTTAGTTTCTTCAAGTTTTAATTTTGCATCTTCTGGTGCGATAGGTTTTATATCATAATACATAGTTTTTAAGATTTCATCTTTTATTTCTTTTTCATTCGCATTTGTAAAAACAGTATCTTTTAATTTAATTGATTCATCTTTATTAATTCTATCTCTTTTAGTCTTTGCTTTTCTGATTTGTCCTTCTAGAATATCAATATCTTTATCGATTGAAGCATACATATCTTTATGTTCTGTCTCAGCTCTATATGTATTTGCTTTTGTTACAACATGCATTTCTGCAATCTGCATGCTTTTTTCCGTCCTTATTGTAACAGTTACATCAAAATCTTCTTCAAAATATTTTTGTATTCTTTCAAGTTTCTTTTCCGCATAATCTTTTATGGCTTCTGTTGCTTTTAAATCTTTACCTGTTATTTTTATATTCATAAAATCAGCTCCTTTTTATCTTATCTTTCTGACCTTATTATACATTAATAAATAATAATTAGCAAGATTTTCTTACTAAATTAATTTATATATAATATACTTCTTACGATAATATTTTCTCTAATTAATATTATTTCTTACATATGTGTAAATAAATAGTTTATTCCACCATTTGCTGCAGCAGTTAAAGCAAGTATGATTATTCCTGCGGTAAATACTCCTAAAACTATTGGTGGAATTGCCTTTTTAGGAGATAGGTCTAAAAAATTTGCAATTAGTGACCCTGTCCATGCACCTGTCCCTGGTAGTGGAACTGCTACAAATAGATATACTCCAAGAATTGTAGCGTTTTGAAGCTTCTTACTTTCTGCAATTTTCTTTGTTGCTTTTTCTGTCGCCCAATCTATGATGACTTTAAATATTTTTATTTTGCTAAGCAAATCAAATATTGGTCTTATAAATTTTACTATAAAATAAACTGGAATTATATTTCCGAATAAAGCTTATAATGAATGCCTCAAAATACGTAAGGTGGAATGTAAATACTGCAACTGGTATTGCTCCCCTAAGCTCTATTATTGGCACCATACTAATTATAAAAGTGGCTAAATATCCGAGCATAATTCAATCTCCTTTTCTATTTTGTCTTTTTTAATTGGTCCTTCTCTTAAAACTATTATATTTTTCTTTTCTATTTTTATTATGCTTGAAGGAACTCTATGTTTTGTTTCTCCTCCATCTATTATTACATCTACTTTGTTTTTAAATTTTTCTAAAGCATCTTTGCCATTTGTAATCTCTTTTTCACCAGCGGCATTGCAACTTGTTGCAACAACCCCGATTTCCGAAGTTTTTCTACAATTTTTAGTAAAAGTTCATCTTCTGGTATTCTTATCCCGAATTGTAGCTTTACCAGCTGTTACAATCTCGGGAATAGTCTCATTTTTTTCAAAAATAATTGTAAGTGGACCTGGCAAAAATTTTTCTATAACTGTTTTTTCTATGTCTGTTATACTTTTTGTAACTTTACTAATCATATTTATATCTGATGCAACTACACTCATTGGGTTTGTATATTTTCTATTTTTTAAGTCATATATTTTTTTTATTGCATCTTCGTTTAAGCTATCAGCGATAATTCCATAAACAGTATCTGTAGGGGTAATAATTACCCCTCCTAACTTTAAAATATTTACTATTTCTTTTATTTTTTCTTCTGTTATGTCTTTTAATTTAATATATTCCATATCTACAATTTTGTCCTTCTTTTATTCCAAATTTATTGTAATTATTGTTCCTTTTTCAACCATTCCGTCCTTCTCCGTACACTTTGTGTTTTAACTTTTCCACTACCTGTATAAGATATATTTAAATCTTTTTTAGACAATTCTTCTTTTGCTTCACCAAGTGTTTTTCCGAACTAGATTTGGCACTTCTACAGATGTTCTTACATTATTTTCTTCTGTATATAATACAACTGTTCCTCCTTCTAATATAGATGTATCTTTTACTGGAACTTGCTCTTTAACTAAAACAGAATTGCTATTTGGTGTATCACTTGAAACTACTTTAAATCCTAAATTTTCTAATGTTTTCTTGGCTTCTGTCAATGTTTTATTAGTTACATCTGCTACTTTGGATGTCTTTGGACTTACACTTCCTACACTACTTGTGTCAGATTTTTCTGATGCTATTCCCATATAAGGTAATACATCTGTAAGAATATTTGACATTATAGGTGCTGCAATCCTACTACCATATGCCGCTTCTGATTTTACATTATATACGACTACCAACCCTACAACTTCTGGTTCATCAGCTGGAGCAATTGCTGTATAAGAAACTACGTATCCGGTCTTCTGGTCTAGTGACCGATGGCTCTGATGTACCTGTTTTCCCTCCTATACTATATCCTGCAACTGTTCCATATATATTTTCCCTATTTTCTACAACTGATTTCATCATGTCTCTTAATTCTTTTGCTGTTTTTTCTGATATAACTTTTCTTACTTCTTTTGTATTATATTCCTCTACTGCTCCACTATCTGTATTTACTACTCTTTTTACTATTCTAGGCTGAACTAATTTTCCGTCATTTGCTATTGTAGATACTGCTGTAATAAGCTGAAGAGGTGTTATTTCAAATCTCTGTCCAAATGACGTTACTGCAAGTTCTACTCTTCCTACTTTATCAATTTCATGGAATCTACTAGAACTTTCTCCTGCGACCTTTACTCCTGTTTTTTCAAATAATCCAAAACCTTCAAAATATTTATACAAAGTTTCTTTCCCAATCCTTGAGCCAAGTTGTATAAATGCTGCATTGCAAGAATTTCTAAGTGCCTCTCTTAATGTTTGTTTTCCATGCACTGCATACTGTGCACATCCTATCTTTATATCTTCTTCTACTGCATCTTCTATTATCGTATACCCTTCACAATGGAAGTCATTAGGTACATCGGTAGTTGTTATCTGTTCTTCTAGAGCTGCTGCTGAAACTATTAATTTAAATGTAGAGCCTGGCTCATATGTACTAGAAAAGTTTCTATCTCTCCATAAATTTTCAAGTAAAGTCTTTTTATCTACCTGTGTATCTCCAGCTCCAGTAGTTTCTGGCGATTGACTATTTCCTGTTTCTCCTTCTTTAGGCTTAGCAGTTCCATCTTCATTTTTTTCTACTGGTATTGTAAATGGATCATTTAAATTATAGCTTGGATATGTTGCCATTGCAAGTATTTCTCCTGTTTTTGGCTTCATAAGTATAGCTGATCCTGCGACTCCGTTTATTATCTACTACGCCTTTTTCTAAGTATTTTTCTACAATACCTTGAATATTTACATCTATTGTTAAATAAAGGTCTGAACCATTTTGTACTTCTACATATTGCTCAGCATCTCCTGAAATTTCGTCTCCATTTCTATTTCCTGTTGTTACAATTTTCCCGTGATGTTCCTTTAAGTTCTGAATCCCATTTATTTTCTATTCCATATAGTCCTTGTGAATCTGTTCCTGTAAATCCAATAACATGTGAAGCTAAGTTTCCGTAAGGATAATATCTCTTATTATCTTCGTCTATATTTATTCCTTCAGTTATTTTGTTTTCTTTCATCCAGCTTTCAAGTTTATCAACGGCGTCTTTTTCAACTTGTTTTATTATAGTTTCAACTGATTTATCACTTCTAACCTGTGCTAAAACTGTTTCATATTCTAAATTAAAAATTTCTGACAGCCCTTTTGCAACAGTTTCTTGAAGTTCTATTGTTTTATATTTTGCTGTAGTTTCATCAATATTTTTTGATTTTGATTCTTTTACTATAAATTTTGATGGGTTAATGGTTATTGTATCTACTGACGCACTCATTGCAAGTGCTTTACCATTTGCATCGTATATTGCTCCTCTTTTAGGAGATATTATTTTATTTAATGTTTGTTGCCTTGAGGCAAGTTCTTTAAGCTCTGCCCCTTGAACAAATTGTATAAATCCAATTCGAACAATAAGTAAAGCAAAGACAATAATCATTATCTTTGATGCTACTTTAAGTCTATATGCAGGTATCGCTTTATCTAATACCTTCTTTTTACCCTTTCTTTTGTTTCTTTCCAATATACTTCACCAAAAATATTTTATATTAAAACATAACAAAAAGCAAGTCCATTTTTTAGACTTGCTTTTATATCACTTATTTTGTTATACTCCTAGAAAAATTTGCACAAATATTTTTCCATAAACCGGACTATCTATAACATATATTCCTGTATATTCATAATCTTCATCTAAAATATTGTCTCTATGGCTTGGAGAATCTATCCACGCATTTACTGCTTTTTCTGGTGTAGTACTTCCTGCTAAATTTTCTCCTGCAACCTTATATCTAACTCCATTATCTTTTAGCATTTCAAATGGTGTTCCTAAGTTTTCAGAATTATGAGAAAAGTATTCATTTTCTACAATATCTTCTGCTTTAATTTTTGCAACGTCTTGTAATTTAGATATTGCTTTTAAGTCAGATAAACCGTTTTCTCTTCTATATTCATTTATGGCATTTAAAGTTTCTTTTTCTTCTTTACTTAAAGTAGCTACTTCTTGTACCATATCATTAATTTCTTTGTTTTTTTCTGTTTCATCTAAGGCTGATGTTGCAAATGAGATTCCTTGTATTAAAACAAACACCGCAAAAATAAATAAAGTAACAATTTTTTTAATTTGTACTTTCATTATTTACACATTCCTTAATATAAAATCTCTAAAAATTTCTTATCTTATGATTTTCATTTTTAATATTTTATCCTTTGCAATGTGTGTTTATTCTATTAATGCACCAACCTTTTTAAGTATAACACATTTTTTTACTTATGTCAACTTTTATGGTTAGTTTTGAATCATTGGGTAGGGTGTTTCTGTTTGTCCCACTTTTGAGACAGTCAGAACCGTCCCGATTGTCCCTACAAAAAATGCAGGAGAAATTTCTCCCGCATTTTATTACATTTTCTTATTCTAAATTTCATTATCTTCTGTTTCTTCTATAGTTTTGTCATCTTCTATACTTTCTTTTGTTTCCTCTACCACTTCTATTACTTCTGATTCTTTTTCTTTCGTTTTTCCTTCTGTTTCTTCTGTTTCTTTTACTTCTTCTGTTTTGTCTTTTGTCTCTTCTCCTACTTGGCTCATGAATTCTGCTTCATCTTCTAAATTCATTTCTTGTATTTCATATGGATTTTCCCATATAACGACCTCTGCTAGTTTTCCATAGTTTTTAACTAGAATATCTCTATCTTTTTGGTCAACTACTCCATCTTCATTAAAGTCATATACTTTATTCGCATCGTCTATCTCGCTATCAATGTAATATCCAAATTTTCTGTTAAACCATACTAAGTCGTCTATTTCTATTTCTCCTGTTTCTACTACATCTCCTGCAATCAAATGATATTCTCCAAGGTTTGCTTCTTTTTCTAAACTATCAAGTACAATGTTTTGGACTGTATATGATAGATACCCTTGTCTTTCTATTACAAGCTTATATGTATCTGGTTTTACATGTAATTCATATGAGCCATTCTCTTCAGTCTCGACTTTTTGAACAAGAGTATCGTCTTTGTATAGTCTTACACTTGCCTTATGTTTTCCTTGAGTATTTTCTGTCACTACACTTCCTATTATTCTTGTCTCAGTCTTTTCTTCTCTTATAATGTCTACTATATATGCTCTATATGCCTCATTTTCTGCTTGGCATAGTACTAATACATGTTTTGAACCACCACTTGGAATAATGTGTGTTCCTGCTCCACTTGTGACTTTTGCTAATGGATCTTCTGGAATTGCATTTATTGTTACTCTGTCTTCCCACTGTGAAAGCTTAACTCTATAGTTCGTCTCTTCTCTACTAAATTCAGGTTCTAATGTTCCTGTATCTACTGTTAAGCTTTCTAGATAATTATTATCTGATTTTGCCATTTCTACTTTTATACTGTATCTCGTATGACTTGTTCCATCATGGCTTGTTACATCTATATTAAATGTTCTATTTTGTGATGTTAAGTCAAGATTTCCGTTCCTTCACTACTGTCGCATACTGGTCTGTTGGTACTGCAAGTACGTCTTCTGCCTTAAGCTCTATTGTTCCCTTTGGTAATGATAATTTGTACTCTGTAATTCCACTTTCAAATGCAGGTGTTATTTCATATCCTGATACTGCTAGTTTTTGTAATGTAGAGTCACTACTCTTTTTCCTAATTACATTTATTGTATAAGTTTGTGTTGTATATCCATCTGCTGCAATTGTTTTAATTTGATATGTATTGGTTTTTAATACTGAAAGTTCTATTATAGGGTCAGGGAATACTTTTGTTGTATCATATATTGGAACTGCAACTATTTCATTTTCAGTAAGTATAAACTTATCATTTGGTACAGTAAGTGTATATTCATATTTGTCTGAATTAAATTCTTCTTCTATATCAAATGATTTAACTTGTAAGCTCTTAAGCCTTGCATCATCTGTTCTTATTCTGTTTACATTTACTGTATATATCTTTTTGCTTCCATCTTCTGCTGTAACTGTAATCTTTCTTACACTTTCTCCATCTGGAACTGGAAGTTCTCCATGTCCTGTAACTTCAGCAAATCTGTCTTCTGTACTTACTTCAAATGAAAGTAATGCATCTGCATTTCCAAGTGTTAGGTTATATTCTGTATTTCCATAAGTAAAGCTTGGGTCTAGTGTTCCTACACTTGGGATTAAATCTATCAAACTATTATTGCTAGATTTTTCCCTGTTTATAATTATCTCATATGTTCTGATTTCGCCATTTTCAGCCTTTACATTAATTAGATGTGTATTTTCTCCGTGCTACTAAATATGTATATCCAAATCCTGTAACTTCTGCTGTTTTATCTTCTGGTTCTCCATTTAGTCTAATATTTGTTGTTCCGGCTGGTACATTTATCTCATATTTTAATGTCTCTTTGTTAAATGCAGGTGTTATTTCTACATTAGTTCCACTTATTTGAGCATTTAAACTTTTTAGATAATTATTATTGCTTTGCTTACGTATAATGTTTACTGTATAAGTTCTCTTTACCCCAATAACAGATGTTACAACTATCTCTGCCTTATTTTCTCCTACCTTTAAGTCATATATTCCGCCGTTTGTGATTTCCATAGTCGCATTTGCGTCTTCTGGTTCAGCATCTATCTTGATACTTGTTACATTATTTTCTACTGTTACTGTGTAATTGTTTGTCGTTTTATTAAAGCTTGGCGTAAGTGTTCCGACTTGATGGTAATATGTAACTTAAGTAATTATTTGTTGATACTTGTCTATTTACTACTACAGTATAAGTCTCAGTAAGCTTTCCGTCACTTGATGTAACTTCAATTTCAATTAAATTATTACCAACTACAAAATTTTCATTTCCTTTAACTACATATGTTGCATTTGGGTCTAGTGTTTCTATAATTAAATCTAAACTTGTTATCTCATTATCTACTGTTACCATGTAGTTGTTATTATTTTGAGTAAAGTTTGGTATTATTTTGTATCCATTATTATTGTCAAGTCTTGAAAGTTTTGCACTTACAGCTGTTTCTCTTGTTACGTTAATTATATATGGGTTTTTAATTCCACTTGCAGAAATTACTGTAAGAGTAATTTTATTCTCTCCTACATTTAAGTTATATGTTCCATTTCCCTCTATAGTCGCTTTACTATCTTCTGGATATCCTACAAATGAAATACTATCTATTTCATATGGGACTGTTATGGTGTATTCATTTACAAGTTTGCTAAATTCTTCATTTAATTCTCCATTCGAAATCTCAAGTTCCGCTAAATAGTTATTGTCTGATAATCCTTTATATATATTTACTGTATAAGTTTTTGTTTTTCCACTTTCTGATGTTACAATTACATCAAAAACATTTTTACCGTCACTTAAGTTTACAAGGCCTATTCCTGAAACTGTTGCATTTTCATCATCTGCAACAGCATCTAAATATACTGAATTTACATTATTTGGTACATTTACATCATATATTAGATTACTCTTGTTAAATGCAGGTGTTAGGTTATATCCAATTACTGCTAAATATGCTAAATTGTTATTGTTAGATCCAGTTTTTGTTACTTTTAAAACATAATCTTTTGTTGTTTTTCCATCTGGAGCAGTTACTCTTATGGTAATTTGGTTTAAACCTTTATCTAAGTCTTCATTTCCTATTATTTCGTATGTTGCACCTTCTTGTTCTGGCGTTGCATATATTACAAGTTCGCTTAATGTTGTTTCCACATTATAGTTTGTAGCCAACTTATCAAAGCTTGGTGAAATTGTATGGTTTTGTATAGATAAACTTGCTAGATTTGCATTATCTGACTCTGCTCTTCTTACCTTTATTTGGTAAGTCTTTTCTTCCCCTATAGCAGACATTACCTTTACAGTTATTATATTTAGTCCAACATTTAAATTATATGTTCCTGTTCCTGTGATATCTGCTGTATTGTCTAATGCTTTTGCTGATACTGTTATATTGTCTTCTTCAAATGGTAAATCAACTTCATATACTAAATGTTTTTGGTCAAAGCTTGGTGTAAGAGTTCCTTTATTTACTGTAAGTTCCATTAAATCAACTCTATCTTCTAAATCTGGCTGTTTATATACTGTTATATCATAATCTAATCTTGTAACTCCATCAGACGCAATAACGCATACTGTAACTAGGTTATCACCATATACAAAATTACTATTTCCTATTATCTCATATGTTGCATCTTTATCTTCCGGTATAGCTTCTAATGTTAAGTGGTCTACATCATGCTGTACTTTCATTGTATAGTCTGTCTTTGTCTTTTCAAATACTTCGTAAAGTTCTCCTTCTTCTGCAAATAGGCTCTTTAAGTACGCATTGTTTGATTTTGCTCTTACAATTAAAATATCATATTCTTTATAGCTTCCGGTCTTCTGCTTGTACTTTCATTTTAACTGTATTTTGTCCAATATCTAGGGTATATTTTCCATTTCCTGATATTACTTTAGATGTAGCAATTTCTGGAATTCCTGTGATTGTCATTTCGTCTATTTCATTTCTTACATCAAGTCTTATAGTGTTAAAATCTATAATATTTGATATTGCACCTTTATCATTATCTACCCTTATTAAGTTTGCATTTCCGGTTCTGTTTTCTAACCACATTTATATTGTATGTTCTTACATTTCCGTTTTCTGCTTGAACCGTTATTGTTACTTCATTATCTCCTATCTGAAGCGCATATACTCCTTCTCCCGTAACAATACTTGCTTTATCATCCTTTACTGCCTTTATTTCAATGTTTGTAACTTCATTTTCTACTTCTACTCTGTAATCTGTTATTTCTTTATCAAACTTAGGAGCTAAACTTCCATGATTTGTTATTATATTTAATAAATAATCATTTTCTGATGGTTCTTTATTCACAGTTATCTTGTAATCTCTTTGTTCTCCGATTTTCTGCTGTAACTCTAATTATTACAATATTTTTTCCTGTTACGAAATTAGAATTCTGAATTACTTTATATGTTGCTGTTTTATCTTCCGTTTGTATTGTAAGTGGCAAATTTGTTACAGAAGATGGAACTGTTATCTCATATTCGTTTTCTAGTTTATCAAATTCTTTATCAAAGCTTCCCACAGATGTTATTAAAGTTTTTAAGTAGTTATTGCTAGACTGGTCTCTATTAATATTTACATAGTAGTATGCTTTTGAGCCGGTCCTGTGCTGTAACTTCTAATTTATATGTATTTGTTCCTGTTCTTAAAGTTTTTTCTCCAGCTCCTGTAACTGTCGTCGTACTTACTTCTGGAATCGCCTCAATATTTACATTCTCTACTTCATTTGGAACTGTTACAGTATATGTATCTAAAAGTTTATTATATGTTGGATCCATAGGGTATACTGCTTCTCCATTTTTTACAGATAATGAAGATATAAATACATTTCCACTTTGTTTTCTGTATGCATGAATTATATATACTGCTTGTTCGCCATTTGGTGCTGTCACTATAATATATATATCATTTAGTCCAACTTTTAGGTCTGTATTTCCTTCTATAATTGGCGTTATTTCCTTCATTTCGGGAATTGCTGTAATATCTAAATGTGTTACTTCATTTTCTACTTCGATAAAGTATTCTAGCACATCTTGGTCAAATTCTAAATCTGTTTCCACATTGTCAATTGTTAAGCTTTCAAGAAGGCAGTTTCCACTCATATCTCTTGTTATGTGATATGTATATTCTGATTTAGTTACTCCATCTTCTGCTGTAACTGTAATAACAATAGTATTTTCTCCTGCTTCAAGCATTACTTCTCCGTCGCCTGTAACTGTTTGATATTTATGTCCTTTTTCTACATTAAATGTTAGTTTCTTAATTCTGCTTGGCACAGTCATAGAGTATTCATGTACATCAGGGTCAAACTCTTTTGGGTCTAAAACTCCATAAAGTTCTGGGTTTACATTAATAATATTTTCGATTAGTCCATCAATAGTTATATTTAGTGGTTTAGAGTTATCAGATGCTTCTCTATCTACTATTATTTTATATTCTCTTACATCTTCACTTTCAGCTGTTACTTTAAGTATTATTTCTGTTTTCCCTGCTGGAATATCATAAGTTCCATTTCCTTCTACAGTTGCCTTAATATCATCTACTACTCCATAAATTGTAAGGTCTGTATCTTCTGGGTTTAAGTGTACTTTATATTCAAATGTTTCGTAATTCACTTCTGGCTCTAGTACACCTTTATTTACTTGGATTTCCTTAAGTAAATTATTTTGTGATGGGTCTTCTAAAAGTGTTATTCTTGCATGTCCGTTTGAAGAGTTTCCTTTGACATAGTTTCCTGCTGGACTTGGCATTCCTACATATCCTTGCTTAGAATCTGTCCATTCATACCCTTCACCGTCTATCATAACTGTCTTTTTAAATTTGTAATTTGAGTAATGTATATTTTCTCCTGTCGGGTTTCCGTCTTCTCCTGTGCTGTTACATCCGTCATGACCTGATATGTATGAAGAACCACCAGAACCTGCTGACTGACGCGAGATATTATTTGTGCTACCACCATAATATCCTGCACCTCCGTCCGGCCTACACCATCACTATCTGCTTTTCCCCATGCATCTCTACCTGTACCTAATTCCCAACCTGAATCTTGTGTTCCTGCAGGACTTTTTGAATAATATGAATACCCATTTAATCCTCCACCTGAACCACCTTTATATGACCATGAAGCACCTCCGACCTGCTCCTGCAACCATTATTCTAGAGTATAGACTTTCTTTATCATTCCATGAACCTGGAACCAGTCTAAAGTCCGTCGCTCCTCCTCCTGCTCCTGATGTTTCATTATCACTTCTATCCCAAGTTCCAAGTCCTCCGCCGTTCCAGCTTTGAGCTGAATCTTTTCCTACAACCGAATCAGTTCCTTGCTGTCCTACATATATATATATTGTATCTCCTTCATTTAATTTAATTGTTCCTGAAGTATATCCTCCAAGTCCAGCAGTTCCTCCAAGTCTTCCATTTATTCTTGCATATCCTCCTCTTGCTCCCCAACCTTCAAATTTGTAAAGACCAGTTTTTGGTGCTACAAATACTTGATAATCTCCTGTATATGGGAAATCATATACTTCTTCTCCTTCGTTTTCTCCTTTTTGTACGTAAATTGTATATACTGTATCTTCTACCCCTTCTCTTGAAACAGTTATTGTTACAGTATTTCTTCCTGTTTTTATATATCCTGCACCTTTTATTACAACTTTTGCATTTTCATCATATGGTATTGCTACCGTATCAAGTGCAATTACTCCTGGAGTAACTTCAAATTCATAAGTCGTTTTATCACTTTGGAATAATGGTGCAAAGTTTTGATCTTTAAAATCTAAAAATTTCAATTTTGTATTTGGCTGTTTTGTTAGCACTATATTATATAAAGATGTACTTAATCCGGTCTTCTGATGTAACTTCTATTGTCTTTACCGTTGTCCATGCTGATACATCTACTTCTCCTATACCCACAACCTTTTGATTTGGGAATTTTTTAATTCCATCTAAATTTATACTATTTTCTATCCAATATGGCATTACAATTTCATAACTCAAGTTTGCTTCTTGGTAATTTTCTATTTCTTCTCCGTCTAATTTTATACTTGCTAGATGGCTATTTGATGATGCTTTTCTTACAAAATGTAAATTATATGTATATTCTAAGCCGTATTCATTAGTTGCTTTTATTTGTTTTATAGTTTCACCTGGATATGTTTCTACTGTTTGAACTTTTCCACCTTCTACTGTAATAGCTTCTCCAGACGTTTCTACTGTGACAATTGGATATGCTTCTTCACTATCTAACTCTATATAATAATCTGTTTCAGCTGGGTTAAATTCTCTTGTCATATGTCCTTTATCTACTGTTATATTTGTAATTGCTTGACTGTCCATTGAACTAAGTGATGTGATCGTTGCTTTACTTGTATCTGATACTCCTGCGGTTAAAGTAGTGTTTTTAAATATTTTTCCTGAATAATGGTAAGAATCTGATAACTGTGTAAACTCCTCGACTTTAGGAGTAATATCATCTTCTGATTTTATTCCTATACATTCTGGATGTCCTGATACATATCCTGATCCTCCAGCACCTGATGAAGATTTCTTTGTATTACTAGTATATCCACCATAGTAACCTCCGGCCTCCGACCGTCCTACACCATCACTATCTCCTACTCCCCATGCATTTTGACCCACACCAAAAGCATATCCAGAAACTTGAGTTCCTGGTTTTCCAACACATGAAGTAGTTCCATTAACTCCTCCACCTGTTCCTGCTACATATTTCCAAGATGCACCACCTCCGCCGACCTGCTACAATAATTCTAGACGCAAGACCTTTATCATCATTCCAATTTCCTGAAACTAAACGAATATCTGTTGCTCCACCGACCTGCTCCTGATGTTTCGTTATCATTATGGTCCCATGTTCCAAGGCCTCCGCCCATTCCATGTCGCTGCTGAATCTTTTTTAACAACTGCATCGGTTCCAGTTTCTCCTACATATACATAGTATTTTTCACCTTTTTTTAGTGCAATTTCTCCGGCTAGCATATCCACCTTTTCCATATGGAGATGCTAAACTTCCGTCATTTCTTGATTTTCCTCCCCTTGCTCCCCATACTTCAAATTTGTACATTCCTGTATATGGAACAACAAATTCTTGATATGCTCCTTTGTAATCATAGTTATGTACTTGGTCAGAATCTACACATGTAATTGTATAAACCATTGGTTCAGCAATATATGCATTTGTAACTGTTATAGTAATTTTGCTTCCAATTCCTATATTGTCTTGTCCTTCTATTGTAATTTTTGATGATTCGTCCCAAGCTGATGCAAATACATTTACTGATGTTACTTCTCTATCTTTTGGAAGATTTATTGTATAATTTGTTTCTTCCGGTGTAAATTCTGGGAATAAATTATATCCTGGAAGTTCAATGTTTTTTAGATATGCATTATTGCTTCTTCTTAAATTCAATGTATATCTCTTTTTATTTTTCTTATCTTCTGCCAATACATCAAATATAATAGTTTTTTCATACCCTGTCATTATATATTCTGTTTCACCGTTTTATTTCTTGCCCATCATCTAATTTTAAATATTCAATTCTTATCAAGTCTTCTGTTTTGTATGGCAACTCTATTTCATAAGTATCTTTTGTTTCATCAAAACTACATTCTATTCCGGTTTATTTTTACTCCACTAAGTTTGGTTTCGCTTGAAGGTATTTTCTCTTCACCTGTTTCAATATTTTCTACTAAACGCTTTATACTATCTACAAAGCCTAAAGAATAATCATCTGTCATTTTTACTGTTAAAACTGACACGCAAACTAAAGCTATACCTGCCATGCAAGCAAAGCCAATTCTTCTTTGTAATTTTCTCTTTAGTTTTTTGGTCATTTTCATCTTATGTTCCTCTTTTGCTTTTGTCTTAACTAGAATTATCTCATAATACTAGTTACTAACATTATATGCATATTTTTTCTGATTTCAAGTGCATAAAAATTAGTCAAAAAAATAAGCCCCTTTTTCCTTTACGGAAAGGGCTTCGCACCTTTTTTACTATTTTCTTGACATTTTCATAACTTTTTTATTACAAAGAGTGGTAAAATCGAGTTTTTCTTTAGGGAGAAGCAATTTTACAAAAATGCGAGAGAAATTCTCCCGCATTTTGTTTGTTATTAGAATTCTAAATAATCATTTGGATCTTCACTACTCTTTGGCTTACTACTTTCTTTCCTTATCTCAAAGTGTAAGTGATGCCCTGTGCTGTTTCCTGCATTTTCGTCTTCTCCTGGCTCTCCTCCTTCTAGCCCTATGATGTCCCCTGCTTTTACTTCGTCTCCTACCTTTACATCTAACCTCGACATATGTGCATAAAAACTATATACTTCTTCCCCGTTTATATTATGCCTTATCTCGATGCAGTTACCGTAACCTTTTTGCACCCCACTAAAGGTTACTTCTCCATCATATACTGCTAGTATTTCTGCATGATGTTCTACTCTTAAGTCTATTCCTGCATGTACTGTCTCTTCTCCTGTGATAGGATCTTCTCTTAAGCCATATGCTGATGTTATACTGTAATTACATGCTACTGGTAACATGAATTCTGCTTCATCTTCTAGATTCATTTCTTGTATTTCATATGGGTTTTCCCATACTACTACTTCTGCTAGTTTTCCATAGTTTGCAACTAATACGTCTCTATCTTTTTGATCAACTACTCCGTCTTCATTAAAGTCATATACTTTATTTGCGTCGTCTATTTCGCTATCTATGTAATATCCGAATTTTCTGTTAAACCATACTAAGTCGTCTATTTCTATTTCTCCTGTTTCTACTACATCTCCTGCTGATAGTTTATGTTCTCCTAAGTCTATGTCTTTATTTGGTATTAATGTTATATCTGTTACTGTATAGCTTAGGTATCCGCTTTTTAGTCGCAACTATTTCATATTTTTCATCTAACAAGCTTGCATCATCAATTCCTTCTGTGTATGCCCTTATTTTGAATGTTCCATCTTCATTTGTTTCTACTTCGTCTATCACTTCGTCTGGGTCCCCAAGTTTGTATAGTGTTACTTTTGATTTGTGTTTTCCTTCGAAGTTTTCTGTTAAAATGCTTCCTGTAATGTCTATAATTTTATCTTCGTCTATCTGATTTTCAATTTGCAATGTATATTCTTGCTCTTCGCCATTTTCAGAAGTTACAATAACTTTAAACTCTTTTGTTTCTCCCATTAAAACTGCTAAATCTCCTACTAGCTTTCCAGTTTGATTTTCTATTATAACATTTCCTTCTAAGTCTTCTATTCTGACTTTTGCTTTTTCATCTTTTAACTTAATCTCTACTGGATAATTTTCTTTGTTCATAACTACTGTAGAATATGTTAGTCCATCTTCACTTATGACTGTTCCTAAATTATCTACTTTTATATAGATAATTCCAGTTTCAGTAGATTTTTGTCTTATCTTTAGGTCATATTCTTCGTATCCTACATTTTCCCCTTTGTGTGATACGATTTTTATTATATAGTTATCTTCAAGTTCTTCTGTGCTTAAGTTTAATGTCACATTAACTTTGCCTATTCCACTTGCAATGGTATTTCCTTCTGAATCTATAAGCATTACAGTTTGAAGTTCATTTTCTGCAGTAATTACAACTTCTGGCTTATTTGCATTTGGCACAATTGCTTCGTATCTTTCATTTACTTCATCATAGTCTATAGTCTCAGAGTTCACTTCTACGCTCTTTAGTGATACATCTGCATTTTTAGTTATTATAATTGTTTGCTCTCTTTCTGTACCATCTTCTGCCATAACAGTAACAATTAAGGTTACACTATCTGAATCTAAACTACTACTTAATGAAATTTTTCTTGTAATTTGGTAAATTTCAAACTCTTCTTCTGATTCTCCTTCTTCTGCTTTAAGTCTTAATTTACCATATTTATTGTTTAATGTAATAGTTAAGTCTATTTCTTCTAGTTCTTCTTTTACAGTTACATAAATTGCATCATCTTTAAATTCAGTATTTGTCACACCTTCTCCTGTAACAGATTTAATACTTGTATCACTAGATTTTTTCTCTATTACTAAAATATATTCTTTTTCTGTGCCATCTTCACCAGTTACAACAATTGGAACTTCTGTAATATCATTTTTAAGTATAACTCTAACTATTTCGTTAGTTTCACCATTTATCTTTGAAGTAGATTTTTCTGAAACTAAAACTACTTTTACGAATCCTTCTGATACTTTTCCTATCCTATAATGATATTTTCCGTCGTCTTCAAGTACCGCTTCTTCTAAGTCTTCTGAACTTTCACCTGCTAAAACATTTAATATATCGTAATTTGCTTCTGCAATTTCTACGAATAACTGATATTTTGCTAGGCTTCCGGTCTTCTGCTGTAACAGTGATTTCATATTCGTATACTGTTTTTCCGTCTACTACTGTTTCTGTCTTTTTTGCGATGTAAGATGTGTTTGCTTCCCCATCAATTTGAGTTATAGCTTTTGTGTCTTCTGCTTTTGCTTCTACATTTATATCAGTCGTAGAATTTATTACTTTTTCTCTGTATATTCCATCTACATCAGGACTAACTATTTTGCCATTTACTGTAACTACGTCTAGGTTTGTATTTGCAGATTGTTCTAAGATTGCTATAGTGTAAATTTCTGTTTCTAAGCCATTTTGTGATGTAACTTTAACTTTAACAATAGTCTCTTGCCCTGTTTTTGTAACTGTGATGTTATCTTTTCCGATAGCTTTTGGGTTACTTCCAAGTTCCATAGTTGCTAATAAGTCACTTAATGTAACTTCTACATTAAATTCAGTATCATGGCTTCTTATCTCATATCTATTTTTTCCTTCAATATATGTTGCTAAGACCCCATTTATCTCTACTTTTTCAATAGTTGCGTCATCTGGAAGTCCTTCTATTACAAGTACATAGTTCTTTATGCTTCCATCTTCTGCTTTAACTTTAATGTTTGCTTCTGTCTGTTTTGCTGTAATATCTACTTGCTTTGTAGTTTCATATAATTCAAAGACTGTATTTTCAATGTTGACGTAAGCCTCGATAGGAGATTTAACTTCCGTTACCGCTTTTACTTCTACACTTGTTTTTGCACTTGTTAAATAGTAATGGTACTTACCATCTTCTCCAAGGGTTGCAAGATTTCCATCTACTTCTATTTTCTCTAAGTTCACATTTGTGCTCATTTTAATTACTTTTACCGTAATTTCTTTTTCAGCTGTTCCGTCTTCTAATTGTACTTTAATACTAACTATTGTTTCGTCTCCTGTAAGTGTAACTCCTTGTCTATCTTTATTTTGTACCCAAATACCAGTATTTGCAATTTGTATTTTGTCTTTTACATATTCTGTTATTCCTATTACATCTACATTAGATAGATCATATGGTACTTTTATTTCATAGTTTTCATCATCAATCTTCTTAGATTTATACACCTTATCCCCATTCTCAGCATATATATCTACTATATTGATTTCTGGCTCTTCCCATTCGACTTTTCTAATTATTAATGTATATTCTGCAATTGTTCCTGCTTCTGATTTTACAATAAATTTTACATTTTTTACATCTTTATCAAGTGTTATATCTTTTTCATCTTGTTTTTTTACATACTGCTTTCCATCTATACTTATTTCACTTTCCCCTTCGGTTAGTTCTATTTTTACTTTTGATATATCTGTAAATTCTGTAACTTCCACTTCATATGTCATTTTTGCATCTGCGACAAGTTTTGCCGTGATATCTTCTACTGTATTATCTGCCTTTACTGAACTTGCTGTAATTTTTAATATGCTTACATCATCTGTAAGTTCTCTTTCGACTACTCTTTTTAATTTTACTTCTTTTCCAGTCACCTTATCTTTTACTGTGATATATGCTGTTCCTTCTGATATTCCCTCTAATCTTCCATTTTCGTTTACTGATACAACACTTGAATTATCACTTGTTATTTCAAAGTCACTTCTTGGTACTTCTGTATCTTCAAATACATTAAACTGTATTAATTCTATACTTAAGTCTTCTGTTTCACCTATTTTCATAGCTTTGTTTTCCGGATCTATATTTAGAATTCTGTTTCCGACTATTGTATAATCTTCACTATCGTCTCTTGTTCCATTTCCTAAAGAGCCATAGTTATTTTCTCCAGAAGCATATACATTTCCTGTATTTTCTATAATGTATGTATTGTTATTTCCGGATGCCTATTCCAAAAGCATTTTCTCCATAGTTTGTTACTTTTGTACCATTTTCATAAACTTCTTCATCTACTGTTTGGTACATAATGCTATTTTCTTTTCCTTCTATGTCGATTACTTTAGAAGTAATTTGTGTTTCTATTACGTTTTCTCCTGCATATTCTAAGACTTTGCCTTCTGTTGTTAAAATTACGATTTTATCATTTAACACTATAGATTTTACTGCATTATCTATGCCTTCTATTTCGCCATTTAATAAATCACCAAAACCTATTACTTTTCCTTTTGTTGTAACAAATGCTGCTTGATTTGTTTGGCATGAAACATTTATTACTCCTGACGTAATTTTATCGTATCTAGTAACTCTCTCTAAGTCTCTTTCCCATTTATATACAAGTCCAATATCGTCTATCATATATGCTATATTTCCGCCGGCAAGAAATTTTCTTTATATTATTTAAGCCGTCTATTTGTGTTAATTTCTTTGGGTTTTTGTTTGTTCCTGTTACCAAAACTGTTCCGTCCGACTTTAATGCCATAAGGAAGTCATCCCCAGCTTTTATATCTTCAAAAGTAGATATACTATCTACCTTTGTCGGTAAATCTTTTGTCTCAAAGCTTCCGGATTCCAAGCTGTCCTGCTCCATTATATCCGAATGTCCATATGCTTCCATCAGCCTTTAATACTGCTCCAAAGTTTTCTCCGTCCTGTGACTTTAGGTGAGACTTTAGAACCTTCTGGAACTACTTTTATAAGTACACTATATATTTTTTGAGATTGGCTTGAAACTACATTTACTCTAGTTGCTCCAATATTTTTTCCTGTAACTTTTCCACTCGCAGAAACCGATGCTATATCTGTTTTAAGTGAGCTATATTCTAGTGAATCTGCAAAGTCTTTACTATCATATATTAGGTTAAATTCATATGATATGTCTTCTATAATATCTTTGCTTTGTCCTTTTTCTAAAACTATTTCAGTTTCAGATGGTCCACTGAATTCGTCTCCTACTTGCACTGGGACATTTCCTCTTGTTTTTACTCTTATGCTTTCGTCTCCGTGTGTATAGTCTCCACTTGCCCAAACTGTTCCGTCTTTTTTTAAGAATACTGTATATGTATTTCCTGCATCAATATCCATTACTTCGTTTATAGTATCTAGTTTTTCGAAGCTTTCTACATTTATATTTGTTCCTTTTCCTAGCTCTCCACGTGAATTTTGTCCACATACGAAAACTTCTCCATCTTTATTTATAACTGCTTGATAGTTCTTTCCACCTGTAAGATAACGTATATCACTTAATCCTTCTATCTTTCTTGGTGTATCTATGTATGTTCCAAGGCTTCCAATTCCAAGTTCTTTGTATATATTTGAACCCCAAGTATATACTTCTCCTGTGTCTTTTAATGCCATTACTGTACTATCACCTACACCTATTTGGACAATATTTTTAAGTTCTTTTACTTTTGTAAATTCTTTTACTTTTGTTAGCCCTGTATCATTTTGTCCTAGTTCTCCATATAGATTTGAACCTGTAACATATACTTCTCCTGTGCTTTTAAGTGCTACTGTATGATTTTTACCAGCTTTTATATCAATTATGTCTGTCATGTTCTTAGCTCTATTTATTGATATATTGTTTGTATAGCTTCCGTATACCACCTTCTCCATTTGAGTTTAGACCAAAGCTATATACTTCTCCTAAAGCTCCTATCGCAAATGATGTGTTACTTCCACATGCAATTTTTCTAATATTACTTAAGCCATCTATTTTTATTGGTGAAGGTACATCTTTTGTATTTGTATTTCCAAGTTGGAAGTTAGAATTTTCGCCCCAAGCCCAAACATTACCATTTTCGTCTAGTGCTAAGTTATGATTTTCTCCGGCAAGCAATTTCTACTATTTTTATTCCATCTGGGAATAGAGTTTGAACAGGGTCATCTGAATTTCCTAAAATGCCATATCCTGTCTCCCATACTGTTCCATTTGCCTTTAACATTAGGGTATGACTTCCGGTTTGTTTTTACCATAGGCTCTATGTCGCTATTTTCTAATACTCTAACAGGTATCACACATATTTTGTCTGTTCCTACTTCTCTAACATAAACTGTAGTTCTTCCGCTCTTTTATAGCAGTTAGTATACCTGTTCCAGAGTAAATTTCGGCTATATCACTATCTAATGTTTCATATGTTAATTCTGCTGTTTTATCTGTAAATAAGTTAAAGTAATCTACACATGCATCTACATCAAATGTTTTTCCTTTTTCTATTGTAATGTCACTTGTATTTGCAGAAATAATATCTTTTCCGAACTAGAACTGCTATGTCATAATCAAAGTTTTCTCCGGTTTCCTAGTTCTCCGGTTTTCACCTACACCCCATGTATAAACTTTTCCGGTCTTTTGTATATACGCTAGTATGCTTTAGACCAGCTGTTACTCTTTCTACATCTTCTACATCTGTCTTTAGGATAGCATATTTACTTGAAGCTATTCCACCATTTTGAGTATCATTATCAAGTCCAAGTGTCTTGTAGTCATTTGTTCCAAATGTGTATACTTTTCCGCTCTTTTGTAACAAGAATGCTGTATCTATCTCCTGCTGATATTTCTGTTACATTCTCTAAAATTTTTCCATCTTGTGTAATTACTCCTGTCGTAATTCCTGTGTCTTTTGAAATATTAGTTCCGTCTCCTAGCTGTCCATTTGTATTTGCTCCTAATCCATATGCTTTTCCGGCTTGCTCCAAGTAATAACAAATGGTCTTTTCCTTCTGATATTTGTACGATTTTTTCGTTTGAAGTAATTGTTATTTCTGTATCATCTGCTAGTTTCCTTACAATTCCATCGTCTGATAAATAGTAATTTTTGCTAATATCTATTACATTTTTATCTTCTTTAATAATGCTAGGTACTTTTGTATATCCTTCTCCAAAGGCATATACCCTTCCTTGAATATCTATGGCAAATGATGTATTACCGCACGCTACAACTTTTGCTACGTCTGTATTTATTCCTAGTGTTATTTCTTTTGGTAAACTTATAGCGTCTACATTTCCTGTTCCAAGTTGTCCTAAGGCATTTGTTCCAAAGCTATAAACTTTTCCTGATTTTCCAAGTAGTAATATATGTCCTTTTCCTGAGCTTATGTCTATTATTTCTTCTGGCATTTCTATTTTGCTTGGATGGTTTGTACCTGTTATACTTCCAAATGCCCATATGCTACCATCACTTCTAAGAGCTACTGTATATCCATCACCGTTTGCAACTTTACTTGATGCTTTTGAATTTTCACTATCAACTACATTTACCCAAATATTCCTTGTATGTCCTTCTTCTGATTTTGCAATTATACAAACTCTTCCGATTTTTTCTCCTGTAAATCTATAGTTTGGTAAGCATTTACTTAAATCTTTTATTCCACTATTATCTACACCATCAATTTTGCTTACAGTTAATTCTTTTACGTTTGTATTTTGTATTTCTAGCTTATCTCCACCTACAATATCACTTTTTAAGTTAAATGTAGCTCCTTGATGTATTATTACATCTTTTGATGTTCCGAACTGGTATATACATGTTGTCAACCATTATATCCATATTGCCTATTCTTGTAAATATAATTCTTGATTTATTATCTCCAAGTCCTAGTTCGCCTGATGCGTTATTTCCACAACTATATACAAATCCATCTTTATCTGCAATTCCCATATGGTTTTTTCCGGCTGATACTGCTTCGATGACGCTTAAATCTGCGTCTTCTCCATTTTTATACTGCATTTTCTCTATTTGTTTTGCAAATGTTACATAGTCTCCTGTGACACCAAGTTTTAAACCTATGTTATCTCCGAAGGCATATGCTTTTCCGCCCAGTTGTTACTGCCATAGATGTGTAACTTCCTGCAGATACCTGAATTACATCTTCTAAATATGTATCTTCTGTTCTAACAATTACAGGAGTTTCAGATGCAGTCTGTTTTTTATTACCTAGCTCACCTGATGAGCCTTCTCCTATCGCATATGCCAAACTATCTAAACCAATAAATAAGCTATGTTCTTCTCCCATACTTAAATCGCATATACTATTTAAATATTCTATATATGTATTTGGTTTATTTATATTATATACTCTTCCGTCTTCTCCAAGTAGCATTTCTCCTGATACATCTATGATTTTTACATTTGTAGTTATTTTTGTAGGTCTTTCGTATCCGCTTCCCCAAATAAATACTTCTCCTGCTGTATTTACCGCATAGAAATTATCTCCGGTGTGCAGAAATTTTTTCTATATCTGTTAAACTGCTTTCTATTTCTGGTGTTTCTTTTGTTTCAATAATTATGTTTCCAGCGTTATCTAATTTATCAAATGTTCCAAAAGTATAAACTTTTTTATCTTTTGCTAATAAAATAGCGTTTGTATTTCCTGCATCTATGTCAATTATATTTTCTACAGGCTTTCCATTTTCATCTAACACTTCTGATGGCTCTGATTTATTTGTCTTGTCTCCATTTCCTAGGCTTCCTTTTTCGCCATTTCCATAGCTCCATACTGTTCCATTTTCTCTTAGTGCTAGTGTAAAATTATCTCCTGTTACTATTTTCGCTTTTGCTACATCATCAATTATATCTACTACTACATATGTACTATGTCCGTTAGTTACATCTGTTATTTTTACTTTTGCAGTTCCGAACTGATTTTGGTGTTATGACTCCTAGAGTATCTACTTCTAATAAAGTACTTTCTACTACTTCAAATGTAATATCTCCTATGCTCAAATCTTCTGTTTGTATTTTGTTTAGCTTGATATATGATAATTTGGTTTTGTCTAGTTCATATGTATCATTTATATTTATTGTGATTCTTTTTTCTGGGTAGTTTAGGATAGAACCTAGTTCATTTATTGTAACTGAGCCATTTCCGACCTTTTCCTTTTATATTTGTAGCTGATATTTGTCCGCCATTTGCTATAAGATTTCCTTTTTCTTTAATGATATTTGCAAAAATATTTATAGAGCCACCACCAGAAGAACCACCGTGGTGACCTTCCTCCGGCTTCCGCCTTTCATTCCTTCTGCTGTAATATCTCCACCATTATATAAATTGTCAGCATATATCATTAAAAGTCCACCTGTTCCATTTTCTCCTTTTCCTTTTGCCCAATCTGCTCCAGGTTTTTTACCAGAAGGCGTACTTTTTCCTATTCCACCTAGATTTCCGAGCTCCTCCGGCTTGCATGTCTTACAGCCCAAGATGTACTTCCTCTATATGATGCTGCATCTCCTCCGGGCTCCTCCGATTAGGCTCAGCATCTCCTGCTTTAATGGAACCACCTGAGAAGTTTCCGGTCTGCGCCACCGCCACCAGAGCCTCCTGAATATGATGTTCCGCTTGATCCAGAACCTGAGTAGCATGTTGGTTTTTGGTTACTTGCAATTGCAGTACCTGAACCACCGCCACCAGTTGCTCTATTTTCTCCATCTGTTCCCGGATTTCCTGCTTTTGTTTGATTCTTTGTTGCTTTTTGTCCTGATCCGGCCTTCTCCACCGCTCAGATGGTACGAATTCATAAGAATTATCTATATTTTTCCATAAGTATACATTTTCTCCTTCTTGGTCATATGTCCCCCTTGCTGTCATTGAAATTTCGCCTTCATTATGAATGTCTCCGAAGTACACAAATATACATACCTTTTTTGTATGTTAAATCTGTTTCGTCTCCATTTTCATCTACTGCTCTTCTTGCAGTTAATGTTACACCTTCGCCTATGGTTAAATTTTTATGATATTTTACAACTAATGTTTTGTGTTCTTTAGATGTATCTCCTAATTCTACTATTTTCTCCTCAGTGTTATCTCCTAGTGCATCTAAAGAATATCTCATATCGTCATAGTAATTTATAAGTTCGACTACATATGGCTGATCTTTAACTACTACTCTATATTCTCCGGTCTTCTAAATCTGCATCTCTAAAACCTTGTACAATACTATCCATTTTCATAGTAACTATTATTTCTATCGTCTTTTCTACACCACTTGCAGTATGTATAACTCTTACATGTGCAGTTCCATAACCTACTGGTATTATTTCTAATCCATTAAATGAAACTACATCACTTTGCTCTGTTTCTAAATGAAAATTATCTTGATTGTCATCTACTAAATCAACCTTTAGGTTAAATGTGTTTTCTAATCTTGCGTTTACTTTGGTAGTTTCGTCTTTATCTAAATACTTTTTGTCAAAATCGGTTATGACTATTGTTTCCCCGTTTTTTTCAAATTCATATCTATCTTCATTATCTTGAGTACCTAATTCTCCGCTTCCATTTGTTCCTGAATGCCATACAAAGCCATCTTTTGTTATTAAGCCATTATGCAAACCAAAACCTGCAGAAATATTTTCTATTTCATCCCCTAGATTAATTTCTTTTATCTCTGAAGTATTTGCTATATCTCCTAAACCTATTTGTCCACTACTATTATCTCCTAGTACATATACCTTCTTATTTTCTGCTTGTAAAATTGTCATTCCAAGTCCTGCTGATATGTCTATTACATCAAAATCTACCGATCCCATATAAAATCCGCTTGTGTCCCTAAGTCCACATTCACCGATTATTGTTATCTCCGTATTAAATATGCATAACCATCAGGTGTTAGATAGCCCCAGTGATATTCTCCGCAAGATATTTTAGAGATATTTTTGAAGCTGTCCATTGGATTTTCTAGGTCTGAAATATCATATACAATTCCTTCGTCTGTAAGTAACAAGGTTCCTGAAATACTAACTATTCTTTCTTTGATAGTTAATTTCATCGCAATACTTGAGTATCCATTTCCAAATACAAAGACTTCCCCACTATTATTTAATGCCAAGCTTATGTCTTGATATATTGCAATTTGCTTGATATTTTTTAGTTCACTTATCTTTGTAGGTACATTTACATCTACTGTATCTGCATTTCCTAGTTTTCCATATGCTCCATTTCCCCATGCATAGACTTCTCCGTGATTTTGTTAGTGCTAAAGTATGGGCATATCCTACTTCTATGGCTTTTATATTTTGTAAGCCTTGTATTTGTGTTGGCTCATTCCTATTGTCATTATTTCCAAGTCCTAGTTGTCCTTTATCGTTTAGTCCATAGCTCCAAACTGTACCATCCTGCTTTAATGCAATTGTAAAGCCATCTCCCATTTTTACATCTACTTTTGCACCTTCATATACATTAATATATATGTATGTACTTATATTATTTAAAGTATCTGTTATTTTTATTTTTGTAGTTCCTACCTCTATTCCTGTTATATTTCCTGCATTATCAACAGTTGCAACGCCATTGTCTAGACTTTCAAATATTAATTCTCCTTTAGCTAATGTAGGACTTTGCACTCCATTTTGGTTTAGATATTCAATTTCTGTAATATTTACTTTAAAACTTTCATTTTTTTCTAAATCTAATTCTTTTACATTGTAGTTTAAATATGGCTTAAGCTCATTTATTGTTACAGAGCCATCTCCACCTTTTCCATTTGTAGATGTACCATTGTATCTTCCGCCATTTGCCGAAACAATCCCTTCTGCTTTAACTTGGTTTGCAAAGATGTTTATAGAACCTCCACCGAGAAGATCCACCGAGGAACTCTTGTCTCATATCCACCGCTTAGAGCCTTCTGCTGTAATTTCTCCTAAATTATGCAAATTATCTGCGTATAGCATTAAAAGTCCACCTGTTCCATTTTTCCCATTTGATGCTACATTTGCTGTACCTGCTGTTTTTCCAGATAAAGTTTTTTTACCTGTTCCTCCATAGTTTCCGAGCTCCGCCGACCTGCAACTCTTGCTACCCAACCAGAACTTCCCCTGCCTGATGCAGCATCTCCTCCTGCTCCTCCGGTTAGGCTCCGCGTCTCCTGCAACAAGTGTGCCTGATCCATGAAAGTCTACTCCTCCACCACCAGAGCCACCGAGAATATGATGTTCCGGCTGACCCTGATCCTGATGTAGCAGTTGAGCTAGATACTAATGCATGCCCTGCGCCTCCTCCGGCCTGTCGCTCTTGCTTCTCCATCTTCTCCTGGATTTCCTGATTTGTTTGATGAACTACTTGTTGCTGTTTGTTTTTCTCCTCCTGCTCCTCCGCTCAGCTGGGACGTATTCATAAGAATTATCTAAATTTTTCCATAAATATACATTTTCTCCTTCTTGATTGTATGTTCCTCTTGCTGTCATTGAGATATTTCCACGATTTATAATATCTCCCATAACACATATGTACATACCTTTTTTATATGTTAGTTCTAGATCGTCTCCGTTTTCGTCTACTGCTCTACTTGCAGTTAAAGTTACTCCTTCGTCTATTCTTAAATTCTTATGATATTTTACAACTAATAATTTATGCTCATCTGTCTTATCTCCAAGTTCTTCTATTCTCTCTGTTTCTCCGTCTTGTAGTGAGTATGTCATATCATTATAATAATTTACGACTTCTACATCATATGGTTTATCATTTACAACTATATTATAATTTCCGATCTTCTAAATCATTATCTCTAAATCCTTGTACTATACTTTCAAATACTCTTGTAACTATAACTGTGACATATGTATCTATTTCATTAGTTACATCTGTTATTTTTATTTTTGTTTCGCCCCATTTTTTAGCTGTTATTACGCCGAGAAGCATCTACTTCTGCAATGTCAGTATCTAAACTTTCATAGCTTAAGCTTCCCATAGTTAAGACTTTGCTTTGCACTCCATTTTGATTAATTAATGTGATGTTTTCTAGACTTAAATTTTCATCAACATTCATATAAATTAAGTCTTTTTCATAGTGTAAATCTGGCTCTAATTGACTTATTGTAGCAGAACCATCTCCGACCTTTTCCTCTTAAATTCGTTTCTGATATTTGTCCACCATTTGCTGTCATTTTTTCTTTACCATTTATAGCATTTGCAAAAATATTTAGAGAGCCACCGTCCGAGAAGAACCACCGAGCTACTCCATATGTGTTTGCTGCGACACCATTTGCTGTGATTTCTCCATTATTATTTAAGTGGTCAGCATATATTATTAAAAGTCCACCTGTTCCATTTGTTCCATTTGCAGTGGCTAAGTTGCCACCTTCTGTTTGCTTAGAAGCTGTCTGTTTTCCAAGTCCACCATTGTTTCCAGTTCCACCTGATGCAGACCTTGCTGCCCAAGAAGTATTTCCTCTATATGCTCTTGCATTTCCTCCTGCACCTCCGATTAGGTTCTGCATCATAACCTTTTAAAGCCTTACTATAATTTCCGGTTTATTCCTCCGGCCTCCCGAGCCTCCTGAGTATGATGTGCCGTGCCGAACCTGCTCCTGATGTCATAATTCCCCCTTGATTTGATGATGCAGAAGTACCTGATCCACCTCCGGCCTGTACTTCTTACTTCACCATCTTCCCCTGGATTTCCCGCTACAGTTGTATTCTTTTTTCCAACTCCTACTCCGCCCGTGAACCTCCGCTCAGATGGCACATATTCGTATGAACCATCTAGGTTTTTCCATAGGTATACATTCTCTCCTTCTTGGTTATATGTTCCTCTTGCTGTCATTGAGATTTCTCCATTATTTGTTATATCTCCGAAGAACGCAAATATACATACCCTTTTTGTATGTTAGCTCTAGTTCATCTCCATTTTCATCTACTGCTGTACTTGCAGTTAAGGTTACTCCTTCGTCTACTTTTAAGTTTTTGTGATATTTTACGATTAGCATTTTATATTCTTCTGATGTATCTCCAAGTGATATTACTTTTTCTGTTTCACCGGTCTGCTAATGAATATATAACATCCTCTTTATAATTTATTAATTCTACTGGATAATCTTTTGTTTCTATTCCTTCTTCTGTTTTTCCGGCTTACTCTGAAAATATAATTTCCGATCTTCTAAATCATTATCCTTTACGTATTGCATAATGCTATCACAGTTAATTACTGGGTAATTTGTGTTGTCAATGGTATCTTCTGTATCTGTTCCTTCATTTTCTGCTGTATCTTCTATGGTAGCTTCTACTTCTAGTGTTTCGTCTAAATTTGATACTCCAGTATTATTATTTGGCATGACAAATAAACTTGAATTCGTTTGTTTTAAAATAGCAAGACCTGCCATCAGTATTGTGGTTAACACCAGTAAAATCATGCAATTTCTTTTAACTTTCTTCTTTAGTTTGTTTGTCATACTCATTTTTATTTCTCCTTAAAAAGGCATAATATGCCTATAATACTAGTTACTAACATTATATTGCTATTTTTTCTGATTTCAAGTACCTAAATTTGGTATAAAAAAAATAAGTCCTAGCATGCTAGGGCTTTAGGTTTTCCCTTTTTAGTCTATATTTTGACATTTTCTTATCTTTTTTGTTACAAAGGATAGGAAAACAGAGTTTTTTCTTAGGGACATGTGAGATACAAAAGTCTCCCGTAGGTACTACGAGAGACTTTTTATATACGTATATTTTTTAATTATCTACAATAACACTATTAACACGTGTTATCTGTCCACCTTTTATTTTCACTTCTAGGGTGTTTTCTGCGGAGGTAATATAATAATATTCTTCTCCTGACCTACGAATCTTCTTTACTGATACTGATTCAGCACTTACATTTGCTTCTCCAAGTGCTGTAAATCTCTTAACTGCTATGCTTTTTGCTTCATCTTCTGTTATTTCTTCGTCATTTGAGCTATTTCCTGCCCCATTTCCCTTATTTGAAGAGTTTTTTTCATTTTTAGTATTTCCTTTATTTTCATCAGAGGACTTTCCAATATTACTTATAAAATTTCCTACCGTTTCTTTTGTACCTGTGATAAAGCCTGATACCTCGTCTTTTAGGTCAAACAAATAATATGCTGACACTAGTATTACAGCTATACAAACTACTATCATAAAATTATATAGAGTAAATACTCTTCTTTTTTTCTTTAGATATCTTTTACCCATTTCACATTTCCTCTTCTTTTGTTTTTTTATTATCTTATCATTTTCCAGAGGAAATGTAAATAGGTTATTTTAAAATTTATTCTAATACAATTTCGAATGGCTCGTCATCGTACTTGATAGTAAATTTCTTGTATTCTCCTCTATGCTTAATTTCAATTTCTTTTCCATCTAGTTTTTCACTTATCTTGTCGCTTAAGTGTATTAATACTCTATTCTTGTATGTTTCGCCATCAATGAATTTATCGATATTGATTCTTCTATTCTTCTTAGAAATCTTATCCATTCCGCCAAACTCGAATTCTTCCCCTTCCTCTACATATACTTTAACGTTACGTTTAGCAAGTAATAGTAGTAATAGTAAGAATAGTCCAAGTGCGCTTGTGATTCCTGCTTTTACTTTTATGTTAGAATCGTCTTTATCTTTTACACCAAGAACTTCTGTAGGTTTTTCTTCTTTCTTTGGTGTCTCAGTCATTGGTTTTTGTTCTACTGGTTTTTCTTCTTTAGGTTTTTCTACTGGTTCTTGTACTGGTGTTTCTTCTATTGGTGTACTTGGTTTTGGCGTTGTTGGCTTTGGTGTTGTTGGTTTTGGAGTGCTTGGCTTTGGTGTATCAGGTACATCTGGTTTATCTGGGGTATCCGGCTTGTCTGGTTCTGCTGGTGCTGGTCCAACTACTACTATAAATGTATCTTTTGCGCCTTTATAATTTACCGTAACCATTTGGCTTCCTGATTTTTTGCTATTATAGTCTTTTATCATGTCTCTTGTCATTGGAATTACTGTTATTCCACTTGATTTTGTAACTTCAACTGTTCCTCCTGTTACATCTAAGTCTTCTCCATAATCATATTCTGTCTTATCTGGTAATGTCTTAATTCTTATAGATTTTACCATGTCTACAACTGTCATATCAAATGTTCCAGTAAATCCTTGATATTCAACTGCAAGTGTTTGTTTTCCTTCTTGTTTATTGTTAAATTCAGTCTTAATCATGCTAGCTTGTAATTCGTCTTCTTGTTTTACAGCTCCACTCTTCATTACTATTTGAACTTTTCCGCCTGTTAAGTCCATTTCTGTTCCCCATTCAACTTCTTGTTTTGTAGGTGGAACTATGTTTAATCCTTTTACAACATCATGAACTGTAACTTGGAAGTCTCCTACTTTTTCTCCATCTAAGTAAACATCAACTGTTTGTGTATTTAAATCTTTTGGGTTATAGTTCTTAATTTGTACTCTTGGACTTGTTAGTGGAACATCTTCATCTCCTGATTTTTTAGCAATATGGATATTTCCGCCTGTCAAATTAATTGCTTCTCCATAATTTGGATTTGTATCTGTCGGAGGTGTTACTGTTATTTCTCTTGCTTCGTCTACAACTTTTATGCTGAAGTGTTCTGTAAATCCACCGTAAGTTACTGATACTTGTGGGTTTCCGTACTGCCTCTGTACTTCCTCCTGTTATTGTTACTTTTGTAGTATCTGTTAATGATACTGGGTTTGTATCTTTTGTTCCACCTGCATATACAAATTCTACTGTACCAGTAGAGAAGTCAGGTGTTTCTCCTACTTCATATTCTAACTTAGTTGGTTTTGTTATCTTAATTCCTGTAATCTTATCTTTTACATCTACATTAAATGTTGTATTCTTACCTTGATATGTTACTGTAACTGTTTGTGGTCCTAATTGATTTGCATTATATCCTGGTACCATTGTAGATGTAATATTCTCATATGTTGTTCCACTGCTTCTTGTAACTGCAATTTGTGCTGGGTTTCCATCTGCTCCAGTTAAAACGATTGCTTCACCGTAAGTTTGTGTTTCTTTTGGTGGGTTATGCATACTTATACTTAGAATACTGTCATTTACAGTTATTCCAAATGATTTTGTCTTTCCTTCCCATGTGACTGATATGCTTTGTGGTCCTTTTGTGCTTAAGTCATATGTTCCAAGTGTCGCACGTCCAGCTGCTACTTCATCAGCAAGATTAACTATTGGAGTTGTTAAAGTTCCTCCTGCTTCGCTTGCTTTTATAACTTGAAGTGTTGCTCCTGATAGTTTTAGGCTTGTCGTATTTGTCTTGTCCACTTCATAGACTAGATCGTTACCTGTTGGCGGAGTAAGTATAATATCCATTACATAATCTTGTACTGTTATAGGTATTTGTCCTACAACCGCTCCATCTAACATTACATCAATATTTTGTGTTCCTAGGTCTGTAAAGTCTGGTTCTCCAAATGTTACTCTTGAGTTTGGTACTGTTAAGTCAATCTCTTCTATAGTTGCTCCTGCTTTGTTTGTAACTACTATTTTTCCACCTGTTTTGTTTATTGTTTTATTATCAGGGTTTCCATATTTAAATGTGTTATCTCCTGCCGGCGGTGTTAATGTCATCTGTCTTGTCTCATCTTTTACTGTAATTTCAAATTTACCTGTAAATGTTCCTTCTACACCTGTATATGTTACAGGTACATCCACTTTTCCTAAAGTATTTCCTACAACTAGGTTTTCTCCATTTACTGATACTCTTGAGTCTCCTAACGCTATCGTTCTTTGGTCACTTGTATCTCCACTCGCATAAGTGAATTTTACATATCCACCTGTTAAATCTATAGTTTCTCCTGGTTCGTATTCACTAAGTGTAGGTTTTTGTACTGTGATACCTTTTATATAGTCTTCTACGTTATATGTAATTTCACCAATTTTTACATTATCTAGCATTACATCAACCTTTTGATTTGTTGCAACTGCATTATATACTGGTGTTCCAAATGTTACTCTTGAGTTTGATACTGTTAAATCAATCTCTTCTGAATCTACATATGCGCCTGATTTGTTTTTAAATCTAATCTTACCACCGGTTAAATCTAATTCGTCATGATCAGGGTTTCCAAATTTAAATGTTGTTGCATTTGTTGGTGCTACAAATTCTGGTGTTCTTGTTACAGCATTTACTGTAATATCAAATGTACCGCTAAATGTTCCTTCTGTTCCTATGTATGTTACTGGTACTGAAATAGTTCCTGGATTTGTTCCTACAGCTAAGCTTCCTCCGTTTACTGTTACCCCTGTTTCACCAAATGCTTTTTCTCCTTGTGTTTTTCCACTCTTCCAAACGAATTCGATTTTTCCTCCAGTTAAATCCATGTTTTCGCCTACTTCGTATTCATCATCTGTAGGTGCTGTTACTTTGATATTTTCAATCCAGTCTACTACCTCAATTGTAAATGGAGTGCTTACAGGATTTCCATCTGCATCTTGTCCATATTCAATTCTTACATTTTTAGTTCCTAATGTACTTGTATCTAGTCCTTTAACCATATCTTTTGTAACTTTAACAGGGTCTCCTACTGGGGTATTAGGGTCTCCTTTATATATATTGATATATAATCCTGCTAAATCATCTTCTGTTAAAGGCTTTCCTAGTTTTGCTGTTACTGTAGGCGCTGGAGTTTTTACATCTATTTTTGTTATAACATCTGCTACTGTATATTTGAATGTATCTGGGTATCCAATTTCTGTTCCATGCGCATCTCTTTCTTTATGTGTTACTGTTACTGTAACAGGTGTAGTTATTGCTGTGCTTGTATTAATGCTTTGGCTTAAAGCGTCTAACATTTCTTTTGTTATTTGTGGCTCTGTTGGATCAACTTGCCCTGATTTTCTTATTACTTTATATGTTCCTACTGGATATATTACTGTCTCACCTATTATGTATCTTTTAGGATCATCACCTAAAGGTGCGTTTATCTCTATTTTATCTATTACGTCATATACTTTAATGTCAAAATTTGCCTCTGCTTTATTGTTTACACCTTCTCCGCCATCTGGTGTCGCCTTAAATGTAACTGTTACTGGCACTGTAGCCCAGTGAGTTGTATTATCAAATAGATCTTCAGCAAGTTTTGTGATTTTTGATAAATCATTTGTTACATCTACTGCTCCTTCTGAAGCTTTAAACGTAGCTTTTACTGTAATTTGACCATTTGCCATGGCGTCTGCAAACTGAACTCTATTTCCCTTACTTGTTACATCTGTATCTGATGCAAATTTTGTGTATATCTCTAATTTTGAAAAGTCTGGTGTTTCTGTATGGTTGTATTTTTTATCTAGCTCTGCCATTTCGTTAACCATTGAAACATTTGTTATAGCATCTGCTACAGTATAATTATATGTAAGTGCTGGATGTGAATTTGACGAAACTGTTCCATCTGCACCTATATAACCACTATCAACATATGTGTAGCTTATGGTGTGATTTCCTGGGGTACCTGTTGAAAATGCTGGCGTGAAGTCATTTGGTGATAGTGCTTTAGTATCCGCTCCCGAAGCTGAGCCATCTGCTTTTTTTGCTGCTCTTTGTACGGCAACTTCAACTGTTCCCATTGCTTCATTTAATGAATAATTAGCTTTTGGGTTAGTAACTTTAGTAACTCCTGTTACTTGGTTATATATTGTAACTGTTTTTTCTATTTGTTTTGTGAATGTAGGGTCTGATGTATCTGGTGTAAATGTTATTACAACTGTTCTTGCTACAGTATGTGTTGTAGCATCAAATACTGTTTCTGGTAAGTCTGTTGTAAATGCTGTACCTGTTGCTTTATCTTTTACAGTAATTTTGCTGTTTGGATATGTAACTTCTGTTCCTGGATTTCCTGTTGGGGTGCTACCATATTGTTCGTGGAATGTAAGTCCTGATAAGTCTATTGTATCTCCTACATTATATGCTTTTTTAGTCATATCCCCTGTAATAGTTGAACCAATTAGTCCATCTCCTACATCGATTAAGAAGGTAGTTGTTACATCTTTATTCGCCTTATCTTTTATGTTATTTCCTGCTCCATCTGTTAGTGTCACTGTTACTGGTATATTTGTTCCTGCATTTGCTGTTAATGTTGTTATGTCTGTTAGTGATAATCTTGGGCTATCTAAGTCTATGATTTCTTCATCCTTATTTAACCATGTGATTTTTACTTCGTCTTTTCCGTTTGTTCCACCTACGTTTGCAAAGTCATAGCTATTTGCACCTATTATATATTCTTTAGGTGTTGTTGGGTACGTTTGCATTACCATTGTATCTACGTAGTTTGTGATTGTTATAGGATATGTGGCACTCTTTGATACTGTTCCTTCTGTATATGTTACTTTTACTGTTTTTGTAACTGTATTTCCACCGAGCGGCTGTATATTCTGCTTTTGTAGGTTCTGTTGAAACTCCTTCTCCTGATTGGTCAAATTCAAATGATGTTCCAGAGTTTAATGCTACTGTATTTGTTCTTCCTGATTCATATGTTATATCTAGTTTTCCATTTCCTATTCCCCATGCTTCCCCATGATAAAAACTGTCTTTTACTTTGTTTTCAGGATCTGTATTTATTGCAACACTTTTTAATATATCTTTTACATATATTGTAAAGTTTGTAGATAAATCTTCTCCTGAATTTGGATCTCTATATGTTATTTTTAAAATTTTGTCAGCTTGTCCATTTGTTCCAAAATCATCTTTCGCCGGAGTTAAAGTTACTGGCTCTGTTCCATTTTCATTTGCAACTGTTATTTTATCGCTTCCCTTTACTGCTATACTGTTTGTATCTCTTGCTCCACTTTGATATGTTCTTGTTATTCTCATTCCTGCCGAGTCGAATGTACTTCCATAGTCCCAAACCATTTTTGATGGATTGCTTGTTACTTCTATTCCCTTAACTGTATCTATAACTTTTACTTCAAAGTCTTTTGAAAATACTTTTGTTGCTGGTGCTCCTTCATATTCGTATAATGGAACTTGTACATTTATGTTTTCTGTAAATTTGTGTAATACATTATCATATGTTGTTGGTAATTTTGGATTTGCTACATAGTTTGAAACTTTAGCTCTTTCGACCTGAGCTGCAGTTCCTTTTGCACCTGATTTATATACTGGAGTATATGTTACTCCTGCTTCTGTTAAATGTGCGTCTGTTAGTTCTTCGTTATAGTTTGTTTCTACTGCTTTTGTGGTGTTTATTTCTATTTTTGTTATATAATCTGTAAGTTTTAGTTTTAAACCTTTCCCAGCTACAGTACTAGCTCCGCCATATGTAACTACATATTCCTTTTCAGATAAACTTGTACTGCTATATCCTGCAAAGTTTACCATCCCTGTATCTATAGGTATGTCTGGTGTTACCACATGTCCTGATGCTGTTGTTACTCTTAAAGTTGCTCCTGTTACTTTTAAGTCAGATACAGGTGTTTCATATTTGTTTATTGCTAAAGGCTGAGTAACTACTTCTATGCTGTCTATTGTATCGTTTACAAGTACTGTGTACTGTGCTGGATATGATACTCCGTTATCTGTATATTCTGTCCATGTGTTTCCACTTGGGTCTCTATATGATACATTTACAATTAAGTCTCCTGCTTGTGTACCATCGTCTTTAGTTCTTACATTGGTACAATTTGCAATTAATGCTTGTGTTTGAGATAGTTTGACATTTGGGTCTGACATTGGTATTTCTGTACTTCCTACATGTCCACTTTTGTGTCTTGTGTTTATTTTTCCAGTTGTTTTGCCAAGATATTCATTTTCATCATATTCTATTTCTGGATGTGTTGGCGGTGTAGATATGTATATACCAACAATTGGGTCTGTTACATCAAGTACTAATTGATTTGTTGTAACTTTTCCATCTATATATGTAAATGTTACTGTATTGTTATCTACATCTGCTACTGTTTTATCTGGTGTTAAAAGTCCATCTGTTATTGCTTGTTTGATGTCTAGAACTTCTGTCGTCGTATTGTCGTCATATGTAATGGTAATTTTTCCACCTGCAAAATCTATTGGATTTCCATGTTCTACTGTCATTTGAGTTAAATCGCTAGTTATGTTTAATTCTTTTGGTAGAAGGTAAGGTACTTCACATGTTTTTTCGCCTGCTTTTATTGTTACTTTATTATCTGCTTTTGCAAATTTCTCGCTATCTGCAATTGAGATAGTTCCTGCTGTAATTTCGGCGTCCATGTTATCTTTTGTGATTGTTTTTTCTGTTCCGTCGCTATATGTGATTTTTAGGTTCATTCCTGTGAAGTCAATTGCTTCTGTTTTATAGTAGGTATTATCTGCTAATCCACTTACAATGTCTATAGAAGAAACGGTAACTCTATCGTCTTCAGCAAAGCCACCTCCAAATTCTATATAATCTAAACCTTCAAGTGTAACTGCTGTTATTGTGTCTGGAAATGTTACTAACTTTATACCCTGAGCAACACCAGAAGATCCTGTTTTTAATGAAAATACACTTGGTTTAATATCTTCTAGTCCTTTTCCATCTTTTACTCTAAATGTCATTGTAGCTGCTATATATCCTTCTGGTACATAAGTCTTTTTCTGTGTTATAGAACAGTCTGTTCTAATTGTATCTATTCCATCAAAAGTTGTAGGACTCTTATATGTCCACATATCACCTAAAGTAACAAAGTCATTAAATTCAGATGTTACTGTTAATGGATAGTATTTTTTGTTTTTTAACCCCTGTTTTACTATTACTTCTTTAATGAATGCTGGTTCTAGTACTGATGTATCAAATTTTATATTTAGCCCATAAGCATTAATATTTTTTTCTACATTCTTTATTATGAAATCAAATGTTACTAAATGCTCTTTACTTTCACTTACATCTGATATGTCATAGCTTGGGTTATCATTTGCCAAAGAATCATATACATCATAATAATACATTAAAGTATCTTCAGACCAGTCACTAGGGTCTGGCTTTTGGCTTATATCTTCTACTGGATGCATATATACTTCCATGTATGGGTCATCACTTGCACGTTCAGCTAATACACTGTACGGTGCAAATAAGTTAGCTATTATTACAAATACAGTAAATAATGCCGTTAATTTTTTCTTTGTTACCTTTCTTTCCATTATTTTCTCCCTTCTACTTTATGACTTCTCTTGTACTTAAATAGTTGTTTCCTATATATGCTATTTCTACTATATCAACAACTCCATCTTTATCAAAATCATAATTTACATTATAATCGTAATCTCCGTCCATTGTTCCATATGCGTTTCCTATTATAGCTATATCTTGTATTTCAACTAGTCCTGATTTATCTACATCCCCTGGAATCATGGTATGCTGACCTAGGTCTAATTCATCTCCTTCAGCTAATGTCCTATCAATATATACACAATCTAGATAAGACATTCCATCAATTAACAAATCATATGTTCCTGGAATTACATATATTTTATATGTTCCATCTTGGTTTGTTTTATAATCTTGTGATTCAAGTACTAGTAATAAATCATGTACATTATCTCCTGAGCCATCTACTTTTCCTTGCACTGTATCCCAGTCTCCTAGCCCTTCATTTACAAACATGTCTGCTGTATCACTTGATCTATATAGTCTTAAGTCTGCTTTATGAATTCCTTGGGCTGTCATAGGTGGTAATTCTATCTGCCCTTTTATTATCGCGAATGGTCTATGTATTGTTATCTCATATTCTTTTATTGTTTTTCCGGTCTTCTGCCATAACGACCAGAGTAATTACTGTGTCTTCTTTTCCGAGTTCGTTTAATCTTACTTTATATGGAATTTCTGTATCCATGTCTGTTATTGGTATTTCTTCATATACCAGTCCACCGCTTTCATTTGTGATCAGTTCTCCGGTTTCGTCTCTTTCCGGTTTCCTTATTTTTAGCTTTGAATTGGTATCTGTTAACGCTACCATAATATCAACTTCATCTATATATTCCAAAAGTTCAATTCTATATTTTAATGTTTCTTTATTAAATACCGGATCTAATGGATATTCTTTATATGTGGAACTGCCTGGATCTTCTTCATTTATCTCTCCGCTAGATACCTTTATATCTTCAAGTGTTGCTACATCTGATGCTGTCATGTCTGTAAATCTAAAACATTTTTGTTCGTCATAATATGTATAGTAATCTTTATTTATCTTAATTCCTGTTCTTGGACTATATTTTTCATTTGTTAATAGGCTATACCAATTAATATCAAATGTTTCTGTTTCGTCCATCTGGAAGCTCATTGTTCCAATTTTTACTTTTTCTCCTGTTACAACTTGTATGCCTCCATGGTCTGTTTCTTTTATCTTTATATGTTCTCCTGGAACTACATCTGGTGCGAATGAAAATGCTGCCCTAAATGTATTAGTTGGATCTAGGTCTTCTTCATTACTTAATACTGTAATCATACTTAAGTTATTTGCAAATTCGCTTTCAAATTTAAAGAATTCATTTGAATTCATTGTAGGTTGATTTGTATTTATAGAAGAGATTGCAACTTTTGTATTATCATATTTAAAACGTACATCAAATCCTGCAAATTCTATATTGTGTGCCCATAGCTCCATAAGTATTTGTGATTTTCCGGTCTCCTTTTGGTGTTACTGATATTGCTCTCATTTCTAGGTATTGATTATCTCCTGCTAAAATTGGAGTTGTGTTATCTGGTGTAGGAGTCTGGTCTCCACCGGACTGCGTATGATATGTCGCCAAGTAGCGAAATTATCATAGCTATACAACATAGAATGAATATTAATTTACTAAATAATGATTTTGTTTTCATTACTTGGCTTTTGCTCCCTTCTTTTGTGAATTTAAAATTTTGTCTTTTGTACACTTTCCGTTCTAACTTTCCTTTTTATTATAAGAAAAAAAATAGAAGTGTCAATAACACTCCTATTTAAGCACTTTCCGCTTTTCCTTACGGATTTTCAAGGGAAAGATAGATTTTTTTTAATTATTAAGTTTTCTTATCTTTATTATTACAAACATTACATAGATTTGTAATTTTTTAGGTTTATGTCACATATTGGGTTTATCCCTAAAGTTTTTCTATTTTAACAGCTACTACTGTCATGTCATCACTTAAAATTCCGGTTTTCATTTTCTTTTGCTTGTGCGAGTAAGATGTTAGCTATTCTTTGTACATTATCTGTATCTATTTCTTCTAGTAAATTCTTTACCCAAAGTTCCTTATTTTCATACTCTGCGTTAGATTCTAGCACTCCGTCTGTACACATAATTACAATATCATTATCTTTTAGGTCTTTGTCATATATCACTAAATCTGCTTCATCTAATATTCCTGCCGGAAGTGAAACAGCTTTTACAACGTCTACTTTTCTTTTGTTTTTTATGAATGTTGGACATGCTCCATTCTTCATAAATTCCATGCTTCCTTCATATAAGTCAAATATTGCAATGTCTAATGTTGCAAATGTATCTTCTTTTAAATTTGCATACATACTACTATTTATAAGTTCCAGCGATGTTTCTTTATTAAAGCCTGTCCCAAATAATTTAGATAACATATTTATAGCTGTTTTACTTGCTTTTCTTGCATTTTCTCCGCTTCCCATTCCATCACTTATTGCAACTAAATATTTTCCATCATCTAATCTTTTGTAAATATTTGAATCTCCTGAAACTGCGACTCCACTTTTTCTGTCTTCAGCAATTCCTACTATGATCTTATATCTGTCGGGTTTAACCTTTATTTCTTCTTTTGTATCTATTATTTCTGATTTTGATTTATGAAGCGTTTCTGCAACGTCTGATATTGCTTTTGATACTCCGATCTAATTGGCTTCTCATTGCACTTTTACTCTGATTTAACCTTTGTCTCCACATATTATTTAGTATACATACTTTGTATGTTTCATTTATGGCTTTTACCATTTCTTCTATCTCTTTTTCTATTTTTAGGTTTGTATCAAAGTCGTCAAACCCTAAAATATATTCATTTCTATCTTCTAGTAACTGTATTATTTTATCTTTTGTTAATTTTTCTGTTTCTTCTAATTCTTCATAAATGCTATCTATTAGTCCATTTTCTTCATCCTTTATATCATCATATAGTACATTTTCTCTTAACTTATCTATTCTTTTTCCTAACGCATCTATAAAATCTTGCTTTTTATCTTCTACTATTTCTTCTTTTTTTCTATAACTTCTTGACATTTCATTTATTGTTTCTGTTACTGTTTGAAGCTGGTTTATTGTGTTTTCTTCTGCTTCTTCTAGGCCATATACCATACCAGCTGGAAGATATAAGTCTTTCCCGAAAAAAGTCTTGAATATTTATCTTTATCTTTTTTGGTACAAGCAAAAGTCCAAGAGATGCTACCACTATTTCTTTTAAATATATTACTGGTACAGTATTTCCATTTGAGACATAGGAAATTAATACGTTTCCTGCAATAAAGCCGAAGTATTACACCTATTTTTCCAAATCTACTTAAAGCACCTGCTATCATTCCGAGATATTGCAAATGCTCCGAATTAGTATTCCGCTCTTCTCCTGATACAACACCTAAGACTGCTCCGTATTGTTATTCCGACCCCCTGCTCCAATTAATATCCCTTGCTTCCATCCCAATACTAAAACAATTAGTATTGCTAATATATTCTTTATTTCTAATCCAAAAACTGATAACCCTTTAAATGCGGTCACTGCTATCCCTAGCATTAGACTTGCTCCTACTACTTCTTCTATCGTAAATACCTTTGTTTCACCATATTCGCTAATTACTGTTAATGAATTTGAAAAGATTTTATAAAATATGTAAGAAATAACTCCTAGCGTAATTCCTAGAATCAAATCGTACATTAAGAAGCCTCTAAATAGCATTTGTACTAACTGTACAAGTATAGTGCTTGCAATGACATATTTCCCAAGTTTTCTTCTTTCGCTTTTGTATTCTTCTTCATACCAAGGCTTGAAAATTAAGACCATTCCGCATAAATACTAATGCTGTAAATATGTATGTTAATGCTTCTCCACCGTCCTATTCCGAATTAGAGTTCCGAACTAGTGTGACTAAAAATACTACTCCTGCTGGGAGTCCATTCGAAAGTACCGCTGCAAATATTGCTATCGCAAATGGAGCAAGTCCATTTACCGTGCTAACCATTGACAGCATAAATGAAACAATATATACAAGTATATTTTGAACTGTAAATATCCTTTTTAAAATTTCTTTTTTATCTCTTTTTACATCTTGACTTGCGTTTTGTTCTTTTTCTTCTTCTATGCTTACTCTTTCTTCTATGTCTATATTTTGAAACATCCTTACCACCTATCTTTACTTTTTTTATAAGTATACTTGTCTTTGCGTGATTTTTTTGTCATATTTAGTATTCTTATTTAAAAAAGTTTTCTGCTATTTGTGATATAATTTTTTATTTTCCCTAAATAAAAAACAATTTATGAATATTATTTTATAATATATTGTCGTTTTTTTCAATATTTTAGCTACAAATTCTTTTTACTGCTTCTTGTGTGTTTTCATAGCTTCCAAATGCAGTTAGCCTAAAATATCCTTCTCCTGCATTTCCAAACCCCACTCCTGGAGTTCCGTACTACATTTTTTTCTTCTAAAAGATAGTCGAAAAATCCCCATGATGTATAACCATTTGGTACTTTTAGCCATATGTATGGTGCGTTTACTCCACCATATACTTCGTATCCGGCCTTTTCTAGTCCTTCTTTTATAATTTTTGCATTTCTTCTGTAATACTCTATGTTTGCTTTGATTTGTTCCTGCCCTTCTTCTGTATATATTGCTTCAGCCCCTCTTTGTGTGACATATGGTACACCATTAAATTTTGTACACTGTCTTCTGTTCCATAAACTATTTAAGCTGGTTTCTTTTCCGCTCTTTTGTATATCCAAAAAGCTCTTTTGGTACAACTGTATATGCACATCTAACTCCTGTAAATCCTGCTGTTTTTGAGAAGCTTTTGAATTCTATAGCTACCTTTTTTGCTCCTTCTATTTCATATATGCTATGTGGTACATCTTCGTCTTGGATAAAGCTTTCATATGCACTATCAAATAGAATTAGTGATTTATTTTCTATTGCATAATCCACCCATTTTTTTAATTCTTTCTTGTTTAATGTGGTTCCGAGTTGGATTATTTGGCATACATAGATATATCATGTCAGGCTTTTCTTTTGGTAATTCTGGTATGAAGTTGTTTTCGCTATTTGAAACCATATATACTATATTTTTTCTTCCTGACATAATATTTGTATCTAAATATACTGGATATACTGGGTCTGTAATTGCAACCGTATTATCCTGCGATAAAATGTCTACTATATTTCCTGTGTCACATTTTGCACCATCTGATACAAATATTTCGTCTTTTTCTATGTCTATCCCTCTTCTTTTATAATCAAATTCTACTATCTTTTCTCTTAAAAAATCATATCCTTGTTCTGGTCCATATCCTTTAAATGTCTCTTTATTTGCCATTTCGTCTATTGCCTTATGCATAGCCTCTATTACTTTTGGAACAAGTGGAAGTGTTACATCTCCTATTCCAAGTTTGATTATATCTGCTTTAGGGTTCTTCTTTCTATACTCTTCTACTTTTCTTGCTATTTCTGAAAATAAATAGCTTTGTTTTATATCTAAAAAATTTTCATTTACATTTATCATAATTCTATTTCTCCTTCGAATATAGTAGTAGATGGACCTGTCATATATACGTCTCCATCATATTTTATTTTTAAATCTCCACCAAGTAACTTTATTGTTATTTCTTCTTTTTCTTTTACTAAATTATTTAGTGTACATGCTACACATACTGCTGATGCTCCTGTTCCACATGCTAATGTTTCGCCTGAGCCTCTTTCCCATACTCTCATTTTGACTGTTTTATCGTCTAAGATTTCTATAAATTCTATGTTTGCTTTTTCTGGGAAATGTGGATCTACTTCTAAAACTTTTCCATACTTTTCTACATCAAATGTATCTACATTATCCACAATTGTTACGGCATGTGGGTTTCCCATTGATACACATGTGAAAGTAAATTCTTTATTTAGTGTTTTTATTTTTAGATTTTTTACTGGACTTTCATCTGTATATGCAACAGGTATTTCTCTTGGCTCAAATATTGGCTTTCCCATATTGACCTCTACGCTTTCTACTTTGTCTTCAAGATTTGTATGTAGTTTTAGTTTCTTAACTCCGGCAAGTGTTTCAATTTCAAGCTCTTTCTTTTTTGTTAGCCCTTTGTCATATACAAATTTTCCGAACACATCTTATGCCATTTCCACACATCTGTGCTTCCGACCCATTACTATTTAGCATTTTCATTTTGAAGTCTTGCTTTTCGCTTTTACATATTAAGATTAGTCCGTCTCCTCCTATCCCAAAATGTCTGTCAGACATAATTTTAGCTAGGGAAGATATGTGATTTATTTTACTCTCATCCATTCCGAGTGCAGTCTACATACACATAATCATTCCCTAGCCCTTGCATTTTTGTAAATTTTATCATAATTTTCACCCTCTTAAATAGGTATTAATTTCATGTGGAAAATATAATTATATTTTTCACGTTTTTATATTATCATACCTTAAAAAAAAGTGCAAGAAAATATTTCTTGTAGTTTTATATGTTTTGTGGTATTATATATTATAGTTAAATAAATTAAGGAGGAAATTATCATGTGGATAGCAATTGGTATTATAGTTTTAATTATCCTTTGGGTAATTGCAATGTATAATGGTTTAGTTAGAAAAAGAGTAAAAGTTGATAATTCTTGGGGACAAATCGATGTTCAATTACAAAGAAGATTTGATTTAATTCCTAATTTAGTGAATTCTGTTAAAGGTTATATGGAACACGAAGAGGGTGTTTTAACAAAAGTTACTGAACTTAGAACAGCTTGGGCTTCTGCTACAACTGTCGATGAAAAAGCAAAACTTGATGGTGAGCTTACAGGTGCTCTTAAGACTATTATGGCTGTTTCTGAGAATTATCCTGATTTGAAAGCAAATCAAAATTTCTCAGAATTACAAGAAGAGTTAAGAAATACTGAAAATAAAATTTCTTATTCAAGACAATTTTATAATGACTGTGTTTCTATGTATAATATGGCAATTTCAGTAGTTCCTGCAAATATTATTGCTTCTATTTTCGGTTTTAAACCTAGAAGCTTATTTGAAGCTGAATCAGATGAAGCAAGAAAGAATGTAAAAGTAGATTTCGGTAAATAGTACATGGACTTAGAAAGGACTGATTAGATGTACGAAGATATACGTTCTAATAAAATAAGAACAGGTTTTATTGTATCTATATTTGTAATTGTAGTTACTTTAATTATTTATTATATATGTATGGCGTTTGATTTAGGAATAGTGTCTATTATAATTGCTCTTATATTTTCTTGTATTAGTGCTTTTCTTTCTTATTACAATAGTGATAAAATTATTTTGTCAATGTCTAAGGCAAGACCTGCGACTCATGAAGAAAATCAAAAGCTTGTAAATATTTTAGAAGCACTTGTTGTAAGTTCTGGACTTGGCATTACACCTAAATTGTATGTTGTAGAAGATAATCAGCCTAATGCTTTCGCAACTGGACGTGACCCACAGCATTCTGTTATTTGTGTTACAACTGGGCTTCTTGAGAAGCTAGACTATTATGAATTAGAAGGAGTTATTCGGACATGAGCTTGCTCATATTGCAAATTATGATATAAGGCTTTCAGCCGTTGTAACTGTAATGGTTCGGATTTATTGTAATGCTTTCTGATATGTTTTCTAGAACTTTATGGCGTTCTGGAAGAAAAAGCTCTTCTAATGATAATAACGGAAATGGAATTCTTATGCTTATCGGTCTTGTATTTTTGATACTTTCGCCGATTTTTGGAAAGCTTATGCAACTTGCAATTTCTAGGCGTAGAGAGTTTTTAGCAGATGCTACATCTGCTAAGTATACAAGAAATCCTGATCGGACTTATTTCTGCTTTAGAAAAAATTTCAGGTGATCCAAATGAATTAAATACAGCAAATAGTTCTACTGCTCATATGTATATATCATCACCTTTTAGAGATAAGAAAAAAGCCAAATCTAGCATTTGGTCTACACATCCAAGTTTGGAAGACCGTGTGGAAGCTTTAAGAAATTTGAAGTGAGAAAATTGGACATAAAAGAGACGGGTAAACATCAACCCGTCTCTTTTTGAGGCTCTTCGTCCTTCGTTTGGGCTACAGATTCCTCACCTAAGTTCAGTAAGAGATACCATCTTTCTCTCTTCTCTTCGGCTTTCTTCTTACGCTTTCTTCCATATCTCTTTTCCTGCTCGTCTGTTTCTTCATTTTTAAGGATAATTCCCAGCTTTTTTGCTTCGTCCTTCGATAATTCATCTTCGCGTAAAGGCTTTATCCCTTCTATCTTTGCGAATTGGAAAATAAAACCAAGCAGTTTTCGAGGGACTGTGCTTTCTCCCTTATTCAGGAAGCTCTGCATTTCAATGTCCCACTGAAGTATTTGATAATACTCTACTTCGCTGTCATACTCTAATGCCACTGCAAAAACATCCAGTAATGGATTAGTTATGATTTGTTCACTGTACAGTTTAGGAAGAATATTGCCTACAAAATAGGCTATCTCAAACATTTCTCCGTCACTTAGATAAGGCTGACTCTTCCGAAGGTTATTAAGGTGTTCTCTCATCGTGCTCATATGCTTCCCTCCTTTTGCACTTGACACTCGACCTTTATTATATTAACATTATATCACATTTTAACTATTTATGTCAATTTTTCTTTATTCCACTATATTTTTTTACCTTGACAATACTTTTAAAATGCTATAAAATATTTTTGTATAGAAGATAATTATTACTTAAGATATATTTATGGAGGTTTTATAAACATGAAAAAATTATTTAAGATTGCAATTATTTTATTTGTTTTTATACTTTTTGTAAGTTTTACGGTTGTTTATGGAGCAGATGTTAATATGAATCTTTCAAATACTAATTCCACAGATACTATTTATGGAAATAGTTCTAATATAGCTTCAAATCCTGTAAATGATACTATGACAAATTCTACTACTAAAAGTGATACTGGAACATCTTCTTCTACTATTAATGTAGGCACTTCTTCATCTCTTAGTTCTTCAGAATTGGGTGCTAGTACTATAGTTAATATAATTTTAGTCGTTGTAGGTGTCCTTTTAATCCTACTTGGAATTGCAATTTTAATTCGTGTTCGTTAATTTTTAAATTTATAAGATAATTGCGCGTTAGCGTAATCAAAGCTTCAAGGCACGCTGAATGTGCATTTTGCTTCGCAAATATGCACGGCCCAAGGTAAATTAACCTTATTGAATAGTCAAAATCTATGATTTTTTCTATTCAATAAATGTGTATTAATTTTCTTTTTTTTGAATATTTTTCTATTCTTTTATACAAACTATATATAGTTTATATTAGGAGGAATAGAAAAATGATTAAAAAATCTTTTATTGTTTTAACTATTGCATGTCTATTTTGTCTTATATCTAGTCCTGTACTTGCTAGCAACATTGCAAATGACGCTGGAAATACTTTAAATAATATTAAAGATGGAATTCAAAATATGGCAAGAGATACTCGGAAATAGCATAGAAGGTGCAAGAGATGGCATTCGGAAATATGATGACTGATGCTAGAGATAATGTCAGAAACGCTGTAGGAAATGCAGAAAATGGCATAGAAAACATAGCTGGAGATGTAAAAGAACGGTGTTCAAAATATGGCAGGAAATACAGAAAATATGGCTACAAATGATTCTTATACAGCAAATAGAACTAGTGCAGAGGCTCGGAACAACAAATAATCAAAATACTTTTATTTGGGCTATTTTAACTGCAATTGCGGTTGCTATTATTGCTCTTATTTGGTATTATGGTATTCAAACACAAAATCACCATGGAAGAAATAATTTTTAAGTTAATTTTTGAAAGGTAGGTAAACTTCTTTTTAACGATTTTACCTTGCCTTTCTTTTATTTTTATATTATAATATTTTTTAATGGAGTTGGTAAATATGGCAAGTACCATAGCAAATAATCCAGTTGCTAGGCACAATTATGAAATTACTGATACATTAGAAGCTCGGACTTGTGCTTTCTCGGAACTGAGATTAAGTCTATTAGAAATGGTAAAGTTAACTTAAAAGATAGTTATGCAAATATAAAAAATGGCGAAGCTTACATATATAATATGCATATTAGTCCTTATGAACATGGTAATATCCAAAATAAAGACCCTTTGCGTAATAGAAAGCTACTTTTGAACAAACGTGAGATAAATAAACTTATTCGGTATGATTCAGCAGAAAGGTTTATCTCTAATTCCGCTTAAATTGTATTTTAAGGGGAGTTTTGTTAAAGTAGAGCTTGGTATAGGTAGAGGTAAAAAACTTTACGATAAAAGGCAGGATATGGCAAAGAAAGAGTCTGAAAGAAAGATTGAAAGAGCAATGAAAAATAATTTTTAAAAAATAAAATTCCGGAATACCCGGAATTTTATTTTTTACGCTTTATTACTTGATCCAAATACATCTCTTATTTTATGCTGTACTGTCATTTTTACTTTTTCTCTTGCAGGTATTAAGTATTTCCTTGGGTCAAAAGCTTCTGGTTCTTCTGCAAATATTCTTCTTATTTCTGATGTCATTGCAAGTCTTAGGTCTGTATCTACGTTTATTTTTGATACTCCGATTTAGTCCTGCTTCGTGTAATATCTCATCTGGAACGCCTTTTGCTCCTGGTATGTTTGCTCCATATTTATTGCATGTTTCTACTAGCTCTGGTATAACTGTTGAAGCTCCATGTAATACTATTGGTGTATTTGGAAGTTTTTCTTTTACTTTTTTAAGAATATCAAATCTTAGTTTTGCTTCACCTTTAAATTTATATGCTCCATGGCTTGTACCGATTGCTATTGCTAAAGAATCACATCCTGTTCTTTCTACAAATTCTTTGGCTTCATCTGGATCTGTGTACATAGCATCACTATCTGAAACGTTTACTTCATCTTCTATTCCTGCAAGTTTTCCAAGTTCTGCTTCAACTACAACACCTTTTTCATGTGCATAGTCTACTACTTTCTTTGTTAAGGCAATATTTTCTTCAAAATCATATTTTGATCCATCTATCATTACAGATGTAAAGCCTGCATCTATACACATTTTGCATGTTTCAAAGTCTGGTCCATGGTCTAAGTGCATTGCAATTGGAATACTTGTCTCTTCAACTGCCGCTTCTACCATCTTCATTAAGTAATTTATTCTCGCATATTTTATTGCACTAGAAGATGCTTGAAGTATTACTGGTGATTTTTCTTCATTTGCTGCATCTGTTATTGCTTGTATAAATTCCATATTGTTTACATTAAATGCTCCTATTGCAAAATGCTCTTTCATTGATTTTTCAAACATTTCTTTAGTTGTTACCAAACCTGTTTTCATTTTTTATCTCTCCTTTAATATTTTATTTTTGTTCTAGTTCGAAAAAGAAACGAGTAATACTAGGCAAAATTTCGTGAAAAACCGAAGGCGTACTATTGTACGTTGGAGGTCTTTTCATCTAAATTTTAACGACGTAGTACGAAGTTTATCTTTCGAACTAATACATTATATCATAAAAATTTTTGAACGTATATCCTTGTGATTTTAGATACTGAATTATTTCTGAAAGTGTATCAACCGTAAGCTGTTTTGCACCTGTATCATGCATCAAAACTACTATGTTTTGTTTCCCACTTGATGTCTTTTTTAGTTCTGATACTATGCTTTCATATGTTGGCTTTCCAACTGAATCATTTGTTAAAGAATTCCAGTTCATATATGCTATATTATTTTGTGCAAGTAATGTTTTCGCATCATTTTTTACTTTTTTGTATTTTCCGCCTTCGCTTCCACCTGGAAATCTAAATAAGTGGCTTGAATATTCTTCTCCGTATAACACTCTTTATTCTTGCTTCTGCACGATTATATTCATCTAATACTGCATTTTGAGAAGAGTATATATTAGTGTATACATGTGAATATCCATGATTTGCAATGTAATGCCCTTCTTCATATTCTCTTTTTAAAATTTCAGGGTATAGTTCTACTCTGCTTCCTAATACAAAAAATGTTGCTTTTATTCCTTCCCTATTTAGTATATCTAAAATTTGTGGTGTTATATTTCCTGATGGTCCATCATCAAACGTTAGATATGCCTGTTTTTCTTCTCCTTGTGGAACATAGATATTTTCTAGTCTTACTTTTGCTTCTTCTGAAAGTACTGGTAATTTTTTCTTTCTTTCCTCTTCTTCTAATCTTACTGTATTTGCTATTTCTTCTTCTTTCCAAATTTCTTTTGCTTTTGCTTTTTTTGCTCCTTGAGATATCTTTACAGCTAAAAAGCAAGAAAACGTGATAATTACAACAACTGCAAGCATTGCAATTATTAGCAAAAAGTCTATTTCGTCTTTTGCCCAAGTTTTTACTTTAATTAACCATTTTTTCTTATTTTCCACTTAATTTTCATCCTTTTATTCTTCATTTTTAAGTGTATTTATTTTTAATAATTTAAGTATTTCAGTGACGACTAATGGAGAAATTACAAGTAATATTACTTCAAATATATTTTCTGCTGGCAATGTAGATATGCTAAATATATTTCTTAAGGCAGGAATAAATAGAATACTTAAAACTAGTAATAATGATACACCTATAGCCAATATAAGCATTTTATTATTAAATATTCCTGTCTTAAATATACTTTCTTTATTATTCCTAACATTAAATACATGTACTAATTCTGAAAGCGCTAATACTGTAAATGACATTGTCTGTGCTATGGCAATTCTTTCTTCTTCTGGCATTCCGAATTGTCGTTTTTAATCCGTACAATAAATGCTATTAACGTTAATACTCCAATTAGTGTTCCTTGGTATATTACTCTATATATCATTCCTTTTGTAAAAATACCATTTTTAGTTTTTCTTGGTTTTCTATTCATTATATTTTTTTCTGCTGGGTCAACAGCAAGTGCTAAGGCTGGAAGTGAGTCTGTAACTAAGTTTATCCAAAGTATATGAATTGCAAGTAGCGGTGTTAGTCCTGATACATCTTGTATCCCAAATTTGCCCGCAAGTAATGGAGTTAGCATTACTGCTAAAAATAGTACGACTACTTCTCCAATGTTGCTTGAAAGCAGAAATTGTATTACTTTTAATATATTATCGTAAATTCTTCTTCCTTCTTCTACTGCTGTTTCAATTGTCGCAAAGTTGTCGTCTGTCAAGATTACATCTGCTGCTTCTTTTGCAACATCAGTTCCGAACGCATCCCATAGCGCATCCAATGTCTGCTGTTTTCAGTGCAGGTGCATCATTTACTCCGTCTCCTGTCATTGCAACTATCTCTCCATTTGCTTTCCAAGCGTTAACAATTCTTACTTTATGCTCTGGCGAAACTCTTGCATATACACTATATTTTCTAATATTCTTTATTAGTTCTTCATCTGTCATTTCTTCTAAGTCTTTACCTAAGATAGCTTCATCTTCATTTTCTAATATTCCAAGTTCTTTTGCAATTGCTACTGCTGTGATTTTATGGTCTCCTGTAATCATTACAGTTTTTATTCCTGCACTCTTACATTTTTTTACTGCATCTTTTACTTCTTCTCTTGGTGGATCTATCATTCCGCACATTCCAATAAATGTTAAACCACTTTCGGCCATTTTCATTTCTTCTTCACTTGGTTTATGGTCTAATTCTTTATATGCACATGCAAGTACTCTTAAAGCTCCTTTTGCCATTTCTTCATTTTGTCTATATATTTCTTTTTTGTATTCTTCGTCAAGTAACACACATCTTGCAAGTATTTCGTCTACTCCACCTTTTGTGTATACTATATATTTTTCTCCGGACTTTATTTACAGTTGTCATTAATTTTCTTTCTGAGTCAAATGGAATTTCATTTTCTCTTGGGTAATTGTTTACTATATCAGAATACCCTAATGCTATTCCCATATCTGTTAATGCTGTTTCTGTTGGATCTCCTGCAAGTTCTCCTGTGTTTGTAATTTTTGTATCATTACAAAGCATATTTGCATAAATTAGTTTTTCTAATGTTTCTGTTTTTTTTGCTTCTTCTATATTATATAGCTTCCCATCATAGAAAACTTTTTTTACTGTCATTTTGTTTTGTGTAAGTGTTCCTGTTTTATCTGAGCATATGACTGTGGCACTTCCTAATGTTTCAACTGCTGGAAGTTTTTTTACTATTGCATTTTTCTTTGCCATTCTTTGCATTCCTATTGCAAGTACTATTGTAGATACTGCAGCTAGGCCTTCTGGTATTGCTGCAACTGCAAGACTAACTGCTGTCATAAACATATCAATAATACTTTTGCCATATGCTATACCTATTAGGAAAATTACAATACATATCACAATACATGCTATCCCGAGTGTTTTTCCTAAACTATTTAATCTTTTTTGAAGTGGAGTTTCTGTCTCGTCTACATCATTTATCATTCCTGCTATTTTTCCAACTTCTGTATTCATTCCGAATTCCTGTAACAATTCCCTTTCCTCTACCATACGTTACCATGCTAGAAGAAAATGCCATATTTTTTCTATCTCCTAAACTTGTTTTCTCGTCTTCAATTTTTTCTATATTTTTACCTACTGGGACTGATTCTCCGTGTTAATGCTGATTCTTGTATCTTTAAATTTACAGCTTCTATTAATCTTAAATCTGCTGGTATATAGTCTCCTGTTTCAATAATTACAATATCTCCGAACAGTTATATCTTTAGCTTCTACAACTTGCATGTTTCCGATTTCTTATAACTTTAGATACATGACTACTCATTTTCTGAAGTGCTTCTAACGATTTTTCTGCTTTGTCTTCTTGCACTACACCAATTATCGCATTTACTATTACTACTATCATTATGATAATTGTATCTGTAATTCCTTCTCCTTCTTTTACTCCTACAATTCCTGATACAACTGCTGCAATTATTAGAACTATTATCATAAAGTCTTTAAATTGATTTAAGAATTTTATAAATAGGCTTTGTTTTTTCTTTCCTTCTAACTTATTAAATCCATATTCTTCTTGCCTTCTTTTTACTTCTTCTTCTGTTAAGCCGTAATTTTTATCTGTCTTTAGCTCTTTTTCAGTTTCTTCTATACTTTTTATAAAATAGTTCATAGACACTTACTTCACTTTCTTTATATTTCTTTTTTATTCTATCACAATTCATTATATTTTATCAATATTTTTGCAAAATTAACAAATATGATTTAGTATTATACTTAAGATATACTTTACTTCTTAAATGCGCAAAGTCAAATCCAAATTTATTTAATATTTTTACACAATATATTATGTAAATCTCTATATAACATATTATTTGCTTTAAAATATATTTGGAGGTAACTATGTATAAAAGAATCAAAGAATTACGAGAGGATAATGATAAAAAACAAGTAGAAATTGCACAGGTTTTAGGCATATCTCAGCAATATTATAGTGAGTATGAAAAAGGAAATAGACCAATACCCGTAGAAAAAATGAAAATACTTGCTAGATTATATGATACTAGTATTGATTACCTTGTTGAACTTACTGATGAAATATCTCCTTATATAAAGAAGAAAAAAACGTCTTAGATTTAAAAAATCTAAACGTTTTTTTGATTTATCCTAATTTTTTATTCCTTTACTTCCTTCTCCATATCCTTCTAATATGTTTGTATCATATGAGAATGATAGGTTTTCTTCTTCTCTTTGCTTTTCTAGTGCTAAATCAATTAGTTTTGTAAGCATATCTTTGTATTTTAACCCTGCACTCTCCCACAAGTAGAAACTAAGTGAACCTGGTATTGTGTTTATTTCATTTACATAGATTTCTTCTGTATCCATGTCTATCATAAAATCTATTCTAACTACTCCATTACAATTTAGTGCTTTAAATGTTTCTACTGCATATTTTTGTATTTTTTCTCTTGTTTCATTATCTATATCTGCTGGAAGTTTTCTATCTAGTGATGTCATTCCCTTTGAACCACCGCCTGATTTTGTTTTTCCCTTGCCTGATATGTATTTATCTTCATAACTTAATATTTCTCCTGCCCCTAGGGGTTCTTCACATTCTGAAGCTTTGCAGTCTTTTATGCTTCCAAGTACTGAGCAGTTTATTTCTTTTAAGTTTGTTATAGCTTTTTCTACTAAGATTTGTTTTGCAAAGTTAAATGCATATTCTACCGCTTCTTTTAAGTCTTTTTCATTTTTTGCAACCTTTATTCCAACACTTGAACCTAAGTTTATTGGCTTTACAATAACTGGTAATTCACATTTATCTAGTATCTTATTTATAACTTTTTCATTATCTTCTATATATTCAAAATCATTTATCCTTAGTGCCTTTAGTACTGGAATGTCATTATCTTTTAAAACTGTTTTCATTACATATTTATCCATTCCGCACCGCTGAAGATAAAACGTTACATCCGGGCGAATGGAATATCTAGTGTTTTTAAGTATCCTTGCAAGCTTCCGTCTTCTACGTTCGTTCCATGTACAACCGGAAGTATTACATCTACCGTATTTGCTAAATTGTTTCCAAATTTTTTACTTGGAATTTTAACTAAATCTACTTTCCCATTGTTATTTATCATTACAACTCTTTGGCTATTTTTTATTACATTATTTATATCTCTAAAATTCTTTATCTCTTTAACAAGGTCTCCTATATACATTTCGTTTTCCTTGCTTAGATAGATTGGTATTGCATCATATTTGTCTCGGTCTATATTATTTACTGCTTGAAGACCAGATATGATTGAAACTTCATGTTCCACACTTTTACCACCAAATATAACTCCAACTTTAATTTTCATTTATCAAATCATTCCTTTCTTTAAAACTTACCTAATAATTGTCTGGTAAATCATTCTCAATCAAAATAAACTTCTCTTTTTCTCCTTTTGGTATAGATGTTGCCTTTTGCATTGCTTCTATAAATGTATCAAATACTTCCATTTTATCTTTTGGATAATTTTTGTCTTCTAGAGCCTTCCTTATTGGCTCTGTGTGCTTTTTATTTACAAGTAAGATATAATCAGCCATATCCCCTGCTAAGCTTCCAAAATCGTAATTATATTCGTATTCTTTTTCTCCGAAGTTCTACCATTCCGTGGTGTTATTAAAATTCTTATTCCATGCATTTCTTTTAGTACTTTTAACGCATTTTTTGCACCTATTGGATTTGAATTGTATGAATCATCAATTAAGTTATACTCTTTTCCTGGAATTAGGTTTAGTCTATGTTCTACTCCGCTCTATATGTTTTACGCTATTAATGATTTCTTTAATACCAATATTTAATTCCTTAGATATTGTTATTGCTCCAAATAGGTTAATTAAGTTATGCTCTCCTAGTAGTTTTGAACTAAATGTATATGTATCTTTTCCTATCTTTATATCAAATTCCATGCCTGTATTTGAGTAAGATATTTTTTCTATTTTCATTTCATTATTTTTATTATTTTCTATTCCATATCCAATATAGTTTTTATCTACTTTAGCATTTTTTAAATATTCATTATCCAAGTTTAAAAATGCTATTCCGGTTTTCTTTTAAGCCATCTAATAGTTTTAGTTTTGATTTTATTATATTTTCTTGAGTTTTAAATGTTTCTAAATGTTGAGGCCCGAACCGCTGTAATTACTGCGTAATCTGGTTTTATTAGTTTTATTATTTTATCCATTTGTCCGAACTCTGTCTATTCCGAATTTCACATATAAATATTTGATGTGTTGGTTTTAGATTATTTCTTATGGTTCTTGTTATTCCTAAAAGAGTATTGAAATTTCCTGGTGTGTATAAGACATTATATTTACTCGATAATATTTTTGCTAGATAATTTTTTGTGCTTGTTTTTCCATAGCTTCCTGTAACTGCAATTATTTTTAAGTCTTTCATTCCATCTAATATTTTTTTTGCATCATTTATGTAATATTTATTTATCATACTATTTATTGGTTTATTTATATAGTTTATAATTATCATATATATAGGTGTTAATGCATTTATTCCAAGATATATAATGCCAAGTAAATTTATATTATTTCTAAATATAATTCCTAGGGCTAACAAGATTATATAGTTTATGGCTAACATTCTGATAATTCTATTTGTGAAAACTATTTTCTTTTTTACATTTCTTTCAATTACTAATATGATATTTATAAGAAGTGTTATAGCTACCATTCCCCATGCTTTTTCTTTTAAGAATATAATACTTATGGCTTGCACTAGTGCTAAAGCAATTATGATTAAAAACTTATTTTTATTTTTTAATGTCCACTTAATTTGTGTATCTGGCATATAGTAATTTAACTGAAATATATGCATATTATATTTCAGTGATAAGAAATTTAGAATTAGATATAAACTTAAGTTTAAAATTATCATTTCTATACGCCTTCCTTAAGAAAAGATTCTAAAACTTTATTTACCAAATATGGATTTTCTAAAAATGAGAAATGCCCTGCATTCTCGATTTTTACAATTCCTGCATCTTTTATATGCTCTTTCATATATTCCGCATCGCTATATGGTGTTGCTGTATCGTTTTCTCCCCAAATCAAAAGTGTTTCGCTTTGTATGTTTGGAATAAGTTCTGTCAAATCTTCATTTACAACCTTTACTAATATATCTCTCATCATTGGTGTAGCATTTCTATAATCGCTTGATCCTACTTTTGTTTTTATTTTGTTTAATAGTTTTGGTGAAACTTTTTTTATGACTGGAAATGTTACTTTATATATTCTTTGTTTAAATGTTTTCTTTGGTGTATGCTTTATTCCAGCACTATCTATTAATACTATTTTGTTTATTTTGAATTTTAGATTTTTCCTTGAACATAGTTTTATTATAACTCTTCCGCCAAATGAATGTCCAAGTAATGATAACTCATTTATTTCCATTCTTTCTATAAATTTTTCTACTAAGTCTGTATATTTATCTACGTCCCATGCAGTTTTTGGCTCTTCACTTTCTCCAAAACCGTGGGAAATCAATAACATATACTTCCATAAACTTTGATAAACAGCTTGTAATTCCGGAAAATGCGTCTATGTTACATCCCCATCCATGAAGGAGTAGTATTTTTCCCTTTCCTTCTCCTGTTTTTTGGTATTTTATTTTAAGTCCATCTATATTAATATCCATAAATTCCTCAATTCGTATTGTTTTATATAATTATATTTCTATTTCTTTAAAATATTAATTTTTTCCATTTATGATTATACTATATTTATTTATTTTTTTCAACTTTGGTTTTAGGATATTATGCTCTTTCTATGCCTAAAGAATTTTGTGTTAGCGCTCGACTAAACATTTGTGTATAGTAGTTCATTTCTGATAAAGTTAAAGAGCCTAGAATAGATTTTATATCTTGCTTTGTTATTTTCTTTCCACTATATTGACCTGGCGTAACTACAGCTGTAATTTCTTTGCCTGGTAATATCAAACTTTCAAGTGTACTTTCTTCTTTTAAACTTCTCTTTAAATCTGCTTTATGAATATCTTCATTTGGCATACTCTTAGAGCACGTCTCTACTTTTTCAAGCTCTAGTGGTGTATATCTTTTATAAAATGTCTCATCATCTTCTAATATTTCTCGTGACTCATCACCAATTACATCTGGGTCATTTGTCAAATCATAGTTATACCAATCAGCATTGTTATTTTCATCTGTTATTCTTATTTGATTCCATGCATGTAACCTATTTGTAGATGCTGTTTCCCTTCCACTAATACATTTCGCCTTTAACCCTATATATTCAGACATAGTCGAAAAGCCTAATGAATTTCCAGCACATACTGCTTTTCCTTCTAAAAATACACCCTTTAAACTCCTCGTATCTATTTCCCTTCCTTCTTTAAATTCATCTGAGCTGGTTACTCCGCTATAGTCATACTTTAAACTCATTAGAGCGATTTTTCGTATCATTGCAAATTTTTCTAAATCATTTTCAGTTTCTAACGCCTGTTCTTTTATTGGCTCTAATACACTAATAAATTCCTTCATATCTTCTAATTTATATGGAACTAAATCTTTTAAGTCAAAATATGATATATGTTTTCCTTTAAAAGCGCTTACATCATCTTTATTTTGAAAATGAAATAAATCTCCCTGTACATAAAACTCTATATTTTCTTCATTTTCATTTAAGCCTTCTAATATTTTACTATCTAAGCCATTTAATGTTCTTGTAACAAGTCTAAAATTTTTATCTTTATTTTGTGAAATATACTCTATGGCATCTGGACTTATGCCTTCTAAATTATCCGCTATTAAGTCTACACCTTCTATACCACATAGTTTAGAAAGCATACTATCTTCACTTAATAGTCCACTTTTTATCAATTTGTCTAAAACGTCTATATTTTCTAATTTTAATCTTGTTGGTCTACATATAAGATGCTTTAATAATTCGTAGTCATTTAGTTCTATATCATTTGGTAATATAAGCATTGTTTTAACAGTTTCTAAATCATTTTTTTCAAATTCATATTTTTTTGCAGATAACTGTTCTTTAAGTTCTGTTTCATCAAACTCAATTTCTATTCCTCTTTTTTTTAATTCACATATCATATCTATTTGGCTAATATCTAATTTACTTGACACTAGCTTTACTTTTTCTAAATTAGGATAATTTGTGAGCAAACTAATATCTAATAAATTAGGGTCATCTATTTCTATCGTCTTTATAGTATCTGATAAATATGGCAAAACTCCACTTATTTCTGATGTGATAAGTGTTTCTAATTTTTCTAAGTCACCTATACTAGAAAATTTCTCTGCTTCTCCTTCAATTCTCAAATATTTTATATTTCTTAAATTTGATAATTCGGCTAAGTCTAATTTGTCACAATCTATGAACAAAAGTCCTTCTACACTTTCCATATGCGTAAATTGACTTATTCCATTATCCTTTAATTCATTATTTTCAAAAAAAGCCAAATCTCCTTCTACTTGCAAATTTGAGAAGTCACAAGTTGATAATTTACAATTTGAAAAGCTTAAGTTCCTTATATCTGTCTTTGGAAATTCTATTCCACTTAAGTCTATTCCTTCAAATTCGAAATCTTCTTTTCCTAAACTACATAGAATTTCTAAATCTTCTAAAGGTATTTTTATATGCTTTTCTAGGTCTTCATTAACAATTGCGACCATACCTATTTTTCTTAGGTCTTCCAATGTAAAATCTTCTTTTTCTAGACCTTCTGCAAAATATTTATTTAAAAAATCAGACTGAAATATTTTACTCATTTTTTCTTTCGCTACTTTCTATTTATTTTTTATATGAAAAGCTTTTTTTAAGAAATTCGCTATCTTTTCATACCATTTTTCTTTTATTTCTACCGGCAAATTATTTACATTTATTACATTTGACTTCTTTTTAAATAAGTCTTCATACTTATAAAGTTTATTTAATTCTTTTTGTCTTTTATTCTCATTTTCCTTTAATATTTTTTCAAATTCTTTCTTTTCTTCTTCATTAGACCAAAAATTATAAAAAATTATGCCTAATATTATTCTAGTCTTATCTTTGGTAATTTGAGAAGCAATGTCTATATTGGGATCTATATGTTTTTTATAATTATTATCTTTATTGTCTTGTAAAAACTTTAAAAATTTTGTTGGAATTTTACTTTTATATTCTTCTTCCATATAACTTAGTATTTCCAGAACTTCTGATATTGCTTCTTTTTCATTTGTTTCCAATGTCATTTAATTTCTCCAATCTAAAATTTTGTTAAGAAAATAATAACATAAAACAATATATTTATCAAGAAAACTTAAAAAAAAGACTACCATAAAATAATTATGGCAGTTTTTTTATTCTATTTTACTTCTCCAAATAGTTCGTCAAATTTTGCTTCTAGTTCTGCTTGTAAATCTATTCCCGTAGGTTCTTCTATTTTAGGTGTTTCTACTTCTACTTTTTCTACAATGCTTTCTTTTACTTCTTCTGTAGGTAATACTGGAGCATCTTTTTTTTCTTCTAAATCCATTGGCCCATCTACTTCTTCAAATAAATCATCTAAGCTTTCTACTTTTAGGTCTTGTGATTGTCCTCCTGCTTTATGATTTTCTGGGACATATGGATTATATGGGTTGTATTTTCTCCATTCTCCTCTTCCTGTTTCTCTTGGGTCATTATGGTTTAGTGTATACTCTGCAAGCCTTCTTGCTTCTGGCTTTAAGAAATAATAGTATTTCTTTGCTTTTACTGGTCTTATTCCTTTTTCAAATATTATACAGTAATCATTATCAAATCTTCTAAGTTCATCTGGCGTTAAAAGTGCTCTTGCGTTTATTTGGTCAGATACACTCTTTCCTTGCATCCAGTTCATTCTATCTTTATTTACTGATATACTTTGTCTTTCTACTGTTTTTTCTCCTAATGCTTTTGAGAAATATTCTACTGTTTTTTGAGAGTTACTTCCAAGGAATACATGAGTATCACAGTTTCCGTATTATTGTTTCATAAGATTTTTCATATACCGCTTCTAGCTGATCTAAGTTTTGAAGTATTACACTAAATTGGATTCCCCTACTTCTACTTGTTGATATTTTTTTATCAAAATCTGGTACTTGTCCAATATTTGCAAACTCGTCTAATATAAAATATGTTCTTATTGGTAGTTTTCCACCATTTAAATCAGCAAAGTCGTATAACTGCTGTATCATTTGTGAGAAGAATATTGTAAGTAAGAAATCATATGCTGTATGTGTATCTGAAGATATTACATATACTGCTGTTTTCTTTCTTCCTATATCATCAAAATCTATTGTATCTGTTGATGTTAGTTCTGCAATTTCTTTTGAGTCAAATTTTCCAAGTTTTGATTGAAGTGAACTTAAAATTGACCCATAAGTTTTTTCTGGTGCTATTTCTATTGATTTATAGTACATTCTTGCTGGATGGTCATATGGAAGCTGCGACATAAGTTCTGAAAGTAAGTTGCTTCCACCTTTATTGTTTGCTGCTCTAACAAGCTCTGCACAGCTTGCTAAGTTTTGTTCTTCTTCTGGTCTTGTTGCAATTAAATAATATATTAATGATTTAAGTAATATTTCTGCCATATCATCCCAATATGGGTCTGATGTATTACTCTCTGATTTTTGCCCTTTCACTATTGTATGTGCAATAACGTCTACATCTAGTTCTGATGCCACATGCATAAGTGGGTTATATCCATCACTATTGTGTGGTCTAACTAAGTTTAGTACTTTTATTTCATATCCATTTTTTTCAAGGAAGCCTGCTGTTTTATCATATAATTCCCCTTTTGGGTCTGTAAATACATATGAACCTAGCATCTGATAAGCATTTGGTATCGAGAATGATGCAGATTTACCAGAACCTGAACCTCCGTACCACTAACACATTTACGTTTCCTCTTTTATCTATTGGTAAATAGTTATTTTCTGCAAGTATTATTCCTTTATTTCTACTTAGTACTTTGTATTGTTCTCCTTTGTTTGCCCAGTCACTTGAACCTTGTTCTATATCTGTATATCTATTTTTTGGTGCTGTTTTTACAAAACCTACAAACATGAATATTCCATAAACGGCCGTAAATTTCCAAATTAAGCTAAAGAACTCTTTTGCATAACTTCCAAAGCTACCAATTACTTCTCCAAGTCTTGAGTAAGATGTTCCAATTTCACCTATAAATTTTCCGCATATCGAATGTTCCACCCTGACTTGCTACATGCTGAGCATGGCTAAGGGGCATAACAATAACTATGGCCATAAATAACCATAGTATTCCGAAAAACTATAAATCTATTTTTATTTCTCCTTATTGTTCCTTCTATTTTATAATGCAAAACAATCACCTTCTCTTTTGTATAAACTAAGCTATTTCGTTTTCTTCTTGCTCTTCTTCTCTCATTGGAACTACATTTCTGTTCATTCTAATTATCTTGTTGTCTTTTATTCTTACTTTTTCTCCACTATCATCTCTATCTATATTGTAGTCCTCTGTTTTTAATACTAATACTCCATTTGAATCTTTTTCAAATCCCTGTATTTCACGTAACATTTCATTATCACGTTCACCACTATTTTCATATAATATTTCTAAATCTTTTTCATTTCTAATTTCCATATATGTAAAATCAAATGCATCACTTGGTTTCGCTGGATTTGTTATTTTATTTTTTTCTTTGGCTTCACGTCTTTTAATTTCTGCTGTAACAAAATTATCGTTACTTTCTAGCATTCTTTTTTTTGTCATTTCTACTTCCTCCTAGTTTTCTCTTATTTCGAATGCGAAATAAGATTTATACGGTTTTAATTTACACTTCCCTTTTACTTCATTTGTTTTTTCATCAAAATATAATACCGGTTTTACTTCTTCTGCTGTTTCTGGGTCTATAATTGATATTGCCCTTTTTAAATTTGGTGTATAATTAAATTCTTTATATTCTTCCGGTTTTTCTGAATACAAAGTATTAAACTTAAATGGTGCAGGTTTCTTTGTTATCCTGACTTCATTTCCAATCAAAATTCCCATGTTTATTACAACTTTTTCTTGTCCAAATGAAAGAATTACAAGCTGGTTTCCGGTCAGGAGATGGTTCATCTACAAAATATGTTTTTCTTGTCATATCTCCTCTTAGTTCTGCTGTATAATCTAATCTTTCAACTGTATATTTTGGGAATTCATTTAAATATTCTTTTTCTGTTTTATTTACTTGATATATTACTGTGTTTATTCCTTGTGGATCAGTGATACTAAAATGCTTGCCTATGTCCATTTTTAATACCAGTCCTTTCCTAATTATGCTCTATTTTTCATTTGTAAATTCAGTTACTATACATAATTATACATTATTTTTTTATTTTTGTCAACCAAATTGCACGTTTTATCGCTATTTTAAAGCTAATTCTTTTAGTTTCTCATAGACTTCTGTTTCTTTTTTAGTTAATTTTTTTGGTACCATTATTCTAACTTCTGCGACAAGATCACCGTCTTCCGCCTTTGCTGTCTTTATATCCTTTCCCTTGTACCTTTATTCTTTCTCCACTTTGAGTTCCGTTTGGAACGTATACCATTTCTTCTCCATCTATTCCTTTTATAGCCACTCTTGTCCCAAGAGCTGCTTCCCAAGGAGATAAATTTAGATATGTATAAAGATTACATCCTTCTAGCTTAAATCTTTCGCCTTTTTCTATATTTATTTGTATGAATAAGTCTCCATTTTTTCCACCATTTTTCCCAGCTTTCCCTTGTCCTATTATTCTAATTTTTTCTCCTTGTCTTATACCTGCTGGAACCTTTACCGTAAAGGTTTTCATACTTCCGATCTACTGCTCTTAGAGATATTTTCTTGCTTGTTCCAAAAAATGCTTCTTCTATTTTTATATCAACGGAAGTTTCTATATTGTCTCCCTTTACTTGCACCTTTTTATTTTTATTTTTAGTTCCTTCTTTTTGCTTTTTAGCTCCGAATAGCATACTTGCTACTTCTGAAAAGAAAGTATCTCCTGTTTCCATATTTTTTGCATTTTGTTCTTTATTTCTTGTTTTCCCTATGTTTGTATTCCATTTCCTATCATATTTTCTTTTACTTCCTGGGTTCCCAAGTATTCTATATGCTTCATTTATATCTTTAAATCTTTCTTCTGCCCCGCTCTGAATTGCTATTTAAATCTGGGTGATACTTCTTTGCTTGTTCTCTATATGCTATTTTTATTTCGTCTATGTCTACTCTATTTGTTTCAAATCCTAGTATTTTATAATAATCTTTAAATATCATTTTTAACATCCTCCAATAAATGGTAGTGCTATTATATCATTTATTGTACATCAATTCAATACACAGGTACAAAAAAGTAGTAAGAAATTTGGGTTCTAAAATTCTTACTACTTTTTTTATCTTATTTCTTTATCCGATTAAATCGCTAACATATTCATCTGTTGGCTCAGGTTCTGGCACTTCTGTGTTTATTTTTACTGTTTTATACCTTTGAAGCCCAGTTCCTGCTGGAATTAGTTTACCGATTATTACATTTTCTTTTAATCCCATAAGTGGATCTATCTTTCCTTTTATTGCCGCTTCTGTAAGCACTTTTGTTGTCTCTTGGAATGATGCTGCTGAAAGGAAGCTCTCTGTTGCAAGTGATGCTTTTGTAATTCCAAGTAATGCTCTACTTCCAGTTGCTGGTCTTCCACCATTTTGTACAGTTTCATTATTTATTTCTTCAAATTCATACATGTCAACAAGTGAATTTGCAAATAGTCCTGTATCTCCTGGGTCTCCAACTTTAATCTTTCTAAGCATTTGTCTTCCAATTACTTCTATATGTTTATCATTGATATCAACACCTTGGTTTCTATATACTTTTTGAACTTCTTGTGTTAGATATCTATAAACACCTTCTGCACCATTTATTGCTAGTATTTCATTTGGATTTACTGAACCTTCAATTAATTGTGTTCCAGGTTCTATTTCGTCTCCTTCTTTTACTCTTAGTTTTGCTCCAAATGGAACAGTATAAGATTTTGCTTCTTCTTTACCTTTTACAACAATTTCTTTTTTATTTCCTTCTTCTTTTATTTTAACCTTTCCTGCTATTTCAGAAATCATTGCAAGTCCCTTTGGTTTTCTTGCTTCAAATAACTCTTCAACCCTTGGAAGACCTTGAGTGATATCGCCACCTGCGACACCTCCCATGTGGAATGTACGCATTGTAAGCTGTGTACCAGGTTCACCGATAGATTGAGCTGCAATTATTCCAACTGCTTCACCAATATTTACTTTTGTACGTGTTGCAAGTCCCATACCATAGCACTTACTACATACACCATGTTTTGTTCTACATGTAAGTGATGAACGTACTTTTACAGATGTAAATCCAGCGTCTACTATTTTTTTAGCAATTTCTCCATCTATCATTGTATCTGTATCTACAATTACTTCTTTTGTCTTAGGATCTATAATGTCTTCTAATACATATCTTCCTTCTAGTCTTTCTTGTAATTTTTCAATTATTTGATTTCCATCTTTAATGTCTTCAACAATTATTCCTTCATGTGTTCCACAGTCATCTTCTCTAACAATTATGTCTTGGCTTACATCTACTAATCTTCTTGTTAAGTATCCAGAGTCTGCTGTTCTTAGGGCTGTATCTGCTAGACCTTTTCTAGCTCCGTGTGAAGATATGAAGTATTCTAGTGCGTCTAATCCCTCTCTAAAGCATGATTTGATTGGTATTTCTACTGTTTTACCTGATGTATTTGCCATAAGTCCACGCATACCTGCAATTTGTCTTAACTGATTCATGTTTCCGTCTTGCTCCAGATTGAGCCATCATGTATATTGGGTTTAATTCATCAAAGTTATCTTTCATAGCTTCTGTTACATCGTCTGTAACTTTTTCCCATATTTTGATTGTAGATTGATATCTCTCGTTATTTGTTATAAGTCCACGTTTATATTGTTTCATTATATTATCTACATCTGCTTCTGCTTTTTCTATTATTTCAGCTTTAGCTTCTGGCACACTTACGTCTGCAACTGAAACTGTGATTGCTCCCTTCGTTGAATATTTATATCCAATAGATTTAATATAGTCTAGAACTTCTGCTGTTCTTTCAAATCCATGTTTATTAATACATTTTGCAACTATTGTTCCTAAGTTTTTCTTGATAACTGGGAAGTCAATTTCTAGTTTTAATAGATTTTCTTTATTATCTCTATTTACAAAACCTAGATCTTGTGGTATTCCTTGATTGTATATTAATCTTCCGTGCTGTTGTTTCAACTTTTTGTGTTATAATTTCTCCGTCAATTTCTGCTGTTCTTCTTATATTAATTTTTGCATGTAATTCTAGGTCTCCGTTTTGATATGCAAGTAATGCTTCTTCGTCATCTTTAAAGTACATTCCTTCACCTTTTTCTCCGTCTACTTGCATTGTTAGATAGTAACTTCCTAGTATCATATCTTGTGTTGGTACTGTTACTGGTTTTCCATCTTGTGGTTTAAGAAGGTTATTTACTGAAAGCATTAGATATCTTGCTTCTGCTTGTGCTTCTGGAGATAATGGAACATGAACTGCCATTTGGTCTCCATCAAAGTCGGCATTGAATGCTGTACAAACTAATGGATGAAGTTTTATTGCTCTACCTTCTACAAGTACAGGTTCGAATGCTTGTATACCTAGTCTATGAAGTGTTGGCGCACGGTTTAATAATACTGGATGGTCTTTTATAACTTCTTCTAATATATCCCATACTTCCGGTTTTAATTTTTCTACCATTCTTTTTGCATTTTTGATATTATGTGCTAATCCTCTTTTTACAAGTTCTTTCATAACAAATGGTTTAAATAGCTCTACTGCCATCTCTTTTGGAAGTCCGCATTGATACATTTTAAGCTCTGGTCCTACTACGATAACTGAACGTCCTGAATAGTCAACTCTCTTTCCAAGTAGGTTTTGTCTAAATCTTCCTTGTTTTCCTTTTAATAAGTCTGAAAGTGATTTTAAAGGTCTATTTCCTGCTCCTGTAACTGGTCTTCCACGTCTATCATTATCAATTAAGGCATCTACTGATTCTTGTAGCATTCTTTTTTCATTTCTAACTATTATTTCTGGTGCTCCAAGTTCTAGTAACCTTCTTAATCTATTATTTCTGTTGATTACTCTTCTATAAAGATCATTTAGGTCTGATGTTGCAAACCTTCCACCATCTAATTGTACCATTGGTCTTAGGTCTGGTGGGATAACTGGTACAACATTCATTATTACCCATTCAGGTCTATTTCCTGATAATCTAAATGATTCTACTGTATCTAATCTTTTTACAAGTTTTATTCTTTTTTGCTCGCTTGATTTTTCTACTTCTTTTTTTATTTTTTCTGATAATTTATCAAGATCAATTTCTTCAAGTAGTTTTCTTATGGCTCCTGCTCCCATTTCAGCTTTAAATGTTCCTCTACCATATTTTTCTACTGCTTCTCCATATTCTTTTTCTGTTAATACTTGACCTTTTATTAATCCTGAAGTTCCCTTGTCTGTTACAATATATGAAGCAAAGTATATTACTTTTTCTATGCTTCTTGGTGATATATCAAGTAAAAGTGCTATTCTACTTGGTATTCCTTTAAAGTACCAAATGTGAGCAACTGGTGCTGCAAGTTCTATGTGTCCCATTCTCTCTCTTCTTACCTTCGATTTAGTAACTTCTACTCCACATCTATCGCAGACAATACCTTTATATCTAACTCTTTTATATTTACCACAGTGGCACTCCCAGTCTTTTACTGGACCAAATATTCTCTCACAAAATAGACCATCTTTTTCTGGCTTTAGAGTTCTGTAGTTTATTGTCTCAGGCTTTTTTACTTCGCCTTTTGACCATTCTCTGATTTTTTCATCAGATGCAATTCCAATCTTTAATTTGTCAAACAATTCTAATTCGTCCACTCTTTCTTTACCCCCAATTACAATGGATTTCTTTTTGTTTTTTGGACTTTAGCTATATTTTAACTTTTGCCCTTGCTGTGCAATTCCTTCTTGCCCGCCAAAATATTTTCTAAAGAATATTAAATTAAATCTTCGTCATTTTCGATATTGTCTTCTGCTAAATCACTATCAAATATACTGTCATCTAATATTTCACTTTTTGATAGTTCTTCATAGATTTCATCGTCTGATACATCATCATCTTCTAATTCATCGTCTTCTGTAATTTCTTCAAATCCTTCTGATAATTCCGCTTCTATTTCCTGAAGTTTTGCTTTGTCATCTTCTCTTTCTAAGTTGAAATCTATTCCATCATCAATATTTTCCTTAAGTTCTAGTTCTTCTCCTGCCTCAGAATATAGTCTTACATCTAGTCCTAAACTTTGTAGCTCTTTTATAAGTACTTTAAATCCTGCAGGTACTCCTGGTTCTGGAATATTTTCACCTTTAACTATTGCTTCATATGTCTTTATTCTTCCTACTACGTCATCTGATTTAACTGTTAACATTTCTTGCAATGTATGTGATGCTCCATATGCCTCTAGTGCCCAAACTTCCATCTCTCCAAATCTTTGACCACCAAATTGTGCTTTTCCGACCTAGTGGTTGCTGTGTTACTAATGAGTATGGTCCAGTTGAACGAGCATGTATCTTGTCATCTACTAAGTGGTGAAGTTTTAACATGTACATAACTCCAACTGTAATTGGTTTATCAAATGGGTCTCCTGTTCTTCCATCATAAAGTATTGTTTTTCCATTTGGAGATAATCCTGATTTTTCAAGTAATTCTACAATTTCTTCTTCAGTTGCACCGTCAAATACAGGTGTTGCAACTTTAATTCCAAGCATTCTTGCTGCTGCTCCCAAATGTACCTCTAAAACTTGACCTAAGTTCATACGAGATGGAACACCTAGTGGGTTTAGAACTACGTCTACTGGAGTTCCGTCTGGCATAAATGGCATGTCTTCTACTGGTAATATTCTTGATACTACACCTTTGTTTCCATGACGTCCAGCCATTTTATCTCCGACTGATATTTTTCTTTTTTGTGCTATATAACATCTAATTACTTGATTTACTCCAGGGCCTAATTCATCTGAATTTTCTCTTGTAAATACTTTTACATCAACAATTGTTCCTGATTCTCCGGTGTGGCACACGAAGTGATGTATCTCTTACTTCCCTAGCCTTTTCACCAAATATTGCGCGAAGTAATCTTTCCTCTGCTGTAAGTTCTGTTTCTCCTTTTGGAGTAACTTTTCCGAACTAATATATCCCCTGGCCTTACTTCTGCACCTATTCTTATAATTCCGTTTTCGTCTAGGTCTTTTAATCCATCTTCTCCAACGTTTGGTATGTCTCTTGTGATTTCTTCAGGTCCGAAGTTTTGTGTCACGGCAATCACATTCATATTCTTCTATATGAATTGATGTGTATACATCTTCTTTTACTAATCTTTCACTAAGAAGTATAGCGTCCTCATAGTTGTAACCTTCCCAAGTTGTGAATGCTATAATTACGTTTTTACCAAGTGCCATTTCTCCGTTTTCAGTAGAAGGTCCATCTGCTATAACATCCCCTGCCTTTACTTTTTCACCTTTTACTACTATTGGTTTTTGGTTTATACATGTTCCACCATTTGTTCTTTTAAACTTACGTAATTTATAGTTTTCTATATCTCCCTTAGCTGTTTCTAATACTATTTCGTCTCCTGTAACTTTTCTAATAGTACCATCAGATTTTGCAAGTATCATTATTCCTGAATCTTTTGCAGCTTTATATTCAATTCCTGTTCCAACTATTGGTGAATCTGTAATCATAAGTGGAACTGCTTGACGTTGCATGTTTGCACCCATAAGTGCACGGTTAGCATCATCATGTTCTAAGAATGGTATCATGGCTGCTCCAACAGATACTAATTGTTTTGGAGACACGTCCATGTAATCTACTTGTTCTGCTGATACTTCTGTTACTTCGTCTAAATATCTAACTTTTATTTTTTGATTTACAAATTTTCCATCTTTTCCAATTGGTTCATTTGCTTGAGCTATAATGTGTTCGTCTTCATCATATGCTGCCATATATACTATCTCGTCTGTTACTTTATGTGTTTTTGGATCTATTTTTCTATATGGTGTTTCGATAAATCCGTAATCATTTATTATAGCAAATGAAGATAGTGCTGAAATTAGCCCTATGTTTGGTCCTTCAGGAGATTCTATTGGGCAAAGTCTACCATAGTGTGTATAATGTACGTCTCTGACTTCGAAGCCTGCTCTTTCTCTTGAAAGTCCACCAGGTCCTAATGCTGATATTCTTCTTTTATGTGTAAGCTCAGATAATGGGTTTGTTTGATCCATGAATTGTGATAATTGTGAGCTTCCAAAGAATTCTCTAATTGATGATGTAATAGGTTTTGTGTTAATCAATGTTTGTGGAGTTACTACATCTAAGTCTTGAACTGTCATTCTTTCTCTTACAACTCTTTCAAGTCTTGTTAAACCAATTCTAAACTGATTTTGTAATAATTCTCCAACGCTTCTTATACGTCTATTTCCTAAATGGTCTATGTCATCTGTACTACCTAATTTATGACTTAAGTTTAGAAGATAGCTTACAGACGCAATCATATCTTCTGTTGTAATATGCTTTGGTACTAATTCGTGGATTCTCTCTGCTATTACTTTCTTTAAATCTTTTTTATTTGTGTTATCTAATATGTTTTTTAGTACTCCGGTAATTTACTTCTTCTTTAATGTCTAAATCGCTTAAATCTATATCTAGTACATTGTGAATATTAACTGTGCCATTTCCAACTATTTTTACCTTTTTGTCTTCTACTTTTACATCTACAACATTTATTCCACTGTCTTGTATTTTACGTGCTATTTCTGGATCAATTACAGTATCTTTTGAAACTAATACTTCGCCTGTTTCTAAATCTACTATGTCGTTATATGCAACTTGGTTTGCAATTCTTGAAGCTAGGCTTAATTTTTTGTTGAATTTATATCTTCCAACTCTTGCTAGGTCATATCTTCTTTCATCAAAGAATAATCCATTAAATAAGTTTCTTGCAGCATCTACTGATGGAAGTTCTCCAGGTCTTAATTTTTTATATATTTCGATTAATGCCTCGTCTTGTGTTTTTACTGTATCTTTTTGAAGTGTTGCAAGTATTTTTTCGTCTTCACCTAATAAATCTATAATTTGTTCGTCTGTTATAAGTCCAATTGCTCTTAAAAGTGTTGTCACTGGTATTCTTCTTGTTCTATCTACTCTTGCATAGAATACATCGTTTGAATCTGTTTCGTATTCTATCCATGCTCCTCTTATTGGCATTACCGTAGATGTGTATACTTTTTTACCAGTTTTATCAAATTCTTCTGTATAATAGCATCCTGGTGAACGAACTAATTGGCTTACGATAACTCTCTCTGCACCATTTATTACGAATGTTCCACTATCTGTCATTATAGGGAAATCACCTAAATAAATTTCTTGCTCTTTGATTTCTCCTGTTTCTCTATTGATTAGTCTTACTTTTACATGTAGTCTTGAAGAGTATGTTGCGTCTCTTTCTTTTGTCTCTTCTAGTGAATATTTTGTTTTGTCTTCCATGTAATAATCAAAGAATTCAAGTACTAAGTTTCCAGAATAATCTACGATTGGTGATATATCTCTTAAGACTTCGCCTAGTCCTTCTTTTAAGAACCATTCATAAGAGTCTTTTTGTACTTTAATGAAATTTGGCATTTCAATACTGTCACCAATTTTCGCAAAGGTTTTACGTATGCATTTTTCATGTTTTACATCTTTCATGGATTTGTTTTCACTCCTTAAATAAAATTATTTTAATTTGTGAAGCTTATAGAATTATAAAACTCTTTAGAGAAGTCCTTCTTAATTTATGCATTTTATTTTGGTAAAGCCTATCGCTTCAAAACAGCTTTTCCCTAAATAAAAGGGGCACAAATCAATTCCTCTTCTCTTTGAATTTAATATATTTTCTGATTATAATAGGTAATTATTATAGCATGTACTTCTATATCTTGTCAACCCTTACGGAAGAAATAATTTGAATTTTTTTAGCGTAGAAATTTTAGTTGAGAATTTGCTTAGTTTTTTCTTTACCCTTTTTAGATATAATTAAAATTATTGATGAATCTTATAGTACTAAGTATCTGACTATAAATAAGAAAATTGTGCGTTAGCGGAAGCAGAGCTTCCGACGCACACATGTGCATTTTGCTTCGCAAACATGCACAGCCCAAGGTAAATTAACCTTGTTGAATAGTCAAAATCTGCGATTTTTCCTATTCAATAAGAAGAGCACTGGTTAGGTTCCAGTACTCCTCTATATATTTCTCCATTTGAGAATTCTTGCTCAATTCAATATGAGAATTTTGTTAATTTATTTTCGAATCTAATTACCCCGTCTGGCAGGACATAACAACGTGCTGGTATCCATCATCAATTCAAGACTGAACCCCAGGAGCCCATAATGTGTAAATGATATTCAACCTGTTACCACAATTAGGACAGATATAAAGCTTAATGCCCCTACCATACGCAGCGTCGGGCCAGTGAGCCGCTCAAAGGTAAATGTCGTCCCAATGGACATCTCCGGTAAGCTTCAATATCTACACCGGTATACAGCGCGATCGGAACACTGATAATACGAACATAAATAATTTAAAGACGTACAGTTATGTTCATAATTATAACTTGACGAGTCAGTCATGAAACCGTCTTTAGCGTTGCCGTCGTAACCGGCAGTGTACGCACCTACCATACGACTTGAAAACTGTATTAATTTTACAAGGGGATAAAGAGACATTACATCCGAGCAGTGTTAGTCACAATAGTTTTAACCCAATACATAGTGTCCACTGATACCGAATAAGTATGACTTTGAGTCGTTGCTCTTGTGGTATATGTTTTTGCATCTGTAAATCCACTTGTAGAACTTGTAGAACTTATTTGGAAAGTATAACTTGCTATTCCACTTTCATCGTCTTTTGCTGTTACTGTAACTGGTATAGTTGTATTTGTTACAGTACCTACAGTTATTTTTACATCTGTTGGTGGTGTTTTATCTATTTTCGCAAATTCTGACTTTTGTCCTACTTCTGTTGTTTGCCCTGTAGTTTTATTTATAAAATATCCTTGAACTACTGCTTTATGAGTTGTTACTGTTAGTGTTTGTGTTCCATTTGATGTAGCTGGTCCTGCTTCTTTTTTTGTACTGGATGTCTTAGGGTCTGTTCCATCTTCTGTATATACTAGTGTAAAATCTTTATATCCTTCATATTGTACTTGTTTTGATGTTGCATTCCATGTTGTATTGTCTAGTATTGTAAATACTGGTGGTCGCGCTGCTGTAATTGTTGTTATTGTTGTTCCTAATGTATCATTTGTTATTCCTGCATTGTCGATTACTCTTACAAATATTCCTGTATATGTTGTTGCATCGTTTAAACCTGTTATTGTTAGTTTTATGCTATTTGCTGTTATTTCTCCACCGTTTATTTTCTGTGCTTCCTATTATTTGTTCCATTCCATCTACTATAATTATTGCTTCTGCTTTAGCTATTCCAGATATTGTATCTTGTGCTCCAACTTGCAAAACTGCCCCATCTGTTGTTACTTCTACAATTGTTAGTTCGCCGAACTTCTGGTTTTTCTGTGTCTTTGTATACATTTATTGTTTTTGTTGTTGATTTGTTTCCTGCTTCGTCTATGGCTTTTATTGTTACCCCATATTCTCCATCT
>CAOKMF010000005.1 GCA_948469655.1 uncultured Clostridium sp.
ATGTCTTATGTGCGCCGCCAGCGTTTATCCTGAGCCAGGATCAAACTCTCATATTCAAAACGAACGATAAACGGCGTTCTGCTGTGTCAGATTTCTCAAAAACTTCCTCAACATACACGAGTATAGTTTCGTCTGTTTTTGTTCATCTTCCTTGCATAACTTGTTTCTCCTTCGTTTTTAGTTTTGCATGTTTTTACAACATACTATCTCTTGAGTTTTCTAACTCATTCTTTTTTATCATCATTATTTTTTACTTCATGCATATTTTCATATACATTTCCGCTTGGTTTCTTAAAGGATTTTTTGTTTACTTTTCAATGTACTTTGTTGCTCCTTGATTAACTTTTATCTCACAGAGCTTTATTATTATACAATGGCAAAAAATAAAAGTCAATACTTTTTTGAAAAAATTTTAAATTTTTTGTATAGTTTTTTACCATTATGTATTTACATGTCCTAATATTTATATTTTAGACAATTGTAGATCCTATTATTCCTGCATCATTTCCAAGACTTGCTGCTACAATTTCTGGTAAATTTCCATTATATACTCTTATTATTTCTTCTACTTTACTTTTTACTCTATCTAATAATAAATCTTCAAAATATATAAAACTTCCTCCAATAGAAATTATTTCAGGTTCAAATATTCTAATTATATTTGTTAGTCCTATACTTAAATTTTGAATAAATTCATTTATTATATCTCTTATATCTTCTTCGTCATTTTTTATCATTTCATATAATTCTTTTCCTGAAACATGTTCTAGTTTCTTACTATTTGCCACTTTCTGTTTTAATGCATTCATAGAAGCATATCTTTCTAGGCATCCATTTTTTCCGCATGTACATTTTATTCCGTCTTTTTCTATTATCATATGTCCGAAATTTAAATCCATCAGCTCTTTTTGGCTTTAAAAGTTTGTCTTCCATAAAAACTGCTCCGTCCGAATTCCTGTACCTAAACAAATAAAAATGCAATCTTCATATTCTTTTAAACTTCCATATTCCTTTTCACCAATTGCTGCACATCTAGCATCGTTTCTTAAAATTATATTGTCAAAATTAAAATATTCTTTTAATCTACCTACTATATCAAAATCTTTTATACCTAGATTTGAAGCTTTAATAACTATTCCTTTATTATTAGTACCGTGGAAAGCCAATACCTATTAATTCTATATCTTTTATATTTTTATCGGCTTGTCTTAAAATTTCTTCGATAGCTTCTGTAACTACCCTTATAATTACTTCTTTAATATTTTTTCTATCTTCTTCCAAAAAACTTCTATCTTTTTTAAAAAGAATTTTTCCGTTCTTCTACAAGTCCACAAGCAATATGGCTTCCACCTATATCTATCCCAATTTTCATATTCATTTCTCCTAACTTGGTATTCCATTTCTTGCAAGTTCATCACACCTATTATTAAACTCATTATCACTATGTCCTTTTACTTTTATAAATTTCACTTGATGTACATGAATAAGTTTGTCCAATTCTTCCCAAAGCTCTCTATTTTTTACTTCTTCTTTTTTAGAATTCTTCCACCCGTTTTTCTTCCATCCATTTATCCAATTTTGATTAAATGCATTTACTACATATGCACTGTCACTATAAACTTCTACTTCACATGGATATTTTAAAAGTTTTAATCCTTCTAATACTGCTGTTATTTCCATAATATTATTTGTAGTATTCTTTTCTCCACCAGAAATTTCTTTTTTTACATTTTCACACATAAGTATAGTTCCCCATCCACCGTGGGCCTGGATTACCTGAACATGCGCCATCTGTATATATTATAACTTTTTTCATTGTTTTTATATTATCCTTTCATTATTTCGAGTTAATTTTACATAAAAGCATTGAATTTTTTGAACTTATATGATATTATATCAATAAACAATTTTATTGTAAAGATTAATGGAGGTTTTTGATGGATAACGTCTTAGCTATAATTCGGTGAATATAATCCATTTCACAATGGACATCTTTACCATTTAAATGAAGCTAAAAAAATAACTAACGCAAACTATACAATAGCTTTAATTTCTGGTAACTTTGTCCAAAGAGGAAATGCTTCAATAGTAGATAAATGGACCAAAGCTAAAATGGCTTTGCTTAATGGTTTTGACTTAGTTTTAGAACTTCCATGTATATATAGTATATCAAGTGCTGAAAACTTTGCACTTGGTAGTATTAAGATACTTAATTCTTTAGGTATAGTAGATACTGTTTCTTTTGGATGTGAGACTGATGATGTTTCTGTTTTAAAAGAGTTTGCAGACATATTATCTGACCAGCCTGAAGAATTTAAGTCTCTACTTGCTCATGAATTATCAAAAGGAATTTCTTTCCCAAAAGCTAGAGAAAATGCATTACTAATGTATTTAAATAATATTAGAAAATCAGCAAATGTATTATCTTCTCCAAATAACATTTTGGCTATAGAATATCTAAAAGCACTTAGAATTACAAATTCTGGAATTACACCTTTAGGAATCAAAAGGGTTGGGCCTGGATATCATAGTAGTGAAATTTCAGGAGAATTTGCAAGTGCTACAGCAATTAGGAAGTATGCTATTGATAGGAATCTTTATGCAATAGATAAATCTATGCCAAAAGTTTGCTATGATATTTTGGAAGATGCAGTAAAAAAAGGACATTATGTAAGGGATATTGAATGTTTTGAAAAAGAAATAATGTTTATACTTAGAAATATGACTGTTGCTGAGATTGCAAAACTTCCTGATGTAAGCGAAGGTTTAGAAAATGCTATAAAAAATGCTGCAAATTCTTGCAATAATCTCTCTGAACTTATGAGTTCTATTAAATCAAAAAGATATACTCAAAGTAGAATTCAAAGAATTCTTTTATATGCACTTTTGGGATATACTAAAGAAGATATGGAAACTTCTAAAAAAATCGACCCATATATTAGAGTTTTAGGATGTAATTCTAAAGGTCAAGAATTGATTTCTGAAATGTGTAATAGAAACAAAAAATTACAAGTTGTGACTTCTGTAAAATCATTTACAACAACTTGTAGAAATAAAAAACTTTTAATGATGCTAGAAAAAGATATTGGAGCAACTAATATATATACTTTAGGTTATGAATATGATTCTTATGCAAATCTTGATTATACAACGAAAATGATTACATATTAAAAAAATTCCGGTTTATCCGGAATTTTTTTAATATGTTAGTTTTCGTCTATGAAATCAAATTCGTCTTTAAATTTTTCTTTAAACATCTCAAATACTTTATTTAATACTTCTTCGTCTTCTACACTTATATAAGATTCTTCATCTTCTGAGTCTGTATCTTCTACTTGTAATATAACTACTTCTCCTGGTTCATCTTCGTCTTCATCTGTTGGTAGCAATACTACATATTCTTCACCATCTAATTCTACTAAATCTAAAAATTCAAAATTAACCTCATTTCCATCTTCATCATTTAATACTATGATGTTATCTAATTCTTCGTCCATTAATTATTCTCCTTTCAAATATTATATATAATAATTGTATTTCTACAATTTTAATGACTATTTTTGTTTATTTAAGTAAATTTCTAATATGTATACAGCTGAAATAGTATCAACTATACCTCTTTTTTCCTTGGGTTTTACATCTAAAAAATTCATTGTTTTATGTGCAGAAACTGTTGTAAGTCTTTCATCTACTGTTTGGATATTAATATTATTAAACTTACATTTTAATTTATGTACAAATTTTTTAGTTATATCTACTCTTTCTCCTGCTGTCCCATTCATGTTTATAGGCATACCTACAACAAATGTTGATATTTCATATTCTACACATAACTCTTCTATCCTTTTTAAGACAATTTTATCATTACCATTATGATGTATTGTTTCCAAGCCTTGAGCAGTTATTCCTAAGCTATCAGAAATAGCAAGTCCGAACTCTCATATCACCATAATCGATTCCTAGAGTTCTCATATTATTCATCAATTCCTATATAGAACCTAACCATCTTCTCTAGAAGTTCATCTCTTTCTACTTTTCTTATAATGTTTCTAGCATCATTATGGCTTGTAATATATGTTGGGTCTCCAGACAATATATAACCAACTATTTGATTTATTGGATTATATCCTTTTTCATCAAGTGCTTTGTATACCTCTGTCAATACTTCTTTATACTTAATGCTATTTTCGTTTTCTACTTTAAAATTCATTGTTTTATCAAAATCCATTTCTTACCTCCTAAATTTTTATATATTATTTATATCATGTTCATTCTTGTCTGCTGAGTCAAGATATTCTTCCAGTTTTTTCATTACTTTTTCAAGCGCTGTTCCTTTATAGTAACTTGTAAGTACAAAATTTAATTTTGGATTTGTTATTACTACTTTTTTCTTTTTCTTTCCTTCTTCCTTTTCATTTGCCTCTGCCGCAATTACATCTTCTACTTCAAGTCTTTCTGTTTCATTCTTTAAATCATTTAAAAATTCGGTAACTCCTTCAACTTCAACACCTGAAAATGCAATTACAAATTTAGGTCCCATATATCTAACAAATATATACTCATCAGATAATTTTTCTTTTATATAATCACATACATCTATTATCATTTGGTTTCCAGTATCTCTATTTACTTTATTATTAGTTTCTTCCAAATTTGTAATTTTAAACATACAGATAGTAGATGTAGTATAATTATCTATTATTTTTCTTCCTTCTTCATACAAATATTCTGAAGTTTTTAAATCTGAATATAAATCTTTTCTTGTTAAGCTTTCTATAATGTTTTGATATGATACAATTTTAAATATTGAAATAATATTTTCTTTTACTACCTCTAAAATTGTTGTATCAATATGGTCAAATGCATGCATTCTACCACTTTCTATTATCCAATACCCAAAATAAACATTATCTATATAAAGTGGGAAAAACATTGCAGATTTAGCTCTTCCAAATTCCATTTTTTGATATGGTAGTCTTTCTTCATCATTATTTACTGTTACATATTTAGGTTTTGTAGTTGTTATACTATCTTTAAATATATCTTCATTTTGAAGATTTCTTAGAGTGTCCCAATGTTTTTCGTCAACATTTGAAGCTTTAACCACATATTCTGCTCCGTCAAATACTACTATTGTAGAATATTTTATTGCATATTCTTCTATTAATATTTCATTGATTTTTACAATTTTATCGTCTACTGATGTATCATCTCCAATAGTAGTCATGAAGTCTTGCAATACATTTAAGCTTGTTACTTTCTGGTTTATATCTTTAAAGTTCTTTATTTTTCTACTTATAGCAATATTGTATATTATTAGGGCTATTACTATAACTGCTAGTATCGCCATTAAAGCTAACTCCATCTTTTTCTCCTTCCTTAAGTTTAATATATGATTAATCTTCTTTTTTACTTATATTAGTATGGTTTGTTTGATATATCGTTATTACTTCCCCAAAATTTATTTCTTTTTGAATAGTCTGGCTTAAATTTATTTGTAACTAATGGATATACATGGTCTCCAAGTTTTTTAAGTTCTCCTAAAAAGCCTTTTGAATATCCACTTGTAGATACAAAGCAATCTACCATTCCTGATAAATATTTTGACATTGCATCTTCGTCAAATGGAATTGTAACCGCTTGTATTTTATCTTTATCAAATAATTCTCTCATATATGACATTTCTGGGTTGTTGTAGCATGACATTCCACCAATTATAGCCTTTGTACTTAACCCTCTAACTGGCATAGATTTATTAATTACTGCTTTAAGTTTTGATGGTATAAGTTTATTATTTGATTGTAAATCTCTTAAAAATGCTGTTAATGGTTGAATAGTTAAAATATCCATACTCTGTACTAAATATATTTCCTGTGCAAGCTCAAAATATCTATTATTTGTTTTGAAATCACAGTCAAGAAGTACTAATGAATATTGTTTTACAAGGTTTGCTATTACACTATCTACATCATTTACTTCTATTTTTTGATTTGGTATTGATGTAAATACCGTTAAATTTTTGCTTACTTCTATTCCTTCAACTATCCCATTTTCTATTTTTTCTAAGCAATTTGAAGCTATTCTTCTTAAAGATTCTTCGTTTTTTGTATATATGTAATATGAATTTCTATTCTCTGTAAGGTCAACTATGGCTGTTTTTATTCCTGTTTTTGATAGCATATCTGCTAAATTATTTATCAAGAACGATGTTCCAGCTTTTGATGTTCCTACAAAAGATACTATTTTTTTGTCTTTTGTAAGTAAAGTTGTAATATCTACACTTTCTCTTTTTTCTGATACATTTTCTATATAATTATTTTCCGAATTGTTTTCTTCAGTAGTATCTCCAAGTCCAAATAAGTTTACTGGTTCTTCTTTTTCAAATCCTGGTAAAACATCTTCTTCTCCGAGAATCAAACCCAGGAAGTATGCTTTCTTGATTTTCTAATGGTTTATCTTCAGGCTCGATAACTTTTTTAGGTCTTCCTCTTTTTTTAGGCACTTTAACTTCTGGCTCTGTTCCAGGTGGGGTAACTTTTCTAGGCCTTCCTCTTTTTTTCTTTACAGGTTCTTCTTGAGCAATTTCTTCAGTTCCTACATTATCCTTATTTTCTACATCTGATGGTTTGTCGTCTTCAAACATATCATCAATAGTCATGTTTTTAGGCATAGCATCTTCTTCTTTTTTGTTATTAAGCTTTTTAACTGAATTTGTATCTACTGCAGAAGGTATTACTACTGGCTTAGCAGGTTTTCCCTTTGTATTATTTGTTTCTATAAATCCGATTTTTAAGTCTTCTACTTTTTCTTCTTTTGGCTTGTCCTTACCGCCTTTATATGTACCTTCTCCAAATGTCATTATAGATTGATATTTAGGAGATTCTGTCTCTAAAACCGCTCTTACACCAATTGGTAAGAATTTAGTAATTATTCTTAATTGCGCATCTGTATATTGAGCTGCAATATTATTAAAACTTTCTACGTATCTATCTGTATTTTTACCAAGTTTTTTATAGTGTGTTATTATGTTTTGTATTTCAGTTTCATCAACGCTATCCTCTGATTCTGCTTGATAATTAACTTCTTCAGTTTCTATTTTGTAATAAGTTTTTGCTTCTTTTTTTGTACGAGGTTTGTTAAGTAATTTACAAACCCCAGGCATACTTCTATCTGGTCCAAGTAACGCATCATATATACCAATTGAAAATAATTTAGATAGTAAAACATCAGATTTTGAACGTCTATCTGTTGCAATAAATATAATTGGTATATCTGTTCCACCATCGCTTATTGCTTCATCACTAATTTTATCTAATTGTTCAAATAAGAATTTATCTATTATATCAAAATTATTATTTGTATAAGGTTCCAAATCTTCGCTTATGACGATTCTATCATATGTTTGGTCTCTTTGTAATTCTTTAATTATTGCATTAAAATAATAAACATTTTTACCTGAAATTATCTCTCTATATTCTTTTTGATATAGTTTTATAATAGAATCAGATACTTCTTCATTATTAACAGCAAATAAAACTTTCATTTGTTAACTCCTTCCAAAACCTTTTATTACAATTACAAATACAAGTGGCAAAACTTGCGCAATAACAAATAATGTAATAAAAGTTATCATAGTATAAAACCCTTTATATCTTACATCTAGTTTTCTAATACCTACTACATATTGGTATACAGCACTTATTACAATTCCTAAAAAGCAAAGTGGAATACTAAATATTCTAATTTTATTTAGCACAAATGCTGTGAAGCCATAAGATTCTGATCCATACTTTTCTACATAATCTGAAAGCTCTTTCTCTTGAGTTTCAGACATTTTAATTAACTGTGTTGTTGTGCTTGAATTTAAAATCTCCTCTGCACCGATAAACATGGCTTGCGCTGAATAATGTTATAAGTACTAATAATATTGATATTAAAATTGCTATCTTCTTCATTACTTAGATTAATTCCTCTCTATATACTATAATTATGTATAATTTAATTTTTTACATATAATATCATACAATACAATCAAAAAAATATCAAGCAATTTTGGTAAAAATTAATTAAATTTCAATATTCCCATTAAATTTTTTATCAATTGCATTTTTTAAAAGTAAATTTTCTGTTTTTTCTAAATTAGGGTCATCATCTAAAATCTTAATTGCCAAACTTTGAGCTGCCTTTAATAGGCTTGTATCTTCAAAAAGATTTGCCACTTTAAATTCTGGTATACCATGTTGCTTGGTTCCAAAAAATTCCCCAGAGCCTCTTAATTCTAAATCTTTTTCAGATATTACAAATCCATCATTTGTCTCTTGCATTACTTTCATTCTTTCTCTTATTTTGTCTGATCTTCCTTGATATTTTAATATACAATATGATTTATATTCTCCTCTTCCAACTCTTCCTCTTAATTGGTGCAGAGCAGCTAGTCCAAACCTTTCTGCATTTTGTATTACCATTACACTTGCATTTGGGACATTTACTCCAACTTCTATAACTGTTGTTGAAATTAAAATATCAATATTTCCGCATTTTGAAATTTTCCATTATTTTGTCTTTTTCTTTTTGCTTTAGCTTTCCATGAATATACTCTACACGATACTCACTAAAGACTCCAGTTCTATATTTTTCAAATAACTCTAAAACTGATTTTGCGTCTATTTCTTCGCTTTCTTCTACAAGTGGGCATACGATATATGCTTGTCTTCCTTCGTCTATTTGCTTTTTTATAAAATTATTTACTCTATCTTCCATAGAAGGTCCGTACCGCAAATGTGTCTATTTTTTGTCTGTTTGGTGGAAGTTCGTCAATTACTGATATATCTAAGTCACCATATAAAATTAGTGCCAAAGTCCTTGGTATAGGAGTCGCAGTCATAACTAGCTTGTCTACATTTTTCCCCTTTTCGCTTATAATTTTTCTTTGATTTACCCCAAATCTGTGCTGTTCGTCTGTTATTACAAGTCCTAAATTTTTAAATTCTATATTATCTTGCAAGATTGAGTGTGTACCAATTACTACGTCTATTTTTCCGAAGTTTTATATCCTCTATTATTTCTCTTTTTCTCTTTGCGGAAATATTGCTAATTAAAAGTTCACATCTTATACCAAACTGACTTAGAATTCCCGAAAAGCTTTCTAAATGCTGAGTCGCAAGTATTGATGTCGGTGCCATAATTGCCATTTGATATCCTGATTTTACAGCTTTATATGCTGAAATTATTGCAACAACAGTCTTTCCGAGATCCTACATCTCCTTGAAGTAATCTATTCATTACTCTATCCGATTCCATATCTCTATCTATTTCTTCAATAGCTCGTAGCTGTGCTCCTGTTAATTTAAACGGAAGTTTATTTATAACATCGGACATTTTTACAGATTTTGAAAATTCTATTCCAGTTTCTTTTTCCATACATTTATTTTTTAAATTTAAAAGTAAAATTTGCATTGTAAGTAGTTCTTCAAATGCAAGTCTTGTTCTTGCTTTTTCAAATTCTTCAAAGTTTTCTGGAAAATGTATTTTATTGCTCGCAGAATTTATATCTAAAAGTTTATATTCATTTAATATATATTCCGGCATAGTCTCGTCTAGCTTGTCTTTAACTAAACTTAAGCCATTTTCGATAACTTTTCTTATCTGATTTTGTGATATAGCATATGTTAATGGATAAATAGGTATTATTTTTCCTGTGTTGTTTTTTAGCCCTTCTTTGTCAAATACGGGAGATATCATTTGAGCATGTCCGAGCTTTTTTAGTAACCTTCCCAAAAAAGCTATACTCATTTCCTACTTTAAAATTGGCTTTTAGATATGGCTGATTGTACCAAGTAATTTCACATACATCTGTATCGTCCCTTACTATAATTTTGCAGATTGTCATTTTTTTATTTCTTGCACGAATCACCTGCATTCCAGTTACAACATGTGCTTTAATTAAAGCTTCTTCTCCATCTACTATTTCACATATTTTTTTTGCCTTGCTTCTGTCTTCATAGCCTCTTGGATAATATGTAATTAAATCTTCTAAATTATATATACCAAGTCTGTTTAGAGTTTTTGCTCTAGCTTCTCCAACTCCTTTAACAAACTGTATTTCCCTGTTTTCAAATGCCATATTTTTATTCCTTTTAATTAAAACATTTTTTTGTATTATATAATAAATTTTTGATTTATTCAATGAATTTATGTATAAAAAATAGAAGTTAGAAATTTTTTTCTTTTTCTCTAACTTCTAGAATTAATCTCAAGGGCACACAAGAATTGTTATATTACAAGGCGTTCGGGGCAAATTTGTCTGAGATTAGGCTCGCGCCTATCGAAGCAAATTCGTCCGTAGAACAACGCCGTGCCTCTGCATACTGACGCTGTAACAGGCATAGCCTTAACAGTCTCAGCAAGATGACGATTATTGTGCGTCCTAAATGTCCATTTGGCTACTAAGAAACCCTGCTGCAGATTCTACAACTTTTTGCTCAGTTTCACCCATTTTTGTTCTTGCATCTTTTGATAAAAGAATTACACTACCTACAACATCACCTTGAGCTACTATTGGATACACTACCTGAGAATTAAATTTTCTTTCTTTATTATCATTTTTTACTACTGGAATAGATACTTCGTTATTATCTTTACTTATATAAACTTCTTTATCATCCATAAGTTGTTCTAATTCTTTTGATAAATCTTGCTCTAAAAATTCTTTTTTAGCTCCACCAGATACAGCAATTACAGTATCTTTATCTGTTATACAAGCAATATGTCCTGTTGTTTTTGATAAAGTTTCTGCATAACCTGTTGCAAATTCTGAAAGTTCTCCGATTGGAGAGTATTTTTTTAATATTACTTCTCCTTCTTTATCTGTAAATATTTCTAGAGGGTCTCCTTCTTTTATACGAAGCACCTTTCTTATCTCTTTTGGAATTACTATTCTTCCTAAATCATCTATTCTTCTAACTACACCTGTTGCTTTCAAAACAATTCCTCCTTTATATTTATACTAATTATTTTTTTGCTTTTAAACCTATTATTTGTAAAGTTTCAAAAAATATTCATTTAAAGTTATATTTGTTTAGTTTTTGTATATAATTCTATTAAGGAGTTGATATTTTAATGAATACTAATAGAATAAATGAAATTTTAACAAATAAAGAAAAATGTGATGTTTTTTACAAGGACAAACCTGTTTGGATACAAGAATTAAATAATAATATTGCAACAGTTGGGTTTATAGATGGCACAGGTGATAGAGATGTGTACGCAGAAGATTTATATGAAGATAGTTTGCATAGCAAATAGAAGAAAGCTAATTTTTGCTTTCTTCTATTTGTTTATTTATCCTATTTTTTCTAATAGTTCTTTCCAAGCTTTTTGTCTATGTGTGTGTCCGATTTCTTCTTCTGTTAAATCATTCATTACTCTATCAAAGCCTTCTGGAATGAAAATTGGTCCAAATGTAAGTTTTCCCAAGCTTCCGCGGTTTTACTGCAATTTTTCCATTTGTTATTCCTTTTGAAATAATTTTTTCTCCATTTTTTAAAATTGCAGTTAGTACACATTCAAATCTTGCTGTCCTTTTTTCTTCTTCTACATTTTTCATTTCGTCTAATAATTTATTTATTGCTTTTTCTTGCGGTGCATGGTCTCCTGCATATCTTGCAGAATGTACACCTGGTCTTCCGTCCTAAGCTATCTACCATAAGCCCTGTATCATCTGCAACAATTATTTCGTTTATTCCATTTCGTTTACAAAATTTTGAAACAGCTTCTGCTTTAATCAAAGAATTTTCTTCAAAGGTTTCTCCGATTTTCCTCTATTTCTTCATTAAACCCAATATCTTTTAGTGTTATAAGTTCTACATTATAATTATTATATTTTAAAAATTCTTGTACTTGATTTTTCTTACCTACATTTCCGGTTGCATATATAATTTTCATAACTTGCCTCCATGTGTTTTTGAGTAATTTTATCATAATTATGTGATACTTTCAAGTAAGATGCTTTGATAAAAAACATATTTGCATAATTTACATAAATATGGTATAATTGTTACATATTTGGCAAAGTGCCAAGTAAAAAGCAAAATGAGGGAAATACCATGGATAGCACCTATTCAACTATCAAACGGCTGGAAAAGATAAGTGATGATGAGTACTATTTTGGCTTTTCAAGGCCTATACAAGGCTCTATCTACACCATTTATCATGAAGGCAAAATATCATCTAAGTCTGTGAAGCAACTCTTAAGCGGTACTTATCAATTGGGCACTAACGGTTTGATTGACAAAAAAATGAAAATCGTAGTTCCTAACAATTCATTCTGCCTTGTGCAGTTTGAGTTTGATGGCTTCTTAGTGGAGCTTTCTTCACAGGCATTACTTTCAGAATTAAGGCTTCAGTCTATAAATCAAAAGTGTAACGATATTTACTCTGTTACATTGAAGTCTGCTGATGATAGTCTATTTAATTTCATCATTTCAGAGACAACTTACTATGCTTTGATTGAAGTATTAGACTTACCTGTGGATACTGTAATCATGAAATTTCCTGATGCAGAGTTTATAATTTTCGAGCCTAATCTTAATGAAGGTGAGCTTGGCATGAAGCTTGCATGTTCAATAATCGTTTCTCTCAAGGATATAAGTTTGAAGGCGTACTTCACAAAAACTGAATAATGGTATTTTCAAAACCGCAAAAGCCCTAGACTGTGTTTTAGTCTAGGGCTTTTGCTATTGATATATTTTCTAACAATAAAATTTAATTTCATTTACTCCATAAAAATTCTTCCATTCTGATATAATAAAGAAATAATTTGATTGTATAGCTTTAAATAATTTATTCAAATCTTGTTTTGGTATTTTATTCTCATTATTAGCTAAAATACAGTCTCCGCTTTTAGTAATCCATACCTTTGTTGAATTTTTATTCGGACTTCCTTTTGAAATATGAACATGTATAGGCTCAAAGTTCTCATTTGCCCAAAAGAATATAGTATATCCTAAATAATTGAAAAGATTAGGCACTTTGCACTCCTCCTTTTTTAGCAATATCAAAGAAATATCCTGCACCTCTTTCAACTACAGTTTTAAATATTGCAATTTCGTTATCAGTATAATTCCCTTCTTTTTTTACAATTTCATAACTTGGTAATTCAAATATTACTGTATCAAACCCATTTTCTGCTGGTCTTTCAAAGCAAATAATAATATATTCTTCTCCATCTTCTTTTTTTCGAATATCAGAAGATACTACTAATGTTCCATCTGCATAAGTAACAAATTCGTGCATCATTTTTTATCACTCTCCATTTTATATTATCTAGTATAATACTACACTTTATTCTTTATTATACTTTCAAAATAATATACATTATTTATTTTTTCACATTCTTTGCAGCTTCTACTAATCCTACGAACAAAGGCTGTGGCCTATCTGGTCTTGATTTAAACTCTGGGTGGAATTGTCCTGCTATGAAATATGGATGTTTTGTATATTCTACTATTTCTACAAGTAGTCCATCAGGTGATGTTCCCGAAATTTTTAAACCATTTTTTTCACAAATTTCTCTATAATCATTGTTAAATTCAAATCTATGTCTGTGTCTTTCTGATATTTCTTCTTTTCCATATAACTTTTTAGCTAGGCTTCCGGTCTTTTAGAACACATGGATATGCTCCAAGTCTCATTGTTCCACCCTTTTTATATACACCTTTTTGATTTTCCATTATATGTATTACTGGGTTTTTGCAGGTTTCGTCAAATTCTTCTGAGTTAACATCTTCTAAGTCACAAACATTTCTTATAAATTCTACAACTGCCATTTGCATTCCAAGGCATATTCCTAAAAACGGTATATTATTTTCTCTTACATATTTTATTGCATGTATCTTTCCTTCTATTCCCCTATTTCCAAATCCTCCTGGTATTACTATTCCTTGTACATCTTTTAATTTTTCTGCCACATTCTTTTCTGTTATTGTTTCTGAATCAATATATTTTATATCTATATTTACATTATTTGCATATCCACCATGTCTTAAACTTTCAGCAACTGATAAATATGAATCTTCTAATCTTACATATTTTCCAACTATTGCAATTTTTACTTTTTCTTTTCCTATATTTCTTATATTTTCTATCATGTCTTCCCACGGTTTGTTATTTGGCTCTACTTTATCTAGTTTTAAATGCTTACACACTGCTGTTGCTAGTCCTTGTTCTTCTAGCATCAATGGCACAGCATATAAATTGTCGGCTGTTAGGTTTTGTATGACACATTCTTTTCTAACATTGCAAAATAGAGCAATTTTTTCTTTCATGATTTCTTCCATTTCATGCTCGCTTCTGCAAACTAATATATCTGGTTTTATTCCAAAAGATTGAAGTTCTTTAACTGAATGCTGTGTTGGTTTTGATTTTAGTTCATTTGAGCCATATATATATGGAAGTAATGTAACATGTATATATATTACATCTTCTTTTTCTCTTTCTAGTCCAATTTGACGTATTGCTTCTATAAATGCTAAGCTTTCCATATCTCCAACTGTTCCACCAAGTTCAGTTATAACTACATCTACATCAGAATTTTCAAAACTATATATTTTTTCTTTTATTTCATTTGTTATATGAGGTACTAATTGTACTGTCTTTCCTAAATAGTCCCCTCTTCTTTCTTTACTTATTACACTTTGGTAAATCTTTCCAGAAGTTACAGAAGAATTTTTACTTAAATTTTCGTCTGTAAATCTTTCATAATGTCCTAAATCTAAGTCTGTCTCTGCTCCATCTTCTGTTACAAATACTTCTCCGTGTTCATATGGACTCATTGTTCCTGGGTCTACATTTATATATGGGTCAAATTTTTGATTTGTTACCTTATATCCTCTATTTTTTAGTAATCTTCCGAAGTGATGCTGCTGTTATTCCTTTTCCAAGTCCTGATACAACTCCTCCTGTAACAAATACATATTTTTTACTCATAACTTTATTTTCCTTTCTTTAACCCATATTTTGAAACAAAAAAATAGATTAAAATCACTACTCCAAAAAAAGGGGTTTTTTTTTAATCTACTTAAATATAATAACACCTTTTTTTGCAAAATGCAACAGATTTTTACATTTAAATGTAATTTTTATATTTGATATTACATTAAAATGTATAAATTTTACCAAAACTTGCATTGTTTAACATAATGTGGTATAATTACATTGTTATTTATAAATTTTTTAATATATAAGGAGTATACATTACGATGAATAAAGAACAATTATTGGAATTGTTAAAAAAGGATAGACATCCAAGTTCTAAAAATAACAATAGAATTGTAAAGCTTGAAGACTTTTTTGATTTTAATTCCAATGAGCCTATAAATAGGTTAGCTTATACTGAAGAAGATATGAAATATAAAATTAAAATAATTGAGACAATGAAAAAATTGGGAATGGATATAACTTTAGATAAAGTTCGGAAATATCTGTGGAACAATTAAACTCCGGAGCCAATCCTAAAAAAACACTTGCAATAGGTTCTCATACAGACTCTGTATATAACGGTGGTCAGTATGATGGTCCTGCACGGTGTAATAGTCGCTCTTCAGACAGTCGAAAATCTTATTAGAAGTAAAAGATGTAATGGAATTATTAAAGTTCCAATATATGCATGTGAAGAATCTTCTAGATTTGGTGTTTCTTGTATTGGAAGCAAATTTCTAAATGGAAATTTAACAGAAAACGATTTTAATAATATTGTAGATAAAAAAGATGAAAAAACAACTTTAAAAAGTGCAATAGAATATGCAAAATCATATTTGCTTGAACATGTAGAAGACGTACAAGAAGTAGATAAAATTTTTGATAAGGTAGATTATTCTTTGGAAGCTCATATTGAACAATATGACCTTTTAACACAAAAATCTAAAAAGTTATTACTTTTTGAGCAAGATATTATAGGAATTATAACTGAAATTGGTTCAGCAGTTAGAGTTAAATATGAAGTTCATGGAAAGTCAGGTCATACTGGTTCTACTCCAATGAATAAAAGAAAAAATGCAGTAGATGCTACATCTATTGTTGGATATGAAATCATGAAGCTTGGCAAAAGATATGAAAGAAAAAGCTTGGGAAGAGCAAGTCAAGTAGAAATTAACACTCCTAACCATAAGGGAAGTTTTAATCAACTATCAAGTAATGCAAATGGTCTTATTGATTTTAGGCTTCTTGGAGATAACAAACCAGAAGATGTATTAAAAGCTTTTGGTAGAATTACTAGAAAAGCTGGAAGAAAAACCAAGACAAAGATAACTACAAATGTAGTATCAACTGGAATTCCTGTTGCAACAAGTGAATCCCTAAATTCTGGTATTGCAAATATATGTGAAATACACAACATTAAACATATATTTATGCCTTCTTATCCAGGACAAGATACTGGATATGTGCCAGCTAAAGAAAAGACTATGATATTTATACCATCAACTGGTGGAAGTCATGACCCAGCAGAAAATGCAAGACCTAAAGATATAGAAACTGCAACTAAAGTATTTACAAATTTTTCTGAAAATTTATTGTTAGAAAATATAAGAGATAGATTGGTCCTTCCTTCTAGTAGTAATGAAACACCTTATTCAGGAATACCTAGTGGACCTTCTATAAGTATTGATAAAAATATATTAGATAGACAAAATTAACAAAAAAATAGAAACTAATAAACTTTTAGTTTCTATTTTTTTGTTCTATTTTATCTCCTTTCTACATACTATTTTGTAAAAGGAGTTATGTACTATGTTTGTTTTTAATGTTAAGGTTAATTCAGGGAAGTTGTTTAAATTTATTTTGTGTTTAATGATAATTATTCGGTTTATGCATTTTAGGAATTACTGTATATAAAATAATATTTAAAAGCCAAGACGTAAGTTCTTCTGATGTCTATCAAATTACACCTAATAATTACACTAATATCTTAAATTCTGTACATAACGATATTGATACATACATAGGTCAAAGAATAAGTTTTTCGGGATATGTATATAGAGTATATGATTTAAAAGATACAGAATTTGTTCTAGCTCGTGATATGATAGTTAGCTCTGACTTTCAAACAGTCGTTGTCGGTTTCTTATGTTCTTATAATAATGCAAAAGAATTTAAAGATGGAACTTGGGTTCAAATTACCGGAAAAATCGCAAAAGGATATTATCATGGAGATATACCAGTCATTCAAATAGAAAATATAAAAAATACAGATAAACCAAAAGATGAATTGGTTTATCCGCCAGATAATTTATATATTCCAACTTCTACCCTACTATACAATGGGTCTTAGGAGATTTAGTTAAAGTCTCAAACCCATATTTTGTAACTAGCACAGTATCTTCTATTCTAACACCATATCTCCCTGGAATATATACTCCGAGGTTCTATGGCAAGTACCATATTTTCTTTTAATGTTCTTTCATTTTTTTGAGATAAAACAGGATCTTCATGAACATTCATACCTATTCCATGTCCGAAGTGCATGAACTAAATCATAGCCATTCATATTAAGATTTCCTTCTACGATTCTAGCTATTATTTTTATGCTAGCTCCATCTTGTATTTCGTTTAAAGCAATTTCTTGATTATTAAGGACAAGATCATAAACTCTTTTTGCATCTTCCCTTATATTATCTACAAATATAGTCCTTGTCATATCTGAACAGTATCCATTATAACTACATCCCATATCTATTGTAATTAAATCTCCTGACTGTATCTGCCTACTTCCTGGAACCCAATGTGGAACAGAAGAGTTCTCACCACTTGCAACTATTGTATCAAATGCTGGGACTCCCCCACTTGCTTTAAAAAATCTCTCTATTTCGTCTGAAATTTGCTTTTCGGTCATTCCTTTTTTTATGTATTTTAAAAGATATGTAAAACAATCGTCTGTAATTTCACATGCTTTTTTTATATATTTTATCTCATCTAAATCTTTTATTTGTCTTTGCTTTTCAATGGCTCCTTCTGTTTCTACTAATGAATGAATTTTATATCTTGGCATTATTTGCTTATATTTAGCATAAGTAACATAGTTCTCTTCAAAGCCTACATTTTCGCAAAACATAAAAAAGTTTTCGTAGTCTTCTTCTGTTAAGTCTCTTACATTAGTTACTATTATTTCATCATCTATTGTAAGGGTAGCTTGTACTTTCTCTATATATCTGTCGTCTGTTATGAAAAAATTCTCTTTTAAAGTTAAAAGTAGCATCCCTTCTGCATCAATATTTGTAAGATAATATATATTTACTGGATTTGTTACAATCATTCCTTGAATATCCTTAGATTTCAAATTATTTCTTATCCATGTTAGTCTATCATTCATTATACAATTACCCTCCTCTTAACAAGTAATACGCAGTTTATCCTTTGAATTAAGCCATACCGAGTGTAAAAATCTTAGCCAAAACTGTAAAAATTATATTAAATGGCACAAGCATATTTATAAAACAAGCTATTACTATAAATGGTCCAAACGGTATGTATTCACTTTTCTTTTTTATTTTAGCAAGAAGCAAGAAAACACTTATGGCTGCAGCAAATAAAAACGCCATAAGTATTATTGTTATAGTGTTTGCAAATCCAAAATAAAGTCCGAAGAGCCCCCATCAACTTTACATCTCCAAAGCCCATCGCTTCTTTTCCTGCAATTAATCCACCAATTAAAGTTATAATTAAAAATACTCCGTCCGCCGTACAGCCATTCCTAAAACTGCATTTGTTATAAGATTCATACTATACATTCCAGATATAATCATTGATGCAAGTCCCACTTCAAATATGCTTAAGTTAAGCCTGTTTGGTATTATTTGATGTTTATAATCAATTATAAAAGCAATTATTATCATAGGTGTAAGAATGACATATTTTATAAGTTGTAAGTTTTCTAAAAATTGATTTTTTATTCCATGCATTACAAGTAAAACTAAATATAGTATAACTGTTATAATTATCAATGTATAATCTATTTTAAATTCTTTAAAAAAGTCCTTTGAAATTACTTTTTCATGCTTTGGCATTCTCTTTATACACCAACTTGAAATTTGCCCTGCGATTATTCCAAGTATGCAAAATAATACATAAAAAAGTATATGTATATTGTAAAGATACATATCTATTTGTTTCCCCCGTTCTTCTTTTTTAGATATCTTTTAATTATTAAATTTTCAAGAGGTCTTTTTACTTTTGTTACAAATATATCCCTCTTATCTATTGGTTTTGTTAGTATTGCATACATTTCCATTCTGTTTGCACCTATTACATCTGTAAGTATTTGGTCACCGTACAACGGCTATTTTGTTACTTTCTAATTTTAAATTTTTCTTTGCCTGCATAAATCCTTTTTTTAAAGGTTTCTTTGCAAACATACTGTACGGTATATTAAGTTCATTTGCAACTCTTTCTACTTTTTCTTTTTTATTTGTATTTGATAGTATATAAAATTTTATGCCTTGTCCTTTTAAATTATTACACCAATCCTTTACTCCGTGGAAGCAAAACTTTATCAAAATCTATTAAAGTATTGTCTATATCTAAAATTATTCCTTTTAGATTATTTTTCTTTAAAAATTCTATCGTTATTTTTGTTACATTTTCTAAGTATGCATTTGGGTAAATTAACATTTTTTGTTCTCCTTTGTGATTTGCTACTATTCTATCAGCCTAAAGCGTTTTTGTCAAATATATATTAAACTTAAAACAAATGTAAAATATACAAAAAAGAAATAGACACACCCTGTAAAAATTTTACATCAAGTGTGTCTACTTCCACTTTAGACATTTCAAAAACATTTAAGCATACATGATTTTGCAGTCTCTGATTCGCTTATGCCAAGACCACATAAACCCAGCAATTTCCTCACGCGAAAATCTCTCCGGACAAAAAGCAATTGCTCCTTCAGAACTTCCGATCTCATCTCCTTCTTCCCTAATCGCATAAACCTTATCCTTCGGTTTATTTGCCAAAGAGTTTGCGATCTGCATCATGTTTCTCTCATCGCCTTCAGACGTACGTTTCGGATCGATTACCACCATTACCTTCTTTCCTGAAGGCATTTTTTCAATCATCTCGAAAGTTCCTCCTTTTTCGGCATTTCTCATAGCATTCTTACCGTTTCTCTCCATGTCCTTTCTCCTTCTGTTTGAATTTTTTAGAACTACTTGCAAGCGAATTTTCGCTTATATATAATTATACTCCATTTTATGTAAATTGTCAAAATTCACTACATATAACTAGACAAATTTCTACATTTATTATATAATTTTTTTAACATATAATCCTATGGAGGAAAAAATGATTGACACAAAAGAAGAATTAAAAACTACTGAAGTTTCTGACAAATTTTATAAAGCTAAAAAATTTAATAGTAAATTATTCCCTGTATATAAGATGTTTTCATGGGATTTACTATTTTATTATTCTGTAAGTTTTCTTTTCTTAACACAGACTAAGGGATTTTCTGTATCAGATGTACTCTTTACAGATGCATTATACAGAATTTTTAAACTTATATTTCAAATACCTTCTGTAAATATTGCAGATACAATTGGTATAAGAAAAAGTATTATATTTGGTAATATTTTAGTTAGTGCTAGTATTTTTATTGTAATTATATCAAAAAATCTATCTCACATTATAATTTCATATGCACTTATGGGATTTGGCTATGCAATAAAAGATTTATGTGATTCAATACTTCTTCGTGATTCAATAACAAACAAAGAACACCCTGGTACTGCATTTACAAATTTAGATGGAAAGGGTTCTGCATTTTGGTATTTTTTTGACGCAATCACAGCTATATCTTGTGGATTTTTATTTGTTTTTAATAATTACTTACCTATGTGCTTATGTTTAGGAATGTGCATAATCTCGGCTCTTATCGCTTTCACTTTTAAGCAATATGAAGATTCAAACAAAAAGAAAAAAGTAGAAAAAACTGGAAGTTACAAAACGTATTTTAAAGATTTAAAAATAGTTTTTAGAAATATATTTAAGTCACATAGATTAAAAGCTCTCTTTCTATTTTCAGGAATGTTTGCTGGTATTTTATCACTTCGCTCTACTGTGGCAAGCAGTCTATTTACAGAAATAGGAGTAAAAGAAGAATATTTTGGAATTATATTTGCTGTACTTACATGCATCTCTGCAATATCTACGAAATATCAAAACATTTATCATAAAAAATTAAAAAACAAAGTATTAACATATTTTTCATTAATTTTCTCAGGTTCTTTCATTATTATAGGCTTAACTTCAATAATTAGTAAAAATTATACATTTACATTAGTTATCGTAATCTTGCTCTATGCTATACAATATATTATAAAAGGACCTTATTATACTCTAATAAAAAGATACTTAAATAGTTTTTCTAGTTCGTCTATGTCTACAAAAATTTACTCTGCAAATACTATTGTAGAAAGTCTATGTAGTGGAATTATGTGTTATCTAGCATCTAAGCTTTTAGAAGTTACTTCAACTAAATATAGCATAGCAATAATTCGGATGCATATTTTTCATTGCATTTATTTGGATTCTTGATTATATGAAAGATAAAATCGGTTTAAAATCTGAAGAATATAAAAAATCTGATATTAATATAACAGAAGTTCATTAATATAAAAAAGGTAATATAGAAAAAAGTCTTAGGCAAAAACCTAAGACTTTTATTTATCAGTTTTTATTTATTAACTAATTCTTTTAATGCTTTTCCAGCTTTGAATACTGGAGCTTTTGATGCTGGTATTTTAATTTCTTCTTTAGTTTGTGGGTTTCTTCCTTTTCTAGCTGCTCTTTTTCTAACTTCGAAAGATCCGAATCCAACTAATTGTACTTTGTCTCCTTTAACTAATGCTTCTGTTATAACTTCTGTTAAAGCATTTAAAGAAGCTTCTGCGCTTTTCTTAGTTGCTCCTGTCTTAGCAGCTATTGCTGCGATTAAATCAGATTTGTTCATTTAAATTTACCTCCTATAAAGATCTTTATGTAGGTGAATTACCCATTTATGTAGATGTAATTACCTACTAATATGATTATTCGTCAAATTTCTCTAAAATCCTTCTTTTTTTATTTTAATTTTTCTTTAAAACCCCTAAGTTTTCTTACATTCTTAAGTTTTTGTCTTTTTGTATTCACTTTTAAATTTCCTCTTTCTTATATATACCAAGCCTTTCAAGTAATTTGCATAATTTTGTTCCATATGGTATCATAGCAAGTTCTTCTCTTGTAAATATTTTTAATGCTATTACAGAAATAAAGTATAATACAATTGCAAATAAAATTGAAATTATTGTAACAATTTTAGAAGCTCCTAAAATTCCGAAGTAAAATTCTATATAAAGTATAAGCGCATATGCTCATTATTCCTGTAGCAGTAAGTGGTTTTACAACAAATTTTATCGGCTTTAAATCTAATTTTATCACTTTCTTAAGTATACCATAGCTAATTAAAAACACTGCTATATTATTTAGATTAGAACCTATTGCTGCTCCGTTTACTCCAATCCATGGTATTTGGATAAGTATTATATTTGAAATAATCTTTATAATCAATCCTGCAAATCCTGAAACAGCTGGTACTCTTATCTTACCTAGTCCTTGAAGTGCTCCATTTGCAGTTTGCGCAAGCACTGAAAATATAATTGTAAATGCACTTATTTGTAGAAGTAATGCTCCTGATGGTGCATTTGGAAAAATCAAATCTATTATTGGCTGTGCAAATACTGCCATTCCAAATGTAAAAGGAAGTCCTATTATCATTGTAAGTAGCATAGAAAAAGATATCCTTTTTGATGCACTCCTTTTGTCTTTTTTTGCAATTGCTGCTGAAACTGTTGGGACTAATGCTGTTGAAAATGCTATATTAAATGATAAGGGAAGTGTTATAAGTGTATCCACTTTTCCACTAAGTATACCATATTGTATCTTAGCTTCCCCTTCTGACATAAATCTTTTTAATATTCTCGGAACTGTCATTGCATCTACGTTTTTATTTAAAGTAGACATTATTGCACTTAATGTTATAGGCAATGATACGAAAATTATTCTTTTAACAATTGATAATGTACTTTCTGATTTTACATGTTCTACTCTCTCCCTAGTTTCAATATCTGCTTTTTTATGTATTTTATAATACATTCCTAAATATCCAAAACTCAAAAGGACTGATAGAGTAGTCGCAAGATTTGCTCCGAGCTGCCATAATTGTTACATTTGTACCATAGAAAAGTACTATGATTTCTACTACTGCAACTGTTAATACAGTTTTAAAAATTTGCTCTAAAGTTTGAGACTTTGCAGTCGCAGAAATTCTATCTCTTCCATTAAAATATCCCCTCATTACTGATGCAATGCTTACAAAGAATATTGCCGGAGATAATGCAACTAATGTAAGCGCTGTTTCAGGTATTTGTAATATTACGTTTGAAATATAATCTGCGCCAAAGAATAATAAAAGTGTTCCAAATAATCCTATAACTCCAAATGTCATTAAACCTATTTTTAGTATTCTATTTGCTCCTCTTTTATCTCCGAATTGCAACTTTTTCTGATACTAGTTTTGATATAGCATTAGGTACACCTATAGATGAAATCGTAAGTAAAATTGCATATATTTGATATCCACCGCTATATATTGCATTACCTTCATCTCCAAAGCCTTCTCTATTAGTTAAATATACTCTATATACAAATCCTAATAGCTTTATTAATACTTGAGATACCATAAGTACTAGTACACTCTTCATAAAGCCTTCTGACTTATTCTTTTTATTATTTAAATTATTATGCATCTGCTAAATTCCTTTTTTCTAAATATATTCTTAATTATATTATTATATTTATAAAATTTCAATATTTTATAAGAAAATTGTGCGTTAGCGGAATCAAAGCTTCTTTCGTAGTGTGTCTTGAATTTATGAGTTAACTTTTACTATATCGTGACTTACAAGGTTTATTCTTTAATGCTAATATATTTTTAACATACTAGGTTAAACTAACTAATATGTAAAGGAGGAAAATCTATGGCATTAGATTACAAACTAATGGGTGAACGATTAAAAAAAGCTAGAATAAAAAAAGGATATACCCAAGAGAAATTAGCTGAAATTATGGATATTTCTGTTGCTTATATTAGCAGAGTTGAAAATGGCAAAGCTCATATAAATTTAAAACGTTTGAATGAACTTTGCTCAATACTTAGAACTTCTGAAAGCTATATTTTAAATGGTGCATCAAATAATTCTAATTCTTATTTAAATAGCGAACTTAACTCTATATTAAAAGACTGTTCTTCAGAAAAGAAAGAATTAATTTACCAAATTGCAACTATTATATCTGATAAAGATAATAAAAAGTAGATAATTGATTGTAACCATAAGGGTAGTAGAATATAAATATTTTACTACCCTTGTGATTTTATAACTTCCTTAACTATTGCTATTAATAAAATCTCTACCTCTATTTATTATATCTTTCATTGAACTTCCCTCTTGTTCTATTTCCATTTCATTATTCAAACTTGTATCTTCTATTGAATTATACCCTAAATTCATATACCATGATATAATATATCCTGTAGGACTTGCAATAATTAATGGATTTTGATTTTCTTTTATACCTAGGCTTTCCATTTGAGTTTTATTTATTTCGTCAATTTTTGAAGTTAATGTATTAATTAAAGTATTATTATATTCATCTGTCATATCAGTTAATATGACTGCATTGTCATTTCCAATAGTTTTAATGTCTATATTCTCCTCAAAACTTTTAGTTATATCATAAGTATAATCATATATAATTTCGCTATTATTTGATTTAGTACCCATTCCAAATTTATAAGTTTCTTTTGCTATTTGAGATGTTAAATTTGAATAATTAGCCTCAAAGTAAAATACATCTTTATTTTCTTCTTTAGATGTTATATATTCTATTTTATATGTGACTTCATTCTCTTTTGAATTCTTTTTTAATATAAGTTTTTCTTGATTATTATCATTTTGAGTAGACATGACAATTTCATTATTATTTATAAATTCAATTTTAATTGTTACATAATTTACAACTTCTAAAGTAATAATTCCATTTTTGTTAACAATTAATTTTAGTGCTTCTTCATTTGTAGATGGAACATTTCCTATCTTTTCCATAAACTTATTTGCTTCTTCTTTTGTAAGATATTTATTGTTTTCTAATTCTTGTAATATTTTTGTTGATATAGATTTTATTTCTTGATTATCTAATATTAATGCAAAACTGTTATCATCAATTTTAGAATAGTTGTCTTCTGTTACATTTTCACTTATACTTGTTTTTAGTATTTGTAAAATATTTAAAACATCTTTTTTATCAATATTATTATTATCTATAGCTAAAATAATTTTTTCGCTTCTATTTATTACAGATTCATTATCATCTTGGTTTAAAATATCTTTACTATCTTCTTTATCTGTCCTTATAGCTAAATACTTTGTTATTAGTATATTAGAAGTAATTCCATATAGGTCACCTGTCTTCACATATTCAATTGGAAATGAAACATCATCAGAATAATTTATTGAAATTTCTTGTTCTGTTTTATTTTGCTTTTTATCAGTTTTACCTGAAAATGTAATATTTAAATCATTTACTAATTTTGAAATTTTCTCATCTATTGGTGCTTTTACAGAAACAGTCAATTTTCCTTCACTTTCATAAGGTGTTTCTTCTGTTTTTAGAAAATACTCTTCTAGCTCTTTATTTTCAAAGTTTGACAATTTTTCTTGTACTTGTCCTATATATTTATAAAATAACTGTTCATCTGATTTTAAAAAGTCTGTCATAGCATATGCAAATATAGTTCCTCCTATTGCTAAAATTAAAGCTACAACTATCGCTATAAATATTATTAATATCTTTTTACTTTTCATATTTTCCCCTCTTCATTATTTATTATATAATATATTATCATAACAGCATATAAAAGTCGATACATATTTTTTATATTTTTTAATTAATAATATCTTTACAAAATGTTTTAAAAATGTTATCATATATGTATTGCCCGAGTGGCGGAACTGGCAGACGCACACGACTCAAAATCGTGCGGGAAACCATGCGGGTTCGAGTCCCGCCTTGGGCACCACGTCGCAATTGGCCTAAGTGGTCAATTGACTTTTGTTTCACAAAGCAATTAAGACCATTAGACCATTGCTCCTTGTTTCGAGAAAAATTATCACTTCGTTCAACTTTTCTCGATTCAGCGGTTGTCTATTTTGTGACGTTGCTAATACAAGATTTTTAAAAGGGGTGAATTTATTATGGCAAGCGAAGATTACGCAAATAAAGTAAAAAGATTACTTGGTCTTTGTATCTTAGGTGCAATTCTAGGTGTCGTTGGTATTTTACTTGCAGATGTTGAAAGAGGATATGAAAGCATTAAAATAGCAATGGCAATAGTAGATGGAATAATTCTTGTAGCACTACTTGTTTTATCTTACATATTTTCTAAAAAACAAAAACTTGCAGGACCAATACTTGGAATTATTTTAGGTGCTTTAGATATCCTACATCTTTCTGTATATGGAATTATCTTTGGTATCTACATAATTATCCACTGTGCATCAATGTGTAAAGATATAAGCGCACTAAATAAGAGCGAAAATAAAACAGAAGAACCTATAAAAGAAAATTTATAATAATGATACTAGAAAACTGCCTATTTAAATAGGTAGTTTTTTTATGCAATTGGAAATATTCCATTATATTCTTCCAATATATCAAATATATTTTCCGTTAGCTTTGCACCTTGTCTTATTAAATCATTTGTCCCCTTCGAATTATTTGATAATACATTTCCGAGGAACTGCAAAGACATCTTTTCCCTGCTCTAATGCAAATTCAGCCGTTATTAAGCTTCCGCTTCTTTTTGGTGCTTCTGTAACTACAATACCTGAACTAAGCCCACTAATTATCCTATTTCTTCTTGGAAAATTTATTGGGAGTGGTGGCTCGTCTATATCATATTCTGTGATAACCGCTCCCCCACCATTTACTATATCTAAAAATAGCTTCTTATTTTCTTCTGGATAAATATGCCCGAAACCCACTTCCTAAGACAGCAATAGTTTTTCCTTTTGCCATTAGCGTACCAATATGCGCTTCTGTATCAATTCCTCTTGCCATTCCACTAATTACATTTATTCCATGTTTTGCAAGTCCATATGCTAAACTTTTTGTTATATCTTTCCCATACATACTTGCCATTCTTGTCCCAACAATTCCTATTCCAAACTCATTTAATATTTTTTCATCTCCTATAACATATAATTTCTCTGGTGGGTCATAAACATTTTTTAAGCTCTCTGGATAATCGTTATCTCCTATTTTTATAATTTTCATAAATAATCTTCCTTTCTAAAATACATACTCCCTTTATGCAACAAAAAGAGACCTTGTATTTTTATACAAAATCTCTCCAATCTTAAAAAATTATATATCTAACTTAATTTAAATTTTTAGCAGCCTTTACAATATTTGTCATAAGCATTGCCACGGTCATAGGCCCTACCCCCCCAGGTACTGGCGTTATGAATGACGCTTTTTCTTTTACATTTTCAAAATCTACATCTCCAAATATTCCGCTCGTCAGTTCTATTAATTCCAACATCAATTACAACTGCTCCGTTTCTTTATCATATCTTCTGTTACGAAATATTTTTTACCTACTGCAGCAATTACTATATCTGCATCTTTTGTAATCTCTTTTAACTCTTTAGTTTTCGAATGGCATATCGTAACTGTTGCATTTTGATTTAATAAGCTAAGTGCCATAGGTTTTCCAACTATATTGCTTCTTCCGAATTACTACTGCATTTTTTCCGTCTAAATCTATGTTATATTCTTCAAACATTTTCATTATACCGATGTGGTGTACATGATACAAAAGTATCTTGATTTAAACAAAGTCTTCCAACATTATATGGGTTAAAACCATCTACATCTTTTTCAGGAGATATTCTCCTAAATGCTTCTTGAATGTCTAAATGCTTTGGTATTGGACTTTGAAGAAGTATTCCTGATATATCTTTTCTCTCATTTAAGCTATCTATTATACTTAATAACTCCTTCATAGTTATATTCTCGTCAAGCAATGCTTCTTCATATTCTATCCCAAGTTCTTTGCAAGCATTATTTTTACTCTTTACATATGTAAGAGATGCTGGGTCAGAACCAACAAGTATTACTGCAAACTTTGGAATTATTCCTTCTTCTCTTAGCTTTTCAACTTCATTTTTCAAATTTTCTCTAACCTTTTTTGCAAGTGCTTTTCCATCAATTATTTCCATTTTTATTACCTTCCATTATTTCTAATATTGTCTGCCCCATATAACTTGGTACTTACTAGGCTTACCACAGCACACACAAGTATCTGATAAATGTTCTTCTTCAAATGGTATGCACCTTGACTTAGCAGATGTTAATTCTTTTATCTTCTCTTCACAAGCTTCGTCTCCACACCACATAGCTTTTATAAATCCTTGATTTTCATTTATATTTTTTTCAAATTCTTCTAAATTAGTTGCTATACTTGTTTTTTCTTCTTGTCTTTTTTTACAAATCTCATACATGTTTTTTTGTATATCTTCTAATGTCCTTGAAATTTCATTTTCTAATTCTTTAAGATTTACTTCTTTTTTCTCTAATGTATCTCTTCTTACAATTATACATTTTCCGGTTTTCTATATCTCTTGGTCCTATTTCTATTCTAACAGGTATACCTTTTAATTCGCATTCATTAAACTTATATCCAGGTGTTACTTCATCCCTTGCGTCCAATTCTACCCTAAAGCTTTTTTTCAAAATATCTCTTAACTCTTCTGCTTTTTCTATTACACCTTCTTTATGCATTGCAATAGGTATAATTTTTACTTGTACTGGAGCTACTTTTGGTGGAAGCTTTAGCCCTCTTTCATCACCATGAGCCATTATTATAGCGCCTATTAGTCTTGTTGTACTTCCCCATGAAGTTTGATATGCATATTCTTCTTTTCCTTCTCTATTTTGGAATTTAATTTCAAAAGGTTTAGTAAAATTTTGTCCAAAATAATGTGAAGTTGCTGTTTGAAGTGCCTTGCCATCATGCATTAAAGTTTCTATTGTATATGTTGCATCTGCTCCAGAAAATTTTTCTGATTCAGTCTTTTTTCCTTTAATAACTGGAATTGCAAGTAAATCTTCTACAACTTTTGCATATATTTCAAGCATTTGCATAGTTCTTTCTTCTGCTTCTTCTTTTGTTTCATGTATTGTATGTCCCTCTTGCCATAAAAATTCACGAGAACGCAAAAATGGTCTTGTTTCTTTTTCCCATCTTAAAACACTACACCATTGATTATACACAAAAGGTAAATCTCTCCAAGATTTTAACCATTTTGAATACACTTTAGAAAATATCGTTTCAGAAGTAGGTCTTATAACTAACTTTTCATCTAGTTTTTCTCCCCCAGCTTCTGTAACAAATGCAACTTCTGGTGCAAAACCTTCAACATGGTCTTTTTCTTTTTGAAGTAAGCTTTCAGGTATAAGCATTGGGAAATATACATTTTGCACTCCCGATTCTTTAAACAATTTATCTGTATAATCTCTTATATTTTCCCATATTGCAAACCCATAAGGCTTAATCGCAATACATCCTTTCGTATCTGTATAATCTGCAAGTTCTGCTTTTCTTACAATATCTGTATACCAATTTGCAAAATCTTCGTCTATATTTGCTATATCTTTTACAAATTCTTTATCAGCCATTTTAATTTTCCTCCATTCCAAATTCCATTTGTTCTTCTTTTGTTTCTTCTTCGTCTTCTATTATTTCTTCATTTAACATTTCAATAACTTTCGGGTATATTTCTTTTGTATTTTCTTCCCAATTTCTAACTATCTTAACTGCTTGCTCTCTTGAGTTCGCTAAAGTTTGAATTTCAAATACTGTCACATTATTTTCTATAATCTTACACTTTACTATAAATTCGTTTTCAGATAACGGAGTAAATTCTGCTTTAATTGCTGACTCACTCTGTATATCTCTTAATTCACCTTTAACGTTCTTATCTACTTTAGCTTTAATTATTCCGTGGTAACATATCTAAGGTTAAGCTTAATGTATTAACTCCGGTCTTTTGTTATTTCATAAACTTCACTATCTTCTTTTTCATATGCGATTATATATCCGGTCTTCTATCAAGTCTAACAAAAATTGCTGGAAATAAAAATAGTTCATATCTTGTATAGATAAAACAAGCCTATAAAGTGAGTCATTGTTTATTGGCTTATTTATTATTGATAATAAATATAATATTAACACTTTATTTTCTGCTAGTGTTTCATTATCCGCACCAAGTTTCACTATTCTTTCATTCCTTTCTAAAAACCTATATGTTTCCAAACTTCTTCCGAATACATTCTTCTCTCAGCAGAAAAAGGTAAAATAATTTCGTCTTCTTCTAAGCCTAATTCTTCTTTAAGTTCAAGAACCCTATCGTTAACCTTTGTCACAGCAATTTTATCTGCTTTATTTGCAATTATCAAATATGGTTTATTTGTACTTTTTATATACTCATACATTATCTTATCGTTTTCTGTAGGCTTATGCCTAATATCTAATATAAGTATAATTAAATCAATATTTTCTCTTGAAAATAAATATTCTTCAATAAATTTTCCGAACTTGTTCTTGCTCCTTTTTTGACATCTTACTATACCCGTAACCGGGCAGATCAACAAAGTAAAATGTTTCATCTATATTATAAAAATTTATTTGTCTTGTCTTACCGTGGCTCACTACTGGTTCTTGCTAAAGCTTTTCTATTTATTAAAGTGTTTATAAATGACGATTTTCCGCACATTTGATTTACCTGCAAGTACAACTTCAGGTAGATTTTTATTTGGGTATTGCTTTTTACTTACTGCAGATATTTCAAACTTTGGGCTTTTTACTATCATTTCTTCACCACTTTTCTTATTAAAGTATCAAAACGCTAAATATATTTTTTTAAAAAACAAGTTCGACCTTACTTGCTTTCCCACTGCAACCAATGTCAATTCGTATATGAATTTTAATAAGCAATTAAATTAAACGCCTTGGAGAACGGAATTTTTTAAAAAAATCATATTTAGGCAAGTTTTGCGAATATTATATTAAATACGCAGTATGCTGATTATTGTTCGAGCTTTTCTAATCCTCCCATATAAGGACGCAACACTTCTGGTATATCTACACTTCCATCTTGATTGTAATTATTTTCCAAAAATGCAATAAGCATTCTCGGAGGTGCGATTACTGTATTATTTAAAGTATGTGCAAAATAATTTTGCTTTTCTCCTTTTTTCTTTACTCTTATTCCAAGACGTCTACTTTGTGCATCTGTTAAATTTGAGCAACTTCCAACTTCAAAATATTTCTTTTGTCTTGGACTCCAAGCTTCTACGTCTACACTTTTTGCCTTTAAATCTGCTAAATCACCTGAGCAACATTCAAGTGTACGAACTGGAATATCCAAGCTTCTAAATAATTCTACTGTGTATGACCACATTTTGTCATACCATTCATAGCTTTCTTCTGGCTCACATACAACTATCATTTCTTGTTTTTCAAATTGATGTATTCTGTATACTCCTCTTTCTTCTATTCCATGTGCACCTTTTTCTTTTCTAAAACATGGAGAGTATGAAGTCATTGTATATGGTAATTTTTCACTATCTAATATTTTGCCTTTAAACTTTCCTATCATAGAATGCTCGCTTGTACCTATCAAATAAAGGTCTTCTCCTTCTATTTTGTACATCATTGCATCCATTTCTTCAAAACTCATAACTCCTGTTACTACATTAGAACGTATCATAAAAGGAGGAACGCAATATGTAAATCCTTTATTTATCATAAAATCTCTTGCATAACTTAAAAGTGCAGAATGAAGTCTTGCAATATTTCCTGTTAAATAATAGAACCCATTTCCTGCAACATCTCTTGCAGAGTCTAAATCTATTCCAGAAAAGCTTTCCATTATTTCTGTATGATATGGTATCTCAAAGTCTGGAACAGCTGGCTCTCCATATTTTTTTACTTCAACATTTTCACTATCGTCTTTTCCAATAGGAACTGACTCATGCATAATGTTTGGTATTTTCATCATTATATTATTTATTTCTTCTTTTAGTGTTTCTTCTGATTTTTCTACTTCTACAAGCTCGTCATTTATTTTTTTAACTTCAAGTTTTATATTTTCTGCGTCTTCCTTTTTTCCTTCTCTCATAAGAGAGCCTATTTGCTCACTTAAAGAATTACGTTTTGCTCTTAAAGTATCACCATTTAATATTGTTTCACGGCTTTTTTTATCTAATTCTATTACTTTATCTACAAGCTCTAATTTGTGGTCTTGAAATTTCTTTTTTATATTTTCCTTTACAAGTTCAGGATTTTCTCTAATTAACTTAATATCTATCATAGTTTCATCCTCTTTTAATTAAAAAATTTATGATATAAGTCTATCATGTTTTAGTACTTTTTGCAAGATAAATATGGTAAACAAAAAAGAAAAAGATAAGTTAAAAAAACTTATCCCTTCCTAAAACTTAAAATTTTACTTTTCCCATTTAGATTGCAACTGCGATTTATTTACCTTGTCCTAACTCCTGCCGACCTTCTTCAGTTTTTTATCTTCAGCTTTTGGCTAAAAGCAATAAATAAAAATGCTGAAAATACTGCAAGGAAGCCATAATAAAATATTCCAAAGTTAGTTAAGTCCTGCCAAATAAGTAAAACCACCATTACCGCACACAGTATACTGAGAATACCGCACAATTTTTTTCTTTTATGCAAATTTTCTACAGTATAGTTGTTCTCGCTAAAAGTCAGCTTCACAGTTAATACAGCAACTATAATTATTACACACATAAGAAATATTGTTGCAATTATCATTCTCTTGTCCTCCTAGTTGTTTATTTGCAATTAAATGAGTTTTTCAAACTATATCTGCTATTTTCAGATATAGTTTATATTATACTATATATTTACATAAAAATCAAATTGATTCTACTTAAAAAATTAATTTTCATTAACTTTAATTTGTACTAACTAAAAAGAAAGAGTATTTCTTTTTTTAAAAAACTCTTTCTTTCATTATTCAGTTTCAAAATTTTTAATCTCTATCAAATAATAGCTTTATTGCCCATAGTCCAGAGATTCCTACTAATATATATATAATTCTACTTATAATAGACATTTCTCCAAATATAGCATCAACTAAGTTAAAGTTAAATATTCCAATTAATCCCCAAACTATAGCACCTATTATAACTAAGATTAAAGCAATTGTATCTATAACTTTCATTTTTTCTAATTCCTTTCCCAAGGATTTTATACTAAGTTATTATATTCAATTTCAAAACTTTTATCCTAGTTTTTTTAAGTTACCAAATTTTAACTTTCTTAAACCAACTTGTCTACAAAAATTGCATATGCAGTACTTGGATCTTGGTGACTCACATAATTTATCGCACCAACCAATTTACCGGTTTTGCATAAGTGGTGTTCCGCTCATTCCTTGAACAATTCCGCCAGCTTTTTCAAGTAATTCTTCATCTGTTATTTTTACTTTTATATTTTTATTACTATCTATGTAATTAATGTCTGTTATCTCTACTTTATAACTTTTAGTTTCTTCTTCACCTAGAGACATTATAATATCTGCTTTTCCTTTTCTTACATTATACCAACAAGCCGTTTCTACTTCTTCGAAATCTTCTTCAATTTCATTTACTTTTCCAAATATTCCATAATTGCTATCATAATAAATATATCCTATTTGATTATTTGTATCTGACATTGCTACAATGCTTCCTGTTTCCCCTTCACTCGCTTTTTCAATTCCTGTAAGGATTGCTTCATAACATGAACCTAAAACTACCACTTTTTTATTCTTATCCTTTAATGTTGAATGTCCAAGTGCAACAAATTCATTTGTTTCTGGTTTTATAAATGTAATAGTTCCTATTTTCATATTTGATGTTGGTACTAATTCATTACTATCTTCAGTTGTAATTATATCATCTATTTCAAAGCCAATCAATTTCCCGTACTAACAATACTTTCTGTGGAGTTGTTTTTAGAAATCCTATTCCAACAATTGCCATAATCACAAAAAATAACATGATAAAGATTCTATTATTCTTTTTCATCTACATAACCTCTCTTAACATTTTATTCAAATTTTCATAAAACTTTCGTATTTTTTAAAATTTTCTTTCGTCAATTTTTTCAAAAAAATCTTTGGTTATGTAAACACAATATTTATTTTACCATGCTTTATGTAAATATTCAAGTCTTTTTTGTAAAATTATGTCAATTTTTTATTGAAACCATTACTTTAATAAAATATTAATACATATTTAACTTTTTCTTAAAGTCTTTTATTTATTTTTTATGTATAATTAATTTACGCTAGATTTCAATTTTGGGGGTTACTTATGAAAAGGCAAAAAACAAGATTAAACTTTAAAAAAATTTTATTAAGATTATTTTTTCTAGCATTTATCATAGCTGGTTATTTTTTTGTTAAATATAGATTTTTTATAGTAGATAATATTTCTCGGATATATAGACGATTCACCCATTCCAGAGTTTTTAAATTCAAAAAATGATTTGGTCTATCCAAACTCTAAGCTTGAGGAATATGAAGATATTGCTTTAAAAAATAATCCTGCATACTCTGGAATTCGGAAGATGTGAAGTAAGTAACAAAATAGGCTATTTTACAACTTTTACAGCTAATACTGAGGGTAAGAATAAAACTTATAAAGAATATAAACAAAATGGTGATGTACCATGGAAAGATAATAAATATTGGGATAATACTATGGAAACTGATGGATGTCTTATAACTGCTCTATCTATAATTTTAAGCGGATATGGTAATACAAAAACTCCTGAAGATTTAAGGAAGATGTATTATCCATATTTAAAAGCAGATAAACTTTCTTATGAATTATCTAATTCTTTTGGAATAGAAAATATGGATTTTTATTTTGACAGTATTCATTTATCTAATGATTATATTGAAGAACATTTAGAAACAAATAGGCCTATTCTCATTTGTGTATGGAATAAGCCTAAGGTTAATCGTTGGACAAGTGTGTCTCATTATATGGTTTTACTTGCAACTGATGGAGAAGGTAAAGTGTATGTTTCTAACCCAAATGGCTTAGAAAATACATATAAAACTTCTGGCTGGTATGATATAAATGAAATAACTCCCTATCTTGCAAAGGCGTTATTTATTGAAGAGAATTAATCAAACTTAGCTCCTTTTTCAATTTTGTTTCCTCTTAGGAAATCACATATATTCATTCTTTTGCCGTTTTCCCCTTGGATCTCTAAGACTTTTATAATGCCATTATTCGCTTTTATTTGCATTCCTTCTTTATCATTTGCTAGAATAACTTCGCCGTGGAACTATATTTTCGCTATTGTCTTCTATTATTTGAACTTTCCAAAATTTAATTTTTTTATCATTTAAAATAGCATATGCTCCCATTATTGGGTTTAACCCACATACTTTATTTTTTATGCTTGCCGCCGATTCTGAAAAGTCAATTTTTGCAATTTCTTTATTTAACATTGGAGCAATTGTAAAGTCTTTCCCTTGCTCTCTTCTTGGCGCAGTTCCTTTTTCTATTTCTTTAACAGTTTTAACAAGTAACTCTGCTCCGGAAATTTTTAATCTATCCCAAAGCTCCCCTGTTGTTTCATACTCCCCAATTTCGGTTTCTTCTTGGAATATAATGTCACCTTCGTCCATTTTTTCATTCATATACATGGTTGAGTTTCCTGTGACTTTATCTCCATTTAGTATTGCCCATTGTATTGGTGCTGCTCCCCTATACTTTGGAAGAAGTGATGCATGTAGGTTTATACAGCCAAATTTTGGAATATCTAATATTTCTTTTGGCAAAATCTTTCCATATGCTACAACACATATTAGGTCTGGGCTTATTTCCTTTATAGTTTCTATAAACTCAGTATTCCCTTTAACTTTTTCTGGTTGAAATATTTTTAAATTTTTCTCCTTTGCAAATACCTTTACTTCTGACTCTGTAAGCTTCATTCCCCTATTTTTTTGTTTGTCAGGATTTGTTACAACACTTACTATATTAAAGCCTTCATTATACAGTTTTTCTAAAGAAGCCTCTGCGAAATCAGGCGTTCCCATAAATAAAATATTTAACATTATTTTCTCCTATTATTTCTTCTTATCCTTTTTTCTCTCTTGTATACTTTCAGGTTCTACATATTGCATTGTTCCTGGTATCATGACATCTGTTAAAACTATTCCATTTAAGTGATCCATCTCATGTGAAATTGCTTGTGCCAAAAGTCCGAGTACCTGTTATTTTTATATTTTTACCGTTTTCGTCCAAAGCTTCTACTGTAACTTCTGCTGGTCTTTTTGTTTTTACATACATATTAGGGAAACTAAGGCACCCTTCTTCTACTTCCTGTGTTCCTTTCGTTTTTGTTATAACCGGATTTATTAGTTTAATTATTGGCTTTTCATCATAAAGGTCAATTACAATTATTTTTTTCAAAATTCCAACTTGTACAGCAGCAAGTCCAACGCCATCATATTCATGCATTGTATCAATCATATCTTTTATTAGTTCTTTTATTTTATCATCTATTATTTCTACTTCTTTTGATTTCTTTTTTAAAATTTCGTCCCCTTCTTGGCGCACATTTCTTAACCCCATCCGTTGGTACTTCCTTTCTATATTTATTTTCTTAAACTAGTTCATATTATTAGGATTAACATCAACTGAAATACGTGTATTATTACTAGTCTTTATACTATTTATGCTTAATCTTATCTTGTTTATTATATTATTCCCAAGATTACATTTAATAATAATTCTCCACCTATACCTATTCTTAATTTTACTAATTGGAGATGGCATAGGAGAGAACACTTGCATATCTTTCTCGCTAGATACTAGCAAATTATCATAAACTGCATTAATAACTCCTATTGCTGTATTATTATCAAAATCACTAACCTCGATTTTTATTATATCGCAAAATGGTGGATATTTCAAGGCTTGCCTTAATTTTATTTCTTGATTATAAAATTTTATATAGTCTTGTTCTTTTGCGCACTCAATTGGGAAACTCTCTGGGTTATATGTTTGTATGATTACATGTCCTTTATCCCCTTCTCTTCCTGCACGTCCGGGCTACTTGCGTTAAAATATCAAATGTTCTTTCATTACTTCTAAAATCAGACATGTACATATTACTATCTGCTGCAATAACACCGAACTAGAGTCACATTTGGAAAATGATGTCCTTTTACAACCATTTGAGTTCCAATAAGTATATCAATATTTTCATCTTTGAATTTATTTAATATAGTATCATAAGAATTCTTTTTGCTTACTGTATCTATATCCATTCTAATTGTTGTAGCATTTGGAAAATTCTTATTAATCTGTTCTTCAATTTTTTGTGTTCCTGTCCCAAAGTACCTTATATTTTTACTTTTACATTCAGGACATTCACTAACGTTATTTCTTTCGTACCCACAGTAATGGCATTTTAATTTGTCCTGTTTCATATGATACGTAAGTGTTATATTACATTTTGGGCAATTTACTGTATATCCGCAGTCTCTACACATTACAAAGGTAGAGTATCCCCTTCTGTTTAAAAATAATATTGTCTGTTTTTTTGTTTTTATATTATTTTTTATCATTTCATATAGTCTATTACTTAAAACTGATTTATTTCCGAATGCTAAGTTCTTTTTTCATATCTATAACTTCTACATTTGGAAGCTCTGATTCATTTGCCCTTTTACTTAAAGTGAGTATTCCGGTCCTGCTTTTCTAGTCTATAATATGTACCAATATCAGGAGTTGCACTTCCTAGCACTAATGGAATAGAATTTTTCTTTGCAAGATATTTTGCAATTTCTTTTGCATTATATTTAGGTGTCATATCTGATTTATATGATGTATCATGTTCTTCATCAATAATTATAATTCCCAAATTTTTTAAAGGTGCAAAAATTGCTGACCTTGCACCAATTACAATTTTGGCTTCTCCTTTATCTGCCCTTTTCCATTCATCATATCTTTCCCCAACTGATAATTTACTATGAAGTAAAGCTATTTTATCTTCTCCAAATCTAGCAATAAATCTATCTACCATTTGTGGTGTAAGAGATATCTCAGGTACAAGAACAATTGCGGTTCTTCCTTTTTCTAAAACTTTACCAATTAATTGAAGATATATTTCTGTTTTTCCGAGAGCCGAGTTACTCCATATAGTAAAAATTCCTTAAAGAATTTATCATTAATTCCAGCTTCAATTTTATTCATTGCTTTTTGCTGTTCTTTTGTAAGGCTTAGATTTTCTGTTCTTTGAATATTTTTATTTTTAAATGGGTTTCTATTTACTTCTTTTTTTATGATTTCTACATAACCGTTTTTTTCTAAAGTTTTTGCAACTGTACTGCTTGTATCTGCAAAAGTTACAAGCTCTGACAATAGTACTTCGTCATTTTGCATTAAAAACTCTAAAGTTCTAATTTGCTTTTCTGACTTTAAAATCTTCTTGTCAATCTCTTCTCTAACATCTTCTTCATCTTTTTTTAGATAAACAAATTTCACTTCTTTATCTTTTATTCTGTTTTCTAAATTTTTCGATACTGTCCCTGGAGGAAGCATTAGTTTTATACAATCTGATATATTACAAAAATATTTATTTGCCATAAGTCTTGCAAGCTCTATTTTTTCTTCATTTAAACTACCTAAAGTTTCTACATTTAATATATCTTTTATCTTATACTCTGACTCTTCTTTAATTCCTATTACAAAACCTTCTTGTGCTCTTTTCATTGTACCAAAAGGAACTAGTACTTTTTTCCCAATAGAAATAGCACCTTCAAACTTTGCTGGAACATTATAGTCAAATATTCTATTTAACTCTTTAGCATTGCTACTTATTATAACTTCTACTATCATGTTTTACAGTATATCAAATTTTTATCAAATTCTCAAGACATTTTTATATGTATTTTATTAAATATAATCAATATTTCGTGACAAAAAATCCCCCATTTTTCGACACAAACCCGCTAGATGTCAAGTCTATTCTATACATTTAAGTCTTCACTATAATTTGACAATTTACATAAAATTTGCTATAATCTATGTATACCTATTTGTGGTAATTATTCTAGAGTTATTTAAGAATAAGAAATTAGGTAAGGAAACCGTTGTTGGTACTCAAGAAATGGAGGAACATTCAAATGAGTATGTTTGACCCCAAGCTTAAAAGTAATTCCAAAAAGAAAAGCAAACCACTTTCCTTTGAAGAATTCAAAGAATTGGAAGTTTTAAGACATAATCTTTCCTCTCCTGCTTCAACTTTTAGAACGTACCTTGTGCGTAACTATCTCAATTCAAAAGCTGGACAAAATTTAGAGGAAAGAATCTTTAAACATCTTGATCAGGCATAAGTAACTATAAACACAGCACCTAAGAAAAAACAGGAGGTAGCACCATGAGTAGTTTAGTACCCTACAAAGACAGTTTCACTCGACCATTTCCAATTGAGGCACCTAACGGCGTAAGCAATACTTCTGATTCGGATCACGTCGAAGACGCTGAGTTCGACAAGAAGTTGCTCGCATGGAAAAACGGCGAAGGCCCTTACCCTTTATAGGAAACAGCTGTATCCTTAAAAAGTTAACGGTAGCAAAGATTTATACCCCTTTGCCACCGTTTTCTATTAATATTTCTTTACCCAAATAACTTGAATAAATATATACTCTTCCTACTTTTTTATCTAAAGCTCTTTCCAAAGCTTTTTTATATATTTCTAACTGTTCTTTATATTTTACTACAAGTTCTTTTTCTTCCTTTACTCTATCTGTTTTATAATCTACTAAAACAACTTCTCCTTTATCTGTAATATAATATAAATCTATAATTCCCTGAACAAGAACATTTTCGTCTGTATCTTCTTCATAAATTTCTTTTACACCAATATTTATATAAAAAGGTTTTTCTCTTTCTATTTCTTTTGCAGTTTTTAATTCTTTCCAAATATTGCTTTTAGTAAATTCAAATACTTTATCAATATCAATAGCTTCTCTTTGTTTTTCGTTAATTATTTTATGTTTTTCTAAGTCTTCTGCAAGTTTTATTATTTTATCTTTATCATAATCTATCTTCTCATCAAGCTCTTGAAGCATCAAATGCATTAAACTTCCCTTTTCTGCTCCTGTAAGTTCTTTGCTTTCTTTTAAGAATTCTGGGACGTTATAATCTTCAAATTCCTTTTCTTCTAAGTCTAGCTTCATATTCTTTATTCCTGTAACAGAAGTCTTTGTAAGTACATGTTTTAACTCTTTATATTCATATTTCCACTCAAGCTTTTCTTTTATTTTAGAGATATCTTTTTCCTTTACATTTTTCAATTTCTCTTCTATATTTCTATCTTCTTTTTTCTCTTCATCAGATTTATCCTTTAAAAATTCTTTGGCTTTATATGTATTTACTTCTAGTATCTCATTTAATTCTGCATTACGCTTTAAATATACAAGCTCTATCCAATCAAGATAGCTTAAAGCTTTTTGTATGATGTTTTTGTTTATATTAGTTTTTCCATCTGTCCCTGCATAAGAAGCAAGTATATTCTCTTTTTTTGCTATTTCTTTTGTATAATCTTTTTCTATTCCAGTAATTATGAGCTTTTCCTTGGCTCTAGTTAGTGCAACATAAAGTACTCTCATTTCTTCTGATATAACTTCTTTTTTTGACTGTATCTTTACCGCTTCCCTTGCAAGAGTTGTGTAGCTTTCTCCTTCTTCATAATTAACATACTTTGGTCCAAAACCTAAATCACCGTGAAGCAATATATCGTTTTTATTTATATCTTGCATGTTAAACCTTTTAGCAGTTCCTGATAAAAACACAACTGGAAATTCTAGTCCTTTACTTTTATGAATACTCATAATTCTAACAACATCTTCATTTTCTCCAATAAGCTTTGCAGGTGCCATATCACCGCTACTTAATTTTAGCTTGTCTATAAAACTTATAAAATTATATAAGCCTTTAAAGCTTGTCTTTTCATATTGTTTTGCTTTCTCAAATAACATTTTAAGATTTTGTGCTCTTAAGACACCGTTTGGCATTAAACTAACATAGCTGTAATATCCTGTATCTAAATATATCTTCCATATAAATTCACCGAAGTGGCATACAATCTTTACTTTTCTTAAAAGTTTCTAACTTTTCTAAAAATTTTTCTATCTTAAGCTTTAAATCAGTATTCGCTTCTTTTTTATCTTTATATAACATCATAGATTCATAAAAACTTCTATCAGTACTATCTACCCTTATTTCTATTAATTCATTATCACTAAAGCCACCTATCATTGACCTTAGAACTGTAACTATTGCTATATCATTTATTGGGTTATCTATGATTTTTAATAAACTCATTATGACTTGTATTTCAGTCGAGTCTAAATATCCGAGAAGAAGTATCACAAAATACAGGAATGTTTAATCTTGTAATTTCTTGTTCATATATTGGTGCTAAAGTTTTTGTAGACCTAAGTAGTACTGCTATATCTTTATATGTAATTTTTCTCTCTGTTTTATCTTTATTAGAAACCATAACCCCTCTATCTACTAGCTCTTTTATTCGTTTTGCTACAAATTTAGCTTCAAGTACTACGTCTTCTATTTTTTCGTTCTCTTCTACATCTTCTTCAGTATTTTCATCTTTATATATACTTGTCTCTTCTTCCTTTAAGTCTATAATATCTAATTCTGCTTTTACATCTTCTTTTTTTATATAATCTGCACCTAAGTTTAGATATTCTTCTTTTGTGTAGTCTATATCTCCCAAAGCCTTTGTCATTATGCTATCAAATATTATATTTGTAAGAGCTAAAACATTTTCCCTACTTCTAAAGTTCTTAAATAATTGAATTTTTAAGTTATCTTTTTCTTCTAGTTCTTCTTTTATTTTATATTTTTCGTATTTTTCTAGGAATAGTTCAGGTTTAGCTCCTCTAAACTTATATATACTTTGCTTTACATCCCCTACCATAAATATATTATTGCCTCTAGAAATTGCATTTAAGATACTTTCTTGAACCAAGTTGCTGTCTTGATATTCGTCTATCAATATTTCTTCATATTTTTCTTTATATTTTTCACATACATTACTTGTTTCTAAATTAAATATTTCAAGTGCAAAGTGCTCTATATCACTAAAGTCTATTATATTTTTATCTTGTTTTACTTTAGCAAAATTATCTATAAACTCTAGCATCAAACTTTTTATAGCTTCTAATATGCTATACATGATTTCTATATCTTCATTTGCCATTTCTGATGGATATATTAATATTTTCTCTTTAATTTTCGATATTTGGTCTTTTACGGCTTTTCTAGATGCCTTTATTTTATCTTTTATCTCTTCTGGCACTTTTTTATCTCTTGGAAATATATCAAACTTAAGATTACTTATCTCTTCAAACATTTCATTCCAATTTTTCTTATCATGTATACTTCTAATTCTCCTTACATCTTCTGATAAAACCACCACAAATTTTTCTATATCTTCTTCATATTTTATTCTTTCTATTTCTTCTTCAAGCCTAAGTATGCAATCTTTAAGTTCTTCTTTTGCTTTATTAAATAAGATTTCTCCCCATGGAGTTTTTTCAAAGCTAACTTTTTCTATATTAAACATATTTATTTTTTCTTCAAGCCAAACTTTTGGATAAGGCATACTTTGTATGAAATTGTGTATATCAAGTATTACTTCTTTAAGCGTTTCGTCTCCTTTATAGCTTGTATACATGTTTACTAATTTTAAAAATTCTTCATTTTCTTCTTCATACTTTGTTTCAAATAGTTCTTCTAGAGTTTCTTGCTTTAATATTTGTATTTCTGTGTTTTCAGCAATTTTAAGATTTGGAGAAATTCCTATTTCAAAAAAATTATTCTTGACGACATCTAGGCAAAATGCATCTATTGTACAAATACTTGCTTTTGAAAGAAGAATAATTTGTCTTGCTAAGTGCTTATCTCTAGGATTCTCTTCTATTTTTTTATATAACGTATCTAATATCCTTGCTTTCATCTCTGATGCAGCAGCTTTTGTAAATGTTACAACCAAGATTTTATCTATGTCAATTTTATCATTTATTACTTTATTTACAATTCTTTCTACAAGTACTGCTGTTTTTCCGCTTCCTGCCGCTGCTGCAACAAGTATGTTTTCTCCTTTTTCATTAATTGAAAGTAATTGCTCGTTAGTCCATTTTACTTTGCCCATAAATTCCTCCAAATATATTTGTTACATGATATCACAAAATGAACTTTTTTTCCATATTTTAAATATTTTTTTATATTTTGGATATTCTAACTATTAAATGGAGGTAAAAAAATGGATAATAATGAGAATTTAAAAGTTTTAAAAGAACTTCACACAGGAGCCCAAATGGGAATAAAAGCTATTTCCTATGTTTCTGAAAAAGCTGAAAATGAAGAGTTTAAGAGAGAACTTAGTACTCAGTATAATCAATATGAAGATATCTTGAATAAAGTTACTGATATTTACAATGATTTCGGTGAAGTTCCTTCTACTTCTAATATTAAAAATGATGTAATGACTTGGATGGGAGTTCAAATGAATACTATGAATGATAGAAGTAACTCTAAACTTTCTGAAATGTTAATACAAGGAACTGTTATGGGTATTATTGAAGGACGCAAGATTTTAAATAACAACCCTAATGTTGATACAAATATAAAAGATACATTAAATGAATTTGTACAGCTTCAAGAAAATTCTGTAACAAGATTAAAAGAATTTCTTTAAAATTAAGAAAATTGGACGTTAGCGGAAGCAAAGCTTCCGACGTCCACATGTGCAAAATCGCTTCGTGATTATTACACATCCCAAGGAAAATTAACCTTTTTGAATAGTCAAAATCTGCTATTTTTCCTATTCAATAAAAAAATAAGAGACTGGTTAATTTTAACTTAAGTCTCTTATTTTTTAAGTACTAGTTGTTGCAACATCCAAAGTTTGTAAATAATAGTAAGAATATTATTAAGAAAAATAATATTTCGCTATTTCCACCACAGCCACATCCTCCAAATAAGTTTCCAAGTCCATTATTGCCACATCCACAACCACAGTTTCTTGGTTCTCCATAATTTCTTTGTTCTTCTGGCATAATTTATACCTCCTATTTTAAAAAGTTTCTACAATATACTATGATTTTTTTGTAATTTGTGATACAATATTTGTGTATAACTATTTAAAATTTCTATATTAAAATATTAAATGAAGCGAGGTTATAATAAAAAATTGAAAAACAAAGTTGAACTATTATCGCCAGCTGGAGATTTTAATTGTGTAAAGGCTGCTGTACAAAACGGTGCAGATGCAATATATCTTGGTTATTCTTCATTTAGTGCACGTTCTCGGTGCGCCTAATTTCACATTGGAAGAATTAAAAAAAGCAATAGATTATGCCCATGTTAGAAATGTTAAAGTACATTTAGCTCTTAACATATTAATTAAAAACGAAGAATTTCCCGATGCAATTTCTATTGCAGAAAAGGCATATGAATATGGTGTCGATGCCATAATTGTCCAAGATATTGGTCTTGCAAATACTCTTATAAAACATTTCCCAAACCTTGATGTTCATGCAAGTACCCAAATGACAACAAACAACCTAAATGGAGTAAAAATTTTAGAAAATTTAGGTTTTAAAAGAGTTGTTTTATCTCGTGAATTATCCATTAGAGAAATTGAATTTATTTGCAGAAATACGAATATGGAAATAGAAACTTTTATACATGGTGCACTTTGTATAAGTTACTCTGGTCAATGCTTACTTTCTAGTATGATTGGTGGTCGCTCTGCAAATAGACGGTAAATGTGCACAGGCTTGCCGCCTTCCCTATGACTTACTTGAAAATGATAGAGTTATAAATAGTGGATACCTTTTAAGTACTAGAGATCTATGTGGATTAGAATTTATACCAAGTTTGATTGAAGCTCGGTGTTATGTCTTTTAAAGTAGAAGGAAGATTAAAATCACCTGAATATGTTGCAGTTGTCACAAGAGTATATAGAAAATATATAGATATGTACTATTCTAATTCAAAATTTGAGATTGATCAAAAGGATATAGACGACCTTCGTCAAGTTTTTAACAGGGGAAATTTCTCAAGTGGTCATTTAGATATAGATGCAAATCGTAACTTGGTATATAAAGAAAAACAAAACAATATGGGAATATACATTGGTAATGTTGCAAATTACAATGGCTCTAAAGGTCATATTACTTTAAATTTAAACGAAATGATTGCTGTTCGGAGATTCCATAACCTTTGAAAATGAGCCTACTAAATATAAAGTTTCTGAGCTTATGTTCCAAGGAAAAAATATACCTTTTGCTTGCAACAATGAGCTTATTACTATCGGCAGAATGAAAGGAAATATTAAACCTGGTGATAAGATATATAAAATATCTAATAAAAGGCTTTCTGATAGCGCTAAAATTACATATTCTGGAAAAGAATTTAAAAAAATTAAGCTAAAATGTAAGATTATTATAAAAAGGAATAATCCTATCTCTGTTATTGTTTATCCAGGTAGAGACTATGATAACTACAAAGGTGTTTCAGTCAAATATGAATCTAAAATAATTCCAGAAGATGCAATAAATCAACCGATTACAACCGAAAAAATAATTTCGCAATTTTCAAAAACAAATGATACTCCATTTGAATTTGAAAAAATAGATGTAGAATTAGACGAAGGTTTATATATTTCAAAGCTAAGTCAAATAAATGCTTTAAGAAGGGATATACTAGAAAAATTAAAAAAAGTAATAATTCAAAGATTTGAAAGAAACGAAGTTAAAATAAAAGAAAAAAGCTTTAAAGATAGTGCACATTCAAATCCGAAAGTATCTATGCTTCTAGCACAACTAAACCCTAGCTTTGATTATACTAACATGGAAAATGTGAATAGAGTATATGTCCCTCTTCGTTGTTTTCGTGACAGTAAAAATAAGGAAGTTATAAAAGATATAACTTCTAAGTTTAATACATATATTTATCTACCTGCTGTTATGAATTTAAACTATATGAATTTACTTGATGCTTACATTACATCTTTTATATCTAAATATGATATTAAAGGCTTCGTCTTTTCAAGCATTGGCGAATTTGGATTTATTAAAGATAGCAAAAAATATAAAGATTTTGATTTTATTGGAAATTATACTTTAAATGTTTTTAATAATTATAGTGTAGATGAGCTTTCAAGTGAAGGTCTTAGCACAATCACTTTGTCGCCTGAACTAAGTAAAAAAGACATTCAAGAAATAGCATCTTCTCATGCAAATAAGGAATTAATTGTCTATGGAAAGCTTAAAGTTATGACTACAAACTATTGTTTACTAGGACAATCTAACCGGTTGCTATCCTACATGTGATAGTAAATGCAAGGAACGTAATGATTATTATTTAAGAGATAGAATGGGTTTTTTGTTTAAGGTTATACCAAATAATCTTCAAACTCTTTCTAATATTTACAATTCAAAGACTCTTTCTATAGAATATTATGATTTAAATATCGATTATGCTCGTATTGATATATTGGAAGAAACTATACCTGAGATAAATAATGTAATTAGAACTGTAAAAGCTGGTAAACGCTTTGAAGGTCCTGATTACACAAATGGTAATCTAAATAGATTTGTATAGAAAAAACATGAGCAACTTTATTATTATTGCTCATGTTTTTTTAATTTTTTATTGTTATTATATCAAGAACTTTATTAAAACTTTCATTATCTGTTAAAACTATATCAAAATTTTCTTTATATGTCTCTAAGTTTTTTTTCTACATCTCTATCCAAAAAACCTACTGTTACTGTTATAGTATCTTGTAGCTTTTCTTTTGGACACATTTCTACATCTTCTACAATATCATCGTAAAAGTAAAATGTATTTTCTTTTATTTATTAATTTCTTCAAATCATCTGAAAATGAAATCTTGTTTTTATTATATGGTGTAACATTATATATGTGTCTTCTACTTTCGCTCATATCAAAAAAGTTTGAATATATATGTACATTGCTGTGAAAACAATTGTTAAATTTAAGATATTCTTGTACAACATTTTTTATACCTGAAGATATAATTATTACTGGTACATTTATTTCATACATTTTATCAAAAAATTCTTTAGTCCCATCTCTAAGATGCAAATCTGTTTCTTCTACTGATTTTTTTACTATCTCTTCACTAAATTTACGTTTTTCTAGCAATTCCATATATCTTTTAAATCTTTCTTCATATGACTTACTATTCTTTATAGCTGTTTCATCATGTATTTTATCATATTGATACTTAAAATTATCTCCTAATAAATTAGAATAGTATAATACTTTCCAAGTACTAAAACTATTCCCTTCTGTTATTGTTCATCAAAATCAATTAAAACATAAAAATTATCTCTATTTAAATTAATTTGCTCCAATTTATTATAATTTATATATTTCATATATTTTACTTCCTATATAATAAAAAAATGGCAGGGGTACTAGGACTCGAACCCAGACTTGTGGTTTTGGAGACCATCGTGCTAACCATTGACACTATACCCCTACATTACTTATATATATTAGCACATATCTTTAAAATATGCAAGAGAAATATAATATATCGAAAAAAATTAAGCAGAGCGTCAATTTTTTTCGCCAGTACCTAAAAGTAAGTCATATATACTCGAGAAAAATTGAACGAAGTGACAATTCTTCTCGAAATAAGGACCATTAGGCCGATTGCGACGTGGTGGAGATGAGGAGAGTCGAACTCCTGTCCAATAACAATTCCATATAAACTTCTCCGAGTGCAGTTTATTAAATAAAATTCCCAAAAACCTAAGTTAATAAACAAGTTTTAAGTTTTTAGTAGTTTCAAATATACCCACTACCTAGAAACATCAGTAGCTTTGTTTCCTACGAAAGTATGCGCCTTATCTAGAAACCGTAGGCTTTTCTAGTAAGACGTAGCCACATTTAGGCAGCTAATGCTAATTCTCTATTATCAGCGTTTATTTTAATTTTTCGCTTTTTTTAGGTGGCCAAGCGAATCCACCACTCGCTATTTATACTTCTTTGTTAATGTCGAAACCAAATACATCCCCACATATAATTATATTATACATGTTTTAGTTTTATTTTGCAATAGTTATAATTTTGAAAAATTTCCCATTTTTTATTTTACATGTCAATCAAGGTTTACTTGTTAGTTTCTTAAAGACTTGATATTTTAATGATAATATATATTTAACATCCTAGGTTAAACTAATACTAATATGTATATAAAGGAGAAAATATATGGCATTAGATTATAAATTAATTGGAGAAAGATTAAGAAAGGCAAGAATAAAAAAAGGATATACTCAAGAAAAATTAGCTGAAGTTATGGACCTTTCTATCGCTTATGTAAGCAGAATTGAAAATGGTAAAACACGTTTAAATTTAAAACGTTTAAATGAAATTTGTACTCTACTTGATACTTCTGAAAGTTATATTTTAAATGGAGTATCAGATAATTCTAGCTCATATTTAAATAATGAACTTAGCTCTATTTTACAAGATTGTTCTTCAAAAGATAAAGAATTAATCTACCAAATTGCAACTATTATTTCTGACAAAAATAAATAAATTTTTATTATTATGTAATCAAAAGCACCTTGAACAAGGTGTTTTATTTATATTAATCTTGAAATTTATGTAAATTTATAGTATAATTTTTATGATATGGGTCAAGACCTATGTAGTAAATCTCCTATATATGTAGTCTTTACTACAAAAAATACTATAATTACAACAAAAAAAGAAAGGAGTTTTAAAACCATGACAGATGGGTATAAAACAAAGCGGACACCAAATATTTTAAGGTATGACAAAAAATCAAGCAAAATTGCAGAAAATGTAAGCTCTATAAACGTTGAAGAAGCATGTGCTAACGTCAACATTACCATTACTGAATCAAAAAATATTTCAGTTTATCTACATGGCACAATCGACATTTACGGCAATGTAAACTTTGAATCAGAGCTTCAAGATGATGGCACACTGCTTGTTAATTTGAATACAACTGGCGTTATTCACCAAAACAAATTGGTATTAGATATTTTTATTCCAGTTTATAAATCTTTAGATAATATATTTATCAAAAGCAGTATGAATATCTTTATCGATAATGGCATTTCTGCAAAAAATATTAATATAACATCTATTTCTGCTGATGCTCTTGTTTATGCAAGCTTTGCAACTGCTTCTATACACGCTTCAGATAAAATTGACGTTAATGTATTTGCAGAGCAAAATATTTCACTAGACATAGCAACAAAATATGGCGATGTAACTGTAAATTTAGGAAATATTGCAAATATAAACTTTACAAACCTTTATAATCCCAAAAAATCAGAATTTACATGCAAAGAAATCATTAACGATTTTGTTCCTGTTGCTGGTGGATTTGTCGCAGATTTAAGTTACAGCCTTGGAACTGGGAAAATGACAGTCTGTTAATTCTATATTTTTCTTTATGATTTTAAAGCGGCGCCATTAATTATGACACCGCTTTTTTCTTTTTATATTTTAATACATTCCTTCCATTCCTGCGCCCATTCCTGCTTCATGTGAACCACAACTGCATTTTTCTTCTTTTTTATCTGTTACTATACTTTCTGTTGTAAGTACCATTGAAGCAATACTTGCTGCATTTTGAAGTGCACTTCTTGTAACTTTAGTTGGATCTACTATTCCTACTTTTTTCATGTCAACATATTCTTCTTTTGAAGCATCAAATCCAAATCCATCTGCACTTGATTTTATTTTTTCTACTACTACTGCTGGTTCTAAACCTGCATTTGTTACAATTTGTCTAACTGGCTCTTCTAATGCTTTTAAAACTATATTTCCACCAAGTTTTTCGTCTTCTTTTAGTTCTTTTACAGCAGATTCTACTTTTGGAATTATATTAATATATGCTGTTCCGCCACCTGCAAGAATTCCTTCTTCAACAGCAGCTTTTGTTGCAGCTAGTGCATCTTCTATTCTAAGTTTTTTCTCTTTCATTTCAATTTCTGTTGCCGCTCCAACTTCTATTACTGCAACTCCTCCTGCAAGTTTAGCAAGTCTTTCTTGTAATTTTTCTTTATCAAATTCACTTGTAGTTTCACCTATTTGTCTCTTAATTTGAGAAATTCTATCTGCTAGAGCATCTTTATCTCCTGCTCCATCAACAATTACTGTATTTTCTTTTTGGACTTTTACTTGTCTTGCTCTTCCTAATTGTTCTACTGTCACATCTTTAAGTTCTAGTCCTAAATCTGATGTAATTACTTCTCCACCTGTTAAAATTGCCATATCTTCTAGCATTTCTTTTCTTCTATCTCCATATCCTGGAGCTTTTACTGCAACTACATTTAATACTCCTCTTAATTTATTTAAAACAAGTGTTGATAGTGCTTCATTTTCTATGTCGTCTGCAACAATTACTAATTTCCCTGATAATTGCATTAGATTTTCTAATAATGGTAATATCTCTTGAATATTACTTATTTTCTTATCTGTTATTAATATATATGGATTATCAAATATGGTTTCCATTTTTTCTGTATCTGTTACCATATATGGTGATACATATCCTTTATCAAATTGCATACCTTCTACTACTTCTACTTTTGTTTCTGATGTTTTACTTTCTTCTAGTGTTATTACTCCATCTTTAGAAACCTTTTCCATTGCGTCTGCAATTAGTGTTCCAACTTCTAGGTTATTTGCTGATATACTTGCAACTCTTGCAATATCTTCTTTACCATTTACAGGTGAACTAATATCTTTTAAAGAAGCAACTGCTACATCTACTGCTTTATCCATTCCTCTTTTAATTGCCATTGGGTCTCCCCCTGCTGCAACATTTTTTACACCTTCTTTTATCATTTTTTGAGCAAGTACTGTTGCTGTTGTTGTTCCGTCTCCTGCAACATCATTTGTTTTTGTAGAAACTTCTTTTACAAGTCTTGCTCCCATATTTTCATATGGATCGTCTAATTCTATATCTTTTGCTATTGTTACGCCATCATTTGTTATAAGCGGAGCTCCAAAGCTCTTATCTAAAACTACATTTCTTCCCTTTGGTCCTAAAGTTACTTTTACTGTGTCTGCTAATTTATTAACACCTTCTAATAATTTTTTTCTGGCATCTTCGCCATATAGTATTGTCTTTGCCATATTCTATCATTCCTTTCATCTATAAATTTGTAAATCGGACAAGAATGGGTATAATGCAAGGCGTTCGAAGCAAATTGTCTGAGATTAGGCTATTGCCTATCGAAATCAATTTGTTTGAAGAACAACGACGCAGCATGCCCATTATTGTTCGATTTATTGTTCTATTTTTGCCAAAATATCACTCTGCTTAACAATTATGTATTCTTCTCCTTCATACTTTATCTCTGTTCCTGCATATTTGCTAACTATTACCTTGTCTTTTTCCTTAATATACATTTCAACTGTCTCTCCATCTACTTTTCCACCTGGTCCAACTGCAATTACTTCTGCTATTTGTGGCTTTTCTTTTGAGTTAGCTGATAAAATAATTCCTGATTTTGTCGTGTCTTCACTTTCACACATTTTTATTAAAACTTTGTCACATAACGGTTTTATCATAATTTTTACCTCCTTAATATTAGCACTCATTATTTTAGACTGCTAATATAATTTATACCCTTTTTTAAAAAAAGTCAATAGTATTTACAAAAAATTCATAAAAAAACGAATTTATAATACACATAAGTATATGACTACTTTTTTAATTTAATTACAGAAAATCTATATTTTGTTGATTTTTTTATAAAAATGTAGTATAATGTATATTATAATTCTTTAGGAAGAAAGGAGAATTATTATGTGGTATATGTGGTTAATTGCTGCTGGAATATTCTTTATAGCAGAAATTATAACCGTTCGGATTCATGATTTTCTGGCTTGGAATAGCTGCTTTAATTGTTTGTCTTCTTAGTTTATTCGTACATAATTTATTTGTTCAAATGGCTATATTTTTAGTTCTTTCTGCGGTCTTATTACTTTTAACTAGACCTTTTGTAGAAAAATTCGTTATAAAAAAAGACGAAAAAGTCATAACTAATGCTTATTCAATAATCGGTCAAAAAGCAAAAGTTATTAAATCAATGGACCCTGTAACTAAACTTGGACAAATTAAAGTTGGCACTGAAACCTGGACAGCAAAAACAAGCAATGATGTTTTATTACAAGAAGGAGATATTGTAAAAGTAGAAGCAATAGATGGTGTAAAAGCTATCATATCTAAATTTTAGTTATTAACATTTATATATATTAAAAATTTAAGGAGGACTTTTTATGTGGTTTTTAATCGTATTACTAATAATAGTACTTATAATTGCATTTAAATCAATTAAAATCGTTAAACAAGCTGAGGTTTACATTATTGAAAGATTAGGAAAATATCATAAGATAGCTGATGCTGGTCTTACAATTATTGTTCCATTCTTTGATCATGTACGTTCTGTTGTAAGTTTAAAACAACAAACAATGGATATTCCACCTCAAGGAGTTATTACAAAAGATAATGTTACAATAACAATAGATACTGTAGTTTTCTATAAAATTACAGATCCTGCAAAAGCAGTTTATGAAATTCAATCTTTAAGAAAAGGTATTGAATATTTGGCTATCACAACCATTCGTGATATTGTTGGTAAAATGGACTTAGACCAGACATTTAGTTCAAGAGATGCTATCAATGATCAATTAAGACTTATCCTTGATGAAGCAACAGACCAATGGGGATGTAAAGTAGATAGAGTTGAAATTAAAGATATTACTCCACCTGCTGATATACGTGACGCAATGGAAAAACAGATGAATGCTGAAAGAAATAAAAGAGCTGCTATTCTTCAAGCTGAAGGTGAAAGACAATCAGCAATTACAATTGCTGAAGGTGAGAAAGAAGCTGCTATTCTTGCTGCTGATGCAGATAGAGAATCTAAGATTAGACGTGCAGAAGGTGAAGCTGATGCTATAAAGAAAGTTGCTGAAGCAAAAGCTAAAGAAATTGAAATGGTTTATGGAGCAATAAAGAAAGCAGCTCCAGATGATAAACTAGTTCAAATTAAATCTTTAGAAGCTCTAAAAGAAATCGCAGACGGAAAAGCAAATAAAGTATTTGTTCCATTTGAAGCAACAGGTGCTTTATCAGGACTTGGAGCTGCTGCAGAAGTAATTAAAGAAAAATCTTCAAAATAAGCTAAGATAAGATAAATAAAAAAATCCCCTTTAGGGGGGTTTTTTATTTGCTTTATTCAATTCCATACTTTTTCTTGAATTTGTCTGCTCTACCACCTGTTGTATTTTGTTTTAAGTTTCCTGTCCAAAAAGGATGGCATTTTGAACAAATATCAACGCTCATTGATTTTTTTGTTGATTTTGTTGTTATAACATTTCCACATGCACATGTTATAGTTGCATCTGTAAATTCTGGATGTAATCCTTCTTTCATTATGTATTTCACCTCTTTCTTAAATAGCTTATCTATTTAGTATATTTTAAACATTACTTATTTTCTTTTTGTTCTTTATCAGCAATGTATTGTGCAGATTGTTCCAATTGTGTAATATACGGTATTTTATAGGCTAATTTTGCAACTACATTAAATAAGCATGCTATTATTACTATTAATAACCCTATTTTTTTCCAATATTTTGCAAGCATAGCTACACCTACTTTCTTTTAAGCTTTTACCGTACTATTTATTATACACACTTTTTTTATGTTTGTCAATTACTTGCACAAAAAATGTAACAAATGTGCATATTTGTTACATTCTTTTATTTTACTTATCTTACTCAAAAGTAACTGTTTGTTCTTTGCTTAAGTTTACTTGTTTTGTTGATTTTAATATATCATCTACATATAGCTTTACTGTTACAGTTCCAACACCAGAGAAACTTGCCCTTACATTTGTTTCATTTTCTTTATGATTTTCGCTATATATTGTATCATCATTAACAACTAATTTTACCTTTACATTCTTTGGGTTTCCTGTTCCTATTTGATTTGTATCATTTCCTGACCCGTTACTAGAGTAATTTAATACAGATTTTAGATTTATAGTTGCTGTTCCATTTACTAATTGTTGGATTTGATTTACAGTTATTGTTATATTTGCTCCCTTTTCTACAGTAGAACCTGCATCTAAGCTTTGTTTTAATATTGTTCCATCTTCTTTTGTAGTATCTTGTTCTGTAAGCGTTGCAGTAATTGTAAATCCATTATCAGTAAGTTCCTTTACAGCATCTGCTTGTGGTTTCCCAACAACATTTGGAACAGATACTTCTTCTATTCCTTTACTTACTGTTATAGTAACAGTTGAACCTGCTGGAGTCTCTTTTCCCTCTTCTACATCTTGTTTTATTACAATTCCTGCTTCAACTTTTTTATCAAACTCTTCTACAACTACAACTTCTAAGTCTTCTTTTGATAATGCTTCTTTTGCCTTTGCTTCTTCCATACCTACTACTTTAGGTACTTTTACTATTTTTTGTCCTAGGCTGATTATTACTTCAATATTAGTATTTTCTTTAATCATATAGTCTGATTTATATTCTGGATTTTGAGAAATTATTAAACCTGCATCTATTTCAACATCATATTTTTCTTCTTTAACAGTATAAGATAACTTCGTTCCGCTTAATCTTTTCTTTTACACCGTCTTCAGTTAATCCTACTAAATTTGGAACTTGAATATCTTTATTTCTTGTTAAATTAAATACTAAAGATGTTCCTCCTAAGCTCAATACAAATAGCATAATTAATATAAGTACAATTGTAAAAGCTTTATGCTTTTTAAAGAAGTTTTGTTTTTTTCCATTTTTCTTGTCTTTATCTTTTATCTTATCTTCAATATTTTTATTATTAAGTGTTGGTATTACCTGTGTTGGAAAGTCTCCATCACCAATTGCAACTGATACAAAATCTCCATCAGGATTTTTTAGAGCAAGTGTTAAGTCTTTTAACATCTCAGTTGCTGAGGCATATCTTAAGTTAGGATCTTTCTTCATTGCTTTCATAATTATTTTATTTACAGCAAGTGGCACTGCAGGATTTATATTTATAGGTTCTTTTGGAGTTTCTTGCATATGTTTAAGTGCTACTGATACTGGGGTATCAGCATCAAATGGAACTTTTCCTGTTACCATTTCATATAGCACTACACCTAATGAATATAAATCAGATTTTGCATCTGTAAATCCTCCTCTTGCATGTTCTGGAGAAAAATAATGTACAGAGCCTAGAGTTGTACCAAATGCAGTTATAGTTGAATTTGATACAGATTTTGCAATTCCAAAGTCTGTAACTTTTGCAATTCCGGTCTTCTGTGATTATTATATTGTGTGGTTTTATATCCCTGTGAATTATATTATTTTTATGTGCTGTCTCAAGTGCTGATGCAATTTGTATTGCAATATTTATGCTCCATTTCCAATTTAAAGCACCATCTGAAGTAATTATTTCTTTTAATGTTTTACCTTGGATTAGCTCCATTACAATGTAATACAAGTCTCCTTCATGTCCTACATCATATACAGATACAATATTTGGATGAGTTAAACTTGCAACAGCCTGAGCCTCTGTGTTAAATCTTTTAACAAACTCTTCATCTGTTGTAAACTCGTCTTTTAAGACTTTTACTGCAACATATCTATTTAAGACATGACATTTTGCTTTATATACTGTTGCCATTCCTCCGGTTTCCAACTCTTTCTAGTATTTCGTACCTATTTCCTAACATTCTTCCTTCTAAGTTCATATCTTTTCACTCCCCTAGTTTTTTATAATGACAACTGTTATGTTGTCTACACCGCCAGCTTCATTTGCTTTTTTTATTAACGTCTTGTCAGCATTTTCAAAATCATTTGTTACAACATCATATATCGTATTATCTTCAACCATATTGGTTAGTCCATCAGATGTCATAACTATTATATCACCATCTTGAAAATTCTTAACCATTACATCTGGTTCGACTATTTCGCTACATCCGCAGTGCTTTCATAAGCATATTTTTCTTTGGGTGGTGTTTTGCTTCTTCTTTGGTAATATTTCCGCCTTTTACTAAAGTTTCAACATAACTATGGTCTGTTGTAAGCTTTCTCATAAATTTTCCACGTATTCTATATATTCTACTATCACCAATATGTCCTATATATGCCCTATTATTATATATTAAGCAAATCTCTAAAGTAGTACCCATTCCTGCAAGTTCTTCTGCGCTTTTTGATTTACTAAATACTACATCATTTGCATAATCTACTGCACACCTTATGAGTTCTAGTATGTCCTCTTTTTTTGCCTGCTCTTCATCAAAATTTTCTTCTATATATTCCCTTGCCGCTTCTATTGCTAACTTACTTGCAATTTCTCCACCTTTATATCCGTCCCATTCCGATCAGCTAACATGTATATTTCATAATTATTAAATCCATCTGATACATAATAATAATCTTCATTTTGTTCCCTTATTTGTCCTTTGTCTGTGCTCGCTATAACTTTCATATTTTAACTCTTTTCACCTCTTTTTCTTCTTAGTTGTCCGCATGCTGCATCAATATCGCTTCCGAGTTCTCTTCTTATTGTTGCAGTAATTCCTTTGCTGTTTAGATAATCTCTAAATTTAATTATATTTTCATTTGTACTTTTTACAAATTTGCCGATTCTCTATTTTATTTATTGGTATTAAGTTTACATGACATAGCATTCCTTTAAGAAGTCCGTACAAGTTCTTCTGCATCTTCCATATTGTCATTATTATCTTTTGCCAAAGCATATTCAAATGAAATTCTCTTATTTGTTTTTTCTATATAATATTTGCAAGCTTTCATTAATTCTTCTATGTTATACGCATTATTTATTGGCATTAATGCACTTCTTTTTTCATCATTTGCCTGATGCAAAGATATTGAAAGAGTACACTGCAAATCTCTATCTGCTATTTCGTATATCTTTGGAATAACACCACAAGTTGATATACTAATATGTCTTGCTCCTATTTCTAAACCTTTGGGGTTATTAATAATTTCTATTGCATTCATTACATTATCAAAATTATCAAAAGGTTCTCCAATTCCCATAAATACTATATTTGATATTCTTATATTCAAATCATCCTCAACTGCTAAGATTTGCTCTACTATTTCTCCGTGAAGATAGATTTCTTATAAATTCTATACCAGTTGATGCACAAAATTTACAACCCATTTTGCATCCAACTTGTGAAGAAACACATATAGTTTTTCCATGTTTGTATTCCATAAGTACAGTTTCTACACCATTTCCGTCTAGTATATCAAATAAGTACTTTACTGTGCCGTCTTTTGAAACTTGCTTTTCTAATATATTAAAGTTACATATAGAGTATTCTTTTTTTAATTTTTCTCTTAATTCTAAAGAAAGATTTGTCATGTCATCAAAATTTTTAGCTTTTTCTTTATATAACCATTTAAATATCTGCTCTGCTCTATATGGTTTTTCGCCTATTCCGTGCAAGTTCTTCTTTTAATTCTTCTATGTTATAGTCTTTAATATTTTTCATAAATTATTCTTTCTACAAACTTTATAGTCTGTCAAATATTTTTATATCACAACTGTCATTTTTTTTCAATATATTTGTCAAAAAAAAACGAATAAAAAGAAACCTCGAGCTATCCTATAATTTGGATACTCGAGGTAGGAGATTTGATTATTCAGGGAATTTCAATTCAATTATTTGATTGTTACATTCAAGAGCTACTGGTTTCCATAATATTTTTGTTTTTCTTGGGAGAAATGTAAGCTTAGTAGTCTTATCAAAAATATCTTCAACTAGAGATTCCGAAATTGCCATAGCTCCAACCATTTGTTTTGGCTCCTTGACGCCTAAGACATCAATATACTTCTTTACTTGATCACAAGGCATTTCGTGTACGCAAAGTTTTGTACCTTCTTCTCCAATCAAATCAATAGCGTAATGGGTCACGTAATCTCTTACGTCAGTAATATGCCATATATTATAGTACCGTATTTCCATAATATACCTCTCCTTTTCTATGTTTTTTATATAATCTATTATAACATATATTTACAAAATTGCAACTTTATGCAATTTTTCTTAAATTTCTAGCATGTTTGATTGCAATTTCGTCTGCATGTCCACTAGCAATTCTTGCAATTTCATATATTGTTTCTTCTTCACTAAGTCTTTTAACACTTGTAAGAGTTCTATCGTCTTCTACTTCTTTACAAATATAGTAATTATAGTCTCCTTTTGCTGCAATATTTGCTAGATGTGTTACACATAGTACTTGATGTTTTTTAGATATTGATTTAAGTTTTTCACTTACACTATTTGCTGCTATACCACTTATTCCTGTATCAATTTCGTCAAATACCATAGTAGATACTTTATCACTATCTGCAAGTACATTCTTTATTCCAAGCATTATCCTAGATAACTCTCCCCCAGATGCTATCTTAGATAATGGCTTATCATCTTCTCCTACATTTGTACAAATCATAAATTCTACCTTATCTAGTCCATTTGGTCCAAATTCATTATTTTCGTTATATTCTAACTTTACAGAAAACTTTGCGTTTTTCATTTCTAAATCTTTAAGTTCTGAATTTACTTTCTCTTCAAGTACTTTTGCATATGTACTTCTTATCTTATGCATTTTACCCGAGATATTTTCTAGCTCTTTTATTACCTCATTTAATTCTTTTTTTAAGCTATTTACATATTCTTCTGAACTTTCTATTTTCTTTATTCTTTCTATCACCTCATCATTATACTTTAGTATTTCTTCTATACTATTTCCATATTTTCTTTTTAGTTTATATATTATATCTAATCTTTTCTCTACATTTTCTCTTTCTTCTTCGTCAAAGAATACATCTTCTTGGTAAGATGCAATGTCTCTTGATAATTCTTGAATATCATAATACACACTCCTAAGTGAATTTAGAGATGTCTCATATTTTCTATCAATTCCTTCTATTTTTTCTAATGCTCTTATAGCTGTATTTATAGAATCAATCGTAACATTTCCGATTTGCACATTTGCTTCTTCTAGATTGTTTGCTATTTTTTCTGAGTTTAACATTTTTTGTCTTTTTATATCTAGCTCTTCTTCTTCACTTAGTTTTAGTCCTACTTCTTCTATTTCTTTATTCTGATATTTAAGTAAATCTAGTTCTCTTTGTTTTTCTTTATCGTCTCCAAAATTTTTAGAAATTTCTTCTCTTAGATAATTATATTTCTTATATGTATCAAGATATTTTTGCTTTACCTCTTCAAGTTCCATTTCTGCAAAATTGTCTAAAAACTTTATATGTGTGTTTTCATCTAACAATGTTTGATTTTCGTGCTGTCCATGTATGTCTATAATATCTTTCATAAAGTTTTTAAGTTCATTTACGGATACAAGCCTTCCATTAATCATGCATGTGTTTCTTCCGATTCAAAAAAATTTCTCTTGAGACTACTATATTTTCTTCATTTTCTTCTAAATATATTGAAGCCTCAACATATGAAAACTCTTGCCCTTTCCTAATCATTTCTTTAGAAAATCTCCCCCCTGAGATTATCTCAAGCGCATCGATTATAAGTGTTTTTCCGAGCTCCTGTTTCTCCAGTTAATATGTTTAGTCCTTCGTTTAAACCTAGCGTTATTTCATCAATGATACCTACATTTTTTATACATAAAGTACTAATCATTCTTTAAAACCTCCGTTCTTACGAAATCTTGTTTGTATTTTATATTAAAAACTTCTGTTTGTCAATACTTTTTTTAATTTATTTTTTTAAATCCCATTCCATATACTTCACGAGCATTAAATATGGACATAAATGACTTATTATCTATTTTATTTGCAATTTCTCTAATCTTTGCAATTTCACCCTTTGAAGCAACACACCACAAGATTTTTCTTGAAGTTTCTTTATACATTCCAGTCGCATTTATTGCTGTACTTCCCCTACCTAATTTATCGCTTATTTCTTTTGAAATTTCTTCGTATTTATCTGAGACTATAAAAATCATTTTTGTAAAATTGATTCCTTCTGCTATTGATTCTATTATTTTATTTATAATATATATTGAGATTGCTGAATATAACCCTATCTCTATCTGTTTTAATGCTATCATGTTAATTCCAATGATAGCAATATCAAATATTGTCATCAAATTTCCTGTTTTAAAAGTAGGAAATTTTTTTGATATTAGTCTTCCAAGAAGCTCTGTGCCACCAGTAGATGCTTCAATTTTTAAAATTATTGCTGTACCGTACTCCGCACTACAAGTCCACCGTAAATACTTGCAAGTAATTTATCTGTCGTTAGAACTTCTATATTTTGCAATAAACTCTCAAGTATATTTAATAATACCGAAAATGATATCGTTCCAAATATAGCTTTTGCAAAAAAGTTTTTTCCTAATCTAAGAAATGCAATAATAAATAATGGTACATTCATAAGAAGTGTAGTTGTTCCTATTTTAAAATTAAATAGGTAATATAAAACTGTAGTTATTCCACTAAACCCTCCTGAAGATAACTGATTTGGAAGCAAAAATAGTACAATTCCAAGTGCCATGAAAGTACAACCTATGAGTATTAAGATATATTCCTTTATAATTTTTTTCATTCTTTCCCCTAATAAATAAAAAAGTATATATTTGTATTATTTTACAAATATATACTTTCTATTCTCTATTAAATATATTTTTAATTACTATACACTTCAAGTATTGTTATTTTGGATTTTCCAAGCTTTATCTCAGGATTTCCTTCTGGTTTAATTTCGACATCATAAAACTCTTGTAATTTTTTGGCATTTTCTTCTTCGTGACCTAAGATATTTGGTAAGTCTTTTGGGTTAACTTCAATTTTTACTTTTTTAACTTTTACATTAAACTTCTTTATTTTATCTACTATTCCATCATACCATATACTATCTGCAACAAGCTGTGCAAATTCTTCATGATAAGGTCCGTGCTATGATTTCTGTCTCTTCAGAGTTATTTAATTCATTTTCTTTTACTATATTTATATTTTTTACTCTTTTTCTATTAAACCCATATACTTCTTCTTTACATCTTTCTATTGCTTGATTTAATGTAAGTGGTTCATATCTTCCTTCTTCAAACTCTTTTGCAAGACCTGTCCCTGTAACTACGACCATTGGATATATTCTAACTAAATTTGGTCTTAATTTTGCTAAATCTTTTGCAGTATTTAGCTCGTCTATTTTAGTGCTTTCTGGTAAACCAATTCCTACTTGAAAAGATACTTTGAAGCCATTCCATTTTATCATTTTAGATGCTTTTTTTATGTCTTTCATTGTATAGCTATATCCACATTTCTTTAATATGTAACTGTTAGTAGACTGTATTTCTAGTTCTACTGTACTTACATCAAATTCTTTTAACATTTTTAAAAATTCTTTAGTTACTTCATTTGGTATTATAGCTACTTTTAGTCTGCTTTTTCTATCATCTTCTCTAAATTTTTCTAATATATTTCTTTGTTCTAGTTCAGTTTTTTTGCTTAAACTACCAATAAATACTTCATTTATAAGTTTCATAAAATTCTTGCCTCCATTTAAGATTTCATATTTTCTAATGCTTTTCTTGCCGCTTCCATTTCAGCCATTTTTTTAGATTTTCCGTTCTCCACTTGCTAAAACCTTCCCATCACATGTGACTTCAGATACAAAGTGTTTATCATGATCTGGTCCTTCTTCAGAAATTATAACATACTCTATCTTAACATTTCCATGTATTTGTAATTTTTCTTGCAAGACTGTTTTATAATCTTTTGTTCCAACATGTTTACTTGCATTTTCTATCGCATCTTTTAAATTCTCTATTATAAATTTTTCTGCGTTTTCTAAATTACTGTCTAAATATATTGCTGCAATTAAAGCTTCTATGCTGTCTGCAAGAATAGCTTTGTTTTTTACATTGCCAAAGCCTTCTCCTTTGCTTGTAATTAAGAACTTTCCAATATTTAGTTTGACTGCCACTTCATGTAAACTTTCTTCACACACAACAGTTGCTCTTACTTTAGTCATTTCTCCTTCATTTAGCTTTTTATAGTTATTATATAGGTATTTACTACTTATAAATTCTAATATACTATCTCCCAAATATTCTAGTTTTTCATTGCTTTCTACATTATGCATGTGAGCATATGATGTATGAGTGAGAGCTTTTTTTAACAAACTCTTATCTTTAAATGTATAACCAATACTTTTTTCTATATCTTCATATTGCATTTTTGCTTCCTCTCTACTTTGCACATTTTACATGTGTTCATTAAAATATTTTTCAAAATCTTCTTTAAATAATGGTTTTGAATAATAATATCCTTGTATTATATCTCCACCAATTTTTTTGATAAAATCAGCTTGTTCCTTAGTTTCAACTCCCTCGACTATTGTTTTTACTTTTAAACGTTTTGCAATAAACATTATATAATTTACAATATTATTATCACTACTTAAATCAGCTTTATCAACAAATATCTTATCTATTTTAATAACGTCAATTGGCATACTTTGTATCATACTAAGTGAAGAGTTTCCTGTACCAAAATCGTCAATAGAAACTTTAAAGCCTTTTTCCTTTATTTTGTTTAATACTTTTAATATATCAACATTTGAATCAACAGTTGCACTCTCTGTAATTTCAAGGTCAATCTTATCTGTTTCTATATTATATTTTTTGCAAATTTCTATATATTCATCAATAAAATCTTCATCTACAAAGTGTTCTTTTGAAACATTTACAGCAACAATTGGAACAGCATTAAATTTTTCTCTCCACTCGGCTATATCTTTACAAACTCTTTCAAATATATACATATCGAGTTTTATTATAAATTTGTTTTTTTCAAATAGTGGAATAAATTTTCCGTGGTGGAATAATTTCTCCATTTTTATTCCATCTAACTAGTGCTTCTGCTCCTGATACTTTTTCATTACTTGTAAATACTTTAGGCTGATAAACTACTATAAATTCATCATTCTTTATTCCATTTTCCATACTAGACTCTAAGTTTTGTTCTTCAATTAATTTATTTTCTAATGTTTCATCAAACAAGTAATAATTACTATGATATAGACCTTTTATTTGGCTACGTGCAAGATATGCTTTATCTAATATTTTATTTACATCTGTTTCATCTGGTAAAATGTTATATGCACCAATTGATAAATTAACGTGTAATACTATATTATTTACTTCTAATACAGATGCTTCTTCAAACAATCTATTTAGTAATTCATTTATCTCATCATCATAGCTAAATATACTTGCAAATACGTCATTTGAGATCCTGCAAGTAATGTTGTCTTCTGGCAAAATATCTCTTATTTTTTGACCAAGTTTTCTTAATATTTCATTACAAAATGCATATCCATGAACTCTATTTAATGCCTTAAATTTGTCAATATCAACTGTGATAATATACTTGTTTTTAGAAGTTTTTCCTTCTAAGTAAATTGCTCCATTTCCCTTAAAATATGTATCATTTCCAAGTAGTGTTACAGAATCAATATATGCTACCCTATATATTTTTCTATTTTTCTTTCCGAGCAGATACTGCAATATATATAGAAATACATACTATAAAGCAAATTATAACTAAACAAAGTACAATAGATATTATTGTAAGTCTTATAAGTTCATATGCAATAGTGTTATCTGATGCGGTTGTTACTACATACCAATCATTTATACCAAGTCTTTCATAATGGATAAAGTGAATTTCTCCATTAAATGTAATATCAAAAGTTCCAATGTTATTATTTTTTATTCCTTCTTCCATGGCTTCTAGTTTTTCGATATTTTCTTTATCTGTTATATTATATTTTGTTTTAAAATAATCATATAAATTTGCTGAATTATCCTTAATGTTTCCAAAAGAATCTATAAGTACTATCCCTTTATTATTAACTAAATATGTACCACCTTTTCCAAATAGTCTTCTAAGTAGTATCTCTTTATATTCAGAAGTATTTATAGTCGCCATTAAAATTCTATCTTTTCCATTAAGCTTAAATACATGTGCATAAATATTTACCTGATTATTTGAAACTGTACTTGGTCTATTTTCTGATAAATATGTGCATTTTTCTTTAAAAAATTCATCTATATTTGGGTAGTCCTTAACTTCAAAACCATCACTTGTTATTCCATTTCCTTTTTTATCTAATATAACCAATCTTGTGAAATGATAATTATCTAATTCTTCTCTAAAATTATTAAAAATCTCTTCTTCTGAATTAAAGTGACCTCTATTTATAGTTTCTGCCATAAGATGGACAACATTTTTTTGGTCAGTAATTGCAAGGTTTAGCTGTGTTACTGTCTGTTCGCTAAGTTCTGTTATATTTTGATAAACATTCTTATAAATTAACTTTCTAATACCATTAATATATATAAGTGATAAAATAAGTACAGCAATAAATATGCAAATTACCCAAATAATTGCTGATCTGTTACTTTTATATTCTATATATTTATTTTTGCTTTTTTTAATAATTCTTTTTCTTCTTATCATAATCCATTTATCTAAATATGTTTAACTTAGCTTTTCTCCTATCTTCAAATATTATATATCTATACTCTATAATAAAAAACAAAATTTTTCAACATTTTTGTTAATTTATTTTTCACTTATTTTTCTTCTTACATATTCATATAGCATTATTCCTGTTGCAACACCTGCATTTAAGCTTTCAGTTTTACCAAGCATTGGGATTTTTACTTTTTCATCTGAAATATCTAATATGTCTTTTGTAACACCTTTAGATTCATTACCTATAACAATAACTTTTTTTGTATAGTCCATTTCATAAATATTTTCTGTTCCACTAAGTGATGTTGCAACTATCTTATATTTATGTTTTTTTATATTTTTTAAAGTAGCTACTAAATTTTCAGCTTCAATTATTTTTACTCTAAATATTGCTCCCATCGTAGAACGCACAACCTTTGGATTATATGCATCTACGCTTGTCTTAGATAAAACTACTTGGCTTAAACCGCTACTATCTACTGTTCTTAATATAGTTCCAAGATTTCCTGGATCTTGAATTCCATCTAAAACAAGTATTATATCTTCTGTATATTTTATTTCTTCCTCTCCGCTTCTCTTTTCAATAACTGCAATCATTCCTTGTGGATTTACTACATCTGTTAAAAGAGAAAATATTTTACTTGAAACATATATACAATCATATTTTGCAATTTGGTATAAAAATTTTTGTTCAGCACATCCATCTTCTTTTAAACAATCTTCACACACTATAATTTGTTTTATTTTAACATCTTCTTCTATTGCTTCCTTTATTAATTTCATACCCTCAACTATATATTCATTTGATAAATCTCTATACTTTTTTTCTTTAAGCTTTCTTATATTTTTGATGGCTTCATTATCTTTGCTAGTAATTACTTGCATTTTTATTTCCCCTTTACATCTCTTTCAAAAATTCCTTTATCTCTTTTATTATTAGCTTATTTTCATCTATCTTGTATGTAATATATGGCAAAGCTGAACTTGAAAATTTTATTTTTTGTTTATATTTCTTAGTTAGTTTTTCTACAATTTCTATATCAAAATCTGAAATAGATAAATAAAATACAATATTTATCCCTCTTTGAATTATTTTAACTATTCCTTTTTGTCTGCACATATTTTTTATTCTTGCAATTTCTAATAAATTTTCTACCTCTTTTGGCATACTTCCAAACCTATCAATAATTTCATCTGTTACATCTATTATCTCTTCTTCATTTCTGCAAAGTGCAATATCTTGATATATTCTTATCTTTAAATCACTGTTTTCAATATAGTTATCTGAAATATAACTTGAAACATTTATATCAATTTGTACATCTTCCAAATCTTCATTATATATAGGCTTTGTTCCTTGTAATTCCTTCATAACTTCGTCTAAAAGCTTACAATACATATCATATCCAACTTGTTCCATATGTCCATGCTGGAATTCTCCAATAATACTTCCTGCACCTCTTATCTCTAAATCTCTAAGTGCAATTTTAAATCCTGAGCCGAATTCTGTAAAATCTTTTATTGCTTTTAATCTTTTATCAGCAATTTCTGATAAAAGTCTATCTCTTCTATATGTTATATAAGCAAATCCTTCTTGACTGCTCCTTCCGAACTCTTCCTCTTATTTGATAAAGCTGAGCAAGACCCAATCTATCTGCATTTTCTATGATTATTGTATTTGCATTTGGTATGTCTATACCAGATTCAAGTATTGTAGTGCATACTATCACATCTATTCTTTTTTCTATAAAGTCTAGCATGATATTTTCAAGTTCTTCTCCACTCATTCTCCCATGAGCATATCCGGACTCTTGCCTCAGGTATAAGTTTTTCTACTTCTTCTTTCTTTTTTTCTATTCCTTCTACTTTATTATATAAATAGAATACTTGACCTTTTCTTTCAAGTTCTTTTGTTATAGCTTCTCTTATAACTTCCATATCATATTCTAATACATAAGTCCTAACAGGTTTTCTATCCATAGGTGGTTCATATATAACTGACATATCCCTGACTCCCACAATAGACATATGAAGGGTTCTTGGTATTGGAGTTGCTGTCATTGTTAAAACATCTACATTTGTTTTCATCTCTTTTATCTTTTCTTTATCTTTTACTCCAAACCTATGCTCTTCGTCAATTATCAAAAAGCCTAAATCTTTAAACTCTACATCTTTGCTAAGTAACCTATGTGTACCAATGACGGCGTCTATTTCTCCAAGTTTTAGTTTTCTTATAATTTCTAATTGTTCCTTTTTAGTTCTAAATCTATTTAGAAGTTCTACATTTACTCCGAAACTTATTCATTCTAGTTTTAAATGTTTCATACTGCTGATTTGCAAGAATAGTAGTAGGAGCTAAATAGCATACTTGCTTTCCATTCATACATGCTTTAAATGCTGCACGTATTGCAACTTCCGTCTTACCGATATCCTACATCTCCACATAAAAGCCTATCCATTGGTCTTGGGCTTTCCATATCTCTTTTTACTTCTTCTATACATCTTATTTGGTCTTCCGTTTCTTCATATGGAAAACTATCTTCAAAATCTTTTTGCCAAGGTGTATCTTTTTCAAAAGCAAAACCTGTTACTTTTTGCCTTTTTGCATATAATTCTATTAAGTTTCTTGCAACTTCTCTTAAATTTGATTTTACTTTATTTTTTGTGTTTTCCCACTCTTTGCTTCCAAGTTTATTTATTTTAGGAGCCTTTTCTCCACCACCAATATATTTTCTTATATTGTCTAGTGAATCTGTTGGAACATATAGCACATCCTGTCCTGTATATTTTATTTTTATATAATCTTTTGTAATCCCATCTGCCTTTATTGTATTTACTCCTATATACTGCCCTATACCACTTGTTTTATGAACAACATAGTCTCCTATTTTTAAATCACTAAATGTGATTTTTTCAGCATCTCTAAATTCTGATAAACGTTTAGTCTTTGGCTTATATGATTTATTTTCATTTCCCTTTGTGCCAAACCTATTTTGAAAATTATCTTCTATTTTTTTTACTTCTTCATGACTTAAGGTTATAACATTTTCCTTTTCCTTTGTTATATCTTGTGAATCTAAGTTTATGATTTTAAATTTAGAAGCAAGTTTTAAAAGATAATCTAGTTCTATCATATTTTCTAAGATGTATGGAATGTTTTTACCTTTATCTATTAAATCTGAAATCATAAGTTTATTATCATTTAAAATATTCTCTGCTCTTAACTTTATTTTATTTATTTCATCAAATGCTATTATAGTATCTTCTGGAAAATATTCTAAAATATTCCCCTTTGGTTCTTTTTCTACTTCTTCTGATATAGGAAAAATTTTTATTTGATTAATATTTTCAGTTGACCTTTGAGACTGTATATCAAAATATCTTATCTGATCAATTTCTTCTCCAAAAAATTCTATTCTAATTCCTTTTTTATTTGAAATAGCAATATCTAAAATGTCTCCTCTTAAACTAAATGTTCCTTTTCCTTCCACCAAGTCACATCTTTCATACCCTAAAGTAACTAGTTTTTCCTTTATTTCTTCTAGATTATATTCATTTGCAACCATTAATTTTAAAATACTATTTTGCATAACTTTTTGAGTCAAGATTGGCTGCATTAAAGTTTCCGTACTTATAATTATAATTTCAGCTTCGTTATTATATATTTTAATAATACCTTCAATTCTAGAATGTAATATATCCATGCTTTGTGCATCATAGCTATATGTAACTATATCTTTTTTTGGTATATATATAGCATTTTTATTTAGTTTTTTAAGGCTTTTATTTAGATTTTGAGCTTGAAGTTCATTGTATGTGATAAGAAGTATAGGTCTTTTACTTTTTTCTCTTAAATCCGAAATTATACATGTTTTAGATACGTCAGATAAACCCAATATAGTTATTGGGTCTGTTTTTTCTATATTTTCTAGGCTTAAAATTTCGCTTAAAGTTTTACTCACAGTCATTTTACTCCTTTTGCATGATGTTATATATTATACACTATTTGTTTTTAAAATACAATGCTAACTCTCTAAACTATTGAAGAAAAATTTTTATTGTGATAATATATTTAAAAAATATATTAGTAAAGGAAAAAACAGATGGAAAAAATTATCGAAATAATTGCAAGTGAATTGCAAATAAAAAAGTTTCAAGTAGAAAATACTGTAAAATTAATTGATGAAGGAAATACTATTCCCTTTATTGCAAGATATAGAAAAGAAGCTACTGGGAATCTAAGTGATGAAGTTTTAAGAAACTTAAATGATAGACTTAACTATTTAAAAAATCTTGAAAAAAGAAAAGAAGAAGTTATTAACTCTATTGAAGAACAAGGAAAACTCACAGACGAGATTTCAAAAAAGGTAGAAAATGCTATTACTTTAGCAGAAGTTGAAGATATTTATAGACCATATAAGCAAAAGAAGAAAACAAGAGCTACAATCGCAAAAGCAAAAGGGCTAGAGCCTTTGAGTATAATTATTTACCTTCAAAATGAAACTAGGGATATAGAAAAAATTTCTCTTGAATATGTTAACCCTGAAAAAGAGGTACACTCAGTAGAAGAAGCAATTTCAGGAGCTTTAGACATTATTGCAGAAAATATATCAGACAATGCAGATTACAGAAAGCACATAAAAAAATTATATTATAGAGAAGGTTTTATAGTATCAAAAGCTTCAAATGAAGATGAAAAAACTAATTATGAAATGTATTATGATTATAGAGAAAAAATTAGCCAAATTCCAAGTCATAGGATACTTGCAATTAATAGGGGTGAAAAAGAAGAAGCTTTAAAAATAAAACTTGAAAAACCAGAAGAAAAAATCATAGAATATATGGAAAATGACATTATAAATGGAAAAACTCAGTTTGAGGAAATGCTAAAAGAAACTATACTAGATTCTTTCAAAAGGCTAATAGAACCTTCTGTTGAAAGAGAAATACGTTCCGATTTAACAGAAAAAGCAGAAATCCAGGCAATAAAGGTGTTTGGTAAAAATGCAAAACAGCTTCTACTTGGTGCTCCAATAAAACGGAAAAACTGTTATGGGCTTTGACCCAGCATATAGAACAGGTTGCAAAATTGCTGTAATTGATGAAACTGGCAAGGTATTAGATACTGAAACTGTATACCCTACTGCTCCACAAAATGATGCAGAAGGTGCAAAAGAAAAGCTTTTAAAGCTAATAAAAAAAGATAAAGTTGATATGATAGCAATTGGAAATGGTACTGCATCTAGAGAGTCTGAAATGTTTGTCTCAGATATGATAAAATTGGCTGATAGAGAAGTTAATTATGCAATAGTCAGTGAAGCTGGTGCTTCAGTTTATTCTGCTTCAAAACTTGCAACAGAAGAATATCCTGATATTAACGTATCTATTAGGGGTGCTATATCAATTGCAAGACGTCTTCAAGATCCGCTTTGTGAACTCGTTAAAATAGATCCTAAGGCAATTGGTGTTGGACAGTACCAACATGATGTTAATCAAAAGATACTAGGCGACAGTCTAACTGGTGTTGTAGAAGACGCAGTAAATAAGGTAGGTGTTGATATTAATACTTCAACTCCTTCTCTTCTATCTTATGTATCTGGAATTAATTCAGGAATTGCAAAGAACATTATAAAATATAGAGATGAAAATGGTAAATTCAAAAATAGAAAAGAATTTCTAAAAGTTCCTAAACTTCGGAAAAGCAGCTTTTGAGCAATGTTCAGGTTTCTTAAGAATACTAGACCGGTGACAATGCTTTAGATATAACAGCTGTTCACCCAGATAATTACGAACAAACAGAAAAATTATTAAAAAATCTAGGCTTTGATAAAGAAGATTTAAGGAATAAAAAAAGATTGCAAGAATTAAAAGAAAAACTAAAAAATATTGATGTAGAAAAGACTGCAAAAGAACTAGAAATTGGAGCTATTACTCTTCAGGATATAATAGCAGAGCTTATAAAGCCAGGCCGTGATCCAAGAGAAGAAATGCCAAAACCTATACTTAGGTCTGATGTACTAAAATTTGAAGATTTGGTAGAAGGCATGGTTTTAACTGGAACTATAAGAAATGTAATAGATTTTGGTGCATTTGTAGATATTGGTGTAAAACATGATCGGACTAATTCATATTTCAGAAATGAGTAACAAATTTATAAGACATCCATCTGAAATTGTTTCCGTTGGAGATATTGTAAAAGTTAAAGTTGTCAAAATAGATAAAGAAAGACAAAAAGCTTCTTTAAGTATGAAACTGGATGGATAAACAAAAAATCTCTCGATTAATTCGAGAGATTTTTTTAACTATTTTTTAATAATTCTAATTGTGAAACAAGTAATGATTCCATTTTAGCTTTATAATTTGCTATTTGGTCTTTCAAATCTTGCAATTCTCTTTGCTTTGTAAGTATTGATGCATCAATGTTTGAGATTTGAGACTGTGCCGCACTTTGTGCATTACTTAACACTTTATCTGCTTCTACTCTAGCAGAATTTTTAATTTCTTCTGCTGCATTTTGTGCCATAAGTAATGTACTTTGTAATGTTGATTCCATTTGCCTATATTTTTCAACTTCTGCATTAAGACTCTCTATTTTATTTTTTGCTTCTGTTGCTTCTTTATATATTTTTTCATAATCTATTGTTAATTCGTCTAAAAAATCATCTACTTCTTCTGTGCTATATCCGATTTAGCGCTCTCTTTGAAAATTTTTTATTTTCAATATCTAATGGTGTAATCATATTCATTTTCTCCCTTCAAAGTAATTATGTACAAGAAAAGCGAAACTTAATATACTATTTCGCCTTTTTTATGATTTTTTATAATTATTTAAGCCATGATACTGAAAGTTTTGATTTAACTTCGTCTCTACCCATTTCATTAGCTATATCATAATTTGCTGGCGCAACTAAAAATATTGAATTAGATACTTTTTGTATATGCCCATTTAATGCACAAACACTACCGCTTATGAAATCTACTATTCTTCTTGCTATATCTTTATTTACATATTCAAGATTAACTATACAAGATTTTCTTTCAACTAAATATTGACAAATCTCTTCTGACTGTTCAAAAGTAGATGGTTGAGATATAACCATTTTTACTTGATTTCCTTGTGGCATATCTACGACTTTACCTTTATTTCTACCAAATAATCTTCTTCCTTCTTCCTCTTCATCTTCTTCTTGTTCATAGTCATAATTTTCTACTTCTTCTTCCTCTTCATCTTGTTCTACGCCAATGAAATTCCAAAATTTATTCATTAAATTGCTCCCAGCCATTCTAATATAACCTCCTAATTTTTCCTTTGTAATTTTCTATTAATAGTATCTTATTTTTGAGGTGATTTGTCAATAGTTTTTTATGATTGTAATGTTTTTTTAATTTTTTTGTAATAATTTTGTAATATTATTTTCTTGGATTTACTATTATTTCATCATAGAGGCTTATTTTCTTCATACTATATATCTCTTCTTCATCATATCCAAGCTCTGATAATTCTTCAGACGAATAATTTCTTATTATTGAGTAATTTTTGTTTTGTTTTAAGATTTTTATTAGAATTTTGTCTTTATATCCCGCTCTGTTTCTTAAGACAAAGCTTTCCGCTCCTTCTTCTATTATAGCCGAATTTACAATTTTTAAACCTTCAGTACTCCACCAAATTACATCTACTGATATTTTTCTATATGCAATCAAATCTTCTACTGCTTTATTTGTCTTAAGTATTATCATAACATCTCCGGTCTTCTTGCTGAACTATTTGTTCAATATCAGCATCTATTTCTCTTGTGTCTGATAACCTTAAAGTAACAGTTTGCCCGTACTACACTATTATGCGCTTCTTCTGAATTTAAGAACACAACAATATAACATTTAAAATTATTTACAATCTTTCCGAGAATTTGTACTTCTACCTATTGTTTGCCCCGTTTTTAAGTTGTAACTTTCTAAAAGTTCTTTATTAAATTTAGAAAAATTATTAGGCGATAAATCTTCTTCAAACCCGGTCTACTCTATAAGATATAATCCCACTCATATCCGCCTTTATGTATTCTTGTCCATTGTTTAGCTCTTCTTCATATTTTCTTCTTTGCTCAATTAATTTATTAATATGAGAACCGGCTGGACTAAGTTCTCCTGCAATTTTGGCTTTTTTTATCAATATTTCAGATATATCGTCCTTATACTCTGCTAGCTCCTTTATATTATTACTTGAAAGTGATTTTATAAGTAATGCTTCTAATTGTTTGTCAAGAAGCTGAATATCTGCAGGATATGTACCTTTTTGTCCAGCAAGTGCTTCACCGAATTTCTATATCTAGTTTAGCTATTTCTTCCTTTAAGCTGTCTTCATTATTGCTATAATATCTAAATACATTTTCTCCTTTTGATACTTTTTCCCCTTCTGCTTTTATTTCTACTAAACCATTTTTATAATTTTCACCAGATAATACACTTTCTTCTCTTACAATATATCCGATATGTTGTTTCTTCTTGATATATTTTTCCATTTTCAACAGCAAATACATTAGTCGGCTGTATTATAAGCTGTATTAACCCATACAAAAAAGAAAGGAGCAAAATAGCTACAAATACAAGTGTTAACAATATAGGTATTTTTTTATTTAGATTATTACTTCTATTGTTTTCACTCATATTTTATAGTTTCATCCCTTTCTTAAGTACAAGATAATTGGGTTATCTTTTGTATGTTTTTATCTATTCCATCTTGCATGTTAAGCCAAACCCCACCTTGATTTTTTCTAAACCATGTTAGTTGCCTTTTTGCATATCTTCTTGTCTCTTGCTTTATTTTTTCTATCATTTCAGATTTAGTAATTAGTCCATCTAGATATTCTTTTGTTTCTTTATACCCAAGAGCCTGCATTGCTGTTGAAATCTCTTCATATTTCTTTAAAATACTTTTTACTTCTTCTATTAAGCCTTGTTCTATCATCAAATCTACTCTTTTATTTATTCTATCATACAATACTTCTCTATCCATATTTGTGATAAATAATTTATAATCAAATTCTATTCCATTTTTCTTCGAATCCGCTTCTTGTTCAGTTTTTGTTTTTCCTGTTTCTTTATATATTTCAAGAACTCTAATTATTCTTTTTTTATCATTTCTTGAAATATTTTGCATGGCTTCTTTATCTATTTTTAAAGCTTCTTCATATAAAGTATCTAAACCTTCTTTTTCTGCTCTTTTCTCTAGATATTTTCTATAATCACTATCAATAGTTGTTTCTTTGTAATCAATACCGATTCACGAGTGAATTAATATAAAGTCCGTGTACCACCGAACAACAATTGGAACTTTTCCTTTTTCTATAACTGTTTTTATTGCCTCTATTGCCTCTTTTTTATATCTTGCAACACTATATCTTTCATTTGGCTCTACAAAATCTAGCATATAATGAGTAATTCCTTGCATTTCCTCTTTAGTAGGCTTTGCACTTCCGATATCCATATATTTATATATTTGCATAGAATCTGCAGAGATAATTTCTCCATTTATTTTTTTTGCAAGTTCGATAGATAGAGCCGTTTTACCTGATGCTGTTGGTCCTGCAATAACTATTACTTTATCTTTTATCATATTTCCTTCTTCCTGTTTTTATCTATCCTAAAAGACTTTGAATAAATCCACCTATATAATTTGTCTCAAAAATAAGCATTATTATGAAAATTACTAGGAGAATTATTATACGCTTTCCTGCTTTGCTTGTATCTATAATTTTGTCTTTTACTTTTCCAAACACATTTCCAAGTGTACCAAGAACTACCATACTATTAATTGGTGTAAATATCCATTTCATAACTGATGTAACATCATTTAATGCTTGTTCATTTTTTGCATTTAATCCCGTTTCACCAATCTTACAAATTATTGACGTAAGCAGATACATTATTATTGTTCCGAACAACTATATAAATAATCCTTTTACTTTTCTCATATGAATTTGTATTATGATATATGGTTACACATGATATAGCAAATATTATAAATGCAATTACCTTTACTATTGTAACTACTGTCATTTATTATTCCTCCTAAATCCTCTTCTTATTTCTTACTTTCTTCTTGCAAATTTCTTTTCAATATCCATTTTGCTAAGTTTTATAGCTGTTGGTCTTCCATGTGGGCAAGTAAATGGATTTGGAAGCTTAAGTAATTCATCAAGCAAACTTTCTACTTCATCCTCAGTAAGCGCCATATTTGCTTTTACAGCTGCTTTACAAGCAATTGTTGCAATAAATCTTTCTTCTATTTCTTGTTTTGCAGTTCTTGCAACAGTATTTATTTCATCTAATGTTTCTAAGAATAAGTCTTTTGTATCTAAGTCTAAGCAAATATTAGGTACTCCTGTAAGTTTTATAGTATTTTCTCCAAATTCCTCTAGTACAAATCCTGCTTTTTCAAACTTGTCCATATTTTCTCTTGCTATATCCATTTCTTTGTGTGTCAAAGTTATTACATCTGGAAGTAGCATAAGCTGTGAATCTTTATCTTCATCTGAATAATAATTTTGTTTTACTTTTTCATACATTATCCTTTCATGTGCTGCATGTTGATCTAAAATATATAATTCGTCTTTTATTTCTAATATAATATATGTTCTAAATGCAATCCCAATAAATTTATATGGCACTTTATCTTTAAATTCTTCATCTTCTTCAAATAAATTAATATTGCTGTTTACTATATCATTTGCAGTATAATCTTCTTTTCCCTCATTATTTTCTGTAGCCTTTGCCTTGTTTCCAAAAATCTGTACATACATATCGTCAAATTGTCCAGCAGGAACATTTTGAACACTACTACCTTTACTTTGCTCACGTAATATATTTAAAAGTATGTCTCCTGGCTTTTGTCCTTCTGTATTAATTTTATCTTCACTAGAACTTGCTTCTTTTGTATTTGGTATTTCTGTATTTTTTACTGCTTCTTGTATTTCTTCAGTATTTATAACTTTTGTTTCATAGTTTTCATCACTCTCTAAAGTTAGATTACTTAATGTATTGTCTGTTAGTATTTCTGAATTCGAATTTTCTTCATTTTTAGGTGGCACAAGTGTAAAATTTGAAAATGTTTCATCAAATGAATACTTTTTCTCTTCTGTTTTTTTGTTTAATGATTTTCTCCATTCAGGTATTTCTTCTTCATTAGAGATTCTTTCCACTGTATCTACTGTATTTGTATTTTCATTTTCTAATGCATTTGTTTCATTTTTCTTAGATGCTTCTGCTATTTTAGATATTTTCTCTCTTATTTGTTCAGCAGTAAGATTTTTTCCCATTTGCATAAATTCATTTATTGTATTTTTAATTGCCTCTTCATTATTAATTGGTTCTAGAGCAGTTTCATTTAAATTTGTTTCAAAGCTATCCACACTATTTTTTGTTTCTACTATTTTAGGTGTGTTTACACTTTCTTGTAAATTCTTGTCCCCTACATCATTTGAAAACTCATTTTCGGCATTTTGACTAGCATCACTTAAACTATTCTTACTATTATAAATACTTTCAATCAAATTTTCTCCCTCATCAGCATTTTTAGCAATTTTTCTAAATAATCCTGCGAGTCCAGAATTTGTCTCTTGTTCTTCTCCCATTTTTCCTCCTTCAACACTTTCGTTTTTTACTCCTAACTGCGAACCTGAATTTGCAATTAGTTCTGCTTTTAAAAGAGTATCTTGTATTCCACAATATACTGCTTTAAATACCTTTTGTTCTTCCTCAAATCTAACTTCGAGTTTAGCTGGATGCACATTTACATCTACCTTATTTGGATCCATTTCTATATTCAAAATCAAAAAACCAAATTTTCCTATTGGTATCATTCCCTTAAATGCTTTTTCTGCTCCACCTGATAGTATTCTATCTTTTACATATCTTTTATTCACAAAGAAAATTTGATTTGACCTATTTGACCTTGCAATCTCTGGTTTTCCTACAACTCCTGTGATTTTTATCCCTTCAAATTCATAGTTTATATTTAAGCAAGCTGCAGAAACAGTTTTTCCATATATACTATATATAACATTTTTAATGTCTCCATCTCCATTTGTTTGAATAACTGTTTTACCAGAACTTATAAATTTAAATGATATTTCAGGATGTACTAAAGCAAGCCTTGTAATTATATCTTCTATATATCCGAGCTTCTGTATAATCTTTTTTTAGGAACTTATATCTTACTGGTGTATTAAAGAAAAGTTCATTTACTGTTATAGAAGTTCCTGTTCTTGCTCCAACTTCTGTTACTTCCTTAACATCTCCACCTTCTACAATAATCTTATATCCAGTATCCCCATTTTCTGTTTTAGATATCATTTCTACCTTAGAAACTGCAGCAATACTTGCCAAAGCTTCACCTCTAAAACCCATAGACGTTACTTCATTTAAGTCATCTGCTGTTCTTATTTTAGAAGTTGCATGTCTTTCAAATGAAAGCTCTAGATCTTCTTTTTCAATTCCCTTTCCGTCATCTGTAACTCTTATATATGATATTCCGCCCATTTTTTATTTCAACACTTATATTTTTTGCTCCTGCGTCTATTGAATTTTCCACCATTTCTTTTATTACTGATGCAGGTCTTTCTATTACTTCTCCTGCAGCTATTTTATTTATAGTAAGTTCGTCTAAAACTACAATATTTCCCATATATTTTTAGGTTCCTTTCTAATATGTTTATAACTCCATTTTTTCATATGATTATTCATATTAAATTATATCATTTAATGAAAAATTTGCAAGTATTTTTTCAGATTTGATTTTTATGTAAATGTATGTTATAATTTGATTTCAAGCAAGAAATTTGTAAAAGAATGGAGTAAAAATATGCATAACACAGTTTCAAGTTTTCATATACCTAGATGGAATGAGCTTCCTAATCTAGATTTATATTTAGACCAATTAGTTACAATACTTGAAAAATATTTAAAAGAATATATAGGAAATAAAGATGAAACTATAATCACTAAAACTATGATTAATAACTACGTAAAGCAAGGTCTCATCAAGCCTCCTAGAAAGAAAAAGTATAACAGACTTCATATAGCGACATTGTTTGTTATATGCATTTTAAAACAAATTTATAGTATAAGTGATATAAACGAGCTTATAATGCTTGCAATAAAAACTGCAAAATTTAATTCAGCTTACGACCAATTTTGTGAAGCATTAGAAAAAGCTATTCTTTATACATTTGAGGGAGTTGAATATACAGCTTCCGACACATCATTTGAACAGTCTCTCCTAAAAAGCGCCGCTCAGTCATTTGCAAGTAAATTGTATGTAGAAAAAACATTTTTACATAAATAGACTTATTACAATAAAATTATATATAATATTGACCTCCTTTTGTTTTTATGTTAATATAAATTATATTAGCAAAAAGCTAAAAAGGAGGAGTAATTTTTTATGAAACATTATTTAAACTTTGGTGCTATCGTTAACTTGAAGCATTGTATTGTTACATTAATCACTATTCCGCCGGATAAAGTAAGTCGGTGTCAAAAATGTGTTGAAGATTTGATTAAAACACATAATGGAACTATCCTATCTTCTTACACAATCCGAGACAACTCTAAGCGGTACAAAATTCTATTTGATGATAAAAAAAGGAATAGCTTTATAAATGGTTTTACCGAAGTTATCTCAGATGTAAAGTCTGATACTGCCAAAGTATCTTAATTTAAAGAAAGGTAAGTTAATCGACAAACATGCCACTCCTGTTTTGGAGTGGCACATTTCTTAATTTATTGTATAACATTATTATCTACTGTATTATTTACATCAATTGTAGTATTGTTTGTGATAGTATTATTCTCTTTTTCGCTATCTTCTTTTGCCTTCTCAAGCTGATTAATTAATGCTTGCAAAGCTTCAATATCTCTTCCTATTTGAGACCAATCATTTGCATCATTGGACTCTTTTAGATTATTATTAGCTTTTATTACCGCTTCAACTAATCCTTCAATTGTACTAGTATCTTCTATCTCAACACTTACAGCTCCATTTGGAGATAATAAGTTTTTAATTGCTTTACTTAAATTATCCCCTATTGCTACTTTATTTCCTGATGCAACAACTACCTTCTTTAAAACTGGTACACTATTAGTTTCGTTAAGCGAAGTTTGATATATTGGAACTACATAAAGAAGCGTTTTATCAATAGGGACAATTATCATTTCCTTTGAAATTTTCGTACCCGTAACATTTAATGCAGATATTTCAGCAGATATTGTTTCATCTTGCTCTATTAGATTATCTAATTGCATTGGTCCGAAGTACAGCCCCATCTCCTGAAAATTTATATAGTGAAAGTTTATTCTTTCCGGTCTTCTACAGTTCCGAACAAGATATGCATTTAAGCTTTCTTTTCCAAATTGGTTATAACTAATCACAAGTCCTAATTTACTTTCATCTGTATCTATTTCTTTAACAAGAGTATATACTGGTTTCATTTCAGCCTTTGCAGTTTTGGTAGGCAAACTAGAATATGATGCTATTTCCCATATGTCATTACCTCTATAAAGTACATCAGCTGATACATCATGATATAGGTTTAACATTTCTGATTGTATCTTGTACAAAAACTCTGAATACGTGAAAGATTCAGATATTCCTGCAGGTATTTCAGACATATCTTTAAATAATGTACTATACATATTATTATATACCATTGCAATTGGGTCTGTTTTATCGGTTATATAAAATGAAGTATCACCATTAAATGCATTTACAATCACTTTTACTGAATTTCTTATGTAATTTATCTCTCTCGTATCATTTTTATAAACAAGCTTTGTTTTTTGAGAATATGGATAATCATTAGAAGCAGTATATGCATCTATTACCCAAAAAAGCTCTCCACCGTCTGATATAACTAAATATGGCTCTTCGTCATACATTAAGTATGGAATAATTTTTTCTGCCCTTTTTACTACATTAGTATTTAGTAATATTTTACTATCTGAGCTCTTTCCTATTAATCCTAAATTGCCTGTTTTAATTCCAACACATAATCTATCTAATAAGTTTAAAGAAATTCCGTCCGCTCACCTGAATATGTATATGTTTCATTATTATTAGCGCCTTTTGGATAATCAAATTCTTCTTGTGACTTTTTAATTGTTTTTATTTTTGAATTCTTCGTTCCATAATATATTCTAGGTTCTTTTATATTATCATTTTCAAAATCTCTTGATATATATTTTATATTTCCTGCTTCGTCTGTTTCACTAGCACTACTAATAACTGCTCCATATCCATGTGTATATTCATCAGTATCATTTTGGCTGTCAAGTTCTCTTCCTGCAATATATGAAAGTTTATTATTATATAAAGAAGTCTTTGCTTTACTATATGTATAGTATCCAGTATTTGTTTGTGTCTGTAATAAATTATTTATTACAACATTTTCTGTGATAATAGGAATATTATTTATTACCTCTTCATTTTCATTTGCTTCTTTTTCTGTAATTGTTCCTGTACTATCAATCGTTTTCTCATTTATATTTATATCATAAGCATTTTTTGTAAATGCTATATTATCTGATATATATGACTTTTGCTTGTTAAGCTCGCTTCCTTTTATGAAGAATAGATTATATCCAACTAAAACAATAAATAACAAAACTAAATATACTGGAACTACTGAAAGAGATTTTATTACTTTCTTTGTATTATTTTTCTTAAATGCTCTTATTGCTAAATAAACTGAAAGTACAATTATAATTCCAAGTATCCTGTATCCCCATATTTTAATTCCATCAGCTACTCCGACTTCCAATTATAACTGTTTTCATTTTATCCCCTAATGTTAAAAATGGTCCAGTCGCTATATTTTGCATATTAAAGAATAATATTCCTGAGGCAAATATAGAAGCAAGCATAAAGTTAAATAATAATTGTTTTATAAAAGTATTACTTCTAAGAGTTTTTGCATCTATTCCATCAAAATATATATTAAAAACTATAATGTAATATGCAACTGTATATATTGTAAGCATAATTGTAATAGTTAGTCCATAATAAAGCAATTGTCCGAATTAACGGTGCTTGGAACATATAAAAGCCTAAATCTACTCCATATACAGGGTCTGTTTGTCCAAACCATGCTGTGTTTGTAAATAATATTACTTTATATAAAAATAGATTTGATATAACAAGACTTGTTATAAGTCCAATAATTAAAGCAAGTGATTTACCTGGAAGTTTTGGCATTTCTTTTTTATCTTCGTCAAAAAATTTTTTTAGTCCCTTTTTAATCATTCTATTTGTTATACATACTAGAAAATATATACAGACAAAATTAATAGCTCCAATACAAAGTTTGTACTTAACATTTTGATTAAATACTTCTTCATATCCTTCTCCAATTTCTAGTGTTTCTAAATATTCTGCTCTATATACTATAAGTGATCCAAGTAAAAATATTACAATAGCTAAAATTACTAAAAGCGTTCTTCTTTTCATTTTCTTTTTATTTGTAACATTTTCTTCTACCTTTACTTCTGCTTTCTTCTCTTCAGCTTCTTTGTTTTCTATGTTTTCACTCAAAACTTTCTCCTCCTAACTATTAAAATTTAGATTATTGCTTTTACAAAATCTTCGGAATTAAAGACTTCCATATCATCTATTTGCTCTCCAACGCCTATAAACTTTACTGGTATTTTATTTTCATGTACAATGCCTATGACTACTCCACCTTTTGCAGTTCCGTCTAGCTTAGTAAGAATAAGTCCTGTAATATTACTAACTTCTTTAAATGCTTTTACTTGTTCTATCGCATTTTGTCCTGTTGTTCCGGTCTATTACAAGTAATGCTTCTTTACTGCTTTCTGGTAGTTCTTTTTCTATAACTCTTTGTATTTTCTCTAATTCGTCCATTAAATATTTCTTATTGTGAAGTCTTCCTGCGGTATCACATATAAGAACATCTACGCTTTCTTCTTTTGCTTTTTTTATTGCTTCATATACAACTGATGCAGGGTCTGCTCCTTCTTCTTTTTTAACTATATCACACCCCACACGATTTGCCCATATTTCTAATTGTTCTACTGCTGCTGCTCTGAATGTATCTGCTGCAGCAACCATAACTTTCTTTCCATCTTGCTTTAATCTGTTTGCAATTTTACCTATTGATGTTGTTTTTCCGAACTCCGATTTACTCCAATAACTAATATAACTGAAGGTGTAGTTTCAAGCTTTAGGCTATTATCACATACTTCTAATATATTTTTCATTTCTTCTCTTAAGCAATTTTTTACTTCTTCTGCATCTTTTATATTTTCTCTTTTTATTCTATTTCTTAGTCTTGATATAATTTCTAAAGATGTATCCATTCCTATGTCTGACATTATAAGTGCTTCTTCTAGTTCTTCTAAAAGCTCTTCATCTACTTTTCTAAAAGTACTAAACACTCCATTTATTTTATCATCAAATGATGTTTTTGTTTTGCTTAATCCTGATTTTAATTTGTCAAAAAATCCCATGCGTTTTCCCTCCGGAAAATATTGTATCATATATTTAAAAAAATGTAAATCTTGAATATTTGATAATTTAATGTTATAATAGTTAACGTAACCTGCAGATGCAAGAAGAAAATAGGAGGATAAACGATGGATGTTTTAATGCGGAAGGACACAAAAGTAGTAGAAAAAAGTGTCGAGGTAAAATTTGCCGATGGTATTTTTAATATAACCCATCGCAACTCTATAGTAGTAAGAATATTTGTTTCTTATTCAGAGAAGGGCAACATTATGCATGATGTCAATCTTCAGTTTGACGGCAGATGCAGTCTTTTGGAAGATGATGCAGGACTAATATGGGAGTTCTTCTCAGAAGACTGTACTCCTGAAATCGCCGAAATGGTGGTTGATCTGTTTCTGTATCAGGACGTGGTCGATTACATCAATGGGCTTCCAAGTTAAAAGAAGAAAGTTTATCAAGAAAAAAAGAGCAATTCCTTCAGGAGTTTGCTCTTTTTTCTATATACTCTTCTTACATTATACTTTCTAATTCTTTTATCTTATCTCTAAGTTCTGCTGCTTTTTCAAATTCTAGACTTTCTGCATAACCTAACATCTCAGTTGTTAGTTTCTCAATTACATCTTTTATATCATCATCTTCTTTAATATCATATTCACTTTGGATATCTTCTACAATAGTCGCTTTTATTGTATCTCTTACGCTCTTTTTAATTGTCTGTGGAGTAATACCATTTTTCTCGTTATATTCCTGCTGTATCTTTCTTCTTCTATTTGTCTCTGTAATTGCTTTTTCCATACTTCCGAGTTAACTCATCAGCATACATTATAACTTCCCCATCTGTATTTCTCGCTGCACGTCCTATTGTTTGAATTAATGACCTTTCAGAACGAAGGAAGCCTTCCTTATCTGCATCTAATATTGCAACTAACGAGACTTCTGGTATATCTAAACCTTCTCTTAACAGATTTATTCCGAACAAGTACATCAAATTTACCAATTCTTAAATCTCTTATTATTTCCATTCTCTCTAACGCTTTTATATCTGAGTGCATGTACCTAACTTTTATATCCAATTTTGCAAGATATGCTGTTAAATCTTCTGCCATCTTCTTTGTTAAGGTTGTAACTAATACTCTTTCGCTTTTTTCTACCCTTTTTCTTATTTCTTCTATCAAATCATCTACTTGGTTTGTAACTGGTTTTACTGTAATTTTAGGGTCTAAAAGACCTGTCGGCCTTATTATTTGCTCTACTACATTTTCTTTAGAATGTTCTTCTTCATATTCTGCTGGTGTTGCACTAACAAATATACACTCGTTTATTTTGTTTTCAAATTCTCCAAATTTTAATGGTCTATTATCTAATGCTGAAGGTAGCCTAAATCCATAATTTACAAGACTTTCCTTTCTTGCTCTATCTCCATTATACATTGCTCTAACCTGCGGAATTGTTGCATGTGATTCGTCAATAAATAGTAAAAAGTCTTTTGGAAGGTAATCTAAAAGTGTAAATGGGCTACTACCTGGCTCTCTTCCGGCTAATATGTCTTGAGTAATTTTCTATGCCTTGGCAAAAACCGGTTTCCTTAAGCATCTCCATATCAAAATTCGTTCTTTCTTCTATTCTTTGTGCTTCTATAAGTTTGTTATTATCCTTGAAATATTTAATTCTATCTATAAGCTCTTCTTCTATTGTCAAAAGTGCTCTTTCCATTTTGTCTTTCTCTGTTACATAGTGTGAATTTGGAAATATCATAACATGCTGTCTTAGTCCTATCGGTTTACCTGTTAATGGGTTTATTTCAGTTATTTTATCTATCTCGTCTCCAAAAAACTCTACTCTTATTGCTTTCTCATTTTGGTCTGAAGGATATACTTCTAGTATATCTCCTTTGGCTCTAAATGTACCTCTTTTAAAATCAATTTCATTTCTTGTATATTGCATGTTTACAAGTTTCTTTGCAATTTCTTCACGAGACTTTTCCATTCCGTGGTCTTATTGATACTATCATATTTTCATAGTCTATTGGATCTCCGAAGTCCATATATACATGATACTGATGCAACAATTATTACATCTTGTCTTTCAAAAAGTGCTGCTGTTGCTGAGTGTCTTAATTTATCTATTTCATCATTAATAGATGCGTCTTTTTCAATATATGTATCTGTTGACGCAACATAGCTTTCTGGTTGGTAATAGTCGTAATATGAGACGAAATATTCAACTGCGTTTTCAGGGAAGAATTCTTTAAACTCTGAATAGAGTTGTCCGAGCTAGTGTTTTGTTGTGAGCTAATACTAGAGTTGGTTTTTGCACTTTTTCTATAACATTTGCCATTGTAAAAGTCTTTCCGAGAACCGAGTCACTCCTAGAAGTGTTTGGAATTTCTTACCTTCCATTATACCTTTACTTAGATATTCAATTGCTTTTGGTTGGTCGCCGGGTAGGCGCATATTCTGAGTGTAATTTGAACATATTTCCTCCTGTTATTTTAATTTATATTTATAAATCTTCGTATATCGTCCATCTCCTAATGGTGCATTTTCTAGAAATACCCATCCTGTTTTTTCATAATAATTATTATGGTCTGTAATCAAATATAAGTTTTTGTAGTTCATTTTTCTAGTTTCTTCTATACATTTATGTTGTAACATTTTTCCTATACCCATATTTCTAAATTCTTCTTTTACATATAAAGTTGCCATCCATGGGTATAAATCTTGTCTAGCTTTTAAGTCATTTAGCCATATAGATACTACTCCTATGGCTTCATTTTTGTATTTTGCAATATACATCTTGGGTATATTATCTTTGCTAATAGAATGTTTTGACCTATAAACTGCATCTTCTAATTTAGCACCATGTTCTTTATCCCATTCGTTCCATAGCCATTCTGAAACTTCTTCTAAATATTCCTGTTCATCTATTAAATTAACAATCTCTATTTCATTTTCCATTATTTGCATACCTTCATTTTTATTTTGAAAAATATATTAAGATTATATCATACGGACAAATGTTTGTAAATGTTTTCTTTATAATTTATCAAAATATTATTCATAAAAAGAAAAATCAACAAATCAGATTTTATCTATCTGTTTTGTTGATTTTCCCTCGTCTTAAACAATGCTCTACATCTTCGCAAGAACTTCTACAATATAGCTATATAAATCATACCAACATGTTAACCCATCATCTGCTTCCATCATATCCAAAACAAGACGATACACAATACAGATAAACATCATAAAGCCTTCTCCACCATATTTACTCATACATAATCCTATTCCGCGATAATCAATTTGGACTTTATCACTTTCATTAATAAAAGTTAGTCTATCCATATACTCCCTCGATTTTTCACCATCTTCATTTCTTGTGATTTCACAGCAAATATCTAATTTATTTATTAGCTTTTGCTTATATTCATTTATATATATTTTGTTACTTGGTTTGCTATTAAATAAATCTTTAGCATCAATTTTCAATAAATCACATATTTTCTCTACTGCATTGATGTTAACTGTATTAGCTTTGTTGTTTTCAAGTTTACTATATTGAGATTGTGATATGCCAGCAATTTTGGCAACTTCTTTTCCTTTTAGTCCTTTCCGCTTCCGCGCATTTTTTAATACCTCTCCAAAATTATTTGGCATTGTATTTCCCTCCAATCATTTTTTGTTGTAATTATATCACTTTATGAATATTATGTCAATTTTTCTATTATAAATTCAATACTTTCATCAAAATACTTCTCTAGTTTTTCTTCTGTAAACAATTTATATTCTACATCTATATCTTTCAAATGCATTCTTTTACCTGCAATAGTCACCATATCATTTTCAATATAGTTGTCAATTTCTTTTATACTGTTTTCTATATCAGTTTTAGTTAATGGTATTTCTTTTATCTCTTTGCAAAATTTGAATAATTCATTTGTATAGACTACTCTTTCTATATTATACTTAAGCTTTAAATATCCGAGTAAATACACTGAAATCTTGCTGTTTTATTGCTACTGCATCATCATATTCATATATTTTAGTTTCTCCATTTGCAAATTTTACTTCTACTTCTTCTCTACTTCCTTTAAAATATTTTCCGTATGAAATATCATTCCAATAATAGTCTGCTAGTAAATGTGTATAACATCCTAACACAATTGGGTTTTTCATTTTATTTTTGTATTCCTTTAAAAATCTATTAGGACTTGGAAATTTACATTCAATCCCATTTATTAAAGCATCTTCTGCAAAATGAGTTTCTTCATAACACTTATGCATATGTGTCTCTTTTACAATATAATTATTTAATATATCTGGCATAATATTTCCAAATAAAAAGCTATTCTTATCTTTAACATCTAATTTTTTAGATATTTCATTTGCTGTTACTAAATGAGTAATCCAAGATGGCATACTTTCCTCCTTATTATTTCTAAATTCTATTTAATTCTTTTACCCCTTTTTTATATCCTAAATTATATAAATAATCTATTTGGCTTCCGTCTAACAAAGACATATGTTTAGTTCTAATTAATATTTTATCATCACTACCTGCCATTTCATAATTTGACAATTCATGTGAAAGTATTCCTATTGCAGACATTATAACTTCTATTATATTTATGTAATCGTCTTTCTTTTTCTCTTCTTCAAACACTACGCTTATAACTTTGTCTGCTCCCATAAGTTCTACTTCTTTCCATGGAACATTTTCTCTTATCCCTCCGTCTATTAATTCCGTGCCTTTATATTTGCATGGACTAAATACTCCGTGGATAACTACAACTTGCCCTTACAACAGTTCCTATATCTGCATCATTTACATATTTAATTTTATCGTTATACCTGCCTCTTGTACTTACTGACGAAAACATATATACTCTGCCATTATGCAAGTCAACACTAGGTACCATTATAGGCATTTTTATCTGATTTATATTATGTATTCCCTTCTTACCACATAGATTTCTCATAAGTTTTTCAATTTTATTACCATTATTTAAGCCTTGTATTAAAATCTTTCTTCTAAAAATTAATCCATATATTAATTTTAGTACATTAGAAATACTTACATAATTTATTTCTTTGCAATACTTTTTAAAAATTTCATATATCTCGTCTGGTTTATATCCGAACAGCGTAAAGAGTACTAACTATGCTCCCAGAAGAAGTTCCACCTATGTAATCTATTTTTATCCCCTTTTCTTCAAAAGCTTTAAGTACTCCAATATGTGCTGCACCTTTTACACCTCCACCTGCAAGTGACAATCCAATTTTCATAATATTCCTCCAATTTAAGCAATTTATATATTTTATGGTGAAAATTGGAAGTCTGTGAATGTAAAATTTTAAGGCTCATTTATTCCCAAAAGTACAATACCTATCATAACTATAATTATAACGACGTATTGCTTTATATTTAGCTTCTCCTTCAAAAATATTCTAGATAGTACAACTGATACTATACTATAAGCAGAAATCATTCCTGCGGCTAATATGCCGTTTCCGCTCAAGGCATATACATATGTAAATTGTCCCAAAGTTTCAAATATTGCTGCTCCTATTCTTTCTCCTTGCTTTTTTGAACCCATTTTTTCTTTTTTTATAAATCTAATAAATACGAAAATCAGTATAGCGCATATTAAAAATGTTAGCTCATAAGATGTATTTGCAACATTTTCTAAAGTTTCTTCTGTTACATTTATAAGTGGTGTAGTTTCTAAGCTATCTAGATAATAAGCATCAAAAAAAGTTCCGAAGAGCATCAATTATACAATATAGAATAGGCATCATAAATGCTACAAGTCCTATTTTATATTTTTTGTTATTTATTTCTTCGTATTTTTCTTGTTTTGATTTTTCTAATAATCCTAAAACAAAAATTCCGAACTGTTACAAGCACAATTCCAAATGTACTAATCATATTTAATTCCTGACTTAAGAATATAAAGCAAAGAACACAAGTAATTGCACCTGACGAATTCTGTACAGGTGAAGAAATTGATACTTCCAAATACCTAAGTCCAAAATATCCTATTGTCATTGATAATATATACATAAATGAAACTGGAAAATATATAAGTATATTTCTAAAGTCATAATTCATATCAGTAAATATTAACATGAATATCGCATGTATTCCCATGACAAGTCCTACCATCATTGATGTTTTTAAATGGCTATATTTATCTTCTTCATCTGCTCCTTTTTTATAAAATAAATCTGCTGTTCCCCATGCAATTAGGGTAACAAGCGCAAAAATAAACCACATTTTATTTTCTCCCCTTTTTTCATATTTGTACCAAAATTATACGTCCCATTGGCACATTTTCTCAAAACTAAGGGACGCTTTCGCGCCCCTTGTATATATCTTTTTAAGTTTAGTCTATTGGCAAGTCACTTTCTGGACTGTCTTGTACAGTTTTATCTTCTGGGTCTTTTGGCTTATCTGAAACCGTTCCATTTGGTTCAGTTGTACTATCTACTGGTTTTAAACCGTCTTCTTGTTTAGGTTCTTCTCCAGCTGGTTTGCTACTTTCTTCAGTTACAGTACCTTCATTTTCTTGTGGCTTAGTAACTATCTCTGCACTACCATTTGAGTTATTATTCTCAGGTTTAATAACCTGCTCAGGAGTACTTATATTTGGCAATTCATCTTCTTTCATTCCATCTACAGTAGCCTTAGTAACTGGCTCCTCAACTGAATCTCCAACATTAAATGTTGTTACTTCATCTCTAGCTACAGTATAACTACTTGGTGTGTCTCCTGCCTCAACACTAATTGGCTGAGTCATTAACTTCTTCTCTAAGTATAACTTAATTGAAGTAGGTGCTCCAATACCAGCTGGCATTAATGTGATACCAACATAATTTACAAAAGTTCCAGTACCACTAACACGATACTCATCTTCTGCAGTAGCTTCTAGTGGAACAACTTGAATATCTGATTTATGTCTTGGTCCTACAATTAATGCATTATCCGTTGTAATTAACACATTAGATGTAGACAATGTATATGAAATATCGCTTGCTTTGATTGGATGTTTTACACTATTTTCGTCTTCATACCAAATATTAAATATTGTATACGTTTTACTATTGTCATTCCATGTTCCAGGAAGGTCATTATGAGTTCCATAATATAATTTTGCTGGGCTTTCGTCATTTACACTAGACATTCCAACTTTTGTTATTTTTATTTCACTAACAATTGAAACTCCAATATTTTCTATATTTGCTACATGTTCTCCATATCCAAGTATATTTTGCTCAATTCTCATATTAAATGTTCCAGTAATTCCTACATATCCTCCAGTATATCCTATATTTAAGTCTGTTAACTTATCTACTGCTCCATCTGGTATAACATATTTGCCTTGCATAGGTGTGATTTGTAATCCTGATGTGTTAGGTGTAATTGTAACTGTATTTCTAGCTGGCTTATCTGTATCTTCAATAGGTTTAGTTACATTTCCTATACCTGGTATATTTTTATATTCATGTAAGTAAACAATTTCACGGCTTAATGCAACTTCATTAGAGATTTTTCCAAAACTGTCTTTTGCTGTATCATCCTTGTCCGCTCTAAACATTACTTTGTTAATTCTTGGGTCTTCTTTAATTAATATATCCCATGAAGCAAAAGCACTAGGATTTGTCTTTAGGCTTACTTTAATTGTATATGTACCTAATTCTGTCGCTCTAAATCTTACATTTATTCTACCAAGTCCTACATTTGAAAGTTCCCCTGTAATAACTCTTCCTGTAGTATTCTCAGTACCTGCTCCTTTATATGTTACCTCATAGTTTAAATCACTTGCTTTTAAATCTTTTTCCCCTATTCCTGACTTAACTTGAGCTACAATGCTTGGTCTTCTATCCTTTGTTTTTTCATCTATACTATAACGATAATCAATTGTCTTTTTAAGATTATCATCTGTTGTAAATACTAAAGATACTATATCTTTTTTCTCAATATTTATAACCTTTAATAAAGCTACTTGCTCTTGATTTTGCAATACTTTTACTTCATTTCCACTTGTCTTTAACATTTCGTCTTCTTTTCCAGTAATTCCTTCAATTGCAATTCCTATATACCTTACAGTTTCACCAAATTCAGCTTTTGTATTGTCTTCTTTAAAGCCTATAGCCTTTATTACATTTGCTCCATTATCGTTAAATCCAATTTGAACTCCGTCTATTCCTCCTGCATCTAGCATACCGCTTGTAATATCTTTTCCTTCATCTCCATATTGGTCAATAAATTTTACGCCATACAATGTATAAAGTTTTCCATCAACATTTCTTACTGCACCTTCACCATTTCCTAAAATATCTGGTGCTTTATAATATAATGTAACATTTTTAGAAGGTCCACTAAATGCACCAGCACCAGTTTCAGCTCCTTCTGCTCTTGGTCCTGAATTTGTTATATCAAATTTTAAAGTATATTCTGATTTAGGACTTACCTTAATATTTAAGTTATAAGGTTCTTCCATACCTTCTACATATACTTTTACAACTTCTGTTACATCAGATGTAATATTTGATGTTTTTGGTGTTAATACTACATATGGAGCTGACGGGTCAGAAGTCTGTGATATAGTAGCTGTTAAATAGTCTGATGTATCTATTGCATTTCCAGTATATTTAAATGATACTTTTCCTGTAACATCAATAGGGTCATTTATTATAACTTCATCTGTTCCAGGTTTTTTATAAATACGTGTAAATGCAAATCTATAGTTACCTGCTTCTCCGCTATCTTTCAAGAACTCTTTATCATTTGTTCTTGTTAGCTCAATATTATTTGGAGTAGTACCTTTTTTCAATGTTATAGGGTTAAGCGTATATTTTACTTCTCCGCCTTCTACTTTATCACTTTCTGTATAAAGTTCAATTGTATATGTTCTTTCATTTGCTCCCCAGAAGTAAAGAGTAGCTATTCCGTTTTGGTCAACTATTATTCTATAACCTCTTGTATTTTCACTACCAGCTGGTGTAATTCTAGCTTTTAAGCTACCATCTGTAAAGTTTTCTTGAGATACAGGAGTATTAAATTTAGCAACTTCTATTTCAGTATAAATATCACCTGTTTGCTCTTGGCTACCTTCTAATAATATTTCTCTAATTTTACCAATTACATTAGCTGTTCCTAAAGATTTTTCATATGACCTTGACTCAACACCTGTCACAGGGTTTGTCCAAGTTATTGATAACTTTAAGTCTTTAACTCCTGGATTGTTATCATCATATTCCACTTTTGTTCCTGTAAATGGTGTAACTTTTATTTTAAACTGATTATTATATTCTTCTTTAAGCTTTGATATTGGCATTGCAGATGTTGCTCCACTGTACTCTTTTATAAGAGTTACTGTAATACCATTTAAATTAATTTCACTATCTTCAAATATATCTTCTCCATTATATATTTTATTAGCAGGTATATTTATTGTCATATCTATTATTGGATCTATAACTTCTATTTTTTGAGTTATTGATTTTGTTTCTTGTTCATTTGAAGCTGTATATGTTATTGTATAAATACCTGGTATCTCTTTATTAAATTCTTTATCCCAAGATGATGTAACATTTAAACTTGCTCCATCTCTTTCATTTTCGGCATGAGCACCAAGCAAGCTTGCATCATAATCTTCTCCAAGTGATATTGCGATATATTCTTTTTCTGGATGGTCTAGTGCCATTATAACTTCTGATTTTGGCTCTATTTTAACAGTTCTTGTGACACTCGATTTATTTCCAGCTGCATCTTCTGCTGTATATGTAATATTTACAGTATGTTCATAACTTGTATCTACTCCATTTGGGTCAGGTTCTGCTGTAACTCTTACATGAGGATCCAAGTTGTCCTTAACTGTTACACCTAATTCATTATATTTTTCACCAATTATAACTCTTACTGTTGAATCTCCATTTAGTTCAATTGTTGGTGGTATTTTATCTATAGATGGATTTGAATCTGCATAAGGTAAAACCTCAACTACAGCATTCTCATAAAACATGAAACCAACAATTCTATTTATATCAAGTACATTAATTTGATTTTTCGAAATTTCCTCAACGTTTGCAGCCTTTGCATAAGCTCCTGTTAAATTACTTGAGCCTGCTCCTTTATTCAAATAATATTCAACAATCTTATTTATATCAAGTACATTTACTTTTCCGTCTCCATTAACATCTCCATATATTATTACTGTATATGTAGAGTTATATGTGGTTCCAAATACTGTAGATTTTGTTTTAATTACTGTTCCTGTTCCAATAGTTGTTGAAGATATACTTTCTACTTCTACTCCTCTTGAAGCAAATTTGCTTATAATATCCTCTCTTGTTATTTGTTCTTTATAATTATTATAATAGATAGGAATATATCTATTATCTCCTTCAGTATAAGCAGCTTTAACACAGTCATTTATATCATATGACTCTACCTTTCCACTAATAAGGCTTGCAATCTCTTGCCTTATATGTGGGTTATAATTTAAAATTCCAGCTATTATTCCTCCTACTAGAGTAATTAATAGTATTATTCTAATAATAGGTACTTTTTTCTTTATCACCCTTTTAGCTCTAGACATATTTCCACCACCTTACTTTAATCTTCTAGCTTTCATTTCTTCTCTTCTTCTACGTTTACCTATACATAGCGAAATTGATAAAATCAAAATTACTAATAACAAAACTAGGACTAGTCCAGCGAAAGCTATGTATAGGGGCTCTCCCTTTTCTAGCCCCTGAGTAAAATTTTCAAAAATTTCTTTAAACCCCTCTTTTTTCTCTAATGTATCCATTGTTAATTTGTCTTTCACCTTATCATATTCGCTTTTTAATTTTGCATTTTGAGCTTCTGCTATTGCTTCATGTAATTCTTGCCAACTATCTGATGAATAATCTTTTTCACTTTTCCCCATAAGCTGAATTAACATATTTACTAATTCTTCTTTTTCAAAATCTGCTATAACTAATGTATCTACTGTTAATAAATTTCTAACTTCATTATATTCGCTAGATGTAGTTGCTCCTTCTGCTTTTACAATTGCATCTTGCAAAGTTTTCCAACTATCTGCTGTATAATCTGTTTCTATTTTGTCTGCAAGTTCAATTTTTAAACTATCAAGCTCTGCTTTTGAAAACACTTCTGGAGTTACAGGTTCTTCTGGAGCCTGAGTATTTGTTACTGGCTTTTTATTTGTCGTTGTCGGTTTCTTTGTAGTTTGTGTAGTAACATTTACTGATGTACTTGTTCCACCTGTGATTGTTGCCCCATCAGAAAGTACAACATCACTTACATTAAACGTTCCTGTTCCTGTCACCCTTGCTTTAAATGTAAAGGTTATGCTTTGTTTGTCTGATGTATTTGTATCGCTATAATATATAAATAGCTTTGTTGCTGGTTTGTATGTACCTGCTGAAACTGATACATAATCAAATTTGCTACTATCATAATTTAATTCGAAGTTTGCTCCTTTTACATTTCTACTAAAAGTAACTGTTACAGCTACATTATTGCCGAACAGTTACACTTCCTTGTGATGCTGAAACACCTAAAGACGTGGTGCTAGGCATTAGCATCATAAATATACAAAATACTATAAATATAATATTCAAATTTTTAATTATTTTCATGATTTATCTCCTTACCTTTTGTATTTTCCCGATATATTAATTATACCACTTTTGTTAAGATTTGTAAACATAATCTGTAAAATTTTAGGTTATTTTCTTAACCTCCGAATTTCTTGTGCTCTTTGTCTATTTATTGCTTCTATTTCTTCTGGGTCTAATTCCTCTTCAAAAAATAGATTAGTGTCTACATTTGTATCTATATTATTATTTATATCATTTTCTTTGTTCTTATTTTTATTTAACATTATTGCTATAACTATTGCAATTACTATAACTATTACTATTATTCCTATAAATAGCATTTTTTTGTTCTTCATTTGCATTCTCTCCCCCTATTCTACGCTAATTTTACTTTTATACTACTTTATTATATAAATACTTTCAAATTTTGTCAATATTTTTTCAAAAAGTCCTAAAAATAAGATATGCCAAGAAATTTTGGCATATCTTATTTGTTTTTATATTATTGATTTCTAAGAGCTGCTAAGTCACAGTAGAATACTTCTCCTACATATATTGACTGACTCTCTGGCGCACCAGCTGGTGTTAAATATATAGTATAAGCTGCATATTCATTTAAGTTCTTTGGTCCTGTAAATTGGAAAGTATAAACTCCTGGTCCGAATGATGTTAAGTTAACTTCTTCAAAATCTGGGTCATTTTCTGGAATTATTCTAAGTCTTCCTACAGTTTCAGGATTTTCTATAGTAAATGTTACTATATCTCCTATTCCATACAATCCAACAAATTCGTTATGTCCTCTATTGTCACTAAATTTATATACTGGATTCTTGTCGCTTATTTTGAACACTGCTTCAACTGGGTCTAGTCCTGGCTCTGTAACTACAACTTTATAATATCCACCTTTTCCAACATTTACTGTAGTTTTAGCTGGTAAATTAGCTCCATATTCTGAAACTACCCATGTTTTTCCATTGTCGTTTGTCTTATAGATTGTACCAGTTCCTCTATTCCACTCTATAGGTAGTGAACCTGAATAAGGGTTAGTTAAGAATTTATTTTGTACAGTCTCATCTAATAAATCCCATCTATTTCCAGTATCCTTTGTAGTATCTTTATAATAGATTCTTGGTGGAGCTTCAATAACTGTTACTTCTACTACTTTAGTTGTCATGTTTCCTGAACTATCTTTTAATGTAAATGTTATTTCATAAGTTCCAAGTTTATAGCTTCCATTTACATTTTTCTCTATTTCTCCTGTCCATTTAGCTGTAATATTCCCATCATGGTTATCTGTTCCTGCTGCATGTTTAGCAAATAGTAATTCTATTTCACTATCCTCGCTGTTTTCTGAAATTGAAGCTTTTGTTTCATTTGATGTAAATGTTGGTGCTACCGTATCTTTTATCCAATAACTTCCAAGTTCAATTCCATTAGGGTCTTTTGTTATTGTTTCTATGTTATTACTGTTTACTTTTAAGTAAGCTGTATATTGTCCAATTCCACTTGGTGTTCCGGTAACCTCTGTTGCACCATAATAGTATTTAATAATATTTTCTAAAGTTATATCACTATCAGTGCTAAACTTAGGTGTTATACTATCTACTATAGTTTTTTCTTCTGCTTTACCACTCGCATCTTTACTCCATTCGAATTCGCTATCAGCTTTTAATGAAATATTTAAGAATTGTTCTGCTTTTTCTAAGCTACTGATTTGCGCTTTTTCTATAGTCATTGTTCCTACAAGTAAATTCTCTATAGCTTCATAGTTTTCGCTCTCTTGAACATCAATTGTTACTGTATATGTATCTGCATTTACTGGTACTTCTGTACTACCGTTATATTTAATAACTGGTGTTACAGGTGTATTGTTGTTTTCACAAACAATTCCATCAGCTGGTATAATATTTACTGCATATGCTGAACCTGAATATATATGTGTATTTCCTCCGTCAATTTTGAAATTTCCTTCTACAAGGCTAGCTTTGGTTACTGCTATTTCTAGCTCTTTTTCTGCTGGTAAATAGTTGTTATTTCCTGGGAATGTTACTGTAACTGTAGCAGTTCCGATAGAAACTGGGGTAATCGTACCATTATTATTTACTGTTACAGCTGTTCCTTCAGTTACATTGTAATTTATTCCTTCTCCTGCTTCTCCAACATTTGAAACTCTAACTTTAGTTTCTTTGTCTATCATCAAGATTGAATTATCAGTAATTATATCACCATTTGCATCTACAAGTGATATTATAGGGTCAGTTTGAGCTTTTTTGTTAACCTTTATTATAACTGTTTTTCCAGTAACTTCTTTATAGTTTGGATCTGTTGGTGTATATTTTACATCAAATGCAGTACCTTCTTCTCCATCTGGTGTTGCGTCTCCTACTGATGTTGCTTCATCATCTACAAATGTCCATCCTGTTGGTAATTTTACATTTGCAAGTGTGTCTCCATATGTTGCTGTTAGTCCTGTTGGAACTGTAACATTTGGTGTTGTTGGTTTTACTTGTAATGTAACTTCACGTGTTACTGGTTTATAATTGTCATTTACTGATGTATATTTTAGAGTAACTGTTGCTGGGTTTGTTACTGTTCCAACATCTCCTGTAAGGACAGTTCCATCATTGTATTCAAATGTTCCGATTGGGTTTCCTTCTGTATCCCATAGCTTCCATTGTCCAAGCGGTAACAATACTGCTTCAGCACCTGTACCTTTAATCATTTTAACTTCTGCCAATTTATCTCCATATGTTGCTGTTAGTACAGGAATTTGTGAGTCTTGTAAAGGAGCATCAACTTTTGTTATTTCAAAGCTAATAGCTTCTCCATTATTTAAATTAACTTCTCCTTCATAGTTACCTTTTCCTATAATTTTTACTGTTACCCAATATGTATCTGCATCTTTAGTTTCAGTAGTTATAATTGCTGAACCTAATTTTTCTCCTCTTTTATAAGTAATGACTGCGTCTACATCTTGGTTAAGTACTAATGGTGATGGTGGGTTTATACTTACTCCTTGGTTATTTCCAGTATAAGTAAATGTACGGTCATTTGGTAATGTTAATGCATTACTCCAATCATAGCCTTCAATTGATTTTGGTTTTATTTCAAATCCATTTTCAAGTTTCTCGTAATTTATAATATAGTTAGCTGTTACATCTTTAACTAGTGCATCTGATCCTTCTGCCTTAATTACAATTCTTACATTTGCAGGATCTATTTCTATATCATATAATCCTCTACTCTTTGCTTCTGTAAGTGTAGGTGTTATAAGTGTCACACCTTCTAGTTTATGCCCTAATTCCTCCAATAATCCAAATGTATTTTCAGTTGTAGCTGTTGTATAAATATATTCTCCTTGTTTTACAGCGATATTTTCATCTCCGTATATTGCTGTAGCATTATCTCCACTTTGTGATTTTGGAGTAATTGTAATTTCTCTTGGAGTTATACTATAATATATAGTTTCTTCTCCAATACTTCCTGTGTAGTTTTCTGAACCTTCTATTTTGATTACTGCTCTATAATCTCCAATGTCTGATGGTATTTCTGTAGTTTGCTTATATGAACCTGCTTCCTTATCATATTTAGAGTAAACAATTGTGTTATTAACTGTTACATCTGTCTTTGGTGTTATAGCTGGCTCTCTAGTTGTTCCATTATATACTAATTCTTCGTCCATTTCAATTGAAATATCTACTAATTCATCTAAAGTTTTATCTGATACATCTTTTCTTTCAACACTTATTGTTACTGTTCCATTTGCTGTGTTGTAGTTATCTGTGTCTTCTGGTGTATATGTTACATTAAATGTATTATATTCACCTTCTGCTGTCGCATTTCCTACTGTTGTTTCTGTTGTATCAAATGTCCATCCTTCTGGTAGTTCTATTGTACTTAATGCATCTCCATATGTTGCTTTATAGCTTTCTGTTGGTAATTCTGGTGCATTATCTGCTTTTACAACTTTTATTTTTACTGTGTCAGTTACATCTGCATGATTTTCGTCACCTTTAAATGTTACTGCAAATTCATATATTGCAGGTGATTTAGCATTATCACCAGTTCCAATTGTTGCACTTCCTACATAAATATTTGCTATTTCTTCTGCTGATTTACCATCTAAATTATCAAATGTCCATCCTTCTGGTAAACGATTTGCTTTATCAGTAGCATCAGCTTTATAACTAAACATATCTAGTAAGTCACCATATGTTGCTGTATAAGTAGCATAATTTTTGTCGTAATCGTCGTCACCTGGTTTTGGTTCTTCAGGTAATTTTGAATCATCTGGTATATCTGTAGGTGCTTTTCCTACTGTTATTGTTATTTCTTTTTCTACTGATGCATAATTATTTCCATCTGCTGGTGTATATACTACTGTTACTTTTCTTGTTCCTGCTTCTCCTACTGA
>CAOKMF010000006.1 GCA_948469655.1 uncultured Clostridium sp.
TTCCATTGTCTGCGGTCGCTCTTACTTTATACCATCCTGTTCCATATTTTTCTATTTCGAATCTTTGTTCTTTTTCTAGCCCGCTTGTTCTTGTTTCTTTTTCTAGTACTCCTCCTTGATATATCCTTCTATGCTGTCTTTTGCTTCTTCTCCTCCTTCTATCTGTACTTCTTTTATGAAGTCTGTTTCTTCTCTTAATCCTTCTGCTATGTCTCCGTAGTGTTGCTGTTTTTCCGAAGTACTCCCTCTGCTACAATCGTTGCTCTTACGTTTTGTTCTATTCTTTCTTCATATGCCTTTATCTTATGCTGCTCTGCTGCATCTGCTGATGTTCCTATTATTCCTTCTTTTCCTGTTATTCCTTGTATTGTTACTGCTGATAGTATTACTAGTATTATTATCATTACTAGTAATGCGATTAGCGTTACTCCGCTTTCGCTTTTCTTGTTTGGTCCCACTTTGTTCATTTAAATTCTTTCCTCCTTTTCTTTGGTTTTTTCTATATTCTTAAAATTAATATCTCTTTAAAAATTTGCCCTATAAATGATATATTTTCTCTTCTTTTGCGAATACTATTTCTATACATATCTCCTTATATTTGGAAACTTAGAATGCCAAAGTCAAACCAAACAAAACCAAACATTCTAGTTCCCAAATATAAAGAGATATATTAAATTTATTATTTTTATACCTTATTATAAGTATACGTTTGAAACGGTATATGATTTATTATATCGTTTCGAACGTATAATTTCAAGACGTAATTATTTTGATATTCTTAATTTATAATTTCTAATGGGGTGAAAGTATGAGTAAATTTGAAAAAAATAGTGTTGGTAATTATTTATTGAAAGTTGATGGGGATATTATTTTTAAATTAAAAGAAGTTATTGATAAAAATAAAATTACTAAATATCACCTTTCTAAAATTACAAATATTAGATATGATACTATATGTAATTATTGTACAGGAAATGTTTCATTAATTAATACAGAATATTTAAAAATTTTTTGCTCTGTACTTGATTGTCAAATAGCTGATATTATTGAATTTAAAAAAGAAAGCTAGAGATATAAAATTCTCTAGCTTTAAATTATATATGGTCTATTATTCTGTATAAGGGTTTACATGTACCATGCAATGTTTTACAAATTCTATGTTTTTTTCTATAGATGTATGAATATTTTCTGCAATTTCATGCGTCTCAGTTAATGTTTTTTCTCCGTCTGCACTTATTTCTACATCTACATATATCTTGTTTCCAAATTTTCTAGTCTTTACCTCATCAATTCTCATTACTCCGATTTTGCATATTTATTATATTATATATCTTGTTTACAGTCTCTTCATCACATGCTTCATCAGTTAATTCTCTTACTGTATTGATAAATATTTCTACTCCTGCTTTTACTATAAATATTGATATAATTATACTTGCAAATGAATCTAAGATTAAAAAGCCCATCCTTGCGCCAAGTATTCCTATAAAGCTTCCGTACAGAAGATAATGCATCTGACCTATGATGCCAAGCATCTGCCATTACTGCATTTGAATTTATCCTTTTTGCAACTTTTCTTGTGTACCAATACATTCCCTCTTTTACAGCTATTGAAACCACAGCTGCAATTAGCGCCATAATTCCTGGTATCTCAAATTCTTTATATGCACCGTGAAGCGATATTTTTTATTCCTGATATTCCGAACCCCAATGCCTGTTATTGCAAGAATTACAGCAAGTATTATAGATGCAACACATTCAAATCTTTCATGTCCATATGGATGCGATTTGTCTGATTTTTTATTTGCAATTTTAACGCCTATTATTACAATTATAGAGCTAAGCACATCTGATGCTGAGTGTAAAGCATCTGATATCATAGCAAATGACGCAGATACTATTCCTGCAATCAGTTTAAGCACTGATAATATAAGATTTATAAATATACTCATTTTAGATACTCTTATAGCTTCTTTTTCTTCCATTTCTCTATCCCTTTCTAGTCTAAAACAATTTAAGCTCTCTATGGAATTCATCCCACAGAGAGCTCTGTTGCCATTTGGCCCGGCTTTATTTTGCCTGATACTTTATTATATTATTATTTTATATTTTTAGTTCTTTATATCTCTACTGCTTTTACAATTAGTCTTTGTTTGCCACCATTTGTACAAGTAATTAGAGTTATTTCTCTTTTCCCATTTGTATGCTGAGTTGTACAGCTTGTATCTTCTGGTTCTACAACATATCTTGTATATACTTTATATGTAACTGTTTTTTTTCTAGGTAACTCTGTAAGCTCGCAAATATCATCTATCGCAATTCCTGGTAATTTTCCAAACATTTTTCCGTTTTTATAATTATGACCTGCTATTACATAATTTCCCTCTTGGTTTGGTTTAGGTCCCCATATTCTATTTAAAGATATTTTTAATAATTCTTCTGATGTATCCGATAGTACAGGATATTCTATGCCAAGTCTTGGTATTTTCAAAATAGCTTCTGTATAATAACTTTTTCCGTCAGGTGCAACTGCTTCTACCATAGTAGATGTTTCCCCTGGTGATAAAAGGTGCGATAAATTTACTTCTTGATTTTCATTTCCACCGTCTGCTAATGCTTTTACAATAATTACATCATCCTCAACAGAAATTGTTGTATTATCTACTTCTTCAATAGGTAGCCCTGCTAGTATCTCTTGTGATACTTCTTCACTTTTATTTCTATCATATTCTGCATATACGCCATAAGAAAATAACACACATGCCAAAAAAGAAGATAAAATGAAGTTAAATTTATATAGCTTCTTTTTCTTCTTAAAATCTGGTGTCATAATTACTTTGTCCGTAACTAGTATTTGGTTAATACATCTTTTGTTTTGTTTTTTCATAATATGATTATACAATAGCCTTTATATATTTTCAAGATATTTTTTTAAAAAGAAAAAATTGGCATAAAAGATTTTATTAAAAGTAAATAAAAATTTTAGTTTTTGTTTTCAAAAAAATCTAGAGTCAAATTTAATCAAATTTGACTCATTTTATTATATCTTAATCTATATCATGTACTGTCAATTTAGTATTATTGAAATGGGAACAGTAGTAATGTGCCCCTACAACTCCATGCGCACATGACCTCGTCATATTCCCAGACCCACCACAAGTAGGACATCTTGTACACGCTTTTCCAAAGTCAAAAGAACCATAGTACGGAGGGTTAAAAAACCTATTTTTGCAAGAATCGCATAGCCTAACACTGGTTCCCCAACTCTGTTCGCATGTTGCCCCACAACTAGAACAAAAGACGTCGTTATAACGGCAAGTATCTCTTACTTGTCCGGCACGCCGAGCATCCGTCAGTGCGATAAGAAGCTATAGATCTATATTTAAGTGTGTGGTAAGTACCTGCTCCTTTGCATGAACTACATGTTGAGGTATTTCCCCCCAGACATCTATTAGTATAACAAATTTCTTTTGTTGTTGCTGATACCGGCACTGTATCTTCATCTAATCCTGCATTGTTATATATTTTTACTACTATATTGTCATATGCTGTTTTTGGTGATAGTCCACTTATTGTTATCGCTCCTGTTTCTTCTTCTGTTTCTCCTTTTTTCTCTCCATTTATATAACATTCATATTTCGCTATTTCTGATATTTCGTCTTTTGCTCCTGTTACTATCGTAAAGCCACTTGATGTTATATTTCTTACTGTTGGTGTTCCGCACTTCTGGTGCTGTCTCATCTTTATATACATTTACTGTTTTTGCTGGTGACCTGTTTCCTGCTTCGTCTATGGCTTTTACTGTAATAGCGTATTCTCCATCTGTTTGTACTTTTATACTTGTGTTTATATCGTCTACTCTTTTTAGGTTTGTTATTATTTTGTTTGTTTTTAGGTTCTTTACTTCGTATTCATATCCTATTATTTTTCCGGCTTCCTCCTGGGTCATTTGCTATTACTTTTATTTCTCCGGTTTGATATTATCCATGTTTTTTTATTTTTGTCTGTTTCTCCTTTTGTTCCTTCTAGTTTTAGTTCACTTATTTCTGGTTTTATATTGTCTAGTTTTATTGTTTTGTTTGCTTCTTTTGATTGGTATCCTCTTCCGTCTTCTGCCCATATTCTTATTTCTGTTATTCCTGTTTTTGTTATTTCAAAGCTTGCTGTTTTTCCTTGTATTACTTTTTCTCCTGTTTCTGCATTTGCTCCTGTTAGTGTGTAGTGTATTTCTTTTGCTGATGGACTGTCTGTTTCTATTTTTACTGTTATTTTTTCTCCTTTATACCATCCGTTTTCTCCATCTGGTTTTGCTGGTTCGTATGTTACTTCTGGTATTTTTAGTACTTCTGATAGGTTTATTGCTTTTACCCATGCTATTTTTGTTTTTCCATTGTCTGCGGTCGCTCTTACTTTATACCATCCTGTTCCATATTTTTCTATCTCGAATCTTTGTTCTTTTTCTAGCCCGCTTGTTCTTGTTTCTTTTTCTAGTACTTCTCCTTTGTATATTAGTTCCATTTTTGTTATTTTTCCTTTGCTTATGCTTGCTGTACTATATATACTTGCTACACTTATTTCATATCTTGCTTCTATTTTTGGATAGCTTTCTAGTATCTTGTCTAGTCCTTCTTCTCCTTCTTTGTCTTTTTCTTCTTTTCCTATGTATTCTACATCTACTATTCCATATATTCCGTTGTAGTATACTTGGAATATGTATCCGTCTAACGTTGTTACATAGATATATCCTTCTATGTCTTCTTCTTTTCCGTCTATTTTTACTTCTTTTATGAAGTCTGTTTCTTCTCTTAGTCCTTCTGCTATATCTCCGGAGTGTTGCTGTTTTTCCGTAATACTCCTTTTGCTACAATCGTTGCTCTTACGTTTTGTTCTATTCTTTCTTCATATGTTGCTATTTTATGCTGCTCTGCTGCATCTGCTGATGTTCCTATTATTCCTTCTTTTCCTGTTATTCCTTGTATTGTTACTGCTGATAGTATTACTAGTATTATTATCATTACTAATAACGCGATTAGCGTTACTCCGCTTTCGCTACGTTTGTTTGGTCTCCATTTGTTCATTGTTTGATTTCCTTTCTTTGGTTTAAAATATATTTTTAAAATTAATATCAGTTGTTTTCTTAAGGATATTTTATAATAGCCTGTGTCATTATCCTTATCGAACACGCAAGAATTGTTATATTACAAAGCATTCAAGGTAAATCATTGAAGATTAGGCTTGTGCCTGTCTAAAATAATTTATCCGCAGAATAACGTAGTAAAATGACGAATTTGTGCGTTCCTGTATATCTCCTTATGCTTGGAAGCATAAAATGCAAAAGTCAAACCAAAAAAACCAAACATTCATGCTTCCAAACATAAAAAGATATTCTAATTTATCTGTAAAAGCTCATTTACATCTATATTCAAAACAGCTACAATTCTTCCAAATTCTTCTGCAGATAAAGCTCTTTTATCATTTAATGATGCATTTAATTTTGGTGTAACTATCCCGTGTTTTTTCTGATAAATATACTTGACTAATGTTATTTTCAATTAAATATAGCTTTATTCTCTTGCCTATGCCCATGCCACTTCCCCTTTCTTGCTTCAGTTTTTCTGAAATTAATTATATAATATTTCATTTATTCTGAAATGTCAAGACTTTTTTTGACAAAACCTTCAGTTTGCCTGAATGTTCATGTTTACTTTTAAAAAAATGTATGATAAAATAAATTTATTCTAAATTTTTTGAGAGGTAAAAATGTTTTTAAATATAAAGATAAAAGAGGCTAGACTTGAAAAGAGAATGACTCAAAAAGAGCTAGCAAATAGGTTGACAAGTTTAAATAGGAAAACATCTAACACTGCTATTGCAAATTGGGAGTCTGGTTTAAATAGTCCAGATGTTGAGACTTTACAATTGATTTGTAAGATTTTAGATAAAGATGGTAATTATTTTTTTGATAATAATACGCCAGATAACATCTGTGCCTCTAATATGATAATTTCTAAATATGGAGAAAATGTAGAAGAACTTTTAAATAATTATGCTAGATTGAATGATTTAGGAAAGAAAAAAGCAAATGAAAACATTAAAGATTTAACAAAGATTTCTGAATATGTAAGAGGAAAATAATATAATAAATAGGACAGATTTGTAATTAACAAATCTGTCCTATTTATTATATCTATTTTAAATCATATCTAATATTTCTTGTTTTAAGACTTCCACAATTTTTTCTTGTGGAACTTTTTTTATTACTTCTCCTTTTTTAAATAAAAGTCCTTCTTTTATTCCACCGTGCAATTCCAATATCTGCTTCTCTTGCTTCTCCGTGGTCCATTCACTCCGGCACCCCATTACTGCAACTGTAATATTCTCTTCTATTCCTTGAAGAAAGCTTTCTATCTCTTTTGCAATTGGTATTAGCTTTATTTGCGTTCTGCCACATGTAGGGCAAGATATAAGTGTTGGAGATTTTTTATACAATCCACAGTTTTTAAGAATCTCTTTTGCAACTTTTACTTCATTTATTGGATCATCTGATAGTGATACTCTTAAAGTATCTCCTATTCCTTCTCTTAGTAAAATTCCGAAGTCCTATACTTGATTTTATTGTTCCTGAAAAAGCAGTACCCGCTTCTGTTATTCCTATATGAAGTGGGTAATCACAGGTTTTACTCATTTTTTCATATGCTTCTATACACAAATCTAAGTTCGTTGCCTTTAGTGATATACATATGTCATGAAAATCTAGGTCTTCTAGAATTTTTATATGCTTTACTGCGCTTTCTACCATTCCTTCTGCAGTAGGTTTTCCATTATATTTATCTAATATTTCTTTTTCAATAGAGCCAGAATTTACACCTATTCTTATTGGTATTTTCTTTTCTTTGCAAGCATTTACAACTGCTTCCACTCTATCTCTACTACCAATATTTCCAGGATTAATTCTTAATTTATCCACTCCTGCATCAATTGCAACTAAAGCTATTTTGTAATCAAAATGAATATCTGCGACTATTGGTATATGTATCTTTTCTTTTATTTCCTTAATCGCCCTTGCATCTTCTTCATCAAGACATGCGACTCTAATAATCTCACATCCTACTTTTTCTAAGCTTAATATTTGTTCTACTGTTTTATCTACATCTTTTGTTAAAGTATTTGTCATAGATTGAATAACAACTTTATTTTCTCCACCAATAGTAATATTACCGTACTTTGATTTTTCTTGTATTCTCCCTTTTTGTCATTATATCCATCCTTTCTTACTCGATTTATGATGCAGATTCCTTCAAACGAACTAAAATATTCATAGCATCAATTGGAGTAAGCTCATTTACATTTATCTTATCTAATTCATGAGCAATTTCTGCAATCTTATAATTATACATATCAAGCTGCCTGGCCGATACTTTCTTTTCTTCTTTTTCTAAATTTTTCTCTCCAAGCATACTTTTTCTTTCTAAGCTTTTTAAAATATCTTTTGCATTTTTTAATACTTCCTTTGGAACTCCTGCAAGTTTTGCAACATGTATTCCATAGCTTTCGTCCGTTCCACCTGCTACGATTTTCCTTAAGAAAATTACATCTTCTCCTTTTTCTTTTACTGCAACTGAGTAATTTTTAACTCCATCTAAGGTCTCTTCTAATTTTGTAAGCTCATGATAGTGAGTTGCAAAAAGAGTTTTTGCTCCGCATTTTTCTTTATCTGCAACATATTCTGCAACTGCCCAAGCGATCGAAAGTCCGTCATATGTAGATGTTCCTCTTCCTATTTCGTCTAATATTACTAGGCTATTTTCGGTCGCATTATTTAATATATTTGCAACTTCCATCATTTCTACCATAAATGTACTTTGTCCTTGGCTTAGGTCATCTGAAGCTCCGTACTCTTGTGAAGATTTTATCTACCACACCAATTTTTGCAGAGTCTGCTGGTACAAAAGAACCTATTTGTGCCATTATAGTAATTAGAGCTACTTGTCTCATATATGTGGATTTACCTGCCATATTAGGTCCAGTTATTATTCCGAAGTCTACTATCATTTTCATTCATATATGTGTCATTTGGGACAAAGCTTCCGCAAAGACATCATTTTTTCTATTACTGGATGTCTTCCCATTTTTATATCTATCTCTCCGCTATTATCAACTGTTGGCCTTACATAGTTTAAATCTTCCGCCACTTCTGCAAATGAAGAAAGTACATCAAGGCTTGCTATTATTTCTGCTGTTTGCTTGATTCTTTGTATTTCATTTGCAATTTTGTCTCTAATTTCTAAAAATAGTTTATATTCTAAACTAACTAGCTTTTCTTCTGATCCGAAGTATTGTATCTTCTATTTCTTTTAGTTCTTCTGTTATATATCTTTCTCCATTTGTTAATGTTTGTTTTCTAATAAATCTATCAGGTACAAGGCTTAAATTTGATTTTGTAACTTCAATATAATATCCAAAGACTTTATTAAAACCTATCTTTAAATTCTTTATTCCAGTTGCATCTCTTTCTTTTGCTTCTAGGTTTATAAGCCAAGTTTTTCCGGTCAGTACTTGCTGATTTTAGTTTGTCTACTTCTTCATTATATCCCTTCTTTATAATATTTCCGCTCTGTTATTGTAATTCCTGGTTCTTCTATTATTGATTTTTCAATTAATTCATATATATCTTTTAGTTCATCCAAATTTTCATATATATCTTTTAACATTACAGAATTTGTACTTTCAAGTACTTTCTTAAGTGCTGGTAGTTTTTGAACAGATGCCTTAAGTGAAAGCATATCTCTTGCATTTGCATTTCCAAAAGCTATTTTTCCGTGCGATTCTTTCTATATCGAATATTTGCTTTAAACTTTCTATTATATCTCCTTTAAGCATCATATTTGTTTTTAGTTCATTTACTGAGTCTAATCTTGCATTTATCTCGTCTATATCTAAAATTGGGTCATTTATCCATCTTCTTAAAAGTCTTCCCCCCATTGATGTTGAAGTTTTATCCAGCACCCAAAGAAGAGTTCCTTTTTTACCTTTATCTCTCATTCTTTCTGTTAATTCTAGGTTTCTTCTTGCATTTATATCAAGTGCCACATATTTTTCTACTTTATAAATCTTTATTTCATCTATATTATCTACTTCACCTTTTTGTGTCTCTTTTATATATGCTAAAAGTCCTGCTATACTAGAAACTGCAAAAGTCTTTTCTTCTAGATTTTTTAATGCTTCTTTTCCATCTCCTATAATATTATATTTTTCTTTTAAATTGTTAATGTTAATCTTGAAGTTTTCTTCCCCAAGATTTGATATATAGCAGTCTATTCTTTCTCTTATTTTTCCTATTTCATTTTCACTTAAGTATAACATTTCATTTACTACAATTTCAGAAGGTCCATACCTTGCAATTTCGTCTAATAACTTTACGAAATTATTTGTGGATTTTATTTCTGTACTAAGAAATTCTCCTGTTGATATATCGCATACAGAAATCCCAAAATATATCCCTTGTTTATATATTGACATTATATAGTTATTTTTCTTTTCTTCTAGTAAGTTGTCTTCTAATACTGTTCCAGGAGTTACTACCCTTATAACTTCTCTTTTTACCATTCCTTTTGCTTGTTTTGGATCTTCTACTTGCTCACATATTGCAACTTTATATCCTTTTTCTATTAGTTTTGCAATATACATATTTGCTGCATGAAATGGGACTCCGGCACATTGGTGCTCTTTCTTTCTGTCCACAGTCTTTACCTGTAAGAGTTATTTCTAATTCTCTTGATGCTGTTTTTGCATCTTCAAAGAACATTTCATAAAAGTCACCTAATCTATAAAATAGTATACAGTCTTTGTATTCTTCTTTTGTATCTAAGTAATGCTGCATCATTGGGGTGTATTCTGCCATTTCTATTTTTCCACCTTTCCTTGTAAATACCACATATGATCTTCTGTAATTATAACTTCTACCGTCTTATCTATTAGTTCGTCTTCACCTTCAAAAATAACTACTTTATTCGTCTCTGTTCTTCCGAGTTAGCATATCTTTATTTGTCTTGCTTCTTCCTTCTACTATGATTTTTTGCTTAGTTCCAATATATTTCTTGTTATTTTCTGGTACCTGGCTTTCTACAAGTTTTTTTAATCTATCAAATCTTTTATGCTTTATTTTTTCATCTATCTGGTCTTCCATTTTATCAGCAGGTGTTCCTTTTCTTCTTGAATATATGAACATATATACTTGTTCAAATTTTACTTTTCTTACAACGTCTAATGTATCTTCAAAATCTTCTTCTGTCTCCCCTGGAAACCCTACTATTATATCTGTTGAAAAGACTGCTTCTGGTATTTCTTTTTTGATTTTATCTACTAATTCTAAAAAACTTTCTTTTGTATGTTTTCTGTTCATCCTTTTAAGTATGTTTGTACTTCCTGACTGAAGTGGCAAATGTAGTATTTTGCAAACCTTTGGACTTTCTTTTATTGCTATTATTACATCATCTGTAAAATCTTTTGGGTGAGGCGATATAAATCTTATTCTCTCTATTCCTTCTATTTTTTGCACATCTTTTAGAAGGTTTGAAAATTTATATCCATTTCCACCATTGTATGAATTTACATTTTGACCAAGCAAAGTTACTTCTTTGTATCCTTTTCCTGCGAGTTCCTTTATTTCTTTTAAAATGTCTTCTGGATTTCTGCTTCTTTCTCTTCCCCTTACATATGGAACTATGCAGTATGTACAATAATTATCACATCCATACATGATTGTAACAAGTGCTCTTATATTGTCTTCTCTTTTTATTGGAATTCCTTCATAGATGTCTCCATCTATATCTAATACATCTTGCACTTTTTCTTTCTTGCAAAGTGATTTGTACAAATCTTCTGGGAATTTATTTATTGTATGTGTGCCAAATATTATATCAAAGTATGGGTAGCTTTTATTTAATTTTTCTTGTATGTGTTTTTCTTGCATCATACAGCCACCGATAGCAATAATTGCTCCCGTTTCTTTTTTGTATGTTTTCAGTTCTCCTAAATTTCCAAATAGCTTGTCTTCTGCATTTTCTCTTATACAGCATGTATTAAATACAATTAGGTCAGATTTCTTAGGGTTATCACATTTTGTGTAACCCATTTTTTCTATCATTCCTGAAAGCTTTTCAGAATCATTTTCATTTAACATACATCCCATTGTTAGGATACTATATTTTAAGTCTTTTCCTTCATTTAATTTGCGAACTTTATCTATATATTCATTTTCTTCTTTAAATTCTAATATTTCCATCTGTTCTTGTTTTCTCTTTCTTAGTCTCTATCTAATACTTGTAAAAGTAGTGCCATACGTACATATAGTCCATTATGTGCTTGCTCAAAATAGCATGCTCTTGGGTCATCATCTACATCTGTGCTAATCTCGATAACTCTAGGTAATGGATGAAGTAAAATTGTGTCTTTAGAAAATGTGTCTAATACTTCTTGGTTTATTATAAATTCTTCTTTTCCAAAGTCTCCTTCAAATCTTTCTGCTTGAATTCTAGTATGATACATTACATCTAGGTCTTTTGGAAGTTCTCCAAAGCTATTACACTTTTTATATTCTATTCCTTTTCCTTTTAACATTTCTATGTATTCTTCAGGAAGTGCAAATGCTTCTTTACTTAAACCATATATTTCAATATTTTCAAATAGTGATAAAAGTTTTATAAGTGAATGTATTGTTCTTCCATGTTTAAGGTCTCCTAAAATTGCAACTTTTAAATTACCCAGTCTTCCTTTTTTCTCTTTTATTGTATAAAGGTCTAAAAGTGCTTGTGTTGGGTGCTCTCCTTTTCCTGCTCCTGCATTTAGTATTGGTATTTTTTCTACACTTGCAGCTTCCACTGCTGATGTGTCTGATTTATGTCTTATTACCATTGCATCTGCATATCCTGCAATAACTTTTACTGTATCTTCTATTGTTTCTCCTTTTGCAGCTGAAGAAAATTCTCCCGCATTTTCTGTTGTAATTATTTTTGCACCAAGCTTTAATGCTGCTGTTTCAAATGATAATCTTGTTCTTGTACTTGGTTCATAAAACATTATAGCAATTATTTTATCATCTAATTTATTTGCATATTTTTTTGGATTTTTTTGAATTTTAGAAGTTAACTCAAATAATTCTTCTAGGCTTTCTTTTGTGTATTGATCGCTACTTAATACATGTTTCATTTTAGGTTCTCCTATCTATTACAATTTTTTTAATTATATTACAAACTACTCTTAATTTCAACTTTTTTATATGTTTTTATCACTTTTTTATGCTACTTTCATAATATATATTAAGCATTTAGCTTAGGAAAGGATGATAAAAGAAAATGGAATATGAAAATAACAAAGAAAAATGCCCTATCGTAGAAGTAGATGGCTTTATTGAAACTGGTAAACAATTTGATATAGAAATAAACTTACCTGAAGATGAACGTAATGTAATATATGGTATAATAAAAGATTGTTATCAAGAACCAGTAAGAGATGCTGTTGTTAAGCTTGTAGAATTAGATTGTGATAAAGGTGAAGACGTTAGAAAACCTGTATCTCATACTTTTACAGATGAATATGGTGAATTCGTATTTGGACCTTTATGTCCTGATAAGAAATATGCTATTGATATCTGGGCTAACAAAGTTAGAAATATGAAGATATGTGCAAAATGCTCTAGAAAGGGTAAATGCTTAAAAGGTGTAAAGATGGATCAATGTGATAAATATATTGAAAAAAATCCATGCAATATAAAAGACGAAGAACCTGATTGTGGATGCAATATGCCACCTCGTGGATAATTTTTAAGACTCCCGAAAAGGGAGTCTTGTTTTATTGTTATCATAAGTTTATATTGGTTGAATATCATAATGGTCATCATCGATTTTCATAATTTTACATGATGATGTTGGTATTGTAACAAATGGACGAAAACTTAGATCAACATTAGATACATTGAGCATATTGCTGAACGACTTAGAACCCAAATCGCGGGCGCCGGTCCTACCTCCACTGACTAAATCAATATAATATGTATATCGGTTAGCGCCAACAGTATTATCCAGACATCTCCTACCAAGACTATAAGCAGGAAACCAGTCATCGGCTAATAAGGAATATGATACGACTAACTCAAAATACCTCTCACTAACCCAACTCGTTGCCCTGTCACTATAAGAATAACTAGTTCCACTTCCATTACTAGAATGTCAGGTACCTTTATTTGCCGCTGTCTGCCTTGTTGAAACCTGAACTATATCAGAAAGTGATAAGTTTCTTACACCTAATATCCTTATATACTTTATTTATATAATTCCTAGCACAGACAGCATCAGTCTGTACATGGTGAGTTCCGATGATCTGCATTCCAACCATAAGTTACTATTTCATTTGTGCTTTCTGCTTTTTTTTGCTGTTATTTCTCCTGTGTTTGTTATCCATGTGTATGCACTTGATGCACTTTCTTCTGTTCTTCCTTTTGTTCCTTCTATTGTAATGAGGTAAAAACTGAAAAAGTTTAATGAAAGGCTTAGAGAACTTAGAAAAGAAAAAGGGCTTACTCAAGTTAATCTTGCAAAAGAATTATTTATAGACCAAAGAAGCTTATCATTTTATGAATTAGGAAAATATGAACCGAATTTGGATACATTAATAAGGATATCTATCTTTTTTGATGTATCTACTGATTATTTACTTCGGATTGACTAATATAAAAAATAAGCCTTCATTGCCATATGAAAGCTTATTTTTTTATTAACATTTTACTTTATGCAGATTTTAGCTCTAGTCTTATTTTGTCTCCGTATCATTGCAATGAATTCCGAATTAGTAGGTTTTCCTTTTGCTGCTGAAACAGTATATCCAAATATGCTTTCAACTGTTTCTCCATCTCCCCTACCCCATGCAACTTCTATTGCATGACGAATTGCTCTTTCTACACGACTAGGTGTTGTTTTGTACCTTTTGGCTATTTCTGGATAGAGCTGTTTTGTTATTTGATTTATTATATCTATATCATTTACTACCATCATTATTGCTTCTCTTAAATATTGGTAACCTTTAATATGTGCAGGTACACCAATTTCATGAATAATATTTGTAACTAATGCTTCTAAATTTTCTGCTTCATTTTTCCTATCAGGTAGAATTTCTATGTATGGTGTTTTTAATTCTTTGCTAGCTGTTATACTTTTGAATGTTGCTGGTTTATAAAACTTAAGTTCTTTAATTCTCCTAATAAGTAAATCAATGTCGAAAGGTTTTACTATATAATACTGTGCACCAAGTTCTATTGCTTTTGTAGTGATTTTATCTTGTCCTACTGCTGATAAAACTATACATAATGGTTTTTTGTCTATATCAGAACTTTTTATCTTTTCTAATACTCCTAAGCCATCTAGTCTTGGCATTATAACATCCAAAATTGCTACATCAGGTTTTGTGTTATTTATCATTTCTACAGCTTCCATTCCATCTTGTGCAATACCAATAACCTCCATCCCTTCTTCTTTTTCAATACAATTTGTTAAGGTTCTCGCAAAATCAACATTATCATCTGCTACCAAAATCGACAATTTTTCTTTCACTTTTTAAATTCCTCCTTTGTTAAGATTTGTAAATTTTTTCCATTTTTGTATTATAGTCCTTTTTCCAATTTTTGGCAATAGATTTTTAGAAAATTTATTTAATTTTATTGTTTTTTTACAACTTTCTTAAGGCGGATTTTATCACATTTTATCATACTTTCATATTATATTTATATATTTGTTTTCTTTTATCAAAATTGGTATATTTTGGAAATCATTTTTGAAGATTTTTTCAAGTTTTTCTTCAGAAATTTCTATTAAATTTTTTATTTTGTCAGTATATTCTTTAGAGATTATATTAATTCCATTTTTTTCACAAATATATTCAAATTCTCCCTGTTTTTGATAGTCTATTATTATTTCTACTAAATATCCTTGCTCTTTAGCTATCTCTTCTGCTTTTTCTACTGCAAGAGATGTCGCTTCTGAATATGCTTTAACAAGCCCTCCTGTTCCTAAAAGAATTCCTCCAAAATATCTTGTAACAACTACAAGTACATTGCATAATTTTCTTTTTTGAAGTATTCCTAAGATAGGACTACCTGCAGTACCTGCAGGTTCTCCATCATCACTTTGTCTTTCTAATACTCCATTTTCATTTAAAACTCTATATGCATATGTATTATGCCTTGCATCGTGATATTTTTTCTTTATTTCTTCTATCTTTTTCTCTGCTTCCAAGGCATCTTCTACATAAAAAATATTTGAGATAAATTTAGACTTTTTTTCTATAATTTCAGCTGTACTATCATTTTTTATAGTTTTAAACATCTATATCCTCCCCTGCAGTAAAGCCTGTAGAAAATGCTATTTGTAAATTAAATCCTCCTGTATATGCATCTACATCTATTACTTCTCCTGCAAAATATAATCCTTTTATAATTTTAGATTCCATGGTTTTTGGGTTTATCTCTTTTACTGAAACTCCTCCGAGATGTTATTATAGCTTCATCTATTGGTCTAAATCCACTTATATTTAGCTTAAAATTCTTTATAATTTCTCCTAACTTTAGCCTTTCTTCCCTTTTTATCTCATTTATTTTTTTGTCAGGATTAATTTTAGATAATCCAATTACAGGTTCTATCATTTTCCTAGGTAAAAGTCCATTTAAGCTATTTTTAAACTGTTTATTTTTTAATTCTTCAAAATCCCTTCTTATTCTTAGATCTAACTTTTCTATATCTAATGCCGGTTTTAAATCTATCTTTAGTTCTATATTTCTGTTTTTTAATAGTTCCTCTATATTTTTATATCTAATTAAATGAGAAGAGCTACTAATGACAATTGGTCCAGTTACTCCAAAGTGAGTAAACATCATCTCTCCAAAATCTTCATATATAATTTTGTCTTTTGTTTTATCTATCAATTTAATCGCTACATTTTTAAGCGATAATCCTTGCATCTCTTTGCACAAACTTTTTTCATGACACTCTAATGGTATAAGCCCAGGTTTTAAATTAGTTATAGTATGTCCGGTATTTTTTTGCAATCTTGTACCCACTCCCGAGTAGAACCTGTCGCTCTATAACTCATTCCACCACTTGCAATAATTACTTTGTCAGCTTGGATTTCTTTTTCTGTATTTTCTTCTTTATATTTTACTCCATAAATTCTTTCTTCTTTAACAATTATATCTATAACTTCTGCATTTGTTATAACTTTTACATTCAGCCTTTTTAATTTCCTATATAAACTATCAATCACACTTTGACTATTATCTGTTACAGGAAATACTCTGTTTCCTCTTTCTACTTTTGTCTCTAAGCCTTCAGATTTTAGTAAATTTATCAGGTCCTCATTTGTAAAATTTTGAAAGCTACTATATAAAAACTTACCATTACCTGGTATGTTTTTTATAAATTCAGACATATCTACTGCATTTGTTACATTACATCTTCCCTTACCAGTTATTCTAATCTTTCTTCCGCATGTATTCATTTTTTCCAGTATTACTGTTTCGTGTCCATTTGAAGCTGAAGAAATTCCAGCCATCATTCCTGCTGCTCCTCCACCGCATTATTACTACTTTCATAATTAATATTTTCCTTTCAGTATCATATATCTAATTATACAATATTTATAAGATGTAATCAAAGTTTTTTGGTATTTTTGTAATATTTGTAAATTCTTCCTAATATACATTAGTAAAGTTAATTGTACAAACATTTATTGTGTGGAGGTTAAAAACATGGAAAATTTAAGCTTATATCAGGATATACAATCTCGAACTGATGGCGATATATATATTGGAGTTGTAGGTCCTGTTAGAACTGGAAAATCGACATTTATAAAACGATTTATGGACTTACTTGTTATTCCAAATATTGAAAATGAATACAAAAAGGAAAGAGCTCAAGACGAGTTACCTCAAAGTGCTGCTGGTCGTACTATTATGACGACAGAGCCAAAATTTGTTCCAAATGAAGCCATCGAGATTACTTTAGGAGATAACATTCGCTTTAAAACAAGATTGGTTGACTGTGTAGGCTATTTAGTAAACAATGCCATCGGATATTTAGAAGACGACGTTCCAAGAATGGTAAAAACTCCTTGGTCTGATGAAGAAATCCCTTTTGAAACTGCAGCTGAGCTTGGTACAACAAAAGTTATTTCCGAACATTCTACAATTGGAATTTTGGTTACAACTGATGGAAGTATCACAGATATTCCAAGAGAAGATTATATTAAAGCTGAGGAAAGAGTTGTGTCTGAACTTCAGGCTTTAAATAAACCTTTTGTAATTGTGTTAAATAGTGAAGACCCTTCTTCTTCATATACTCTTGAACTTGCAAGAAAACTTGAAGAAAAATATGGTGTATCTGTACTTCCTACTGACTGTTCTAATTTATCTATAGATGATATTAATGACATGTTCGGTAAATTATTATACGAATTCCCAATAGAACAAATGAATATTTCTTTACCAAAATGGGTAGATAGTCTATCTGACGAACATTGGCTAAGAAAAGAAATATTTAATGAAATAAAAGAAGCATTTAGTAATATTTCTGTTTTAAAGCAAATAAATGATAGTTTATCTAGTATAAAAAGTACTGAAATAATTGAAAGTTCTTCTCTTACAGAAATAAACCTTGGTAATGGTAATGTCAGCATTTCTATCACTTTAAAAGAGCATTTATTCTATCAGGTATTAACTGAAATGACAGGTGTTTCAGTAGCTGACGAGGGTGATTTGTTCTCTTGCCTTACTTCTCTTGCTGAGACTAAGAAAGAATATGATAAAATTGCATATGCTTTAGAAGAAGTTAAAGCTAAAGGTTATGGAATAGTTACTCCATCTGCTGAAGAATTGATTTTAGATGAGCCTGAAATGGTAAAACAAGGTTCTAGATATGGAGTTAAATTAAAAGCAAAAGCACCAAGTATACACATAGAAAGCCCGAAACAGATGCTTTTTTTATCCACCTCAGACAATTCTAAGTCGAAGTGGAATTTTATTTTTAGTCCTATATGGTTTTTATCTATCTGTGTAACTTTTATATTACTAATTTTATTATGTACAAACTCTTGTGTTATTTCAAAATTATCAAATTTAAAATAATCCTTTATTCTCTGATTGTTTTTTTCTATTTCTTGTCCTAACCTATCATTTTGAATATCTATTAATTTGCTTTTAAGCTCTACAATATTATTTTTATATTCAGCATTTAACTCATCAAATTCGCTCTCATCAATTTTATTCAATGAATATAATTTCACAAGATTTTTTTTGCTTTCTTCTAACTCTTCTATTTGCTTTTCTATAATACTACAATCTACACTTGCTTTTCTATTCTTTTTGAGAATTTCATTGTTTACATTTATCATGTTTTTAATTATTTTATTCTTATTTTCAATCATTTCATCAAAAACATCTTTTAAGATCTGATTTAGTTCATTAGTTGTAAGATAAGTATTAGTTATACAACCCTTGTTGCCACTTCGAAGATATTCGGAGCATCCCCAATATTCTTCAGGAGATGTTGGTCTATATTTCCTTCGCCAATATAGTTTCCCATCATGACTACATATAAGTAAATTAGAATACATATAACGATTAGTCCAACCTGTTCCTTCACTTGTATATCTATTATGTCTTTTTTTTCGAATCTCATTGCATTTTTCCCACAATTCCTCATCTACAATCTGTGGCACAATATCCTCTGTTGTCTTATAATTAACCCATTCTTCTTTTGGCAGTTCTACTCGTTCTTTAGTTAAGAAATCTATTACTTCTGTTTTCTTGCCACAATAAAATCCTTTATATTTTGGATTTTCAAGTATTCCCTTTAACGTCGAATAACTAAGTGGCGTTCCACTTCTAGACATCATTCCCTCTTGTGCAAGTTGTTTGGATACACCTCTTATTCCAATATTACCTGTTGCATATAATTCATAAGCCCTTTTGACTATTTTAGCTTCATTTTCGTTTATTACTAATGTACAGTTGTTTTTTTCATATCCCCATATAACATTATTCCCCAAGACTCTGCCTCTCTCTATTGACCTGTTAAACCCAAATTTAGTTCTTTCTGATAGTCTTCTACTTTCATCCTGTGCTAGTGATGCCATAATAGTTAGTCTTAGTTCTCCCTCTTGATCTAATGTATTTATGTTATCTAATTCAAAATATACTCCTTTTCCTCTTGCAAGTAAATCTCTTGTAATTTGTAAAGTGTCTAGTGTATTTCTTGCAAATCTACATACTTCCTTTGTTAGAATCAAATCATATTTATCATTTTGCCCATCAAATATCATATCGTTAAAATCATTCCTTTTCTTAGTAGATGTTCCTGTAATTCCATCGTCTGTATATCCCTGAACAAATGTCCATTTTGGATTTGATAATATTTTATTTTTGTAATACATATCTTGATTTTCTAGTGAATTCTTTTGTTGTTCTTTTTCTGTAGATACTCTTGCATAATATGTAACTCGTAGTGGTAAGTCATAAATCGTTTTGCCTGACATTAATGCTTTTCTAATTTCATAAATATTCATATAAACCTCCAAAATCTTTAAATATACTTGTGTTCTAACTCTGTTAGACCCTATTGTCAAGATGTTTGGAAGTTTTTGAAAAAGAAAAAAGTCCATTAGGACTTTCAACTTGCTTTTTTTTGCATATCTATGTATTCAATTACTTTTTGCCTTCTATATAATAAACTTACAGTGATTCCTACTTTTAAAATAATTTCTAATTTTGCCATTTCGTTATTATCTACTTTTTCAACTATTATTTTTTGTAAAATTGTATCTATAAGTTGGCTTGGCATTCCCTGATGAAATTCTATGTCTTTTTTAAAACTTTGCCTTAGCAGTTCTTTCTTTTCATTAAGAACGTTCATATCTCTTGCCTTTATTAAAATATTACATTCTTGTTCTAATCTTTCTATTTTAGTATTATATACATCATTTTCTTCTTGGAATTCTTTTTCATCAATTAGGTCTGTTGTATATAACTTTATTAGCTTTTTCTTTTCTTTTTTTAATTCTTCAATTTTATTCCTTGTTCTATTGATATCATTTTCCGATGAACAATCTTGCATACAAGACATACTCTTTTCTAAAAGTTTCTCTATAAATTCCTCTTTATGTATAAATAATTCATCAAATACTTCTTTCAAAATTTTATCTAATGTTTCTGTATATATATTTACATTATCAGTACACCCGTCTAGTCCTTTCTTTTTATATAATGCACATTGCCAAAATTCTTTTCCTCTATTGGCTGATCTCCAATAGCTCTGTCCATCTTTTTTGCAGAATATTTTTCCTGAATATTTATATTTATTGTTATACCCTGATGACGAACTTTTTGCCCTTTCACTTCGTTCTTCGAATATTTCTTTGCACCTTTCCCACGTTTTATCATCAACTATTTGTGGCACGACATCTTCTTTTGCTTTATATTCAACAATTTCGTCCTTCCCCAAATTTACTCTTTGCTTGGTCATGAAGTCTATTACTCTTGTTTTGTTCCCTGAATAAAACCCTTTATATTTAGGATTAGTCAAAATATTTTTTATTGTAGAATAAGCAAAAACTTCTCCTTTTCTTGTGTATATTCCTTCTTTTGCTAGTTCTTGACCTATTCTTCTTATTCCCACCTCTCCTGTTGCGTATATTTCATATATTCTTTTTACAATTTTTGCTTCTTCTTCGTTTAATTCAAGTTTACATTTGTTTTTTTCATAGCCCCATATAGCATTGTTGCCTAAAACTCTTCCTTTTTCTATTGCTCTACTAAAGCCAAACTTTACTCTTTCTGATATTCTGCGACTTTCGTCTTGTGCTAGTGATGCCATTATAGTTAGTCTTAGTTCTCCTTCTTGTTCTAATGTATTAATATTATCTAGCTCAAAACAAACTCCTTTGCCTTTAGCGAGTAAATTTCTTGTAATTTGCAATGTGTCTAGTGTATTTCTTGCAAATCTGCATACTTCTTTTGTTAAGATCAAGTCATACATATCATTTAATCCATCACTTATCATATCATTAAAATCATTTCTTTTTCTCGTCGATGTACCTGTTATTCCTCTGTCAGTATACCCATTAACTAGTGTCCAGTTAGGTTCTGCTAATATTTTATTTTTATAATATGTATCTTGATTTTCTAGTGAATTTTTTTGTTCTTCTTTTTCGGTAGATACCCTTGCATAATATGTAACTCTTAATGGCAAATCATAAATTGTTTTACCTGACATTAGTTCTCTTCTTATGGTATATAGATCCATATTAGAATCCTCCTAAGTAAAATCTTATATACTATTTATAATGTAATCTTTCATTTTATCATCTATAATGCCTTGTTCTCTTGCTGAATTAATCAAGTATATGCTTAATCTTTCAAGAATTGATTTTTCAAATTTTTCTATTATCTTATTATCAATCTTATCAAATATTTTTTCCATCTTGTCCACCTCTGTTAATGTATATTGACAAAACTCAAAAATATTACATTAATTTTTATTACCATGCTATTTTCTTAGGCACATCATATCCTGCTGTTATATTCTTCTTTAAAACATAATTCTTTTTACTTTTATCATATTCATATACTGATGTATTCCAATCCCTATATGATCTATTGCTGATACTGCTTGTTTTTGAAAGTTCTCTACTTGCTTGTTCATGTTGTGCTTTTAAATACAGGTACTCTAACTCACTATTATTACGTTTATTTTTTATATATTTTATAGTATCTATTTTATTATTTTTTTTGCTTTCTTGTTTTCTTCTTGCCTTTTCTTTTAGGTATCTTTCATCTTTCGAAACAGTTCGTGATACTATATATTTAGAAATTTGTAATTTTTCTGCAATATCTTTTTGTTTCAATTTATCAATAAAATACATTTTTAATATTTGTTCATTCAATTTTAAATAACACTCTCTTTCGTGCAACTTTTTACTAACAGCTTTTGGGCATAAAGACTTAAATAGAGTGAATGCTCTATTTGATTTCTAAATTTTTCATTGCTTCTTTAAAGTTTTGTTTGTTTAGTGGTTTGACCTTTTTATATTTTCTCTTCTTTTTTAATCTCTCTATGATTTCTCTAACAAATACACCCAAAGCAAAAGAGATTAAAAAAACTATAATATACTTTAGCATTTTATTTTTTCTCCTTTGCCATGAATTTTGCTAGTTTTTTTACTTCACTATTTCCGAAATTTTTCATAAAACATTTTGATTTCACTTTGAATTGTTTTATCGTTTATTTCTGCTTTGCTATGCTTCAGAGTTTTAAATGTCAATTGAGCATATGCTGTTATAAGTTCTAATTCTAGTGTATTAGTATCATTTGTTTTTTTCGTTTCTTTTACGTTTTTGGTTTCAACTATTGGCTTTAATTCATTTCTCGTGTCCATAACATACTTCCTCCTTTTTTTAGTTTCTATATATTAAGAACACGACAAAAATTTCAAATGTCGGATTTTTGAAAAAATTTTTTAATTTTTTCTATTTCTACTCAAATTTCTAAATATCAAAAATATTATTTCTTGTCTCAAATCCTCGTCTATTTTGCCACTTATATACGCATTTTTATCTATTAAATTTTCATAATCATTTATTATTTTTAGTATTTCTGAATCTGTTAAATCAAAATTATTAAACATATTTTAATCTTCTCCTTTTATTAATCCCTTTACAATTTTTTCTTGTGCTCGATTTCGTATTATAGATATTGTTTCTCTGTGAAGATGCATTATTTTTGCTGTTTCATTAATGGACTTCTGCTTTTTATATAAATAAAAAAGCACTTCTTTTTCTTTTAAAGATAATGCTTTTACAATATTATATAACTTATGATCCGAGAATGTTCTTTCAAATTCTATTGCAGAATCAATCTCCTCTTGACATCTTTCTAAAACAGCATCAAGTACATTTTCACCCATACTAGACATATTTTCGTCATTGAATATTACCATATCATTTAGATAATGACGATTTCTCTCAATATACTTATTTTTTGCGGTCATTACAATTCTCTTTAAATATAATTTTTCTTCTTTTGATAATTCCTCCTTTAGATAGTCTTTTCTTTGCATTTTTAATTTCTCCAATCTTTTTAGATTAGACAAATTTCCGAAAGCCAAAGAAAGCTATTCGGTTATATATTTTTTTAATTAATTAGATTTTGTCATGTCATAATTTCCCTCCAAAAAAATAAAAGTCTGTTAATTAAAGTAAAATATTTTCACATAATCTTTTGTACTTTTTTATTATCTCATGTGAATTAATATACTTTCTTTAACCTTACAGACCTTTGTCTTCACTAGAAATAATACAACTTTTTGTTTTGGTTGTCATAAAATACGCAAAAATAAGCATTAATATTAAAAAATACTCTAATTAAAAGATTTTTTCATGAAAATAGGAACTTCAAATTGCAGTTCCTATTTTATATTATTATTAAGTTTAAATATGTTTTACCCTTAAAGATTATAATCCTTTAATATTTGTTCAGTCTTTTCTATTAGTTCATTATACTCTTTTACTGTCACTCCCTTTTCCTTTAATTTTTTATTTTGCTTTGTTATATTATTTTCATAATATAACATTAATTCATCATCTAATAAATCAAACTCATAACCAGTATAAAGTTTATCCATTATTTGTATGTTCAACTTTTCTAATACTTCAATATTTTTTTCTTTAAAATATTTTTTTACTTCAATAAACTCTTTCTGTTTATACTCTTCGTGCCATTTTTCATAATTAAAATTTCTCACTAAAATTCCCTCTTTCGTATTATTTTTTTAATTATAACACTATTTTATATTTTAGGCTAGTGAATTAGCCTATATTTTTTTAAAAAATTGATATACTATTTTCAAATTATTTTATAAAGGGGAATATTGTGAATATATCAGATGCAATTAATCAAAGAATTAGATATTTTATGCGTAAAAACAATTTAAACTCTCTATGGGATTTATACAAAACAACTGGTGTCCCTAAAGCTACCATAAATGCCCTATTAAGTTCTCGAAAAACTAGTGTACCTAAAATTACAACTCTTATACAAATATGCAGTGGTTTAAACACTAATTTAAAAGATTTTTTTAATGATGATATTTTTAAAGATATAGATGATAATATATAAAGTATACTTTATTTCGTTATACAATAAAACGAACTTGTCTTTTTTTCCCTTTTTTTGTCTTTCACTATTATTTTATTTTATTGTATGATAAACTGATTAAGATTATTTTATACATTATATTTTAGGAGGCAATTATGCTTAAAGTGATAATTGCTATTGATAATGATATTTTGTATAACAGCTTATCTCAAATTGCATTACAATCTAAAGAAAAAATCGAAGTCACAAAAGAATCTCCTGACAAATTACATTCTATAATTTGTAAAAACAAAAGGGAAAATTTGATAATATTGGACTCTTTCACTTCAGTTACTTTTTGCCTAAATATACTGAAGAATTTAAATATAAATAAACAAAATGTCATTATCTTGGTAATTGATTCTAACTCAATGTCCAATATTTATAATAGTAAATTTCATTTTCCTAGAAATAGTAATTACGATTCTTCTTTAATTGATATTGTAAAACTAGTTTCAGATTCATTAAAAGTATCTTTAGAATTAGAACAAAATATTGACCAAATTTTATGGAAAATAGGATTAACTTCTTATACTAAAGGAACAACATATATAAAAGATGCAATTTTACTTTCATATAATAATCGTAGATTACTACTTGAAACAAGAATGCTTATAAAACACGTTGCTACTAAAAATAATATTGAAAATGATAAAGTAGTACGTTCAGACATGGACAGAGCTTTAAATAATGCAATTGACTTAATTAACACAGATACAATTTATAATATTTTTGGAGATGATTATGATGGTAGAAAAATTAGTTTAAGATACTTTATTGATTTATGTATTCGATTTCTAGAAAAGCAAAGATATAGCTGTATAAAAAATTAAATTAGGAACTACCTTCTTAGTTAGTAGCTCCCTCATAATAAATTATTTGTATAAGAATAACTGCCACATTCTTCTTATACTATATATTAAAACACTTATGTGTATTAATATCTATTTTATGATTTATTATACTGCAAGAAACAGATAATACACAATATTAACTGTATTTTCTAAAACTTATTATAGTCTTTATTCCAACTTGATTTTATTTCTTGTTCTATTTCTGTTAATGTTATATTTTTTTCAATGTATTCATCTCTGCATTTATCAATACATAAACATATATTTTGTATAGCACAATATGTATAAAATTCAATAGACTTTTCTTTTGCCAATACAAATGGTTGTTTTAAATAAAAAAGCTCTAGACTTAATGTATTTAAATCTGTTAATTTTTTTAATTCAAATTTATTAACTTTATTATTTACTGTCTCTAATATTTCTCTATAATCCACTTTCTATCACACTCCTAAATTACTATAGTTCTCTAATCTTATTTAATTATTATTCTTTATGATAAATTATTTGTATTAGATTAACTTTCAAATTCTTCTTGTATTATATATTAGATGCTTACGTGCATCAATATCCCTATAAATATCTATTTTATTGTTTATTATAACATAAAAATAAATAACACTCAATACAGTTGACAAAATAATATTAATATAACCTTAGTATGTATTTAAAGAACTACTGCAATCTAAAAGTATTATTGATATAATAAATAATATTATATCAGGGAGATAAATAAAGAATGAGAATTATTTACTAAAAGATATTATTAATGTTGCAAATAAACTAACAGGAAAACCAATACTAGAAAAACAATCATTAGAAAGAATTATTAGTCCATTAACATTTTACCAGAAAGTTTTGCTAATAATTACCTTTATATGTTGTTTAATCAATTTAATAAAAGTCTATTGCTTGATATAATACTCCTACTAACAATATTTGTGGGTGGATTTGCATTTCATATATTATGGGAATATCCCATATATAGTCATTCTAATTCCTATCGCTTCTATATGTAGTCAAAAATATTTTCAATTTTATAAAAATAAAGTATAAAAAATGTCTTTTGATAATAATGTAAAACAGCTATATTGTGGCATATATCTTTTCAAAATGGTATATAGACGGTCAAAGTTTTTTATCTTACTACAAAAGTACTTCAATAATTTTTTATGTCCGTTATGATTTATATTGATAGTTGCTTGCTTTTTATTATATTTCTATTTTTCTTTTTTATATACTTTTTTAACTGTTTTATGTATTTATAAATTTATTTAAATATTTTTACCTTTTATTCTTATAAAATCAAAAAATATAATAATTCGGAGTTACTTAATAATCAAGTAACTCCGAGCATCAGGAGAGTAATTTATTGTTTATGTTTTAAAACTACGAAACTAAGTATTCAAGTATAACTTAGTTGTAACCTCTTGTCGATACGACCATTTTTACAGACACATCATTGTATGCTGAAATTGAGTCATATTCAAAATGGAATGTCCGTCCGGTCGCCGCCATGATGTAAAAGTAGTCCGAATTATACGTCTGTTTACCTTGGTGAACATCGCCAGTAGCACCAATCTGACCCATCGAGCCCATCAGCTTTATCTGCGCTCCAATTGCCGGATTGCTTGCCGATATAAGCGTTGCGCCCCATTTTACGCGCATAACATCATCCGCAACAGACCAATCCTGACCTCTCATCGTAGATCTAAAAGACGCTGTACCTAATGGAAAGTCGGGCCGATCGTTCGGAATGGTCACGTACAGAGACAACGGATCTGCAGACATATCACATGTGAGAACATAGATGTCTTCCCCTTCTGCTTCCGTTTCAGTCATTCCTAAAATTTCCAATGCTTCTTCGCGGGACAAATCCGATTCCTCAATCGGTACCAGATCCGGAGCCTCGCTCTGCGACTCCTCGGCTGCAAAAGCAACAGACGGAATTGACATTGTCACACACATTACCATTGTCAAAAATAAGCTAAAAAAACGTTTTTTCATGAAAAGTCCTCCTTATGATGTTTGTAGCTCTCCTGACTTCTCCATCAAGCTAACTATTCAGTTCGCTCTCTTGGAAAACGCGAAACAAAATTGCAGTTTTACATCTTATTTTATACCTAGTTTACGTAGATTCAGTAAAATGACAAAAAAAGACAAAAAAACAATAAATTTTTTAATACAATATTTCACTGTTTAAATTAATTTGAATTTTGTTGCACATTTATAGTTCTCTTAATCAACAACTTCTATTGATTTTATCTCTAATGAATATGAGCTTACGTCCAAATTTTTATACTTAACTATCACTCTTTTACCGGACTGATTCAACCTGCTGTAAATTACCGATTATCTCTGTTTCATCAGTAATGCTAAACTTCAAAACAAATGGCAGTTTATAAATTTTATCAGAATATTCATATCTTATATATAATTCATCAGGTTCGTTAGGTAATGAATAGTATTCTGCAACATAGGCTAATGTATTTTCATTTCTTAATGTCTCTTTCTTCATATCTTCATAATCTTTTGCTTTCAATACGATAATTGGATTATTTTTTGTATCAAAGTAGTCATCTTCAAGCATATTATACGTTATCAAATCGCCTTTACAAATTAATATATCCCCATAATGAATATAATTTGTATTATATTCTTCAGATGTGTAATAATCTATACATTTTTGCTGTTTATTTCTAATTATGGCTCTTGTATATTCTGGCATTTCAATTCCACTTTCGCCAAAGTGTTCACCATTATATATATAAAACCTATTTTCGTTGTCAAGTTCCATCCTACCTTGTATTGTTATATCTTTTTTGATGTTTGATATGTTATTTGATTTATTGTTATTCATATTGATAATTATATTAAAAATTATCAATCCAAGTAGTACTATTGTTGATAAAATAACACAAATTATGATAATACTTTTTTTCCCCATATAAATACATCTCCTTTCTTTAAATTTTTATACTATCTTTATATATACTATAGTTATTTGTCTATTTCTTTATTTTGTGCCTTTATTATATCTTAAAAATATATTATATGTCAATACAATATATTTTTACTCTTTTACTCTTCAAGCTACTTTTACTCAATTTTATACTTTTCTTTATATGTAAAAATCAGAATTTATAAATATAAAATAAAAGGTACAGAATCCCTACACCTTTTACCCATTTTACATTAGGCATTGCAATATAAATCTAACAATATCTTTTACTCCTGTTTTATAATACTGTTCATAATATATGCTTTGCTCAATATTACATTTGTCACTGTAATTAGAAAGCACTTCTACTATTAATTTTAGCTTTTGTTTATCAGTTATATTTACTGTTAATTCTGCCATTAATTTTGCATATGCTTCTTCTCTCTTTTCTTTTGTAGTTTCTAATTCTTTATTAAAATCGGCTGTCTTTATTACTCCTTTGTCCTCACGATACAACCAAAGAACTTGCAAAGTTTCATCATCTTTTAAATTTTCCATATCTACACTTTATCCTCCTCTTCCACAGTGTTTGTGTCATGCTAACTCTGTTTATGGATAATGTCAACCTTTTTCACAAAAATTTTAAAAGTTCTTTAAACCCTGAATTTTAGAGAGAGCAAAATGGCGTAGTATCCCCTTATGTTCAAAAATAATACACCATTTAATTAATAAACCCCTCATTCCGTCGCTTCGCTGATGGCAGTCTAGTATGCAGAATCTCTTCTACTGCAGATGCTGTTTTTTAACTTTGTGCATCCTTGCCCACACTTTTTACATCTACATATCCTCTAACAAGTTTTGCCTCCTGAAACTCTTTTTTTATTGTGAGTATATGTTACAAAATCTCACTTACGCATTTTGTATAAATAGGCTGTTTATACTAATACGAATGAATTTTACTGCATTGGCTCATAACACCTGTCACTTTTATTTTTACAACGAGTTTACGGCATCTCTCGTTTTTTGCACGAAAAAACACCTATAAGATTTTGTGTAAACTTATAGGTGTTTTTTTACTGATATTTAAATTTATTCAAATTCTTCTTCATCTTCTTTTTTATTTTCGTTAGCATTTATCTTTTCTTGTGATTTAAAATCGCTTACAAAGTAATTAGTAAATTTTTGCATATACTTTAAACTTTCTTTTAATGTTTTATCTTTTTTGTCCTTTGCCCAATTGCAAATATCATCGAAATTATAATTTCTTGTATTAAGTTTTAAATTTTTAGTTACAGCAAATACTGCTCCTGTTACTTCTATTTGAACTTGTTTGTTATATTCTTCTATATTTTTATTTTTAGAAGAATCATTCTGTCTTGTATTATTTTTTATATCAATTATTATTTTTTCTAGCTTGTCTCTTGTACTTTCATCAGCTTTGGTTTCTATACCTCTTCTTTCACACATACCTTTTAGTATGTTTTCAATATATTCCTTCGATTGTGCTTTATTCTGCTTTATACTTTTATCTGTTTGACTTATATCATATACTTCATCTAATTTAAATTCTAATTCTCCATTTACTTTCTTTATAATTTTTAATGGCTTTTCTCCGGCTTTAATATTAATTCCTTTAGTTTTAAACTTTTCTTTACTTGCTATTAAATTTAATTCATCTCGCTGTTTTCTTAATAGAAGTACATTATTATAACTTACATTATATAATTTTGATAAAGTAGTTAAGAAGTCTTTCATATTATCTTCATTTGCAAATGTATCTTTCGCCAATTGGTTTGTACTTTTTAATAGTCCTTGTATTTCTTCGTCTATTTTAATCATCTCCATTTCATTATATTATTTATACGAGAGCTCTTTCGAGCTCCCTATTCTAGAAACCTGTTCTTGGCAATTTCTTCAAATCAAATTTTTTCTTATACACCTTAGTTGTATGATCGTCCTCATCCCATACAAGATACCCCTTATTGTATCCTTCAATTCTTGTTTTATTTGTAAATGTATCATCATTTTTTACATCATTGTGTACTTTTACAAATATATATGGGTTGACAACTGATTCGAATCCTACATCTACTGTTCCAAAATCTGCTTTAAATTCCGTAATAACTTCGCCATCTTCTAATGCTATATTAGAAAAGTCAATATAATTATTTACTTGTGTATTTAGATTTTCTGCTAATAATCTATAATCATTTAAATTTGTTTTATAGTAGACATTATAATTTAGGTCTTGATTATATGTTCCTGTTATTAGCTTTTGCATTTTTACATAGTCTGTTGGTAAATAATCATACCAAGTAAAATTACTAAGTGCTACATTCCCTGTGTTTTTAATATGGAAATTGTAACGTATCTCTTCATTAGCTGTTGTTTGAATAATTCCTGTTTTTTCTATATCAACATCAGGAATTATTGGCTCATCTATCATTGTTACCTTTTGAATTTCTCCAGTATTTTCTACTTTAAATTTTATGTCTGTTGCCTTAAGAAAACCGTTTGGTGCAATTTCTTCTCTTAATGTATAAATTTTTCCTGCTGTCAAGCCTTCAATTTTATGTGTTTTTCCTCCTGATACCCATGTATCTATACAGTTATCATCTTCGTCTGATATAGATAATGTTGCACCTTCGATTTCATTTTCTCCTGTAATAGCTTTTTTTGATATTTCTATTAAAGTTGTCTGATTTTCGATATTTAAATTTATAACATATTCTTTTGTTGTTGTATCCTTCTGTTCAAATATAACTTCATATTTTGTATTATCCAGTACCGCTCCGTCTATTGTTGCTACTTCTTTTAGTGAATATTTTCCCATCCAAATGTTATCAATTGTTAGAGTTGCATCTGAGTTTAAGTTATATTTTCCTATCACTGTCCCTTTGCTATATACAATGCTTCCATCGCTATAATCAATAATATCCTCCTCAGCCGTAATTTCAAATGCTATTTTAGTAAAATCTATTTCATCAATTAGTGATATATCTACATCTTCTCTTAAATTTACCTTTTTTGTTAGTTTTAAAGTTCCTTTAGGTTGTGTGTTCTTTGCTACAACTGTTATCCATGCATCATAATCATCATCGTATTCTAATGTTTCATTGTTATTATTAACTTCAAAAACCAATTCTTCGTCTAATTCAGTAAATCCAACTGGAACTTTAGTTTCTTTTAATTTTAATATTCCTGCTTCAACTTTTGTTTCAGTTACAACGCTTCCTGTACTATCAGTTTTCCAAGTATCAAAATATTTATTTCCAACCTTACATTTTATTTTTTCCCAATTACTTGTTTCTTCATTTAGTCTATATAATTCAAATTCTGCATTTGAATAAGTTACAAGTTTTCCTGTTATTTTATCTTGTTTTTGCAATTTTAGATATGATTTAAAAGGTGTATCATTTTCAACCAATTCCAATATAGGTGTTCTACTATCTTGATTTACTTTAAAATAAAACTCTTTAACTTTGTTTATTTCTGATGAAGGTGTATAAGTCTCATTTCCGAGTATATTCTCCATAAGCTAACAAGTTTGATATTGCATGCCCATTTGTACCGTGTTCTAATTACTGCATATTCGTCATCTGCAAATTCTTCGATGTGTTTTAATGCTTCTTCAAAACTTCCATAATGTTTAACATATTTTGATAGTATTAGTGTAAATTCAGCATTTTCAACCACTTGTGCAGTATCGTTTGTGTCTGTTGTTACTTTTATTATTTCTACTGGTGCTTTTTTTACTGTATTTGCAACAGTTCCTTCTATTTCAATTTCTGCTGTTGTACTATCTTTATATAAGAATTCGTAATGATATATAGTTTCGTCCTTTGTGTAACCTTCAGCTACTCTTGTTTCTTTTGTATAAAATTTTCCGAAGTGGCAAACCTGTAAGTTTGTTTCCTTTTATATTCAATTCAGCTCGTGTTTCTGTATTAACTATTCTAATACTTGCAACTCCATAACTATTAAATAAAAATGTCGCTACTTCGTCATCTTTTGAAAAATATTTTACTGTTCCTTTTGCATTATATATATCTTCTTCTGCAAATAACGTATATCCTGTCCCATTCAATGTTGCATCTCCGTGATGGCTTTCATTTATTATTCTGTCTTTATTTCCTGTTTCTCTATCAACTTTTGTTAACGTTAAACTTCCGTGTTGGCTCTTTGTCTGCTATTGTTTTATTTGTAGTTTTTCCTGCTTCTATTTCTACTTTATATGATTTCGTGTCCAATAGATATCCGTATGGTGCTATCCTTTCAGAAATTGTATAGATGCCAGCTTTTAAATTTTCAACTAATATTTTCCCATTTCTTACTGTAACATCTTCATTATATGCTTGTCCATTTGTAATATTAAATACTGCTCCATCAATTAATTCCCCATTTGAATTTAATTTTTCTAGCTCTAATTTGCCTTTTGCTTCTATCTCAAAATTAAGTCTCAATGTTATTGGGTCATTATAGTTTAGTGAATATAACTGATCTTGAACATCACTTGCAAAAGAAAAATATATTGTAGTGTCATCATCTTGTGTTCCTTCTTTAATTAGTCCCCAACTTTCAAACATAGAATCTGTTATTTTATAGCTTTCTAAATTGCAGTCCTCACTTACTGTTATCGTCATTGTATTTTCGCCTTTGTTGTGCTGTAATCTAATTCCTTCTATTGTTTTATCCATAGTATTGTAACTTGAAAATACACCATTCGTATCTCTCAACATTTGTGCTTCTCCTGTTTTTAAGGTTACTGTCGTTCCATCAAATGATGGTCTTTTCTTCATTTGTGCTATTTTATTATTTACATCATTTTTAAATGAAATATATTCATTTTGAACACCTGCATCTACAAACGTTGCACTGCTTTGCCCCAGTACTTCCCAAATGGCTTGCTGAGTAAAAGCATATTGCTTTAGTGCGTCATTTGCTAAAACTCCATTTGAGCCATAGCTACCTCTGCTTTGATACCATCCGCAAAAAGCGACTTTAGCTGCTTGAAGTAATCTTTCGTCAGAAGGCTTACCATATGTTCCTTGGTAATTAGTTCCGTGTCTGAAAATGAACACCGGTTCTCTGCACAGAAAACTATAAGTCCATCTCCGTTACTAAAATTCCAATTTTGACCTTTTAAAAGTATTCTTCTTGTTACAATTCCATTTTCTCCTCCATTTGCTGGATCTGTTGTTTTAATTCTAGTTGCATATTGACGTGCAACAAATGTGTCGCTTCCGCTTCCACTTATTGTCTGATTTGCTCCACATACAACTGGCTGTATTATTCCAAATATTGTTATAAATAATATAATCATTGTATAAATTTTCTTTAATTTTTTTGTTATTCTTAACATTTTTCCTCCTTCTCCATGAAAAAAGAACAAGTTATGAACTTGCTCTCATTTATGCTTATTTAATTTTCTTCTATTCTAAAATAAAAATCTAGTGTTATCATGCCACATTTAGGGCAATTCCAGTTTTGGTAACCGTAAGGACAATTTGCATCATATTCATCGTCATCTACCTCGTTGTTTACTAATTTATCACTCCATAATTTTTGTAGAGATTTATAATATTTTACTGCTTCCTCTTTCGTATTAAACCATTTCTTTGAATTTCCGACTGGCATTTGATGTTTATCATTTGTGCATTGTTCTACTTTATTTCCCTTTGTTTGTTCTACTTCTTGCTTTGTCTCCTGCACCTCTGATTTTGTAACAACTGGTTGTTTCTCCTTCTTTTGTTCTTGTACTTTATTTTCTTGTGTCTTTTGCTCTCCTTTTTTTGTTTCTCCGATTACTTGTTATTTCATTATTGTTAGGTATTATTTCTTTTGATACTTCTTCTTGAGAATCTGTGTGCTCCTCTACTTCATCATTATTATTTTGTTCTTCATTTTGTAACTCACTATGTTGTTCGCCTTCATTATTATTTTGAATTGCCTGTGCCATTTCTTTCGAATTACTTCTTGTTACAAAAAAAACTACTAAAGATGCTAACACTAAAAGCAATATTATTATATATGTTTTCTTCATAATAAAAATCAACTCCTCTTTTTGTTTCTATTTTAACTCTGTTTAGTCTTATTTACAAGTGCTTTCAGGTTATTTCTGTCGCTTGAACACAAAGTCTTTGACTGCTTTTATTATTTATACAAGTAATCAAAGTAAGTTTGTTTTCTTCTGTATTTTCTAATAGACTCCAGTCTGTTTCATATATTACTTGAATATTATCTACTTTATATTGTCTTGTGTAAAACTTAGTTTTATATGTAAGAACATCACCTCCTTCAAGCTCGTTTATTCTTGCAAAATAGCTGTATTTATTTCCTCTATTATGACCTGCTAATCCAATGTTACCGTCATAAGTTGCTGTACCTTCAATATGCCCTATATACTCTTTTAAAATTTGATTGTTGCTTCCTTCTTTTACTGTCGCTTTTAGTCCAATCTTATCAATAGTTAATATTCCAAGCACATCATCCTCTAGAATATTTTCTTCTTTGTCATAAGTAATATTTTCAAATTCAGGATCGGTTGTAATTTCATCTTCAGATACTAATTCGTCATTATAAATGAAAAATTTATATATTAATGCGAACATAACTGCTATTACAATGCTAATTCTGAATATTTTTATTTTTTTCATAGCTTCCTCCTACACATTAATTTCAAATTCTTTATCTTCTATGTGATATATAAATTGCCTATCAAAATACTTAATAGTTACATTAGTATTTCTTAGTTCTTTATATATTGAATCAGACAAGATAATTTTAAATTTATTACTTGTAATTCTTAATATTGTAATGTCTATCATAGGATTATTTTTATTAATATGTTGTTTCTTCACTAACCTAGCACCACCATTTGAAGTATAATTATATACTTTTACGTTCTTTCTTCTTAAAATAATAATCCCACTGAATATTATAATTCCACTTGTAGTCGTAGCAATGATAGGAACTGCAATTGTATTATCCGCTTCTTGTAGAATCTCTTCATAAGTTAGTTTATATGTTATGGATTTTATCTCTTCTTTTTCTATTGTTCCTTTATATATTACTGTTGCTTTATAATTTTTTATAACATTTCTTGTTTTTATTGCTTCATAATGCATAATCCCATTATAAGTAAGTGGTACGTCAGCCCCTCCTATTTTTTCTGTTGTATTAACCTTCCATTCAGGTGTTATTAAGTAATATGTTGTTCCATTTTCTTGTATTTCTTTTGGTATTTCGTTCAATTCATTTTGTGAAACATTGGTATATTTTTTATCTATTGTTTCTTTGTACTGTTTTTTATAGCTTTCATTTACTGATATTTCTAATGAATCATTTTGTATTTTTAAAATACCATTGTAACCATCTTCGCTTATTTGCTTATCACTTTCAAATGCATTTAATACTTCAGTTTTATTATTTGTAGTTACAATTAATTCTTCTACTATTTCCTTGTCCTTAGTTAACTTTTCGTTATTCTTTGTTTCTTTTATATTGCTCAACTTATATGTAACTTTATCAGATACTATCTCATTTTTTATAGAATTTTTATAAATATTTGCTTCTTCAATTGCAATAGTTTCCTGCTTTTCTATAACTTTTAGTGCTTCATTTTGTTTTGCCCCACAAGGAAAACTTATACTTATTACGATAAACATTATTAAACTTATTATTTTTATTTTACTCAAATTCTTCCTCCTCTTCTTCTTCCTTCCCCTTTGCATTATGCTTTGATTTGTTTTTGGTATTTTTATTTAAAAATTCCTTTATGTTGTCTTTTGTATTATTTTTTTGATTAGCTTTATTATTAGATTTTGCTTTTTCTTTATTGTTTACTTTTAAGTTCTTCTTTTCATTTTCTTGTGTGTCTTTCTTTAGTTCTTTGTTGATAATTCCTTTTTTATCATCCTCTAGTTCCTTTTCTTTTTGTGTTTCTTGTTCTTCATTAGTTTTCACCTCTGCTTTTTCTGCTTCCTCTTTTAATTTTTTTGTGTTATTATTGTTGGCATTCATTTGTTCTTCCTTCTTATCTTCTACTGCTTCTTCTTTTAGATTAACTTTTATTTCTTCTGCAATACTTGTTTTATCCTCTTGTACATTTTCTTCTACAATATCCTTAGTTTCTTCTTGGATATTATCTGTTTTTTCTAAATTTATCTCTTTGTTCTCTTGCTTCATATTTTCGCTCGTTTCTTCTCTTGTAACTTCTTGACTTCTCAAATCATTTTGTATTAAGTCAATAATATAACTTTTCAATGTTGTCCTAGTTCCAAAACTTAACAAACGCATTTTAATTTTTCTATCCAAATCTTCGCTTATTTGAACTGCTAATGTTTTACTCATATTTTCTTTTTCCTTTCCTATTTCAAACCAAATATTTGAAATACAACTTCTCTTAATTCTGAATTTAGCAAAATCGTTATTCCAATAGAAGTTAATATAAATATTGCAATATACCCTATTAATTTTATTAACCTAGTTATTGCTTCTAAAATTAACGCAAAAAAATAAACACCCTTAGGTTGCTCTAAAACCAAACTTTGACTAGATGTTGTTTGTATTGTATTTTTACTATTTTGTTTGTTTGTTTCTAATACTTTGTTTTGCTTAACCTTTGGGATTTTTTTATTTTTTATTTCTTCTATCTTTTCAAATCTTTTTGCTTCTTTCTTTTGTATTCCTTCCTCTGATAACGCTTTTATTAGCTGTCTTTCTATTTCTAACTCATCTGTTTCATTTATAATGTTATATATATCCTCATTGTATAATCCTGTTAACAGCCTACTTTGATTATCTATACCTTGAGCTAAAATTACAATTCTTGTACTAATATGTAATTTACTAAAGTTAGAAATACTTTCTAAAATTTCATTTTCTGAATCTTCTAAACAATCAATTTCTATTATAAATTGCTTTACCAGATTAAAATTAACTTTTGTTTCTTTTAAAAATTGACTCACATTAGTCATCTTTTGTCTTTCATATAATATCAATATATTTTGATTTTTACATATTTTCTGAATTAATCTTGCTGTATTTTCTGTAGCAATATAATTTAACATATCCATCCCTCCTTAATCTAGCCATTCCTCTTCGTATGGCACATTGTAAATTTTATTGCCTGATTCAAAATATGTAATATTATCTGCTTTATTATTATATTGTTTTTTCCCTAGTTTCCAAAATTTGTTATTACATACTACTAATACAATTAGTCCAAATAGAACAACAAAGTAAAAAACTAACTCTTTTTTATTATGTTTTGTATTCACTCTATTACTAGTTCCTCCTCATCTTCATAGTATTTTTTATAAAATTTATCAAATTGCTTATCTGCTTTATACTTTAATAATTCTTCACGTTCTAATTGTATAAAAACATCATTGTCAAAAACTTTTACTTTTCTAATTTTTTTGTTATTTTTTTGCAAATCAACTAATCTATCAATTATCTCTGCTCTGAACTTTTGATTAATTTTATTTAAAAAACATCCATATGTAGTGAGTAATGGTTGTTCGATTTTATTGTCAGGTATATACATTGATATATTTACTGCATTTAGACATCTATAAGACTCTAACATTATAAAATCAGCAACATCATCTTTTCTTATTTGATAATTATCTCCATTAGAAGTTTCTACAAATAGAAAACCTTCATTTTTTATAATATTTAGCATTTCTTCCTTTGAATATGTTTTGTATCCATTTATTTTATCTTTTCCCATATTTATATTCCTTTCTAACTTTCATAAAACAGGTATGGTGCAGGATCTATTTTTTCTCCATTCTCTGTTCTAATTTCAAAATGCAAATGGTCACCTGTAGATTTTCCTGTACTCCCCTGTATTCCTACAACTTGTCCTACTGCAACTTTTTGACTTATAGTCACTTGTATAGAATTTTCCTTCATGTGAGCATAAAACGTATAAAATATTTTGCCATCTTCATTTGTATGTTTTATTTCTACGCAGTTACCATACCCATTTTGTTTTCCTGAAAATGTTATTTCTCCATCCATTACAGACATGATTTTGCTGTCTTTAGTTCCCACTAAATCTATTCCATAATGATGTGAAGTTACAACTCCGATTTGCTTCTCTGTTTCCAAATCCACTTGTTACCTTTATGAAATTTTCAATAGGTATTGGGAATTTCCCCTTATATACAACATTTATTATTTCACTTTTTCCATGTGTAGTACTTACGATTAATTCTTCGTTTTCTTGCATGAATCCTGCACACATAATCAGAATAAATATTATAATTCCTATTACTAGCGATATTATTTTTTTACTCATTGTCCTCTATCCTCTCAAATTTCTTATCTAATATCTTTAGTTCTTGTTCGTCAATATGTATGGTAGCATATATTTTCCTTATACCTGCAGATAATAAGCATTCTCCTCGCTTAGCATTATATATTAGTTTTGTTTCCTTCTCTGTAAGTTTAAACACTTCTTGAATATCCTTTAGGTCTTGCCCATCACATTTGAAGAACATTTTATATGTTGCATTTGCAAGTAAACTTTGCCCATATAACTTGATTTTTTCATTTAAGAAATCCTCAATTGACTGTGTTATAACTACTATACTACTATTATATTTTCTTGCTCTTTTACTTATATTACGCACATATTCTAAAGTCTGTATAATATTAGGATCTACCAGTACATGACACTCATCTGCAATTAACATTGTTTGCTCATCTACATTTTTGCTTAAAATATCCCAAGAATAAGACATTATATTATAATACTGAGCTCTTTTATATTGAATCTGAAATTTATGCATTTGGCTTGTATTGAAAACTGTTAGTTTTGTATCAATATCAATATTTGTATGACCATTCCAAATTGTTGATGACTGACCAATTGAAATTGGCCTGATTAATGACAATAGTTTTTCGTAGACCTCTTTTGGATCTTTCTTGTTTTTTCTTAGAATTAAAAAATACAAATCCTCCATTATTGGAAAATCTGTATTTTTTAGTTTATTAATGTCAGTTTCTTTTGTAATGTTAAACTTTTTATATAACTCCTCAAGTAATAGTTCTAATGTTGCAAATTCTATATCTGTTAAATTCTGATACAATATCTCAAAGAAAGTATGTAAAAATTGAAAATGTAATGAAAGTGAATTACTTTCTTTTCCATCTTCTCTATTTACTCTAACTTGTAATGGATTTAATATTCCACCATCTGCCCCTCCACTACAATTGATAACTTTACCACCAATCCTACTGCATAAATAAGAATATTCATCTTCTGGATCTATAATAAATACCTTAGTTTTGGGTATTTCATTATATATTAAATGCTTTACTGCCATACTTTTTCCTGATCCCGAACTTCCAACAACTACCATATTACTGTTGCCTCTGTTATTATCTTTAAGCCATAAATTAAATATAATAATGCCCCCATTTTGATTCACCCCTAAATAATACCCTTTTTGATCTATAAATGTATTTGTATTAAATAAAAATCCACCTGTAAATGAGCTAGTTAATATATTTCTTTTAAAGTAATCACTCAATTCTGACTGTATTGTAAAAAATGGTGCTACTGCCTTATATCCTGACTTAAGTAAGTAATTTGTAAGTGGTCTCATTTTTAATTTATGTTTTCTTACTTCTCTTTCCACTTCTTTACATTTTTTCATTAATTCTAACTCTTCTTCTGCAGATACTAAAATATATATGGTTAGATAATGTACTACTTCATTATTATTTATCATTCTACTTATAATGTCGCTTGCTTCTTTTACTTCCATCTCTCGAAGTTGTCTTGTAGATTCATTCTTTGCAAGTTTTGAAAGTCCTGATGCATCTCTTATTCTACTATCTAAACTTTCTACTAATTCTGCATTGTCTGTTGGCTCAATATTTATAGAGAATATTGCCTCTATATTATTTACTAAATCTCCTAGCCACCCCATATCAACATTACTTGGATAATGTACTATTGTATATACTTTTGAGAATCTATCTCCTAGATATATTTTATTTCTATCAAATGTAAATCCTCCGAACAGGTGTAATTAAATCAATTAGCTCGTAATTTGTTTCTTGTTTTTTCATTAAATTTTACCTCTTTTCTCCATTGCCTCTGCTATTCTGCTTTTAGCAATTTTGTAATATTCTTCGTTTATTTCAAATCCAATAAACCTTCTTCCTTTGTTTATTGCACCAACAAGTGTTGTTCCTGATCCTGCAAAGCAATCTAACACGATATCGCCCTTTTTACTTGAATTTTCTATATGATTTTCAATAAATGGCATCGGTTTAATCGTTGGATGTTTATACTTCTTTTTATCTGTTTGATTTACTCCCGATATATAATACTTATGCTTTGTATGATAGTTTCCATACAATTTTACTCCTCGTTCACGAGCGAAAATTATATATTCTGTGTCAGGCAGATAAATATTATTTGTCAACGGGCTTGGATTTTGTTTATGCCAAGTTAACACCTCGTAATTACAGCTTTTATTTGAAAAATACTCTAAAAGTTCTTGTATCTGCCTTTTAGAGCAATAAATGTATATATTTATTTTTTTCATTTTCTGCATTAATAAATCCAATACCTTTAAATCAAATCCATCTTTTAATCCTAACAATTCATTTGCATAGTTATTAAATGTTGTTGCATTTTTTACTTTGTTTAAGTCTAGTTTGTATGGTGGATCTATAATAACTAAATCAATGCTATGGTCATCTAGTAATTTCAGTCCTTCCATACAATCCATGTTATATATTTCATTTGTTTTAAGCAATTTTTCTCCTTTCTCTTAATTTTACGATATTATCACCATAATTCGTTCCTTCTTTTCTTGCAAACTCTGGTATAGTAAAACTCTTAACTAAAAGTATGATGTCTTTTTCCTTTAGAATCTCAGCATCTAGTTCACAATTTCTAAATCTAGTTATCCAGGTATTTGCTCTTTTATTTATTTCTGTTTCGAAATCCTCCGAGTTTTTTACCCATACTAATAGGTAGAATTCATTTTCTATAATATTTTTATCAGCTACCAAATTGCTTGTAAATTTAATCCTTTGTTCGATAATTTTTGTACTTATATCATCATTGCAAGTTTTTTCTAGTTCTTCTTGTTCGTGAATATGCTCTGAAATATCTACTGTTCTTGGTATTACTAATATTTTATATGGATTTTGCTCGTTCGAAAATTCTAAGCTCATTAAATCCATTTTTGTTTCTAGTTCTTCTTCTGATAGAAGATCAACATTAATTGGATTTACTTTAATAAAAAGAATTATCTCACCATCTAATGTAGTAAGATAATTCTTCTCTTTTGGTATGTCTTTTATATTTAAAAACTCATTTAATGATATTTTATTTTTACTTCTTATTTTATCTAATATGTTTATTATAAAAATCACCTCTTCTATACTTATACTCTCTTTGCATAAGATTATATTTAATAACATTTTTTATCATGTCTACCATTGAAAAGTTATTTTGTCCCTTGATTAATGATATTACACTTACTACAATTGCACCTAATACAAAAAATGTTGGAATTAAACTTTGATGTGTAAATAAATATATTATATATGCCACAACAGATGCTACTACTCCTACAATTATTGTTTTTATTAATTCCGACATTCCATATCCATCAAAAAATTCTGTTTTCAGTTTTATCTCTGTTGGTATTTTAATTGTTTTTTTATCTACCACCGATTCGCACCTCCTCCGTGCTCCATCTCCACCATTATTAGTAAAACTCTTTGACTGTTCTTTTATCTTTTGATATTCTGCGTATGTAGATTTTGATGGAAATATACATCCTTCTGAATCTCTGTAATATTCTACTTTTGCATAGAATCCTTTCCAAAAGCCTTGACATTCTCCAAATGGTCTTAAATAGCTTATATTCTCCACCATATTGCCACCTATATTTATTCCATAAGCTTCACTTAAGGGCTCACTATCTGACATTGATATAATTTTTTTGTTTGTATCTGTTACTACATATCTTCTGCCATCAATGTTTACTACTTCTCGCCCTTGACAATCTTTGTCCTCAATTTTTCCAAATGTCATTTCTATATTTGTACCATCTGTTATTTCTACTGTACTGCCAAAATAATACTTTGGTATTTCTACCAATGTTAATGATAATGTTATGAGTACAGTTGCAATCATTAAATGTTTTGCAAGTTTTAAGTATTTCGCTTTATTGTCTACATCTGTAGCTGTTTTTATCATTAAAATAACAAACATTATTCCTGCTATTGTTATTCCTAAATTTCTCAATATTTCTATTATACTTCTTAATGTTTCTATCTTCTTCCACCTCCAAATCTTGGTATTAATGACCTAACTGACCTTGCTGTATTGCCTAGTGAATTTATAGGATTTCCACTTGGTCTTATCATATATTTGCCTAGTATCATTGGTGTATTGGTAGATATTATTGCAATTGCTATACCATAAATTAAATGACCATTTGTTAATGTTAAAATTGATAAATTAAGTAATGCTAATTGCACAACCAATGTAAATGCCGTCATTAGAAAGTTTCTAATATATTCAGGAAATACCCCTTCGTCTGAGTTTAAAAGTCCGGATACTTGCGAATGGTATGCCTAGTCTCATTACTAGCATCTCAATTCCTTTCATAATAAATTGACAAATTAAAATAAGCCATACAATAAGGAGAACTAAGCAAGCAACTGCTGTAAAGATGCCTCCTCCCATATTTCCTGTTAGAGTTTCTGCGAGATTAGTTCCTTGAATTTGTATTGTACTTAAAATACTATCTAAAAATTCCTGTACTATTCCAACAAAGATATAATATATTTCTTTAAAACAAATCATTATTATTACTGCTTTAAGCATACCAATACATAATGAAAATGGATTTTGTTCTGCATCTCCTTCTTTCATCATAAAGTATGTTTTTATTGCTTTTCCTATAAAAACTATTACAAGCAAAAATATTGCATAATTAAATACAGTTTCATATATATTGTTGAAATTTATATAGTTTCCATCTGCAACCTTAATTCCACCAAGTTCTCGTTCTATAAAAAATACTAAACTTGTCATATTTTTAAATAAAGAATTAAGTGTTGCCTCCGATCCTATTATAAATTTCTCAATTAGTTCTACAAGCATATCTGCCATCTTTTATCACCTCTACTTACTTTTCTTTATTTATAGAAAGATAGAATTGCATCTATAAGTGCTAAACCACAAGTTATTAAAACCATACATATTAATGTAGTTTTGATATTTTGCATATTTCTTCTTCTTTCTCCCTCATCATTAGTTTTTAAACAATATACATAGTAAATAAAATATCCACCACATATTGTGATTCCTATTCCAACAAGCCAACTTATAACTGCATCAACTAATTTTTCTGTGCCCTGCACAAGTTTTGTACTTTCCAAACTTCCTGCATAAGCTACTTGGTTAATTGTAATTAATAGAATCACTGCTAAAACAACTACTTTTAAAATTACTTTGCCTATATTTTTTAATTGTTCTTTTTTATTCTTCATCATTACCCTTTCCATCCATAACCTCTAGGTTACTTCTTATTTTATCTATATCATAAAAATCATCATCGCTATCCTTGTATTTATTCCAAATGTCCCATATTTTGATTTTTGTAAATTCTCTGATTTTTCTTTTGTTTTCTCTGTCTATTCTTAAAATCTGATTTTCTTCTTTTGTTCCCATACCATTTAATTTATTGAAGTACATTTTTGAAATATCTGGCACATATAAAAGAGCAGGCGGTTTGCCTGCTACCATTACTAAAACATAAGGATTTTCTATTCTAAGAACTTCATCAGGTGTAAGTAGTTTTCTTGATATAAGACTCATACTACTACTCGAATTGTCATACTTTATATTTGTATTACTACTTTCACCATATGCTTGACAAGTATAAGTTCCAAGCTTGTCTGAAACTTTTGTTGCTGTATCAATGTTACTTGTTTTTAGATACATCCACACACAATTATCCATAATATTCTGTGCTCCTTCTTTTCCGTATCTCTCTTCTATTTGTGCAAAACTTTGCAAACAAATTATAAATCTTATGTTTCTTCCACGAGATACTGTTAGCATACTTTGAAATGTGTTTATTTTAGTAAAGTTCGCAAACTCATCTAAAATAAAGTTCATTCTTATATTTAACTCGCCTCCTTGCTCCCTGCTTGTCTCTACAAGCGAAGTATAAAGTTGCTGTACAAGTATGCTTCCAAGTTTATGGTATGTTTCTCTATCATCAGGTAATAAAACATAAATAGCTGTTTTTTTCTTTGCAAAATCTCTTAAGTCAAAATCTGATTTTTGTGTATTGTTTGCAACATATTCATTTATAAACATTTGCAATGTAGAAAGTGCTGCAGCGACAAAACTTCCTCTTGTTTTACTTGGAGCTGTTCCGAGCCACTGCAAAGAATTTCTTGATAGGATCGTTCGCTTCTTTTGTTTCCATGTATTTATCAATTAACATTTCTCCTTCGTCATCTTTTTTGAACATCTCTGCAACAAAATAGTAGGCATTTGCTAATGTCTGATATTGTCTCCTGCCTTTGTTCTCTAATACTACTGCCATAATTGCTGTTTTAATTACAGACTGTTCTCCATTTTTCCATATAGGTTCTGTTTTATCATTACTTTCTACGAGAATATTTACTATATCATTTATAAGACTTTCTGCAAGTGGAATATTGTCATCTTCCACTGCATTTATAATAATATCTAAATAGTTATACCAGTTACTCTTTAAAAAATTGATATAATCTAATGCTATTACGTCATAACCAAGCTCTCGCAATTTTTCTGCTGTATATAAATATAATTCTCCCTTAACATCACTAATAAACATATTTTCACCGAGCTAATCCAAGCATTGTAATAGTTGGGATAATTATTGAGCGACTTTTTCCTGATCCTGAGCTTCCAACCAATAGCAAATGCAAATTATCGTCTATGTAATAATATTTTTCAATGTTGTTCTCCTTTTCGAAATTAACTATTACTCCACCTGAATCAAAAACACTTTTTTTATAATTTTTATTTGAATCAATAATGTTACATTTAAATATTTTATTATAATCCTTTTTATCTAACCACCATGATGTTCCATGTTGTCCTTCACCCACATATTTTGGGACTTCTATTTTGTCTGTTAGCTTTATTTGATCGCTATGATAAATATTTTTTGTCTTATTTGAAAATAGCAATAAAAAAGATGCTACAATAATCTCTAATACCATAAAGATTATTAGCACTCTTTTATTTGTAAGTAATGTTGTAACTATTGATTCTATATTAATTTGTAATAAGTCATTAAAGTTATTACTTAATATAAAGTGTAGGCTTACTGAAAAATATGCACATACAAATACACTAAATATTAATGCAATTACTATTAATATTCGTCTGTTTATTTTTATTCTCCTTTGTTTGGAACTCTGCATTCCTTTACTTGTGAAATTTAATAATTAAACTTAATTACTATCTTCCGCTTACTTTACTTATTGTTATTCTAAAGCTATATATTTAATTTTTGTTTATACATAAAAAGTATCTACTAATTTTATAAATGCTTTTCTACAATTTTTCTATATTTCTTCTATATTTTCGCTTTCTTCTACATATTCTAAGTTTTCAAAATTGTCATTTATACATTTCTTAAATTCTTCTTTTTGCTCTTTAAAATCTTTTGTATTTTCTTCTTTCTTGCAATCCATTTTACCACCTACCTTCCTTTTTATATTAATACATATTTTATAATAAATCAATATGATTAAATATTTTTCATTGTTCATTTTGCCAATTCAAATAAGAACTATTCTTTTTGCGTATTGCCAATTCTTTCTTTGCTTGTTTTGATAAATTCTTTTTATATTTAACTTCAAATTTTCTAATATATTTTTCCTGTTGCCTTGTAGAAAAATATATACAATTAAATATTTCCCAAATTAAGTCTCTACTATAATTAACATACCTCGCTTGTGAATATTCTTCGTGTTCATTTAATAATATTCTTTCAAGATTTAAAACCTGATTTCCTATTATTTTTAAAATTTCAATTTCAGCTTTTTCCTTTTCTTCTTGCTGTGCCTTCTGTATTCTTTTATTATCCTGATATTTGAAAGCAACAATTTTTTGTTTTGCTAAAATATAGTTTGATTTTTCATGTTTACAATCTATTGACATTTCTATAATTTTATTGGATATATCATTTACTCGTTTAATAATATTTGGATATTTTTTTAAATATTGATATTTAATACTTCCTTGTGTGTTTTTTAATTCTGCTTTTAGTAATAAAAGGTCTTTTGCTATTTGTTTTAATTCTTCATCTTTTAATGTTCTTTTTATTAATTTTTTATTTGAAAAATCCTTTTCATACTGCAACATATCTTTCATAAACTTCGGATCTGAGCTTACATTTTTTAATTTCTGCAATAATTGATTTTTTTCAATTATTCCTTTTTTGGCAATATCTTTTTCTTTATATAGCTCTATTAACTCTTCTTTAAATATTACGTTTGTATATTCATGTCTCATCTCATTAATTCTATTATAATCAATATAATAGTTCATTTTATCCCTTTGTTTACTCCATACCATAACTTGTAAATGTGGATGTCCACTTTCTAAATGAACTGCTCCTGTGTATTGTATATCTTCATATTTTATATTCATCTTTTTAGCAAGACTAACTAATTTGCTGTCAAACATCTCTTTCCATTTATCCTGTGTATCATATCCAAATCGAACTGCATCATATTCGTCAAGTGATATTGTACAACGATAAATTGGGATTTTGTTTTCTGCTAAATTAATTATGTGTCTATTAATTGGCTCTATATTTTCCATCTCTTGTATATTTTGAAAACCTTCAATTTTTCCAAATAAACCATGATTTGTATTTTTATTTCTTATTGCATATTCACTATATGCCAAATAGTTTGTATAGTTTTTGTGTTTGAAAAATGTTGTTTTCTTATTAGGATTAAAACTCTCAAAAAGAAATACTACATTATTCATTTCGATATATTTCTCCTATTGTATAAAAATCATATAAGTCTTTCTTTGTCATATTTTCCGTATCATGATTAATATAATAATTTGCTTTTTTACGAGCATTGCTGAGTATAGAAATAAATTGTTTACTCATATCATCTCCCAATAATTTTTGAAAGACTTCTCCTAATAAATATGTATTAACAGCACTTGTTCTTAGATATTTTGCATTTATTTTTCGCTGTGATTTTATAAATGGATCTAGCTTTGCATCTAGCATACTATCTAATTCTTTGATTATAAGATCTAAGTTATCTTTATATATTTGTAAATTTAACTCTTTATCAATTCCACTTTTTATAATATCTGATTCATATTTTCCCTGTTTGGTTGCAAGCTTTTGTAACATTTTCTTTTTATATTTTGGAATTCTTACTACAATTGTAACTAATTTATTCTCCTCTGTTTTTTCCTTCAACTTTTCCTTCTTTCTTCTCCTGCTAAGAAATCAAAATTGCCACAGCAATTTTGCAGGATCAGGGCGATATCTCATCGCCCTATAACAGCCTAAAAGCGTGGCTTTTAGCGAGATACGCATTATTTTACTAGATATCAAATAGATATCTCTAAACTTCTTCCTCTTCTAGTTCTTCTTGACTAACTATCTCAACATAGTCACTTATAATATTTAAAGCTTCATCATAGCTCCCTGATTTAGTTATTTTTTCGCACATTTCTTTTGCTTCTTCTCGCATCCCATTTCTTTTTAATATCTTTGATGCAATCCCCATTAGATTAAAAATATTTCCATCTTCTCCAATTAAAGCACACTTTGGTTTTTTAAGTTCTTTATTCAAATTCTTCTTCCTCCTCTTCTTCTTGATTTCTATCAATAGTTTCAACATATTCATTTATAACATCTAAAGCCTCATCATAACTATATGACATTGTTGCTCGCTCAATCATTTCCCTTGATTCATCAAACATATTATTTTTCTTTAATGTTTTTGATGCTAGTCCTATTATTTCAATCATACTACCACCTGCTTCATGAATGTTACATCTTGGCTTTTCTTTTCCACTATTAAATTCTTTTTGCTTCTGATCCATATTTCGCATTTTTTCTGAAATATCCAAAAACTTTAATGCAACAGGTTTGAATCTTCCATATTGAAAATCATTTCTCATTTCATACATCATTAAATGTATTATTTCACTTATTTGATTAGAATTTAATGGTCTTTCTTCAACTTCTTTTATTTCTTTTTGTTGCTCAGGTGTACCAAAACATAAATTTAAAGGTGTATCACTTACATATCCTAAAGCCATTATACTATGAGCCATTGCCTCTCGATATTCTGTATCCAAATTAGCATCATAAGTTGCATCTCTTATATCATTTATTCTAACTTTTTTTATTTTTGACATTACAATAACCTCTCTTTTTCTAATATTCTAATTCTTCTTCACTTTTTTCGCTCTCATTTATTTCTTTTAACAACTCTTCTTCATCTTGATACCCCAAATAGTATAAAGCTGATTCTATTGGTATATATTCTTTTATTATCTCTGAATATGTATCTTCATCCGCTTTTCTCATTTGTAATACACTAAGTGATTCTGTCTCATTAGTATCAACATTTAGAAATAATTTAAATTGAATATTTTGATCGTATTGTTCCTTAATATCATTATAAATTTTACTATTACTTTCATAAAATTCTAAGATATCATCTTTGTCGGTATAAATATATTCCATTTTGGTTTTAGTATATTTTGTTTTTTTATTTGTAATTTCTTTTATTGCTTTTTTCTTTATCATCTCTATAAATTTAAATGGCTCTTCTAATGCTTTAATTTTTGCAGTATTTCTATATTCAATGTCATCCCATTTACTACCAATTCTTAGAAATACATATCCATTTCTAGTTTTACTTAAATATTCTTCAAATTGTTGTACCGCTTCAAATTCTTTATAATACTTTAAACTATCTAGTTGTATTAATATGCAACTATTTCCATCCTTTTTGAACTCTTTTATTATTGCATTATCCGGAAGAAGTAAGTCGTTGCAATCAATAGAACTTGCTTTATTTTTTTCTATCATAGATAAGTAATCTCGTTTTGTTATTGAAATTCTTAAATCGCTATAATATCCCATATATTTATCTTCCCTTTCTGAATTCTCTCACACAAGAATCGATTTTGTGTCATTTTTATTTTAGTATAAATTTACACATCCATAAAATTATTCAAATTCTTCTTCATCTTCATTTTGTTTTGTTAATTGTTTATCCAAATCAAAAATTTCTGTTTGCATTATCAATCCATAATCTGTTTGCCTTCCACCATTTTCATTGCAGTAATCCTCGCCTAATTTAGATAAATCTATATAATCCATAATATCATCAACAAAAACTTCGCCGTCTTCAATTATTCTTCTTCCATAATTCTCTGGAAGTTTAACATCACTATAAAGCGTAAAGCTATCTAAATGACTTGCATACTTTTCTGCATCTTTTATGTTTGATATTTCTTCGCTTTTCATTTCTAAGACTGCTAATAATTTCTCTCTATCTTCTTCATTTAATGTATTTATAATAGCAAATATTTGTTTAATATCTTGATATGGTGTTGTATATCCTAAATTTGTTGCCTTATCTATTATATTTAAAATTTCTCTTGTCATCTCTTTTGAAAAACTATAATTTTCTGTATCAATTACTTCACATTTTAATACATGAGTACCTTGAATCGATAAATTATTATAATCTAATCCTAAATATTTAAAATCTCGTTCTAATTTTTCTGTTTCCTTAGGAATTCTTATCACGATTTCTCTATAATCTTCATTTTCTTCGTACTCATGTTTATTAACTATATTAAGTTTCATTTTTAATCCCATTACTTTCACCTCCTAGAATTCTCTTGCACGAGAATCAATTTTGTACCATTTTTATTATTTTTTAGTATCGTTCTACATCGATGAAATCACTCAAACTCTTCTGTTGTTTCACTTTCAATATTATTTTGTTTTCCTTTAGCAACATAAACATTTTTTCCTTTTTTGTCATATACATAAACTCCTAATTCTTTAGTCAGAGCATCTTGTAAATATTCACTTTTATATTCTTCTGCATACTTTTTTGCAGTTTTTAGATCATGTGTACCTGCTAATAATCCTCCATTACTATTTCTTACATAATATTGTGTATTTGGATACATTTTCATTATTTGGTCTTGTGTAAAACTCATATTTTTTATTCCTTCTTTCTGCTTTTCTTTTTTTATTATTTTGTTTTAATTTTTAGCATTATAAAAAGTTACTCAATTTCCTCTGTCTCTTCATTTTCATAATCTTTTGCTATATATATTTTTTCTGATTCTCCTTCTATCTCGACCCATACTTCTGAACTATCGCAATTTCTCATATATTCTTTTTTCTTTTTTTCTGCAAAAACAATTGCTTGATTTAATGTAGAGAAACTTCCAAGAACTTCAAGCTCTTCATTTCTAACTAGATACCAAATATCTTCTTGTATATTTAGTTTTACATCTTTCATAATTTCTTTTACAAGGCTTATTTTCTCTTTTGTCTCTTTCCATTGTTTAACATACTTTTCTTTAGGTGTATTCATTAACCAATCCTTTGAATAGCAAAATAGATTATGACATAAAATATCTTCAAATTCTTTTAATAAATCCATTTTATTCAAATTCTACGTTCTCCTCTTCTTCATTCTTTTTATTTAATACATTTACAATTAAATCTTTTGTTACAAAAACAGTTCTTTTGTTAAATTCTCTTTGCCAAGCTCCTTCATATCGTGACCAATGAAATCCATTGTCTTTTAATGCTTGTCTAATCTCATCACTAGGCTTATCATCAAATAATAATTGGATTCTATTTATGTCTTTATTATGAATCGCCTTTCCACCTTTAAACTCTATATTATGAAACTCTAAATTTTCTTGTTCTTCTAGTCGTTTTATTCTTTCTTTTGTGCTTCTTATCCTTGCCCCTATATTTGTAAGTTCCCATGTCGAATGTTCCCTTGCTTTAATACTTGCTCTTTCATTTTCTAACCTTTGTAATTTATCTTTCAATTTTTCAATTGCATTTGGATCGTCATTATAAATTACCGTGCTACTTTGTGCTGACTCTGCTCGGTCTTTATAATATTTACTTTTTTTATCTTCTTCAATTGATCTTCTAATATCTTCCCAAGCTCTCTCGTGCAATCTTCTTGCTTTTTTTTCTGAATGATGACCTCTTATTATTGGTTGTCCGGGTGTTGACATCAAAATTCTATTAGCTGTAGAATTACTATAATCTAACGATCTCTGCTTTGCTTTTTCTGAATATTCATTGTACCTTGCTATTCTCTTTTGTTTTCTTTCTTCATAGTCTAATCTTCCTCCCATTTTTCACTCCTTTCTCAATTAAAAAAAAGACTTTGCAAAAGTTTTGTTGCATTCTAACTCTCTTTACATTCCTTTTGCAAGTCTTATTCAAATTCTTCTTCATCTTCTAGGCTCTGATAATCTTTTACTCCTTTTGGGTCATATTCTTTTAATTTTTCAATGTCAAAAACAACACGATCATATTTCCCCATATTATAATTAACTGTACAGACTACTTTCTTTATAATTCCTTCTTCGATCAATTTTTTCTCAAGTCCACAATCCTTTGTGATTGAACTAATAAATGCCTCATTTTTATCAAGAGAATAACCACCTAAATTAACTGTTATATCTCCATAAAAATCATTTTTCGTGTTAGCAGTTACTGCTAATCCTTCATTAAATATATAGTGTTCTACATTTAAAAATAAAGTTTTTTTATTAAATTTTAAGGTTTTTCTATTTTTTTCCATTTTATTTTTCTCCATTCCTTATATAATGATTTTTAATAGTTTTGAAGTCTATTTCTTATATTTGTACAACTTCTTCCCAAGTAAATCCTTCTCTTCCAAAATGCCCATAATTTGTTGTTTTACTATAAATTGGCTTCTTTAGATCTAGATATGTAACAATACCATTTGGAGTTAAATCAAACTTTTCTTTTATAAGCTTTATAATTAACCCTTCTGAAATTTTATTTGTTCCAAAGCAATCTATATAAATTGATAATGGTTTTTCTATTCCAATACCATAAGACATCTGTATTTCACATTTTTGTGCTAGTCCATTTGCAATAACACTTTTTGCAATATGTCTTAGCATATATGATGCCGATCTATCAACTTTGCTTGCATCTTTTCCTGAGAAAGCTCCGCCTCCATTTCTTGCAATTCCTCCATAAGTATCAACTGCAAGTTTTCTTCCTGTAAGACCTGTATCTGCAATAGCTCCTCCAATTACAAATCTTCCTGTTGGATTAACGTAAAATCTAGTATTTGCATCTATCATATCAGGATTTACAACTGCAAATACAACTTTTTTCAATAAATCATTTTGCAAAGTTTCTATGTCAATGTTATCTAAATGTTGTGTAGATATAAGAATTGTATCAATCCTTATTGGCATATCATCCATATACTCTACTGTTACTTGAACTTTTCCATCTGGCTTTAGATATGGAATCTCTCCTAATTTTCTTACATCAGCTAATTGCTTTGAAATTTTATGTGCAACACTTATTGGATATGGCATATAGTCCTCTGATTCATCTGTAGCATATCCAAACATAATACCTTGATCTCCTGCCCCTCCAACATTTACTCCAATTGCTATATCATTACTTTGCTTTGTAATATTTATATCTATATTACAAGTTTTATAATCCATAGTAGTTTTTTCATCATCGTATCCTACTTCTTTTAGTTTTTCCCTTACTATACTTTCAATATCAATAATAGCATTTGATGTTATTTGTCCCGCTATTGTTACTTTATTATTTGATATAAGAGTTTCAACTGCAACTCTTGAATTTTCATCTTGCTCTAAGCAAGCATCTAAAATTGAATCTGATATAAAATCACATACTTTGTCAGGATGCCCTTCTGTTACAGATTCACTTGTTAAAAAATATTTTTTATGTCCCATATCTTTTCAAACCTCCATTCTTTACTTTTTCTCTATATTAGACATTTATCATATTTCTCTATAACTAACTTTTACACTGCCTCACACTCCTTTCTCCATTCGCACGACGTTCGATTTTGTGCCGTTTTTATTTCTACTCGGACAAATTACTTAACTCGTTTTTTCTAATACAAAAAGAGTAGCTACATTTAAAACTACTCTTGTAATTATTAAATTTAATCTATATCAAAATCAATCTCGTATTTGATCTCCTTAGTAGTATGCATTCTTCCTGCTCCTAGCTGACCACCTTTTCTTAAAAAAATATGTGTCTGTTTTGAGCGTATCATGCATATGATAAGAGCAGATATTACAACAGAAGTTTCACCAATTGTTGGATCTGAAAGACAATCAGAAGAACTTGTAACTTCTCTTCTTTCTGAATTTGAAACAGACCCTAAGAAAATTTGGGAGTCTAACATTTTTGGTAAGAGCTTACACGAACTTGTAAATGAAGGACTACAAAATAAATTATATAGAATGCCAGAAGATGCTCAAATGAAACTTCAAGAGACACTAGAACGTATTGTAAATGAAGGCAGTGGTGGCTTAATTTGTATTATTCTTTAAAATTTTTTGGATATGCAGACTGTTTAGAAAAAGCGGTCTGCTTTTTTTCTTTTTACTTAGAATAAAAATTATTGAGATTGCAAATATAAATAAATCTGCTAAAAACAATTTGATAAAAAAGTGGTCATTTCCGCGTCCTTGGAAGCTTTTTTTCTTCTTTAGCTACGTTAGGTTTGGTAATACTATCATTTACTGTTTCTTTTACTTCTGTATCTTCTTTATTTGATTCTTCTTCTTTTATTTCTTCTTTATTTTCATCCTCATTTTGTTCTTTGTCAGCTAGATTAGGTTTTTTATTCGTTTCCTCTTCGTCTTGCTTTCCATCATCTGGCTTTTCAGGTTTGTCTACTTTATCTTCACCATTTTCAGTATCTTCTATTTTTTTATGTGTGAATATAATGCTTTCTGCATTTTCTTCGTATACCCCATCTTCATATATTATATATTCACTTGAAGCTTCTTCTGGTGTCTCTAGATTATCCAAATAACCTACTGCTCTGAAGATTTTTTCATCTTTGTATTTCCCTGTAATGTGAACTTCCATTTCAAATTCTAAGTCTTTATATTCATTTGGTATCATTATTTTAAAAACATTTTCATCAGGTTTAAATTCTGTTTTATTTTCTTCACCATTCTGAGTTGTAACTAAATAATTTTCAAGATTTTTTGCCACTATGGATACATCATATCCTAAAAAATTATCTCCTTCTTTTGTAACTTTATATTCTAGTGAATAATAATTGGGGTTGATATCATCTTCATTAAAACCTTTGATATTTGTAACTCTTATTTTTCTTGGCATTCTATTTATCTCTTCTGTTTTTTCTTCCAATATCTGTGGTACAGCATTCATTATTTTTTTAGCTCTTTCCTTTAATGTATCTTCTATACCTGTTTTTATATTATAGTGTTTACTTACTTCCTCTGCAGAATAATTATGTATATAGCAGTCTATTGCAATTTTTGTTGCAATATATAAATCTTCTTCATTATTTAATCCATATTTTTTTATATTTTCTTGTTTATTACCATTTTTTATTATTTTTATAAAATCGTCTCTAGTATTTAAATCTTTTTCTGTCATTCCAGAATTTATTTTGTTTAAACTCTTAGTCTTTGGTCCTACTTCATACATATATATACCACCTGCTAAATATCTAGTAATTGATATATCTTCCCATATATCTTCATCAGAAGATATCTCAATTGCTCCATCTAATTCCGTAATTCTCGTTCCTATTATATTAAAATTTGCACCTTCTGTTAATGCTTGTACACTAGTACCAAAGATAAGCATTATCATTATAAATATTATAAATATCCTTTTTTTCATTTTTAATTTTCCTTTCATTTTTATATTTTTTCTTTTCCTATAACACACCTTCTATAATCTCTTTTCCCTTTTTCACATGTTATTAGTGTTATTGTATTTTCTTCTGTATTTTCTAATACTTCTACATTTGTTTCTTTTATTATTTTACTTTCGAAAACTTCGTATCTCCTTTCTCCCATATTTGTAATATATATTATTTCTTCACCATTTTTAAGGTCTTTAATTTTCCCAAAATAGTGAGCATATGAGCCTTCATTGTGTGATGCAAGTGCGACATTTCCGCTTCCATAAAGGTGTTTCTTCAAAGTGTCCGAACAAAGTATTTTAAAATTTCCGGTCCTGTTCCTTCTTTTATCTCTGCTTCAACATTCAAACTTGGAATTACAATCATACCAAGTATTCCATCTTTAAATACTGGCTCCTCTTGCACCTTTTCGTCTATATTTTCCTTCACATTTTCCAATTCTTGCTTTATTTCTTGTTCTCTGCTTCTAAAACTTGCATACTTAAAAGATGTGATAACTCCAGAAAAAGCACACAAAAATAATAGCAAAACAATAATTGTTTTTTTCATAAATATTCCTCTTTTTAAATTTTGGTATTTTTTAAGAATAATTTTGATAATTCTTTGATTGGCAAATGGTTGCCATTTTTGATTTTAAATTTTTACAAGAATAATAGAAAAGATAATTCTTGTGATTTGATTTTTATTATATTAACATGGTTTCTTTTAAAAATCAATAGTTTTTTTAAAAATTTTTATTTATTTTTTCCTTCATGATATTTGTATATTAAACTTGATATATTTCTTATTACATCTTCATAATCTCCATTTCCATGTTCTGTAAGAATTATTAGGATATATGGATTATCACATAAAAATATTCCTACATCATGAAAATACTTATTAGAATAACCATATTTATGAAGATTTGTAACATTATCTATTTTCATATAGTTCCCATAGTCATTTATAAAATATGATTTTAGCTTTTCATTTTCTTCTATCATAGAATAAAGTTTTTTCATGTAAATCATTTGGTCTTCTATGCTTGTGTCTCCGAAGTTTCCTTTTCTTTGCAAAGTATTTTTTGCTCCTAACTGAATACCATATTCTTTTAAGTTTTCTCTTCCTATATATTTCATCAAATACTCATGTGCTTTATTATCACTTACAGATATAGCTTTTTTTATATAGATTTCTATTTCTTCTGTTACAAGTTTTTTATCATATAAATATATAGCATCCAAAGTTTTTATTAAACTTGCTCCATAGTAAATTTTTTCTCTATTATAATAAAAAGTATTTTGGGTTTTGATATCATAATATCCTATACTTACTTTATACCTTCTATCATTTATATAATTTGTTATTTGCTCTTTTTCATATTCATCTATGGTATTTTCTACATATGATATATTTAAAGCTTCTTGAAAATTATTAGTTTCTACATTTTTTTGAATAATTATTAATTTATTTTTCAGGACAAAACCGAAATATAAAAATTAGATTTAAAAATACTAGAAGTAAAATTTTGTTTTTTGATTTCATTTACAACATCCTTATAATTAAAATTTTTCCCCCATTTTAATTATTTTTATATAATAACATGTTTTTTTGTTATTTGCAATACAAAAAAATAACTAGGCACTTTAGAGTTTTCCCTAAAGTGTCTAGTTATGTTAGAATATAGTCGGCACAAACTATATTTCTAAACTCAATCTCTCATGCTCTCATTGTCATGCATGTCGGTTGCGCCGTCTAAGTATATGACGACCACTTCTGAATCGGTCCAATACGGAAGGATATCATTCCATATTACATCATCGATGTGTTTTATTGCTTCTTCATTATCGCTAAAGTATGGAACTACAACCTTAAGCCTCATATTTGATGCAGGCTTTAGCTTTTCATCTGATGCATCCCACAAATCGGAAACCAGTACTATTCTATTGTACTCTTCTGCAACTTGGTTTAGCGAAAACCATAATTTACTTGAGTCAAGCTCTACTCTATTTGTAGTATCGGTCTCTGATAAATTATATAAAATTTTATCTACTTCCACTGCAAATGTTTTTTCCATACTTTTTGACCTATCGAAAATGTATAATGGATTAACATCTATCCCTTCTACTATTTCTCGATAGTACTTAGGAAGGATTGTTCCTTCTTTTGCCTGTGCGTAATTAGGCACAAAAAAAGCCATAATTACGGCTGTTACAAGTAGGCCTACTCTGAACCGATTAGATTTCTTCATTTTTCTTCCTCCAAAACTGTTTTCTTTGTAATTCCTTATACAAGCATCTGTGCCAATACTTGCAAGTTCAATACAAAATGAGGTGATAATGAACCTTTCAACTCATCTTATGTTTTTAATTGTAACATAATTTCATATAAATATCAAGAAGTTTACCTATAAATAAAATATATAAAAGTTAAGCTGGTGACTTTAGTAAAATCTGTCACCAGCTTAACACTTAGTACAAAGATAAATCTCGAAGCAATGCATCAAGCATTTCTTCATATTTTCCGGTTCCAAACCGATGAGATGGCTCATATCCTCCTTTAAACTTATGATTGCCTACTACATAGTCTTTGGAAAACTCTTGAGTCTTTAGTAAAATCGGCAAATCATTGTCAGAGTCTCCAAGTGCATAACAATTAGAAATTGGTACATTTAACATTTCAGAAACCCATTTCATACCATTTGCTTTGTCAACAGAACTAATCATAATATCAATTGCATCTCTGTTCTCAAAGTATTTAAGTTTATCATGCGGAAGTGTCTTCCAACATTCAAAAAACACATTTAGTATGTATTCCTTGAGCTTCATGTCCTCATTCCAAAATGGTGTAGAGACAAAATCATTTGCCTCTCCATTTGGAGACCAAAAAATATCTTTTGGTAACTGCTTACGCATGATTTGCATAAAAGTCCGAAATTGTTCAAGTTCTTCTTTAGTAAAGTGAATAATTGAACATCCTTCTTTTGGTGGCATAGTAGTTCCTTTGTAGAGAACAGATCCTGTTGAGCCAAGAATCCAAGCTCCATTTGTTTGCCATTCAGTAGTTGCACCTGTCATATATGCACATGGTTGTGCTGTGCAATATATGAATTTTGTGTCGAGAGTACTTAATGAAATAATCTCATGAATTAATTCCTTGACCCGTTCTCTCATTGGTTCTCCCGGTGTTCGCAAAGTATTATCAACATCTGCGAATATTATGACTTTTTCTTTCATATAGTATTGCTCCTCCTTTGCACTAGCCATATAGATATAATCTACATGGGAAATTTTAGATTTTCAACTTACTTTGAGTAGCACAATTATATCATCATAATATGTTTATGTCAATTTGTTTTTTCGTGGTGACATTTTTTCAAAATTATCTTGACAGTAACTATGAAATGTGCTAATATATATACTGTTCAATATAAATGCGGATGTGGCGGAACTGGCAGACGCGCTGGTCTTAGGAACCAGTGTCAACGACGTGGAGGTTCGAGTCCTCTCATCCGCACCAACGACGTATCTGTTCGAACTAAATTGAACAGAATTGATACAGAAATCAATCAGAAAATAAAATCTGGTTGATTTTTTTGTTGCTTAAAAACAATATTAAAATCATCCAAACGAAAGGATGGTGTTAAAAAATGCAGATAATTAAGCAAGAACTAGAATTTGAGGAATGTCTAAAACAGAGACTTGAATTTATATGTGAGTTTTCAAAAGTTACTCCTACCTTTATCAATGGTAGCATTAGAAAATTAGAGAGAACTAATCTTACATATATTGAGCCACATAGAGTGATTATCAAAAATATTACTTTTTTAGTTTTCAATTATTCAAATGACATTTATATTACTAACTTGACTAAAAAGATTAAATTATCAGAGTTAGAAGAATATTTGAAAAATATATAATTGTAAATATTTGACATTTCTTAAAATCGTAGTATAATATAATCAATAAAAATTTATATTTACTCGGCAAGAGTTATATATATGAGTACTTTGAAAAGATTATATTATATTGCATTATTATATTTTAGTTTATGATAAATGGATTTAAGAGATGTCAATGGTACTCGTGTACTTTGATGTCTCTTTTTGTTTTATAAGGAGGTTTAAAAATTGAACGAAGAAAAGAAAAAATGTGGATTATATATGAGAGTTTCTACCGAAGATCAAGCCCGCGAGGGATTTAGTCTTCCAGAACAAAGAGAAAGATTAGAAACTTTTTGCAAATTTAAAGGTTATGAGATAGTAGATTATTACGAAGATGCTGGAATAAGTGCTAAAACTGGTAATTATAGACCAGAGTTTGAAAGATTAAAAAATGATATTAAATCTAAAAAGATAAATACTATTGTTGCTCTAAAACTAGACAGAATAACCAGAAGTATATGTGACTGGGAAAAACTAATAACTTTTTTAGATGACAATAATGCTTATCTGGATTGTGCTAATGATGAAATAAATACTACAACTGCAAATGGTAAAATGATTTCAAGACTTTTAATGAGTGTAAGCCAAAATGAAATTGAGAGAATTAGCGAAAGAACAAAAGTAGGACTAGCAGGAGCAATAAAGTCAGGACATATTCCCCACGTTGCCCCATTAGGCTATAAACACGAAGATAAAAGGCTAGTAATAGATTATGCTACTAAAGATATTGTAGTTAGAATATTTGACTTATACTATAATGGCTATTCTTATCAGAAAATAAGCAACTTATTCAATGAAGAAAAAGTATTAGAAAAAGATAATTGGCGAGATTCAACTATACAAACTATTCTTGAAAATGAAATATATAAAGGAGATTTTGTTCACGGAAAAAGAACAAAACACCCCACTTATTATGAAGATGTAGTCGAGCCTATTATATCAAAAGAAATGTGGTCTGACTGTCAAGTACAAAAAAAGAAAAATTCAAGAAGTTATCAAAGAACATTGACATATTTATACTTACAGAAATTAAAATGTCCTAAATGTAACAGAGTTTTAGGAGGAAAAGCTACTACAAAGAAAAATGGCAATGCCTACTTTTACTATTATTGTAATGATTGCAAAATCGAGTTTAAAGAAAAAGTTATAAATGACTATTTCAATCAGTTTATTAGTGAATTAGTAGAATACGACTCTGTTGTAAATCAATTCTTCTTGCCTATGATAAAGCAAAAATTTGACGAGCCTAGAGAACAACTAGAAAAAGAAATAAAAGAACAAAACAATAAACTTGAAAGAATAAAAAAGGCATATATCAATGGAGTTTTTGAACTAAAAGAATATAACGAAGAAAAGAAAACAGTTGAAAAAGCTATTGAAGAATTACAGAACAAACTAGCAACTACTGATTGCACAGAAGAACTAAAATTTACTCCAAAAGATATTTTACTAAAAAGAGATATTGATTTTATAAACAAGGTTAAGCTAGAGAAAGAATATAAAGCAAGAACTAAAACTTGGAAAGATTATACAAGAACAGAACAAGCAGAACTTATAATGAAATATGTTGATGATATAGAACTTGCTTTAGTTGGTAATGAAGTAATTGTAACACAAATCAATTTTAGAGACTCAATTTGTAAACCTTGTCAAGAATTATATGATAATGGTTATATAGATACTACAAAACCTATGATATTAGGTAATGTACTTGGTAGTGTAAGATTTAGCAATTACTTACCAGAGGAAGAAGTCGGCGAAATTATTATGAGATTAAGACAATACTATGATGTTCATTATACAGAGGCAACCTACTATGTTGATAAGCAAATGTTTTATTTTAACTTTGCTGAAGATAACTCTGCTATTGTTAGAGTATTTCCTTTAGAAGATTACTACAAATTAGATCCAGATAATAAAATGGAAACTTATAGATTTGGAATAATCTACATCAATGAAGAAGATAAATTTCAAATGCAAGAAATAGATACAGCTTTTGATTATATACCAGATGAAAGTAACGATAGTGTAGTTTATATGAAAGAGCCTATTCCTATTTCAGTAGGTGTAAAGCCAGTAAAGTTCTGCGAAGAAAATACACAAGAAACAAATTAACGTGGCACGTTTTGTTTTTACGAAGTAAAAATGAAAGTGGCGATAGCTAATTTGAATAAATTTTAGCTCTGTGAGATAAAATTTATTGCCTCGCAGAGACCCCATGTTATGATAGTATGTCATAACATATAGGGGGTTAGGACTTGTGGCAAAGCCAAAGTCCTGTGCTACGAAGAAATTTCAAAGGAGGGATTCTATGGAGCAAGAATTAGCATATTCTTTTCACTTGGGTAGTGATAAAAACAAAAGTAAATTAGCAAAGAAAGTTGCAAAAGAAAATGTATCTGGTACTACTTCTCTATCTAATAATGCAATTCAAAATGCAAAAGATTTATCAGATGTAAACAAACACAATTTAAGAGATTATGATAATCAAAGAGAACTAATTAGAACAATATATGGGACAAGTGATATTGTAAATGATGTTAAACAAATATATTTAGAAGAATTTGAACAAGCTAGAATTGAATATAACAATAAGCAAACTAGAAATGATAGAAAAATAGATAATTACTTTACAAAAGTATGTGAATCTCAAAATGATATTGCGTGTGAAATTATAATAGAACTTGGAGATATGGACTTTTGGAACGATAAAGATGAAAGATATAGATTTAAAATGGTTGATGTTTATAATTAGCAAGTAAAAGATTTAATAAAAATTATTCCAGATTTTAAGATAGCAAATGCAACAATACATTTTGACGAAACTTCTCCTCATATGCACATTGTAGGTGTTCCAGTAGCTTTAAATTGTACTAGAGGAATTAGAAAACAAGTGGGAAAAAGTAAATTGTTTACAAAAACAACACTTACTGAAATACAAGATAAAATGAGAAATGCTTGTATTAAGTCATATAACAAGTTTTATGAAGTTAATACTAGACTAAAACAAAAGCAAAAAGGCAGAAATCAAGACATCAATGTTAATGATATGGGCAATTATAGAGAAATTAAGAAACAACTAGCTAAAAAAGAACAAAAACTTGAAAAAGCTAATACTCAAACTAAAAAGCTTGTAAAGATATAGATAAAATTTTAAGCAATTTAAAACCTACTAAACTAAACAAAAATAATATGGTTATTTCAAACGAAGATGTCCAAAAAATCAAAAATTACACAAATGACGTAAAAGATATTACCAAAACTGTTAGAAATGTAAATGACTTAAATATGGCTATTAAAGATTTTGAACATTCTGCTTTTGAAATAGAAAGGGAAAATCGTTCACTTAAATATGAAATAGAACTAAAAGATAATGAAATTAACAGTCTAAAAAATGAACTATCTACTAAAGACAAGATTATAGGCAGATTACAAGCTGAAAAAGAAAAGATAAAACAAGAATTACAGAAATTTAAAGGATTTTGGCATAGTATTATGAGCCATTTTCACAAAAGAATTTGCTATGATAAAGATAATAACTATAAAATTGTTAGTGATGACCTATATAAAAATGGCATATTCGATAACAACGATAATGAAATTGCAAATAATATTGCTAGAAGAGTAACTATACCAGATGAAAACAAGCAAAATAAGAATAAAAAGAAAAATAATGATACTAGATTTTAAAAGGAGAAAAAAGTTATGGGAGAAAACAAAGTTGAAGATGTAATAAATATAATTAAAAATATGGATATAAAAGACAAATTAAGACTTGGAATTTGCTTAACTACAAGTGATTGGGCTAATATTTTATACAATAAAACTGAAATGTATGAAAAATTTGATACTATGCTAAAAGAAGTAGACGAAGAATATAGAACAACATTGATAAACTTTGCAAAATATAAACTTGTAATGTTTACAATGGCTAAAATTATGGAGATGAAACAAGTCGAAAGAAATAAAATTGGTTTATTTTTGTTTAATAATATTAAATAATTATTAAAAGTATTTTTAATGTTATGTGTAAGTGGTATTTTTTATTTTACATAATTTGATTTTTAGTGTTTTATGTGATATAATTAAAATAGATTAAAATTTAGGAGGAATGCTTTATGAAAATTAAACAACACGGAACAATTCCTAATTGGGAGCTTGATGTTACCTGTAAAAATTGCAATGCAATCATTACCCTTGAGGGAGCAGATGATATGTATGCAAAATCTCACCCTACTGGAAAAATGGATGGAATATATGTTGACTATGGTCCAAGAACATTCCACTGTACTTGCCCAGAGTGTGGAAAGGAAATCAAGGTTGCTTCCAAGAGCATAAGAGAAGATATAAAGTCAAAAGTGAAAACTAAAAACTAAAGCTTATCTTATGTAGAAAATATCCCTTATCATTATAATGAATGGTAGGGGATATTGCATATTTTTTAACTATTTTATTATAAGATTATTGCAATTTATAAAAAATATGATATACTTTAATAAATTGATTGATATTTGTATCAATCGTGAGGAGAGCCAAAAAAAAGTTGTAGATAACTACGCCAACGGCACCAGTGTAAGAAAACAGAGATATGCATTCTCTGTTTTTTATCATTTTTTCTGTTAAAAGTATGCAATAGTAATGCAATAGATTTATTTATTATTAAATCTATATGTTGTTTCCAATTTAGTTACCCTTACATATAAGGAGTATGGCTATCATTTCGACGCACCATGCTTTTATCATAGAAATACTTAAATAAAGATATAACGAGTTACTTTCGCAAAGTTAGAATTATTTATCTTTTTGTCACTTTTGGAAACTTTTGGTATTTTCGACATTTTTCTTAGTTTATTTGTGTTATAATTTTTGACGTTGTACTAATGAAAAAAAGGGGGATTTAAAATGCCTATTGCAGGAGAAAGCATTGGCTCTGTTCACATTAATGTATATGAAACTCCATCTGGGGAAACTTTTTTCTATCTTAATGCAGATAATGAAAATGTATTACCTATGCTTGATTATGTTGAAAATATTTTACATACACTAGACTAACTTTTCGTTAGTCTTTTTTTATTAGTATATTTCTTTCCTATTTTGCATACACTATTACTAATTTTTAGAAAGTAATCTATTTATTTACAAGGAGAAATGTATACATGATTTATGAAAAATATGTAAAAGATCGGATATTTTATTTCAAGAAACAAGGATAATGAAAATACAGATCTTATAAGTTGTATTATAAAAACTAGAGAAGATTTAATAACTGCTAATAATAATTATGAATTTGCAGACGGTGACCTTATCGATTATTACCTATATCAAATAAAAGCAACTCAATCTAAATATAATTATCTACTAAAAAAAGCTAAAAAATCTGGTCTTATTGTTAGTATGCTAGATCAAATTGAAATTAGAAATTCAGATATTGCAATGTAATAAATTCCATGTTTTTCACATAGTATGTACAAAACGGACGAGGTGAATAACATGGAACTTATTAATATTTTAACATATATATCTGGACTTTGTATTATTTTCGTGCTATGCAGAATTTTTATATTACCACTCAAATTTATCTTTAAACTTTTCCTAAATTCCTTTTTAGGTGCTTTAATAATTTTACTTATTAATCTTATAGGTGGGTTATTTAATTTTCATATAGGACTAAATTTTTTCACAATAATATTTGTTAGTATTTTAGGCATTCCAGGTGCAATTTTACTAACACTTATGAACTTAATAATTTTTTAATTTATATAGACTTGCTACTTTTTACCTTCTATGATAATATTATATAATACCGTATATGACTTTTAAGGAGGATATGAATATGTGTGGTATTGTAGGATATATTGGAAAATCTAAAGCACGTCCTATACTTATAAACGGCCTTTTAAAATTAGAATATAGAGGATATGATTCAGCAGGTATTGCAACTATTGAAGATAATAATATCTCTCAAATAAAATGTAAAGGTAGAGTTAAATGTTTGCAAAATGCTGATAATATAGATACTTTAAATGGAAGCATTGGTATCGCTCATACAAGATGGGCAACTCATGGTAAGCCATCGGCTACTAATGCTCACCCACATCTAGATTTTTATAATAATTTTGCAGTTGTGCATAATGGAATTATAGAAAATCATACTCAGCTTAAAAAATTTCTATCAGATGCTGGATACTCCTTTTTATCTGAAACTGATACAGAAGTTATCCCTAATCTAATAGATTATTACTATAAAAAAGAAACTGATACAAAAGATAGATTTATAAAAGCAGTAAGCCATACTACTAAAGACTTAAAAGGTAGTTATGCAATTGCTGCTATATCAAAGCTAGAACCAAACAAGATAATTGTAGCAAGACGTGACAGTCCTTTGGTTATTGGAGTAAATGGAGAAGATAAATATATCGCTTCTGACATCCCTGCAGTTTTAGATTATACAAATAACATATACATATTAAATGATGGAGATTTAGTAGAACTTTCTAAAGATGAAATTAAGTTTTATAATGCAGATTTAAATGTTATAAGTAGAACACCTGAAATTATTGAATGGGATGCAAAATCTGCTGATAAAGGTAATTTTACAGATTATATGCTAAAGGAAATATATGAACAACCAAACTCAATAAGAGAAACAATAGGTACAAGAATTGCTCAAAATGGTAAATGCGATTTTGATGATATATCTTTAACCAAAGAATATTTATCCGATATATCTAGAATATACATTGTCGCTTGTGGTACAGCATCACATGCAGGAATAGCTACTAAACCTATATTTGAAAGACTACTTGGAATTCCAACTGAAGTTGATATAGCTTCTGAATTTAGATATAGAGAACCTCTTATAGATTCACATACTTTAATTATTTGTATAAGTCAGTCTGGAGAAACTGCTGACACTATTGCTGCTTTAAAAAAGGCTAAAGAATATGGATGTAAAACAATTGCTATTTCAAATGTAATTCGGAAGTTCCATAACTCGTGAAGCTGATTTTACTTTGTATACTCATGCAGGCCCTGAAATTGCAGTTGCTTCAACAAAAGCATACACTTCTCAAATTACTTTGCTTGTGCTACTTGTAATTCATTTTGCAGAAACGTTAGAGATTCCAGAGACTGAAATGATTGGTAATTTAAAATCAGAATTATTAGAACTTCCTTCTAAAGTAAGTATGATTTTAGAAAATACAGATATGATTAAAGACTTTGCAAAGAAAATTTATAAAGAAACTGACCTTTTCTTTGTTGGTCGTGGAATAGATTATGCTGCAGCTCAAGAAGCCTCTTTAAAATTAAAAGAAATTTCGTATATACATTCAGATAGTTATCAGTCTGGAGAATTAAAACATGGTCCAATTGCACTAATTGAAAATGATGTAACCGTTGTTGGTATTATAACTGACAGAAGACTTGTTGATAAATCTATTAGTAATCTTCAAGAAGTAATTACAAGGGGAGCTAAGACTTTGGTTATAACAAATCAAGATATAGATAAAAAGTTATTCCCAAATACATTTACTATACCAAAAGTGCATCCTTTCCTTTCTCCTGTACTTTCAATTATTCCGCTTCAACTTCTAGCATACTATGTGTCTAAGGAAAAAGGACTTGATGTAGATAAGCCAAGAAATTTGGCTAAGTCAGTAACAGTTGAGTAAATTTGGAAAGAGCAGTTATCTCAAAAAAAGATAACTGCTCTATTGTTTTGCATTTCAACAAGTTTGCTATAAAGGTTATGCCTTTATTTCTTTGCTATATTCATATAAATGTTCTGGTGCTATATCTATATCATCACTCCAAGCTATAGAGTCACCACTTACTCTAACATTTAAAAAGAAAGCCAAATTTTTGAGTGGTGCATATATTTCCTTTTTAAGAAGAGGTAATGCATTATAAATTTTCTTTTTTCCATCTTTAAAAGTAAGAATCAAAGTATAATCATTTTTTGCTTTTACATCTGTTACAGCCCAATATGCAGGTCTACCTTTGCAAATTTCACTATTCATATTATCAACTCCATTCTATTTTAAAGGGGATATTCTATATAATGGTTTTTCATTAATTGCAAGAGACCAATTGGCTATTAATTCTTTTCTATGTAATTCAACCCATGCGCTTATAAGTCTTGACTGGGTTTTAGGCATTTGCCCATTCAAAATTTCACCTTCCAAATCGAAACATGCGTTGTATCCTTGATATTCAGCATGGAAATGCGGTGGGTTATGTTCGCCATTATTGTACATCCTAATGATTATCCCATAAAATTTAGATATTATTGGCATATGACTACCTCCTTTCGGCATTAAAATATACCTCCAGGAAAGTTATATATCTATAAGAATTTTAACATATATAATCAGCATTTACAAGGTTTATTTTATCTTCTAAATTTCATTTGCTATGTTTATGAAATCTTCCAAACTCAAAGCTTCTCCCCTAACTCTTTCGTCTATTCCAAGTTTATATAAAATCTCTTTTAGCTTCTCCTTTGATATATCCATTCCTTGAAGTGCATTTGTAAGAGTTTTTCTCCTTTGCATAAAAGCATATTTTATAATCTTAAATAATAACTCTTCATTTTTTACATTCTCAAATTTATTGTGCCTTATCTCTAGCATTATAACTTCTGACTCTACATTTGGCATTGGTATAAATGAAGTATTTGGAACTAAAAATAACTTCTTAGCGTCTGCATAATATTCTACTGCATAAGTTATCGCTCCCGCTTCCCTTGTCCCAGTTTTTGCACATAATCTATCTGCAACTTCCTTTTGAACCATAACAGTTATACTATCAAATTTAGCTCTTGTTTCTAATAACTTCATTATTATTGGAGTTGTAATATAATAAGGAAGATTTGCTACAACTTTTACATTCTTATAACCCTTTTCTTCTATAATTTTATTTAAGTCTATTTTCAATACATCTTCATTTATAATTTCTATATTATCAAATAAAAAAAATCTTTCTTTTAAAATCTCTATCATTTTCTTATCTAGCTCTATACAAATAACCTTTCCTGCATTTTGTAAAAGTTTATTTGTAAGAGTTCCAAGTCCTGGACCTATTTCAATAACTAAGTCGTCCTTTCCAATGTTTGCTGAACTTATTGTATTATCTATAATTTGATCGTCTATCAAAAAATTTTGCCCCAAAGATTTTGATGCAGTAATATTATATTTTTTCATTAAAAATTTTGTTTCTTCTAATATATTCATAAAATACCTCTGTTTTAGATTGTAACATAAATTTTCATAATTTTCAAATTACCACTTTATCTTTTTAGCTTTTTGTTATATAATAAATATAATTTTTTAATTTAGGAGAGAGTAACTATGGCTTATAATTTTAAAGAAGTAGAAAAAAAATGGCAAACAAAATGGGAAAATGAAGGAACTTTTAATGCAAAAAATGACTATACATTAAAGAAATGGTATGGCTTAATCGAATTTCCTTATCCTTCTGGACAAGGTCTACATGTTGGTCACCCTAGAAGCTATACAGCACTTGATATAATCGCAAGGAAGAAAAGATTAGAAGGATACAATGTACTTTACCCTATCGGTTTTGATGCGTTTGGTCTTCCTGCTGAAAACTATGCAATTAAAAATAATATCCACCCAAGCATTGTCACAGAACAAAATATAAATCATTTTAGAGAACAATTAAAGTCAATAGGCTTTTCTTTTGATTGGTCAAGAGAAGTAAACACTACTGACCCTAATTATTATAAATGGACTCAATGGATATTTATTCAATTATTTAAACATGGACTTGCTTACAAAGCTACTATGCCAATAAATTATTGCACAAGTTGTAAAGTTGGTCTTGCAAACGAAGAAGTTGTAAATGGCGTTTGTGAAAGATGTGGCGGAGAAGTTATTCAAAAAGAAAAAAGCCAATGGATGCTTAAAATTACTGAATATGCTGAAAGACTAATTTCTGACTTAGACGATATAGATTACCTAGAAAAAATAAAAATTCAGCAAAGAAATTGGATTGGTAGAAGCGAAGGTGCTAACGTTAATTTCAAAATTGAAGGAACAGACAAAAAACTTCTTATATATACAACAAGACCTGATACAATGTTTGGTGCAACATATATGGTAGTTTCTCCTGAGCACCCTATCTTAAACGAATTGAGAGAAAAAATAACTAATATAGACGAAGTGGAAGAATATAAGCTTAAAGCTTCAAAAAAATCTGATTTCGAAAGAACTGAACTTTCAAAAGATAAAACAGGTGTTGAGATAAAAGGAATAAAAGCTATAAATCCTTTAACAAATGAAGCTATTCCTATTTGGGTATCAGACTATGTACTTATAACATATGGAACAGGTGCAATCATGGCTGTTCCTGCACATGATACAAGAGACTATGAATTTGCAAAAAAGTTTGACCTTCCTATAAAACAAGTTATTACAAATAAAGAAAATAATGTATCAGTAGAGAATGAACCTTATATTGATACAGATAATGGAATTCTTATAAATTCAGGCTTTATAAATGGAATGAATGTAAAGATAGCAATTTCTGCAGTTATAAAATACCTAGAAGAAAATTCTATTGGTGAGAAAAAAGTAAATTACAAATTAAGAGATTGGGTATTTTCAAGACAAAGATATTGGGGCGAGCCTATTCCTATGGTTTATTGTGAAGAATGCGGTTGGGTTCCATTAGACGAAAAGGATTTACCTTTAAAACTTCCTGAAGTTAAAGAATTTTTACCTGGAGAAGACGGTGAATCCCCACTTGCGAAGTTAGATGCTTGGATAAATACAACATGTCCACATTGCGGAAAACCTGCTAAACGTGAGACTGACACAATGCCTCAATGGGCTGGATCTTCTTGGTATTTCTTACGTTATATGGACCCACATAATGAAAATAGCTTGGCTTCAAAAGAGGCACTTGATTATTGGGGACCTATTGACTGGTATAATGGTGGTATGGAGCATACGACACTTCACCTTCTTTATTCAAGATTTTGGCATAAATTCTTATATGATATTGGTGTCGTTTCTACAAAAGAGCCATACGCAAAACGTACTTCTCATGGAATGATACTTCGGAAACAACGGAGAAAAAATGTCTAAATCAAAAGGTAATGTTGTAAACCCTGACGAAATAGTTGCAGAGTTTGGTGCAGACGCGTTCAGAACTTATGAAATGTTTATTGGTCCTTTTGACCAATCTACACCTTGGTCTATGGAAAGTTTACGTGGATGTGCTAAATTCTTAGATAGAGTTTGGAATTTAACTGAAATTCTTGTTCCTGGAAATGAATATTCTAAGGACTTTGAAAAAATGATGCATAAAGCTATTAAAAAAGTTTCTTCTGACTATGAAGAAATGAAATTTAATACTGCTGTTTCTACATTTATGACTATGGTAAATGAGTTTTATAAGTTAAAAAGAATTAATACTGCTGAATTTAATACATTCTTAATTCTTCTAAACCCTATTGCCCCACATATTACAGAAGAATTATTTGGTAAAATTCGGAAATAATAAACAGATTTCAGAAAGTTCTTGGCCTGCATATGATGAAGAAAAAACTAAAGATGATGAAATAGAAATTCCAGTTCAGGTAAACCGGAAAATTAAGAGCAACTGTTAATATTAGTGTAGACGAAGACGAAGCAAAGGTTAAAGAACTTGTTCATGAAAAAATTTCGGGCTTGCTAGATGGAAAGCAAATTGTGAAAGAAATATATGTAAAGAATAAGATTTATAATATTGTTGTAAAATAAGATTATATCAAGAAAACTCAGCTATATCCTATACAGGACTCGCTGAGTTTTTATTTACCCTTCTTTTAATATTCTTTCTATTATCTGAGTATCTTCAATTTTATTTATTCCAAAGCATTTCTTACCTAAATCTTTTATTGACGCTCCCAAATGATACATTTCCTTGTTATCTATCACAATAAACCTATCATGAAATTTATTTGTTTTGGCTACTTTTAAAATTGGATATTCTTGATTAAACTTTTGGATATCTAAATTTTGAATATTGGATTTGTTTGAAGTTAAAATTACCACTTCTACATTCAATTTCTTTTTTGTTAACATCTTTAAAATGCTGTCGTCTATATAATTATCTATAATTACAATTTTGCTATTCGCTCTTTTAATAATATCTATGATTAAGCTATATGCGTCATAAATTTGACCATTAAAAAATATTCTTTGTTTAAATTCTTGTTCTTTATTTTTTTGCAATTCGTTAAATACTTGATTGAATTTATTATCATGTTCTAGTAATTTATATTCTACATTCGTTAATCTTTCAAATACTTGTCCATTTATTGATATAAACTTTCTCATTTCTACAAATGCTTCCACTATTCTGATACTTACTTCAATAGCAATTTCATTTTTTAATAATCCTGATAGCATTAAAATTCCCTTTTCAGTAAAAACATAAGGTATTTTCTGTTTTCCTCCACGAGTGTTTGAAGTCGCAAATTGCGACTTCAAAGATTCATATTCAATATTACTTAATTGAAAACAAAATTCTGTTGGAAAACGTTCAATATTTCTTTTTACGGTCTCATTTATTCTCTTGGTTTCATAATGATACAGCATTGCTACATCACTATCTAACATTACTTGCTTTCCTCTTATTGTATAAATTAAACTTCTAATTTCTTCATTTGTATATTCATTTTTTATTACTAATTCTTCTATACTATCACTCCTATTTTATTATTTGTTTGATTGTTTTTTGGATGATTTCCGAAAGATTTTTATGCTATGTCCTAAGATGCATTGATTTAAAATTTCTTGAACAGTACATATGAAAAAATGTACTATAATATTATATACAATGTTTTGCATGAATTGTCAAGTAAATTTTTTAAGGCAAAATTACGAAAAACTTGGTTAAATATGTCCTGCCTAAGATAACTTGTAACGAAAATGTAATGTGATTGTAACCTATATGTAAAGTTCCTATTGTATAATAGACAAGTATTATACAAAGGAGGAAAATACGCTTTGGGTATTGAGAAAATTTTAAAAAAGGAAGGAATTGAAATAATTAAGCCATTAGACACACTTTCTATAAATTCTTTGGCAAAAAATATTGCAAGTGTTTTATCAAAAGGTTTTCCTAATCTTAACTTAAATTCAAATGACCTTTTTATGAAACTTTCTAGACTTAACATGTATTTTGCTAAACTCCCAAATCGGCATTTCAGCCAAATACTTTTATAAAAACAACTCAATTTATTTTGATTGCAATTTAGATGTAAATAATCTAACAGACGTTGCAGTTCATGAGTGCATCCATTATCTACAAGAAAAACGTGACCAAAAAGGAAATATCATAAGGCTTGGGCTTTGTGATTATAGTGGATCAAATCTTCCAGGAGTAGGCTTAAATGAAGCTGCTGTTCAGCTTATGTCTGCTAAAGCATTAAATCTTTCTTATGAAAATGTAAAATACTTTGATATAAATTTGCAAAGTAACACTCCTACATACTATCCTCTAGAATGTGCATTAGTTAATCAAATGGCTTATGTCATAGGTGAAGATGTTTTATTTGATAGCACTCTTCATTCTAACAATAATTTTAAAGATATATATATATCACTAACATCTGAAAAAGAATTTAACAAAATACAAAAAAATATTGATTTACTGATAGATGCACAAGGAGATTTAGAAAGTCTATTTTCTTCTTTGGATAACGTTCGGTATAGATGAAACCTTTGTTAATAAAATATCAAAAGAAATAGATATAAAAAAATCTGAAATCAAAAATTTATTTTTGGAAACACAAAAGATAATACTTACAAGCTATTTTGATAATTCAATAAATTTAACTTACAGTCAAAGGGCTATAGAAAATTATAGAAACAAATTATATTTATTTAAAAACTTAGTTGGTACTTCTCGGAAGTGATAATTTTTATAATGAATATTATATAAATAAAATGGAAGAACTTGAAAAAAGATATGAATTTGACCCTTTGAAGGTTACAGCTTTAACTGTTATAAAAGCAAGCTTTATTTCAAGATTAATTCAAAAACTAAAATTATTATTTAGATTTAATAAAGAAGCTGTTAATATTTCAGAAAAAGACTTTTAGTAAAATTTATAAAGATATGTTTTTTATGAAGCATATCTTTTTTTGTAACCTTTTTTAATTGACTTTTCCCCTTTTCCGTATTATAATTTATTTTGCAAGAAAAAATCTTTTTTTGTTTAAAATTAAGATTTTTTGTAATTTGAATTTAAATATATAACTTAAAAAGAATCGAGGTCCTTATGTACAATTTAGTAGTCTTTGCATCAGGAAATGGTACTACACTTCAAAGTATTATTGATGCTATCAAAGAAAAAAAATTAGAGGCAAACATTTCTCTTGTTGTCTCAAATAATCCAAAAGCATTTGCTCTAGAAAGAGCAAAGAAAGCTAAAATTCCAACATATGTAATACAAGAAAAAGATCCTGAAAAAATGGATGAAGAAATATGTAATGTTTTATCTAAAATAGATGTAAATTTAATCGTTCTTGCAGGTTACCTAAAACTTATTGGAAAAAATATGTTATCAAAATATACAATAATAAATACTCACCCATCCCTACTTCCAAAATATGGTGGAAAAGGAATGTATGGTATGAATGTGCATAGAGCTGTAATTGAAGCAAAAGAAGAATACAGTGGAGTAACACTTCACTATGTTAATTCTGAATATGATAGAGGTCCGACAATAATGCAAACAAGAGTTAAAGTTATGAAAGACGATACACCTGAAGACTTATCTTCTCGTGTCCAAAATGCTGAAAAGATACAATTAGTCGAAGCTTTAAAATCTTTTGTTAAAAATTTTAGTTAAAATTTTGTGTTAACGTGGATGTGTTTAATTTGCACATTTAAAATTAAGGAGGTTTTTATGGAAAAAAATGTTGATGTTGCAATTGTAATGGGAAGCGATTCTGACTTACCTATTATGAAAGATGCTGCAAAATTTTTAGATGATATGGGAATTTCTTATGAGATAACAGTTTTATCTGTTCATAGATGTCCTGAAGCTTCAGCAAGTTATGCAAAAAGTTTAAAAGAGAGAAAAGTTAAAGTTATTATTGCAGGTGCAGGAGGAGCAGCTCACTTACCTGGTGTATTTGCAGCTCAAGTTCCTTGCCCTGTTATTGGCGTTCCAATAATGTCTAAAACTTTAAATGGGGTAGATTCTCTATATTCAATAGTTCAAATGCCTTCAGGAATACCAGTTGCAACAGTTGCAATAAATGGTGCTAAGAATGCAGGTATACTTGCTGCAACAATCTTGAGTACAAGTAATGAAGATATCTATAACAAAATATGTGATTATAAAGCATCTATGAATGAAGCTGTTTTAAAGAAAAATGAGAAGCTTCAAAATTTAGGTTATGAAGAATATTTAAAACAAATGAAATAGAAATAATGCAAATTAATAATAAGTTATTTTGTATATTAATAAAATAATTTAAGAAAGGATGATTTTAAAATGAAAAAAATTAGTAGTGGAAAAGTTCGTGAAATTTATGAAGTAGATGAAAATCGTCTTATGATGGTTGTATCTGACAGAATATCAGCATATGATGTTATTTTGCCTGTAATGGTAAAAGATAAAGGAAAAGTTTTAAATAAAATTTCTGAATTTTGGTTTGACTTTGTAAAAGATATCATACCAAACCATATAATCACAACAAAGTTTGAAGAATTCCCTGAAGAATTTAGGACAGAAGAATTTAAAGATAGAAGTATGCTAGTTAAAAAATTAAAAATGTTACCTGTTGAATGTATTGTTAGAGGATATATTACAGGTTCTGGTTGGAAAAGCTATAAACAAGATGGTACAGTTTGCGGTATAAAACTTCCAGACGGTTTAAAAGAATCTGAAAAGCTTCCTCAAGCCATATTTACACCAACAACAAAAGCTGAAGAAGGACATGATATGAACATTAGCTTTGAAGAAGTATGTGATTTAATCGGAAAAGATCTAGCAGAAGAAGTAAAAGCTAAAACAATAGAAATCTATTCAAAATGTGCAGATTATGCTAGATCAAAAGGTATAATAATTGCTGATACAAAATTTGAATTTGGACTAGACGAAAATGGTAATCTAGTGTTAGCTGACGAAGTTCTAACACCTGATTCTAGTAGATTTTGGCCAGCAAATGATTATGAAGTAGGACGTTCTCAAAAAAGTTTTGATAAACAATATATGCGTGATTGGTTAACTTCAAATAACTGGGATGCAGAAAACCCTACTCCTATTCCTGAAGATGTTGTAAATACAACAAGAGAAAAATATATAGGAGCATATGAGAAATTAACAGGAAAGAAATTTTAATATAAAAAAAGCTCGGCATCGCCGAGCTTCTTCATTTTTTATACATTTACGTCTACATTTATATCCCCTATTAAGTCAGCATATTTCTCAAGTATTGGATCAACTTCTTCTCTTAAGAAGTCTTCTACTTGCTTTGGTGCTCTTCCGCATAAATTGTTTGGGTTTAAAATATCAAGTATCTCTTCTTTTGTAAACCCAAAGCTCTTATCTTCTGCTATTCTATCTACTAAATCGTTTGGTCTACCAAATTCTTTAACTTCTCTTGCAGATTCCATAGAATATATTCTTATCTTCTCATGTAAATCTTGTCTATCTCCACCTTTTAAAACAGCTTTCATAAGTATTTCTTCTGTTCCCATAAAAGGTAATTCTTTCATCAAGTTTGTTTTGATTACATTTTGATATACAACAATTCCAGAAGATATATTTGCATATAGTGTAAGTATACCGTCTACTCCTAAAAACGCCTCTGGAACGCAAATTCTCTTGTTTGCTGAGTCATCTAGAGTTCTTTCAAGCCACTGTGTAGCTGCGGTAATCATTGGGTCAGAAGATAATACCATAACATGTCTTGCAATAGAATTAATTCTCTCACTTCTCATTGGATTTCTCTTATATGCCATTGCAGACGAACCAATTTGTCCTTTTTCAAATGGCTCTTCTAATTCCTTTTCATGTTGAAGAAGTCTCATATCATTTGCAAATTTAGATGCGCTTTGTGCAATAGAACTAAGTACATTTAAAACTCTTGTATCTAACTTTCTTGTGTAAGTTTGTCCAGATACTGCAAACACTTTGCTAAATCCCATTTTCTCTGCAATTTTTCCATCTATTTGTTTAACTTTTCCTTCGTCTTTAAATAATTTCATAAAGCTCTCTTGTGTTCCTGTTGTACCTTTACATCCTAAAAGCTTCATATGACTTTGTACAAATTCTAATTCTTCTAAATCTTCAAGCAAATCTTGAAGCCATAAAGTTGCTCTTTTACCTACTGTTGTAAGCTGTGCTGGTTGGAAGTGTGTGTATCCAAGGCAAGTTACATTTCTATTATCATATGCAAATTCTCTTAAGTTTCTTATAACTAGCAATAACTTTTGTTTAACTAATTCTAACGCTTTACTCATAAGTATTACATCAGCGTTATCAGTTACAAAACAAGATGTTGCGCCAAGGTGAATTATTCCTTTAGCACCTGGACATTTTGTTCCAAATTCATATACATGTGCCATTACATCATGTCTGCATTCTTTTTCTCTTTGACTTACTATATCATAATCTATATCGTTTATATGCTCTTTCATTTCGTTAATTTGCTCTTCTTTTATATCTATTCCAAGTTCTTTTTCTGTTTCTGCAAGTGCAACCCATAATTTTCTCCATGTACTATATTTTGAATCAGCTGACCAAATCTCGCTCATTTCGCGACTTGCATAACGTGTACTAAGTGGTGTAACATATGTTTTTTCCATAAATTTAACCTCCAATTTTTTTATCACTTAAATATTTTATCACAATATACTATTTTTTTCAATTAGTATTGACTTTTTTTGACGTTTGCATGATAATTAATTTGCTAATAGAATAATTATAGGAGGTCTTTTATGTCAAAAGTTGATGTCGTTTTAGGAGCATTCTATGGAGACGAAGGTAAAGGTAAGATTATTGATTATCTTTCTACAAATGCTGATGTATCAATAAGATGTACTGGTGGAAATAATGCTGGTCATACAATAGAAGTAGATGGAGTTAAGTTTGCTTTTCACCTTATCCCTTCAGGAATTTTAAACAAAGGAACACTTGCTGTAATTGGTAACGGTGTTGTTATCGACCCTAAAGTTTTAATAGAAGAAATTACAAATTTGAAAGAACACGGGGTTACAGTAGATAATTTACGTATTAGTGATAAAGCTCATATCATTATGCCATATCATATAGTAGAAGATAAAATGCTTGAAGAAAGCAGAGGAAATCGGTAAAATAGGTACAACATGCCGTGGTATAGGGCCTGCATATTGTGATAAATATGAACGTTCAGGAATTAGAGTCCAAGATTTCATAAGACCTAGATTTGAAGAAATTGCAAGAAATAATATTGAACACAAAAATGTTATTTTCAAAGCTTTTGGATATCCGGAGTTAAATGCTGATGAAATAATTAATGAATATAAAGAATATGCTAAAATTTTAGCTCCATATGTAGTAGATACTGTTGTTTTACTTCATAATTCTATAAATGAAAATAAAAAGCTACTTTGCGAAGGTGCACAGGCTACACTTCTTGATATAGATTTTGGTTCATATCCGTTTGTTACATCTTCTAACCCTTCTATCGGCGGAATTTGTACAGGTTCTGGTTTAAGTCCAAGAGATATCGGTGAAGTTTATGGTGTTATTAAAGCTTATTCTTCTAGAGTTGGAGCTGGTCCATATATTACAGAAGAGAATAATGAAATAGGTGACAGGATTCGTGAACTTGGCCATGAATATGGAACAACTACAAAAAGACCAAGACGTTGTGGATGGCTAGACTTAGTTTCATTAAAATATGCTGTAATGGTAAATGGTATTACAGGAATTGCAATAAATCATGTAGATACAATTGGAAAGCTTGATAAAATTAAACTTTGCGTTGCATATAACCATAATGGAAAAGTTACAACAGATTTTTCAACAACGCCTGAATATTTGCAAAATAGCACTCCTGTATATGAAGAATTTGAACGGAAATTTCGGAGATATTAGTAACATTAAATCATATGATGAACTTCCAGAAAAAGCTAAAATATATCTTTCAAGAATTGAAGAAGTAGTAGGCTCCCCTATTAAGTTTATAGGTACAGGAGCTCGGAAGAGAAAATCTGATTGTGAGATAAAATAATCAAAACCAAATTATTGCATAATTATATGAAAAATTTGACATATAATAAAATAGATGTTATAATAACATCAAGACGTCGAAGGATTAGGTTAAAATTTATGTAGACGAAGAAAAGACTAGGAAGTCTCTTAAAACTTTCCTAGCCTTTTTCTTTTTGTACTATCCCTTCAAGTTCTTTACAATTAAGTAAATAACTATCAGTTCAAGTAACTAGATTAGGTTATCCATTATGTAGTCTACCCCCTTCCTGCCTCTTAAGCAAGTTAGGCTTATTTATATTGCTATATATTTTATTGCTTGTCAATTAAAAAATCATATAACAGCGTTGGTAAGTTTGTTTTTTATGTAAATATATGTTATAATAGACTTACATTCAGTTGTTTAAGAATGAATATATTTTAGGAGGAAAGCTTCATGGAAAAAATTACAGCAAAAGATATTATTCGTTCAGTGGGGTTGAGCAGCGAAATCGAAGCTCATTTGACAAACCCGCAGGATTTACACGGAGATACGATTTATTATATCTACGTGAAAATTGCAAGTTGTATTGGCAGTGATCAGGCTATCGCTTTCGTCAATATGATTCGGACAATCGAACCATTGTCAACGGTAAACTTCTTGCACTCTCTGTACCAGCTTGAAAAAGCAGACTGGAATTCTGACTTCAGATATAGTACTGCTAAAAAGAGACGTGAATTTCTCAGTCATTTCGGTGAAGAAAAAGGTCCGAGAGAGAAGGAAAGAGTTGTCTGCAATGACGATGACCATGAGCTATAAAGAAGCGGGTGCTACGGCACCCGCTTCTTTATTTTTTTTATTAATTAAATTCTAAAATTCTATATCGTTTCCGTAGTAGCTATCTAATAGTATTTGCTTGATTTCTGTAACTAATGGAAGTCTTGGGTTTGCTGTTGTACATTGGTCTTCAAACGCCTTTTCTGATAGCATATCTATTTTTTCTAAAAATTCTTTTTCACTTATTCCTTCATCTTTTAAGCAAGAAGGTATACCAAGTTTTTCATTCATTTCCTTAATAGCTTTAATTAATGATTTTACACCTTCTTCTGTGCTTCCTGCTTTAAGTCCTAATCTTCTAGCTAGATTTGCATATTTTTCATCTGCTACAAAATATTCATATTTTGGGAAAGATACAAATTTTGTAGGTTTTGTGCTGTTATATTTGATAACATATGGTAAGATAATTGCATTTGCTCTACCATGTGCTATATGGAATTCTCCACCTAGCTTATGTGCTATTGAGTGATTTATTCCAAGGAAAGCATTTGTAAACGCCATACCTGCTATACAACTTGCATTATGCATTTTTTCACGGGCTATTCTATCCGTTCCGTCTTCATATGCTTTTGGTAAATAGTTATATACAAGTTCTACTGCTTTTTCTGCTAAGCCATCTGTATAATCTGATGCCATATTTGAAACATAGCTTTCTATTGCATGCGTTAAGACATCCATACCAGTATCTGCTGTGATTTTCTTTGGAAGGCTCATTACTAAATCTGGGTCTAATATTGCAATATCTGGTGTAAGTTCATAATCTGCAAGTGGATATTTTATATTTTTCTTTTTATCTGTTATAACTGCAAATGAAGTAACTTCTGAACCAGTTCCTGATGTGGTTGGTATTGCAACCAATTTCGATTTTAAACCAAGTTTTGGGAATTTATAGGTACGTTTACGTATATCCATGAATTTTAGTTTTAATCCTTCTACATCTGCTTCTGGATGTTCATAAAATAACCACATTCCGTTTAGCAGCATCTATTGGGCTACCACCACCGAAGAGCAATTATTACATCTGGGTTAAACTGATTCATTAATTCTACCCCTCTTTGGATAGTATCAAATGAAGGGTCTGGCTCTACATCTGAAAATATTTCTGAATGTACATATTCTTTTCTCTTTCTTAAATGATAAAGTATTTTATCAACATATCCGAAGGTCTACCATAGCCTTATCTGTTACGATAAATGCTTTTGTTATATCAGGCATTTTTTCTAAATAACCGGATAGAACCCGCTTCAAAATATATCTTTTCTGGTATCTTAAACCATTGCATATTAACACGTCTTTTTGCAACTCTTTTTATATTGATAAGATTTACTGATGATACATTTGCTGTTGTAGAGTTTCCACCAAATGTACCACATCCTAAAGTAAGTGATGGCATATTTGTATTATATATATCTCCAATTGCTCCATGTGTTGATGGAGAATTTACAATTATTCTTCCGTACCTTTACTCTTGCTGAAAATTCTCTTATAGTTTCTTCATCTTCTGAATGTATTACAGCTGAATGTCCGAAGTCCTCCGAATTCAATTAGCTTTTCAGCAAGCTCAATTCCTTTATCACTACCGCTTACTGTATAATATGCTAGAACTGGACTTAGCTTTTCTTTAGAAAATGGGTGTCCTTCTCCTACTCCAGTTTCAGGTACAACTAATACTTTTGTACTTTCTGGGACTTTAATTCCCGCAATTTTTGCAATATTATATGGGCTTTGTCCTGCAATCTCTGAAATTAACTTTTCTTCCTTAAACATTCCTTTTTCAAGTTTTTCTACTTCATCTTTGCTTAAGAAATAACAGTCATTTTCTTTCATTAATTTTTCAAATTCTTTTGAAATTTCTTTATCTACGATTACAGCTTGCTCTGATGCACAAATCATTCCATTATCAAATGATTTTGAAAGCACAAGGTCTGTAACTGCTGTTTTTAATCTTGCTGTCTTATCTATATAGCATGGCACATTTCCGTGGTCCTACACCAAGAGCTGGTTTTCCGCATGAATATGCTGATTTTACCATTCCTGTTCCACCTGTTGCAAGTATTAAATTTACATCAGGATGATTCATTAAGGCTCTTGTTGCTTCAACAGATGGCTCTTCTATCCATAATATACAATCTTCTGGTGCACCTTCTGAAATTGCTGCATCTCTTAATATTTTTGCTGTCTCTACGCTACATTTTTGTGCAGATGGGTGAAAACCAAATACTATTACATTTCTTGTTTTTGCTGCTATAATTGATTTAAACATTGTTGTAGAAGTTGGGTTTGTAACTGGAGTTACACCAGCAATTATTCCTATTGGTTCTGCTATTTCTTCATAGCCTTCTTCTTTATTTTCGTTTATAACACCAACTGTTTTATCATATTTTATACTATGATATACATATTCAGATGCAAACATATTCTTTGTTATCTTATCTTCATAAATTCCGACGACCTGTCTCTTCTACTGCAAGCTTTGCAAGTCTCATATGATTTTCAAGTCCTGCCATAGCCATCTTTTTAGTTATATTATCTATTGTTTCTTGGTCCAACTCCATATATTTTTCAGACGCAATTTTTGCTTTTTTCATAAGTGTATCTATCATTTTGTTTACTTTCTCTAATTCTTCTTTGCTTACTTCTTTTGCCATTTATTTATCATTCCTTTCTTTTGTTAATATTATATGGATTTTAAAAATATTCATTCATTTTGCTTAGAATATTATATAATAACTTGGCAATAAAAAAAAGCCTTTTTAGGCTTTTTTTATAAATTTTATTGATTGTTCTTTATGTATTCAACTACATCATTTACAGTAACTATCTTTTCAGCGTCGCTATCTGGAATTTCCATATCAAATTCTTCTTCTAGTGACATTATTAATTCTACTATATCTAAAGAATCGGCACCTAAATCATCAATAAAAGATGCATCAAGTGTTACTGCGCTTTCTGCTGCTCCAAGTTGTTCTACTATTATTTCTTTTACTTTGTCGAAAACTTCTTCTGAACTCATTTTATATACCCTCCTTAAATAACATTCTGATTTTATTTTCACTACTTTAGTTTGAAAAAGAATTAGTATGATTTTTTTCAAACTTTACCCTTACAAGATATTATATATTAACAAATTTGTCAAGCCTTTTTTTATATTTTTTCAAATTCTTCTATCATCTTGTCTACTGCTTTATTTTCTACAAATTGTTCTGCTTGTTTTATTGTAAAATAGAATAAATATTCATCTGAGCTACCATGTGCTTTAACAACAGGTTTTTTCACTCCTAAAAATAATGCTCCACCATATTCTTTGTAGTCTACTGTTTTTGCAAATCTATTTATTGCTGGCATACAAGGTATTGCTCCAAGCATTGATAAAAAGTTTCTTTTTAGACTCTCTGTTAATGTTCTTTTCACAAATTTTCCAATACCTTCAACTGCTTTTAAAAATACATTTCCTGTAAATCCATCTGTTACTAATATGTCTATATCTCCTGAAAAAGCATCTCTTGCTTCTACATTTCCAGCAAAATTTAAGTTTAATTCTTCTGATTTTTCTTTCAAAAGTTTATAACTTTCTTTTGTAAGCTCATTTCCTTTTGTTTCTTCTGTTCCTATATTTAAAAGTCCTACTCTTGGGCTTTCTACTTTATATGTATTTTTTATATATATCGTGCCCATTTGTGCAAATTGCAAAAGGTTTATCGGCTTACAATTTGTGTTTGCTCCTGAATCAATTAGCATTAATCTGCTTTTATATGCAGGAAGTATTCCGAGCAATTGCTGGTCTATCTATTCCTTTAATTCTTCCGAACTAAAAGAGTTGCACCGAGTAAGAAGTGCTCCTGAATTTCCAGCAGATACAAATACATCTCCTTTTCCTTCTTTTAAAAGATTAAATCCGAACTACCATAGAAGAATCTTTTTTGTGCTTTATTGCAACAGTTGGAGTATCTTCCATTTCAACCACTTCTGTTGTATTATGAATTTTTATATTGCTTGCCATTTCTTCTATTCTTTCTTTTCCGAAGAATTCTTTTACCTTTCTGTTTATGATCTCTTCATTTCCAACTAAAAGTATCTCAGATTTTATCTCAGATGCTGCCTTCACTGCTCCTTTGATGACCGCGTCTGGAGCATTGTCTCCACCCATTGCATCTACTAATATTATCATTCTAATTTCCCCTTGTCTTATATCTTATATTTTTAAGTTTATTTATTACTTATTAATTTTATTATTAATTTTTAAAAAATGCAATATATTTGACCAATTATTCTAAAATTATAGATGCAAAAGGCCAAAAGCGATAATTATCACTTTCAGCCTTTATTAATAATTTGATAGTAGATTTAATCAATGTAAGAAAGAAAAGATTCGACAGATGTTACACCGCGCCAGTCATCCCATGTTATGACCTTGTCAGGATTTTCGATATACCTGTTAATTAACTTTCTTGCAAGGTCTACCGTATCTCTGATTTCGTTTTCTGATGTGGAACTGCTAGTTTGATCCTCTTTCTTTTTGTACTCATTGTAGTCGTCTTTCGGTATCTTGTCCTTATCATAATAATACGAAACCATCTGTTTATAGGCATTATACCTGATTTTGTCCCTTAAGCCCCTTCGGTATTCGCTACCAGTCGACTTAATATGATACCAGTCATAGTTTATAGTGGGCATGTCTTTGAGGATGCTATTATGCCTATTCACATCTTCAGCCGAGATTTCTTCATTTCTTATCGCCTTGTTGTAAATGGTTAAATAGCTGTCGACATACTTTTCTAACTGCTGACGTGTAATCTGGTCTGAATTGTATGCTGTCTTAACCTTCTCTCTTGCGTCATAGAAATAAACGCAATCTGCACCCTTGCTGTACTTGTCCTCGCTGTCTTCCTCCTTTTTGTCGTCTTTCTTGTCTGTGTTTTGAGAGCCCGAACCACCGCTTGCATTTTGGGTCTTCTTTTCGACTTCAGCAATTCTCTTTTCCGCATTGTATATCCGATCATTCGTTTTGGATATATCGTTTCGGATATCAGAAATAGCTTTGTCATACTTAGAAGTGTCTACACCAGAAGATTTTCCCTGTAGAGCAGAAATACTTGTGTCATGCTCAGATAACTTATCCTGTATGCCTTCAATTTCCTTCTGCAACTCGGAAACGTTCTCCTTGGTGTCAGATGATGTTTCATCCAATGTAGGCAAGCTTTTCTCAAGCTCAGAAATCGCAGCTTTGTTTTCAGATGCCATATCCTTTGCTTCAGTTATACTTTCCCGCAGTTCAGTGATTACATCTTCGTGTGCAAGCTCCGGCTGGTCGCTATCCTTCGGTGTTCCTGAAAGATTAGAAATCTGCTCTTGAAGCTCAGCAATTGCTAAGTTTGTTTCGGTACATTCCTTTTGTACTTTATCATACTTTGTGTTCAAAGCAATAGTGGCGATAACAGCTATAGCTGCAATAAGTACTGCAATTAAAGAAATAACACTAGGAAGTGTTCCTTCCCCAGAAAGTGTTTTTCCTTCTTTCCAGTTGTCGGGTTCCATCTCCTCTCTTTCTTCTTCGTTTAAATCTCTTTCATCCCATTCGTTCCGTTCATCATACATATGAACTTCCTCCTTTTTCAAATTTTATGCTACTTTGAGCTTTATGTTAATTATACCATGTTCTCCCAAATTTTACAACTTTTTTTATGTTCATTTAGATATATAAGAAAATTTATTTTTTTGAATAGGATAAATCTAAGATTTTTTCCTATTCAAAAAGGGTGGCAAATGCCACCCTTTTTCTGAGAGATACTCTTCACACTTTTTGCTATTTCGGAAAAATCAGCTTTTTATGAGCATTAATAAGTTTTTGGAGAGAATCATCAAGTTCCACTGTCACATTCAGGTATTCTTCGTCAGTTGAAAACTTTACACTCTGTAAACTTAATGCAGCAATGTAGGATAAAAAATATACATCCCTTTTAATTTTCTCAAAAGCGGTTTTTTCGGCAGACACACCAAGATCAAACCATCCCTGTTCGATTTCGATTCTACATTCTGTCTTTTCTCTTTTTTTGCTTTCAAAAAACTTAAATATCAGATTGTATTTCTTTTCTGATTCTCCTTTGCCAGATTTATGTCCGCTCTTGTTAGTAACGTCTTCAAAATAGACACCGAACCTTCTAAAAGACTTATTAATTAAGTCTACCTCGTTAAAGAATTCATTGATGCCTTTTAGATTTGGTTCTACGCCCTTCCGCGGGAAATCAAAAACTAATTTCATGTTACTCTCCTTTCAACTTTGCGCCATTTGCGCTTTTTTGTTACCATAATATTATATCATTTATATATTAATTCTTCAACCTTTTTAACATAATTTTCCTACAAAAAAAATGAAGCCTCTTAAAGACTTCATTTTTATTATTGTGGAACAACAATGTTCCGGGGTACTAAGGCCGCAATCTATGACCCAGTGACGGGTCGGGTTCTTATATATTTTACTTAAATCTTAAGCAATGATATCAGATACGATACCAGAACCAACTGTTCTACCACCTTCACGTATAGCGAAGTTTAGTCCTTTTTCAATAGCGATAGGTGTGATTAATTCTATTGTCATTGTGATGTTATCTCCTGGCATAACCATTTCTGTTCCTGCAGGTAACTCAATAACACCTGTAACATCTGTTGTTCTGAAATAGAATTGTGGTCTATATCCGTTAAAGAATGGTGTATGTCTTCCACCTTCTTCTTTAGTTAAGATATATACTTCTGCTTTGAATTTTGTATGTGGGTTAATTGTTCCTGGTTTAGCAA
>CAOKMF010000007.1 GCA_948469655.1 uncultured Clostridium sp.
CAGTTTGTGGCACTGGAGACCGTGGGTTCGAGTCCCATCTTCCACCCCATTTAAAATTTATATTATATATTGGGCTGTAGCTGCTGAGGTTGTTCGAGCAAAGCGAGTTACAACGTCAGTATGCGATAACATTCATCTAATTTTATTATATTGGGCTGTAGCCAAGTGGTAAGGCAGTAGACTTTGACTCTACCATGCGCTAGTTCGAATCTAGCCAGCCCAGCCAAACTCGTCGCAAACGAAATATCGCTTGCGACATTTTCATGTCTCAATGCGATAATCGTTGCTTCTCGTTGTTTCGCGAAAAAAATCGCTCATTTCATTCGCTAACAATTTTTCGCGATTTTAGTTTAATATTAAAATTATTGACTTAGGTATACTTATATGTTATAATAAGCACAAATTTACGATTAGAATGGGAGTAGTATGGAAAAACTAAATGAACTAATAAAAAAAGTATTAACAAAAGAAGTTATTCTTTATATAGTATTTGGTGTTCTTACAACTGTCGTTAACCTTGTAGTTTTTTACCTACTTACTTCTTTTACATCACTTGATGAAAATTTATCAAATATAATTGCAATAATTACTTGTGTTCTATTTGCATATTTTACAAATAGAAAATTTGTATTTAATTCTACTGCAAACACTTTTAAAGAAAAATTTCAAGAATTCTATAAATTTATGCTTGGTCGTGCCTTTACTATGGTAATTGAAGCAGTCCGGTTTTTATTTGTTATTTAGCATAATTGGAATTCAAGAAATGATAAGCAAAGTTTTAATTTCTGTTATAGTAATTATCTTAAACTTTTTTATCAGTAAATTTTTCGCATTTAAAAAATAGATATATGACTTTCGTTTGGAGCTAACTTTTATTTTAGGAGGTAGCTTTAATACTTATGAACAATTTTATTTCTTATTCTTTCATTTTTATTATAATGGTTGGTGTTGTTATATCCATATTAAGTTCTTCTAATCTAAATGATTATTCTTTTTATCGGTATAAATAATGAAGATATTTTTGTATCAGATCGTGGATATACTTGGCCATTACCAGGAAAATACTATATTTCTTCATATTTTGGATATAGAGATTTAAATTTAATAGGCTCTGGTCCATTTCATTCAGGAATTGATATACCCGGACCTGACGGAACTTATTTTGTATCTGCAATGCCCCGGAAAAGTAACTTATCTTGGATTTAGCGGAAGCCGGACGGATATACAATAATTATAGAAAATGATAATTTAAAAATGATTTATTGCCATGTTTCTCCAAACTTCATAGTAAATGTGCGGAGATTTAGTTAATCAGTCCCAGGTTATCGGTCAAATAGGTCCTTTTAATGTGTATGATGTAATAAATAATCCATATAAAGATGCAAACGGTAACCCTACAAATGGATCTACTACTGGTTGTCATTTACACTTTGCTATAAAGTTAAATGGAATAGCTGTAAACCCTTTAGATTTTATAGAAACAAAGTTTTAAAAAGACGATATGTTTTTACATATCGTCTTCTCCTTCTATATCATCTTCTTCGTCGTCTATGTCATCTATTTCTTCTCCATGGTGATGTTTACATTCGCCATGTCCACAGCCATCATGTTCTCCATGGTCACATTCTCCCCTACATTCATGTGTGCAACATCCATCTTCTTCATTTTCATGCCAATCTAATTCAATTAAATTTCCACATTCTGGGCATCTAATTTCATGTTCCATTCCACTTTCGAAGTCTTCGATAAATTCTGCATTACAGTATGGACATATTATCTCAAAATCACAATCCGAAGGAACAAATACTTCTTTTTCTAAATCACTCATCATCTTTTCCATTTTTGCAACTTTTTTACTTAATTCTTTTTCTCTATCTATCATAACATTAAGTCTATCAAAGCTTAGTTCTGTAAGTTTATCAACTTCTTCTAAAAATATTAATGCTATATTATATACTTGAGATTTTATATAATCCAAGTCTTCTTTATTTTTTATATTTTGCTCTAAATCTGTTATAATTGCGTTAAATTTCTTTTTTAAATCTGCCATTTATAAAACTCCTTAAACTCTTTCCATATATTCGCCAGTTCTTGTGTCTATTCTAATTATATCCCCTATTTCAACAAACAAAGGAACACTGATTTCTAATCCATTTTCTAGTTTTGCAGGTTTTCCTGATGTTGTAGTAGTATTTCCACTAAAACCTGGCTCTGTATATGTAACTTCAAGTTCTACAAACATTGGTGGTTCTACTGAGAAAACTTTACCTTTAAATGATAATGTTTTTACATTCATATTTTCTTTTATGTATTTTAAGCTATCTCCTAATTGGTCTTTATTAAGTGGTAATTGCTCATATGTTTCATTGTCCATGAAATAATATAAATCACCGTCATTATAAAGATATTGCATATCTCTTTTTTCTACTTCTGCCCCTTGTAATTTCTCTGATGGGTTAAATGTTCTTTCTATTACTGCTCCTGTTATTACATTTTTAATTTTTGTTCTAACAAAAGCTGCTCCCTTTCCTGGCTTTACATGTTGGAATTCAACTACTTTAAATACTTGGCTATCTAACTCAAATGTTGTTCCATTTCTTAAATCTCCTGCCATATATACTTCTGCCATAATTATTTCCTCCTTATATTTTTTCGTCTCTATTTATTATAATTAATTCCTATTTATTTTATACTATTTTTTGAAGAAAATCAAGACTTTGAAGGTTTATTTATTGAAATAACCTTGATTTTTCATAAATTAAATTTATTTTTTTCAAAAAAATGTGTATTTCTTTAAATTTTTATGATAAAATTACTATAATGCCACTATAGCTCAGTTGGTAGAGCAACGGATTCGTAACCCGTAGGTCAGCAGTTCGATTCTGCTTAGTGGCTCCATTTAAATATATTAAAGGGGACATAGATTTAATGAAATTTAAACTTTCCCATAGTAATCTTATTAATTCCTTGTGTCATTATAGAAATAAATGTTTTTAGATGATTTTTTTTAAACCTTGGCACAAATAGTCCCCTTTTGAAATAAAAAATTAAGATTAAAAAATAAATATGATACAATATATATAATTATACCATATATTTTTTTATTTCTTTGTCGAATTTTGTCATTTTGGTTGTTTTATTTTTACTTTTTGCATCAAAAATTATATTCCATTATTTTATAATAAGAAAATATCTTAGTACAATTGGAAATTTAAATACATTTTTATTTCTTTTTTGTAAAAAATATGATATATTGTTTTTATTATATTTTATAGGGGTGTTTCCATGATAAATAATTCAGCTTTATTAGTTATAGATATGCAAAATGTATATTTGCCAGAAAATGAATGGTCATGTATTAAAATGGCAGAGATAATAAAATATATCGAAGAAAAGATTAAAAATTTCCCAATAAATCAGGTATTTTTTACTAAGCATATGGCTTTTTCAAACCCTAAAGGTCAATGGAAAATGTATAATAAAAAATATGATAAAATTAATTCAAGTAAGTATTTAAATGATTATATACTAGAGTTAAAAAAATATTTGACAGATGATAATTTATTTGTTAAAAGTGGCTTTTCTGCTTTGAGCAGTAATGAGTTATTTAATGCCTTAGATAGATTTGATACTATATATATTACTGGTGTAATCGCAGAATGCTGTGTATTATCAACTGTTTTTAGTCTTATTGATATGGGTAAAAAAATAATATATTGCAAGAATGGAATTGCAGGTGAAAATGAAGAAAGAGAACAAGCTGTAATTAGAGTTTTAGAAGAATTATCACCTCTTCATGTTGAGTTTGAATAAATAATATGTAAAATGTGCCAAATGTATACGTATCTATTTACGCATCTATTGGCACATTCATCACTTTTAATTATACCATTCGAATTCAAAATCAAATATTTTTACTGTATCTCCTTCTTTTATACCTTTTCTTCTTAGTTCGTCATAAATTCCTGCTGTTTGTAAACGTTTTTGTAGATAGTGCATCGATTCTCTGTCTTGTATATTTACTCTTCTCATTATTTTCTCTACTGCTGGTCCTGTCACAATATAGTCATTTCCCTTTTTCTCTATCTCAAAGTCTTTTTCATCTTCTTCTAGTTCATATACTATTTTTTCTTCCACTTCTATTAGATTTTCTTTTGGAAGCTCTTTTAAAACCTTTGATACATGGTTCATTAGTTCTTTAATTCCTTCTCCTGAAGCATTAGATATTTTAAAAATCTCTATATTTTCCTTTTTAGCTAATTTCTCTAAGTTTTTGTATCCTTCATCATCTTGCATAATGTCTACTTTATTTGCAACAATTATTTGTTTTCTCTTACTTAGCTTGTCATTATACTTTTCTAGTTCCTTTTGTATTACATAGAAATCTTTTACAGGGTCTCTTCCCTCTACTCCTGAAACATCTATAAAATGAAGTAATAATCTTGTTCTTTCAACATGTCTTAAAAATTGTATTCCTAGTCCTACACCTTCACTTGCACCTTCAATAAGTCCTGGAATATCAGCAATTACAAAGCTATCTCCAAATGTGGTTTTTACAACACCTAAGTTTGGAGTTATTGTTGTAAAATGATAATCGGCAATTTTAGGAGTTGCAGATGTTACAATTGATAAAAATGTTGATTTTCCGAACATTTGGGAAGCCGAACTAACCCCACATCTGCTAAAAGTTTAAGCTCTAGTATTACTTCTAGTTCAGTACCTTTTTCTCCGCTCTTCTGCAAATCTAGGAGCTTGTCTTGTAGAAGTTGCAAAATGTGAGTTTCCTTTACCACCTTTGCCACCTTTTAAGATTAGTTCTTTTTGGTCTAATTCTGATAAATCAGCTAAAACTTTTCCTGTATTTGCATTTTTAACAACAGTTCCTCTTGGTACTTTTACATATAAGTTTTTACCGAGATTTACCGTATCTATGACTACCTTCCCCATTTTGACCATTTTCTGCTTTAAATTTTCTTTTATATCTAAAATCTATTAAAGTATTTGAGTCTGGGTCTGTAATAAAATATATACTTCCACCATTTCCACCGGTCTCCACCATCTGGTCCGTCCGGCTTGCTACATATTTTTCTCGTCTAAAGGTTATTGCACCATTTCCACCGGTCTCCTGATTTTATTATTACTTTTGCATAGTCTGTAAACATTCTTTTCCTTCCCATTCGCAAAATAAGCTTCGTCTCAGGTCGTTGATCTTCAGATAAAAAATGCTCCAACGTACAAAAGTACGCCTACGCATTTTTTACTTTGATTGCCTACTGATACTTGCTTCTTTTGTGAATTTTGTTATTAATTGAATTTATTAGCTTATTTTTCGAACTAATACCATACCATTCCAATCTTTCTATACACATCTTCTAAAGTTTTGTGTGCTATTTTATATGCTCTTTCTGCGCCTTCTCTATATATTTTTTCTAGATAATCTGGATTATTTTTAAGTTCTTTATATTTTCCCTGTAAAGGCTTAAGCTCTTCTATTACTGCATTTGCAACTTCTACTTTAAAGTCTCCATATCCTTTACCTGCAAATTCTTTTTCTATTTCTTCTTTTGTCTTTCCTGTTATGGCACTATATATCGAAATTAAATTACTTATTCCTGGTTTATTTTCTTTATCAAATCTAACAATATTTTCAGAATCTGTAACTGATTTCTTAAACTTTTTAAGTATAACATCTGGCTCGTCATTTAGTAATATGCTGTCATTTTCAAGTGTCGAACTTTTGCTCATTTTACTTGTTGGGTCTTGAAGTCCCATAACACGTGCTGCAACTCCTTGTATAAAAGGCTCTGGTATTTTAAAAGTTTCTCCATAAATATTATTAAATCTTTCAGCAATATCTCTTGTTATTTCCACATGCTGTTTTTGGTCTTCCCCAACTGGCACTAAGTCTGCTTGGTATAAAAGTATATCTGCTGCCATTAAAACAGGATATGTAAATAAACCGCTATTTATATTATCTGCATGTTTTGCAGATTTATCCTTAAATTGTGTCATTCTTGATAGTTCACCCATATATGTATAACAATTAAGTACCCATGCAAGTTCGGCATGTGATGGTACTTGACTTTGTATAAAAATGTTACTTTTATTTGGGTCTATTCCGAGCTGCTATGTATAATGCTAAAAGATTTAATGTATTTTCTCTTAAAGTATTAGGGTCATTTCTAACTGTTAACGTGTGTAAATTCGCTATCATAAAATTACAATCATAATCTTCTTGCATTTGTTTCCAGTTGTTTATAGCTCCTAAGTAGTTTCCAAGTGTTAAATTTCCAGTAGATTGAATTCCGCTTAATATTCTCTTCTTTTCCATCAAACTTTGCCTCCTATAGGATTATTTCATGTTTTCTTTTTCAATTTCACTAATCAAATTAACTCTAGCTACATGCCTTCCACCTTCAAACTCAGTAGCTAAGAATTGTCTTAATATGCAAATTGCATCATTTACAGATACATAATCTGCACCTAGTGCTAACATATTAGCATTGTTATGCATTCTTGCAAATTTTGCAGTTTGTTCTTCATAACATGTTGCACATCTTACATTCTTAAATTTATTAGCACACATTGCCATACCAATTCCTGACCTACAAACTAGAATTCCTACATCTGCTTTTTTAGTTGATACATTACTTGCAACTGCTTTTGCAATATTTGGATAATCTACACTTTCTTCTGAAAATGTTCCTTTATCTTCATATTTTATTTCCTTTTCATCTAGATATTTTTTTATCTCTTCTTTTAATTTATATCCACCATGATCTGCTCCAATTACTATCATTTTTCTTCTTCCTTTCTAATTTTTTTAATTAGTCTATTTTAAAACTTTCTATTTCTTCTAAAGCCTTGCTTGTAAATTCGTCTACTTTCATTTGTCCAATATCTCCTAGCTTTCTTGAACGAACTCCAACAGAATTATTCTCTACTTCTTTTTCCCCTACAACTAGCATGTATGGAACTTTTTCCATTTGTGCTTCTCTTATCTTGTAACCTATTTTTTCATTTCTATCATCTAAGTCAGTTCTTATTCCTTTTTCAGTTAATTCGATTTGAATCTTTTTGCAATAATCTAATTGATTATCTGAGATTGGAAGTATCTTAACTTGCACAGGTGAAAGCCACATAGGGAATGCTCCTTTTGTCTCTTCTATTAGGAATGCTAAAAATCTATCAAACGTTCCAAGTATTGCTCTATGAATTACAACTGGTCTATGACCTAAACCATCTTCTCCAATGTACTCTAGTTCAAATCTTTCAGGAAGTAAGAAATCTAATTGGCATGTAGATATTGTAACATCATGACCTACTGCAGTCTTAATTTGTACATCTAATTTTGGTCCATAGAATGCTGCTTCTCCTTTTGCTTCGTAAAAGTCTAAATCTAACTCTGTTAAAATCTCACGAAGCTCACTTTCTGCTCTATCCCACATCTGGTCGTCATCAAAATATTTTTCTTTATTTTCTTTGTCTCTAAGTGATAATCTAAATGAATAATTTTCAAACCCAAAATCTTTGTATACTGAAAGTATAAGCTCTACTACTTTTCTAAATTCTTCTTTTATTTGGTCAGGTCTTACAAAAAGGTGAGCGTCATTTTGACACATTTCACGAACTCTTTCTAAGCCACATACACTACCACTATCTTCGAATCTAAAATCGTGCGCAAGTTCTCCAATTCTTATTGGTAATTCTCTATATGAATGCATTTTGTTTTTGTATACTAACATATGGTGTGGACAATTCATAGGTCTTAATACTAGTTCTTCTGCATCCATTTTCATTACTGGGAACATGTCCTCTTTATAGTGATCCCAATGCCCACTTGTCTTATATAAGGCTACATTTGCCATTGAAGGTGTATATACGTGTTTATATCCAAGTTTAACTTCTTTGTCTTGTATATATCTTTCTAACAATTTTCTAACAACTGCACCATTTGGTAAATACATAGGAAGTCCTGAGCCAACTAATGGGTGTGTCATAAATAATTCTAATTCTTTCCCTATTCTTCTATGGTCTCTTTGCTTTGCTTCTTCCAACGCTTCTAAATGTTCATCTAATTCACTTTGTTTAGGGAATGATATAGCATATATTCTTTGTAGCATTTTGTTTTTTTCACTACCTCTCCAGTATGCACCTGAAGAAGATAATATTTTTACCTTTTTTACTTTTCCTGTACTTTCTAGGTGAGGACCTGCGCAAAGGTCTGTAAAATCACCTTGTTTATAAAATGAAATTTCTTCTCCTTCTTCTAATTCTTCTATTAATTCTACTTTATATGGCTCGTCCTTCATAAGTTCTATTGCTTCTTTTTTTGAAAGAGTAAATCTTTCAATTCGTAAATCTTCTTTTATTATTTTATTCATTTCTTCTTCAATTTTTAATTTATCTTCGTCAGTGAATGGGGTATCGGTATCAAAATCATAATAAAATCCACTATCTATTGCAGGTCCTATTGCAAGTTTAACATTTGGAAATAATCTTTTTACAGCTTGTGCCATTATGTGTGAAGTTGTATGCCAATAAGCCTTCTTTCCATCTAAACTATTATCAAATGTAAGGATTTCTATCTTACAGTCCTTATCTAAAATATATCTTAAATCTTTGACTTCACCATCAACTACTACTGCAGTCATGTTTCTTGAAAGCCCTTCTGCTATACTTTTAGCTAAGTCTAAACAAGATATGCCTTCTTTTACTTCTTTTGTACTTCCGTCTTTTAAAACTACTTTAATCATAATTTAATACCCCCTTCTTTGTATTTTTTTATTATACTACATTGTGTGACCAAAATCAATATAAATATTATGAGTATTGCAGTAAAAATAAGCACTTTTTTAAAAAAGCACTTACTGTTTTTTATCTTTTTCTTTCCTGCATGATATATACTACTTTACTTGTGATATTATTTGGTGAAATCTTCGACATAAGTCTTACAAATTTTATTTTTATTCCTGGAACAATTAAAAATTTTCCTTTTAGCATTTTCTCTACCGCATATTTTGCTACATGTTCTGATGTATATGATGGAAGCTTAAATTTTACTCCTGCTACATCATTAAAATTTGTATCTACTGGTCCAGGGCAAAGTACACTTATTTTTACTTTTGATTTTTTCTTTTTTAATTCTTCTCTTATTCCTTCTGATAATCTTACTACATATGCTTTTGAAGCATAATATGCACACATAAGTGGTCCTGGCATAAATCCTGCAATTGATGCTACATTTAGAATACTTCCTGAATTTTTTTCTACCATATCTTTTAGGTATAATTTTGTCAATATATGAACTGCCTTAACATTTGTATCTATAAGCTTTATCTCTTTTTCTAAGTCTGTTTCATCAAAATATCCAAATGACCCAAACCCTGCATTATTAATTAATATATCTATGTCTTTTGCCATATCATATAACTTTATACAATTTTCTTCAATGCCTAAATCCATAGGAATTACTTCGCATTTAACGTTTAAACTTTTTTTAACTTCTTCTAACTTTTCTTTATTTCTTGCAACTAAAACTAAATCTATCCCTTTTTTATCAAGTTCTCTTGCCATATCTCTTCCTATACCAGAAGATGCACCTGTTATTAATGCTCTCATACAAACTCCTCCCATACAATATTTGCAAAGTCTAGTCCTTTTTTTGTTAATCTTATGTAGTTTCCGTCTATCTCTAGTAAGTCATCTTTTGTTAATTTTTCTATTTCTTTTTTATATGCAAATATTGGGTTATCTCCAAATTTATTTTTATATTCTGAAATTTTAACTCCATCTATCTTTCTTAAACCAAGTAGCATATATTCTTTCGCCATATTCTCTTTTGTTTGCTTTTCGTGTACAGTCTTATTATTTGCAAAATTCCCTTTATTTATGTTTTCTATATATTCATCAGCAGAAATTGTATTAGAATACCTTATTCCTTCTATATATGAATGTGAAGCCACTCCAAATCCTAAATACTCCTTTTGGCTCCAGCAGTCCATATTGTGCTTAGATTCATAGCCGCTTTTTAGCAAAATTTGATATTTCGTAATGCATATAACCATTTTCTTCTAGTATCTTTTTTGTTTCATGATACATTTTTCTTTCTAAGTCTTCATCTATCATTTTTAATTTTCCATTTGCCACTAATTCTTCTAATTTTGTACCTTCTTCTAGTATTAATGAATAAAGTGAAATATGCTTTGGCTCTAGCGAAATAACTGTCTTTAGTGTTTCTTCTATATCTTCTAATGTTTGATTTGGAAGCCCTAACATTAAATCTACATTTATATTTTTAAACCCTACATTTTTTGCTTCATTATATGTATCTAAAAATTCTTTAAAACTATGCATTCTTCCTATTTCTTTTAGTAATTCATCATTTGCTGATTGAAGTCCTATGCTTATTCTATTTATTCTTGTTTCTATATAATCTTGTAATTTTTCTTTACTCACTGCTCCTGGGTTTACTTCTATTGTAATTTCTACATCTTTATCAAAATTTTCATGTATACAATCTAATATTCTTTTTATATCTTCAACATTCAAAATAGATGGAGTCCCCCCACCTATATATACTGTTTTTATATTGTATTTACTTAAATCTACACTCTCTATCTCCTTCAAAAGTGCTTCTAGATAAGGCTTTATTAGTTTCTCTTTATCACAATATGAAACAAAATCACAATAATAGCACTTTTTTTTGCAAAATGGAACGTGTATGTATATTCCTACATCTTTCATGTATGTTTCTCCTAATATACTATAAATCTAATTGCGACGAGAATTAGTATATTGCTAGGCAATCAAGGCAAATAACCGGAGGCGTGATGATGCACGTTGAGGATTATTTGTCCGAAGATGCCACTTCGCAAGATGCTGATTCTCGTCACAATTCAGCTATTTCAATAATCTTTTTAAGCCTATGATTTACCCCTGATTTTCCGATTGGCTCTGATAACATTTTCCCAAGTTCTACTAAACTTGCATCTGGATTTTCTATCCTAAGTTCTGCAATTTCTCTTAAATTTAATGGAAGTTTATTAAATTTCTTTTGCTTTTTTAACTTTTCTATTGCTTGTATTTGATACACTGCTGCACTTATTGTTTTATTTAGGTTTGCTGTTTCACAATTTACTTTTCTATTTACATTGTTTTTTGTATCTTTAAGTACTCGTATATCTTCATATTTTAAAACTGAACTATTAGCACCAATTAATGCTAAAAATTTTGATATTTCTTCCCCGTCTTTTATATATACTGAATATGCGTATTTTCTGTCTAACTTTTTTAAGTTTATATCAAACTTACTTATAGCATTAATTATTTCGTCTCTTCCTTTTTCTTCTTTTAGCCTTATTTCTAAATGATATCTACTGTCTGGTTCTGTGATAGAACCGCTTCCCAAAAATGCTCCGCGAGCTAGTGCTTTTATTTTATCTTCTGTGTCAATTTCTAGTTTTTTAAATTCTAAACTACTTTTTTTAAATTCTATTTCATAGCTTTTACCTTTCATTTCTATTTTATAGTTTATCTCAAGTTTGTTCAAAAGCTTATTTAGTCTATTTATATTATATTCGTTTTCTGTTAGGAATTTTATTTTGCTACCGCTTTTAGTATCAACTGTAAGCAAATAACCGTAAAGCTCGGCTTTCACGGTTTCTTTATTTCCAAATATATTTATTTTACTTAATTCTTCTTTCACACTCGAAGAAAAAGACATTAGCAACGCTCCTTCCTAACTTTGAATTACTAAAACTCTATCATTTCCACCTAAATCTTTTATACAATATGCACTTTTGTATTTTTTACTTTTTTCTACTAAATTTAGTACATCTTGTCTTTGGTCAAAGCCTATTTCGACTGCAATTATTCCGTCTTTTTTTAAATATTTATATCCTTCATTAATAATTGTTTTATAAAACTTAAGTCCGTCTTCTCCACCGGTCTAATGCAAGATGTGGTTCGTATTTTAAGTTATATTCTTTTATTACATCTTTTTTTATATATGGTGGGTTTGAAACTATAATATCAAATTTTCCTTCTATATTTTCAAACATATCACTTTGTATAAATTTTATATTTTGATTTTCTAATAAGTTTTCAGAATTTATCTTTGAGGCTTCTAATGCTTTTTCACTTATATCTGCTCCTGTTATATTTAAGTTTTTTACATATTTTGCAAGTGAAATTGCAATTACTCCGCTTCCTGTACATAAGTCTAATATATCTTTTTTATCTTTTGAAAGCTTTATTACTTCTTCTACCAAATTTTCAGTATCTGCTCTTGGAATAAGTACATCTTGATTTACAAAAAAGTCCATTTTCATAAATTCTTTTGAGTTTGTTAGGTATTGTAGTGGATAGCCTTTTGAAATCTTATCTATGCCAGAGAAAAAAATTTTTTCTAATTCTTTTTCTATTTCTTTGTCAGAATATATAATTAATTCTTCTTTTTTTATTTTAAGTATATTTGCTAAATACACTTTAGCAGTAAGACTTGCTTCGTCTATATTGTTTTTTTTCAATAGACTTACGCCTTTAGATAATGCCTCTTTTATAATCATTTGCTATCTATCCCCTTTTGTATCTTGTTCTTCTGGCATTTCTTTTGTACTTTCCATAGTTTTTTTCTCTATCTCTTCTATATCAGGAATTTCTTCATAGTTTGACATATCACTTATCCTATTTTTAAATTCAGCTTGCAACTCCTTATGTCCTTCTATATCTTGGGATGTTTCTTCTTTGCTATTATAGATTACACTTTCTCCTGTATTTCTAAAAAGCTTTCTTCGTATATTTAATATCATTCTAGAAAAGCTTGATTCTTTTGTAGGTTTTGGAAGATTCTCTCTTCTTTCTTTTTCACTTGGTGCAAAATTTGTTTTTATTGGACTTTGTATTTTCATTTCCGCAGATAATATCTCACCATTTTGCATTATATATATTGTCTTTTCACCATTGTCATTTATTACTATTTCCCTACCTAAAATCGTAATTTTTGCATATGGATTTTTAGCTTGTAACTCTTCTTTTAATTCTAAGAATTTATTTACATATGGCACTATTTCTTCTCCTATATCTTCTGTAAAATCGCCAATTGCTTTCTCTGCTTCTATTTCTTCACCTGCTGTAACTTTTGTAATATCTGAAAGATCAGATACAAATAGTATTTCTCCATTTTTTTCGTATAGATATTTTACTCTTTCCCCTTCTTCAATACCTAATATTAAATAATCATTTATATCTTGTAATTGTCCTACTCTCGAGAGCTTATCTATCAAATTTACTATACCTAATTGATTTTCTGAATTCATTATTTTTGCTACAATTTCATCTAAAAATTTAATTTCATATTCTTGTCCATACTTTTTATACGATTGCCTAATTTTTATAAACTCCTCTATAGTTAACTCACCAGATTTTGCTTTTCTTTCTAATATAGCTGGTTGGCTTTGTATAAATTTTTTCACTAATGCTCCTGAATCCATATATTCATGAAAGTCTTCATTCTGAGCTATTACACTCTTGAATTTAGTCCTATATTTTCTTAGATTTACATATTTCTCTAATTCCTCTTGTGTTATTTCTTCTTTTTCTGTTATTTCTTCAAATTCCTTTCTGAAATATTTCTCAAACACTATATCTCTTACCATTATTCTTTCTGGTATTAGCTCTTGTTGTATTATATCTTCTGTTTTACTATCATAATAATCTATTGAAGTATCTAATGAATCATCTAGACCATTTTCATTTAGATAATTTTGATATTCTTTATCATTTTTTATTTTTTGCATTACTTCAACAAATCTTTTTACTCTTAATAGTTTTTCATTTTGCCTTTCTTCTTCAGTTGGGAATTGTTCTTCTGGTATATCACTTCCAAAATTTTTTAATACTTCTGTAATATAATCTAATTCATTTACTCTTTTTTCTAAGACATATATATAATCTAACTCTGCCAAAAATTCTTTACATTCTTTTTTTGACATTTTTAATCTTTTGCATACATTATCTTTTATATTACCTTTACCTATTGCCATTGTTTCTTCTTGTCCAATAGCTAATTCTATTTGATTTACTACACTAGTTAAATATTTGTATGAGTTTGTTTTTATCCCTGCTTTTTCTACTATCCAGTTTGTTAGTCCTTCATTAAATCCTCTTCCTAATTCTTCTTCATTCTTATAAGTTTCTAATACTCCTGACCCGCTTTTTATCTTGAGCTTTCTACATTCTCTTTTTAGTTTTTCGAGTATTGAATGAACACCCTCATGCAAAGCAGTAGCTTTTATAATATCATTATCCTGTATATCTTTGTCACTTAATAGACTACCATTTTCCCCTTCATAACATAACGTAATAGAATGGTCTTCCATACTCTGATATCCACTATAATTTGTCATTTCTTCATTTGTATATACTGCTGATAAATTTAAGGTCAACCTTTTTCTTGCGAAATCTTTTCCAAATGTATTTACAAATGCCTCTGTATTCTCTAATCGTTCTACTATAAAGCTTCTTAAATACTCTTCCACCTCTAGATTTCTTTGTTTTCCCATATCTTCTCCACTCTTTTGTTTATCAATATATTTTACCGTCTGATTTAATATTATATAGTTCTTTTAATTCGTCTGTAACTTGCTTATCTCTAATGTCTTTAATTTCATTCTCGTTTATTTCATAGTATATATATGATATACCATTTTTCTCATCTTTTAAAGCTTTTATATATTTTTTCCCACAATAACTTATTTCAGCTATAAGTCTTAGGTCTTTTTCTTTTTTCAATTTTTGTTTAATCTCTTCTCTACTCATTCGTTCCCTCTTATAATTATACTTTATGTTATTAATTATATATTATTTAATTGATTTTTACAATAGCAAAATGAAGCTCCATTTTCTACCTAGTTTTCACTTTTACCAATCAAGTCATAATCTTTTACATCTATTATCTTGCACTTTTCGAAAGTACCAAGCTTTAATTCCTTTTCCTTTTTTATAAATACTACCCCATCTTCTTCTGGTACATCCATATATGTTCTTCCGGATATAGTATTTTCCATCAAAACTCATATTTTCTATAAGTACTTCATAAGTATTTCCTATCTTTTCTTCCAAATTCTTTTTTGATATTTCTTTTTGCACACTCATTATTTTATTATGTCTTGATTTTTTGGTCATATGGTGAATTTGGTCAGGAAGCCTTGATGCAGGAGTTCCGTCTTCTTTTGAATACATGAAACATCCGAGTTTATCAAATTTTGCCGTATTTACAAATTCATATAGCTCTTCAAAGTCTTCTTTTGTTTCTCCTGGAAAGCCTACTATCATTGTTGTTCTAAGTATGGCATTTGGTATTTCTTTTTTTATCTTCTTAATTAACTTTTCTATACTTTCTTTATTGCTTTTTCTATTCATCCTTTTGAGGACTTTATTTGATATATGTTGAAGTGGAATGTCAAAATATTTACATATTTTTTCTTCTTCTTTTACAACTTTTATAAGCTCATCTGTTATTGTTTCAGGATATGTATAAAGAAATCTCATCCATTTAAAGCCTTCTATTTTGCAAAGCTTCCTTAATAATTCTGGAAGTTTTGCCTCATTATAAATATCAAGACCATATCTTCCTGTGTCTTGTGCAATTATAATTAATTCTTTTATTCCTTTTTTAGCAAGTATCTTTGCTTCTTCTATAATATCTTCTTCTTTTCTAGATATGTATTTTCCTTGGATATATGGTATTGCACAGTATGTACAGTTATTGCTACAACCTTCTGCAATTTTAAGATAGGCATAATTTTCTCCTGTTGTTATGACTCTATTTCTAAAATCTAATAAATCTTTACTGTTATTTTCTTTCATTAGCTTTTGTATCTTGTCCCATAGCATATCGTATTCTTTTATTGATATAAATAAATCTACTTCTGGTATTAACTTCTCTAAATCCTTTTTGTATCTTTCTACTAGACAACCGAATTACAATTAAATATTTACATCTTTTTTTCTTATACTCAGCCATTTCAAATATGCAGTCTATTGCTTCTTCTTTTGCACTTTCTATAAAGCCACATGTGTTTATTACAATAATATCTGCGTCATTTTCATTGTTTACAATGTTAAAGTTATTTTTCTTGAATATTCCAATTACTTCTTCTGTTACGACTAAGTTTTTACTACAACCTAGTGATATGAAGCCTACATTATACATTATATCTTACCCCCATTCACAAAATAAACTTCGTCTTACGTCGTTGCTGCTCAGCAAATTCCCCATCCACGTACACACGTACGCATCAGGGGATATTTGCTTCACGCGCCTAGTAATACTTGTTTCTTTTGTGAATTAATTTACTAATTATTATATATTATACTTCCTTCTTGGTGCATACGATGTATGAAGAAGTTCATGTGCTTTATGGCTACCTGGTTTTTCTAAGAACTCTTTATATACTTCTTTTACATATGGGTTTTCATGTGACTTACGAAGTGTACTTTTTTCGTCAATTGCATATAACGAGTTAGAACGCTTTTTAAATACATCTACCACATTTCTTGTTTTAGCAGATTTTATTGGCTGCCCGCCACCAAGAATACATCCACCGTGGACACGCCATTACTTCTACAAAATCAAAATCAGCTTTTCCGTGATTTTATCTCTTCCATAATTTCTCTTGCATTTGAAAGTCCAGAGGCAACAGCTATTTTTATTTCTTTTCCTGCTATATTTAATTTTGCTCTCTTTATTCCTTTCTTGCCTCTAACTTCTTTAAATTCTATTTTCTCTAAAGATTTTCCGAGTTAGTGTTTCAGATGCTGTTCTAAGTGCTGCTTCCATTACTCCACCTGTTACTCCAAATATTGCAGCAGCCCCTGTTGCTTCTCCCATAGGGCTATCAAATTTACCATTTTCCAATTCTACAAATTCTATATGTGCCTGTTTTATCATTCTTGCAAGCTCACGTGTTGTTATAACTGCGTCTACATCTGAAACACCCTCTTTGTTTTTCATTTCTCCTCTTGTTCTTTCAAATTTCTTTGCAACACATGGCATTATTGAAACAACAAATATCTTACTTGGATCTATCTTCATTTTCTTTGCGTAATATGATTTAATAAGAGCTCCAAACATTTGATGTGGTGATTTACATGTTGATAAATGTGGAATTTGTTCTTTGTAATTCATTTCTACAAATCTTATCCATGCTGGACAACAAGATGTTGCCATTGGAAGTACACCACCATTTTGCACCCTATCTATAAATTCATTTGCTTCCTCCATTATTGTAAAATCTGCTCCGGTATTTGTATCAAATACTTTATCAAATCCGAGCATTTTTAATGCTGTTATCATTTTCCCTTCAGCATTAGTGCCGATAGGAAGTCCAAATTCTTCTCCTATTCCTACTCTTACAGCAGGTGCTGTTTGAACTATAACTACTGTATCTTTATCTTTTAATTTATCCCAAACTTTTCCTGTTTCGTCTTTTTCTTTTAATGCTCCAACCGGGCAATTCTGTATACATTGTCCACAAAAAGTACAGTTTACATCATTTAAGCTATGATTTTCAGCTGTTGATATACAAGAAGAAAAGCCTCTTTCAGTACAATCTATTGCACCTATTCCTTGTACATCTTTACATGTAGATATACATCTTCTACAAAGTACACACTTATTGAAGTCTCTTACAATACTTGGAGATTTATCGTCTATTTCATGTCTATTTCTTTCCCCTTGATATTTTATATCCGTTACTCCAAATTCCTGAGCTAGTCTTTGTAATTCACAATTTCCGATTTCTTACACAAGTTAGGCATTCCCTATCATGATTTGAAAGTATTAAATCTAACACAGTTCTTCTTGCCTCTATTACCTTATCTGTATTAGTATGAACAACCATTCCTTCTTCTGCTTTTTGAATACAAGATGTTGCAAAGCCACGCCTTCCTTCAACTTCTACAATGCACATTCTACAATCGCCAATTTCATTTATTTCTTTTAGGAAACAAAGAGTTGGAATATCAATATTCACCTTTTTAGCAGCATCTAAGATTGTTGTTCCTTCTTCTACTTCAACTTCTATATCATTTATAGTTAATTTAATCATATCTTTCACCTCTGAAATTTTGTTTAGGTTTAATAATACTAAATCAGTAAAACGTTAAATATAATTTTTTAAAAAACTTAATTTTATTTTGTAAATCCTTTTTGTATACCTTCCAAGTTCACACAAGAATTGGTAAGATGCTAGGCGCACGAGTCAAATATCCTATGAGGCGTACTCTTGTACGTTGAATAGGAATTTGACGAGTAGCAACGACGCAGGTTGCCGATTATTGTGCGAACCCTATCTAATTGCATGAAAAGGACACTTACTAATACAAGTTCCACACTTAATACATACATCCTTATCAATAACATGTGGCTGTTTTACTTCTCCTGAAATTGCACCTACTGGACAATTTCTTTTGCATAATCCACATCCTTTACATTTTTCCTTGTCAATTTGTATATCAGCTAATGCTTTACACTCTCCTGTCTTACATTTTTTATCTATAACATGTTCTTTGTATTCATTCATAAAATATTTCATTGTGCTTATTACTGGATTTGGTGCTGTTTGGCCAAGCCCACATACAGATGCGTTTTTTATGTTTTCACATAAACTTTGAAGCTTCTCTAAGTCTTCTTCAGTCCCATCACCTTTAGTTATCTTGTCTAAGATTTCATACATTCTTTTTGTTCCAATTCTACATGGTGTACATTTTCCGCAAGATTCGTCTACTGTAAATCCTAAGTAAAATTTAGCAAGATTTACCATACATTTTGTATCATCCATTACTATAAGTCCACCTGAACCCATCATTGAGCCAATACTACTAAGAGATTCATAATCTATTTTGATATCTAAATATTCTTTAGGTATACAGCCTCCTGAAGGTCCACCTGTTTGAGCCGCTTTAAATTCTCTATTATTTGGAATTCCACCACCTATGTCATATACAATTTCTCTTAAAGTCGTTCCCATTGGAACCTCCACAAGTCCTGTATTTACTACATTTCCACCTAGTGCAAATACCTTTGTTCCTTTTGAGTTTTCAGTTCCAATTTGTGAATACCAAGTAGCACCATTTAGTATTATTTTTGTTATATTTGCATATGTTTCTACATTGTTTATAAGTGTTGGCTTTTGCCATAGTCCTACATTTGCAGGGAATGGTGGTTTTAATCTTGGACGTCCTGCTCTTCCTTCTATTGATTCTAGAAGTGCTGTTTCTTCTCCACATACAAATGCTCCTGCACCGAAGTCTTATTTCTATATCAAAGGAAAATTTTGTACCCCAAATATTCTTTCCTAAAGTGCCATATTCTCTTGCTTGCTTTAGTGCTATATCAAATCTTTGCACTGCTATTGGATATTCTGCTCTAACATAAATATATCCTTTATCTGCACCGCAGGCATATCCTGCAATTTCCATTGCTTCTATAACAGAATGTGGGTCTCCTTCTAATATGCTTCTATCCATAAAAGCACCTGGATCTCCTTCATCTGCGTTGCATACTATATATTTCTTATCACTCTTTGCAAGTTTTGTAAATTCCCATTTCTTACCTGTTAAAAATCCTGCTCCCCCACGTCCTCTAAGTCCTGAATTTTTAACTTCTTCAATTACTTCATCTTCACTCATTTCAAATAGTACTTTTTCTAATGCTTTGTAACCATCAAATGCTATGTATTCTTCAATATTTTCTGGGTCGATTTTGCCACAATTTTTAAGTGCTATTCTTTTTTGTTTTTTATAAAAGCTAAGGTCATCTAGTCTTTTAACTAGCTTTCCATCTACATCTTTGCAAAGTAATCTTTCTACTAATTCTCCGCTTTACTATGTGTGTATCTATTATTTCTTCAGCGTCATCTGGTTTTACATTTGAGTAGAATACGTCTTCTGGTCTTACTATAACTATTGGTCCTTTTGCACATAGCCCAAAACATCCTGTCTGAATTACTCTTACATTTTCAATATTTTTTTCTTTTATTAATTTTCTAAGGTTTTTAATTATATCTTCTGATTTTGAGGATGTACAGCCTGTTCCGGTGACATACTAATATATGTTTTTCAACTGTATTTGCTTTTAAATTTACTCTTAAGTCTAATTCTTTTCTTTTTTCTTCTCTTATCTTTTTTATTTCTTCTAAGGATTTCATTGTTTTTCTCCTTTATTCTTTATTCATATACTCATCCAAAACTTGGTCAAGCTTCTGCACAGTTGCCTTTCCATAAACTTCTCCGGTTTACTGTAAATACTGGTGCAAGGCCGGCATGCTCCTATACATCTAGTTTCTTCAATAGAAAATTTTCCGGTCAGGTGTTGTTTCTCCGAGGCTCAATTTTTAATCTTTCTTTTAATCTATCTAATATCTTTTCAGAACCTTTAACATAGCATGCTGTACCTAAGCATACTGCTATATTATATTTTCCCTTTGGTTTTAAAGTAAATCTTGAATAAAATGTTACAACTCCATATACTTCAGCAAACGGTATACTTAAATATTCTGATACTCTCATTTGTGCTGCAGTTGGTATATATCCATAGTGTTCTTGTACTTCATTTAGTATTTGTATTAAATTGTCTTTATCTTGTTTATATTTATATAATATTTCTTCTAATGCTTTATCTTTTTTGCAGTTTTTACATTCAACTTTTTCCATTCTTCTCTTTCCTTTCCGTTTAGCTTCAATTCAAAGGTATTCTTAATATATTTAGATTATAACAAACTATAACTTATTTAACAATAGAATTTACAAGAAAAAATTACAAAATATGACAAAAAAGCCTCAAAAGAAAATTTGCTTTCCCCTGGGGCTTTCTATACAGTTTTCTCTATTTAAAAAATTCTTCGAATTCTTCTTCTGTTATTGTTTCTTTTTGCATTAATGCATTTGCAACTGCATCTAGCTTATCACGGTTTGCACTTAATATTTGTTTTGCTCTTTCATATGATAGATCCATAAGTTCTTTTATCTCTTTTCCAACTTCGTCTTCTATATCTCTTCCATAGAATTCAAGTTCTCTTATATCATCTACTTGAAGTGATATTGGTCCTAATTTTTTACTCATTCCATAGATTATTATCATATCTCTTGCTGTTTTTGTTGCAACTTCTAAGTCATTGCTTGCTCCTGTTGATATGTCGTCTAAAGCAAGTTCTTCTGCTGCTCTTCCACCTAAAAGTGAAACTAGCTTTTCTTCCATCTCTGTTTTAGATATATAGAATTTATCTTCATTTGATTTATACATTGTGTAACCACCTGCTACACCCCTTGGTATAATTGATATTTCTTTTACATCTAAAACTGTATCTAAATATTTTCCAACAATTGCATGTCCTGCCTCATGATATGCTGTTAGTCTTTTATCTTTTTCTGATATTACTCTACTTGATTTTTGAAGACCAACTGTTACTTTTTTTACAGCATCATCTAAGTCTTGCATAGTTATAGATTCATGTTTATTTACTGTTGCAATAATTGCAGCTTCATTTAATATATTAGAAAGTTCTGCTCCTGTAAAGCCTGCTGTATCTTCTGCAATGCTCTTTAAATTTATCTCACTTGATAATTTCTTTTCTTTACTATATATTTTTAATATTTCTTCTCTTCCTCTTAAATCTGGTGGTGCAATTGTTATTTGTCTATCAAATCTTCCCGGTCTTAGAAGTGCTTTGTCTAGCATTTCAGGTCTATTTGTCGCAGCAAGTACTATTATTGTATCATTTTTCTCAAAACCATCCATTTCGACTAATAATTGATTTAATGTTTGATTATTTTCAGATTCAGCACCACTTGAAGTTGTTCTTCTTGAGCCTATCGCATCTATTTCGTCTATAAATATTATACAAGGTGCAAGTTTTTTTGCTTTTTCAAATAATTTTCTAACTCTTGATGCACCAAGTCCTGCAAACATTTCTATAAATTCAGAGCCACTCATAGATATAAATGGAACTCCTGCTTCTCCTGCAATTGCTCTTGCTATAAGAGTTTTTCCTGTTCCTGGTTTTCCACAAAGTAAAATTCCCTTTGGAATTTTAGCTCCCATTTTTAAGAATCTTTCAGGTTCTTTAAGGAAATCTACAATTTCTATCATTTCTTGTTTTTCTTCAGACAAGCCTGCAACATCATCAAATGTTACATCACTTTTATTTTCTACTCCATCATATACCTTTCCCTTGTCTCCAATCCCTTGCATTTTAAATACCATAACTACTATTGTTATCATAAGTCCTGTTGATATTATTGATAATAAATTTGACTGAATTCCTGATAATATTCCACTTTTCTTTTCATGTAATGGTATCTCTATTCCTTCTGCTCTTTTCCCATGTACATATTCAACAAAAGCTTGAGTATTTGGAATTATTATTTTTTCTTTGTCTTTTTCTTCTTCTCTTTCCTTATATGTTACTTTAAGTGTAGTACTTCCAACTGTCATTTCGATATCTTCAATTAGACCATTTTCAATATCTTGTAAAAACTCTGTGTAACCAATTTCTTTATCTTCCTTATCTTTATTATTTTGGACATATGAATATGCTAAAATTGCTACAGCTACGACAATAAGTATCCCAAGTATTGTTATAATTAAATTATTATTTTTCTTTCCTTTTTGTTTTGGCTTGTCATTTTTTTTGCTCATTTTTTTCTTTCCTTTCTATGCATTAGAACCTTCTGGCTCTCCGTCCGCTTCTTCTTTTTTCTCTTCCTTCTCTTTCTTTTCTTCTTTTTGTTTTTCCTTTTCTTCTAAAGCTTCTTCTGCTTTCTCTGCCTCATTTGCTTGTATTTCTCTAAGCTTTATTAATTGTATTTTCTGATTTATTATTTCTGTTTTTATCATAAGTATTGCGACAACTACATAAATATATGAAATACTAGTATACATCCACTGGAAGTGTCTTATTTCAAAACCTGTAAATAGATTTACAATAATATATATTAAATTAAGAATTAAAGGTAGTGTAAGTGCATGTATTCCTATATTAAATGTTGCTTTGTATCTTAATCTTATTTTTATTATTCTTCCAAATAAATATCCGAATTACTCCAAGTACGATACTATCTACTAGGTTAGAACTTAAGTATACTATAAATAAGTATATTAGTAAAGTAGTAAAGAAAGCTAAACTTGTATAAAATAAGTTTCGCCCACTTATCATATTTAAAAAGTTTGCTTTTCCGGTTATATCAAAGCTAAAAAGATTGGAATAGTATATAGTCTCTTCAGTATTAAGTAATTTACTTTGTATTATCATTCTATCTGATAAGCATAAAATTCCTGTATTGTATGCTTTTATTCTTTCTAGGTTTTCTTCCTTATTTGCATCTTCTTTTGTGTCTACTATTATTATAGGAATTATGTTATTTTCATCTTCAAATATTATTTTATCATGTGATACAACTTCTAATTTTCCACCGTTTTAAATTTATATCTTCTACATTTTTTGATATATAATCTCTTATATTATCTACTGCTAAATAGAATTTATATGTATATGCTAGTGCTATTAAAGCTGTAAATATTAAGCTTAAAATTAATATATATTTTATCGCTTTCCAGACTTTTTCCGCTGCAAAACTTTCATATCCTTCAAAATCTTTTATGCTTGTCCATACCTTTTTAAAGAAATTCTTTTCTTTTAGCTCTTCTCCCACTTTTATAGGTCACCCTTTCCTTTTTACACTTTTTCTAAGGTCACGCCATCTTTTGTATCTTTAATAATATATCCTTTTTGCTTTATATTATCCCTTATCTCGTCTGACAATTTCCAGTTTTTTTCTTCTCTTGCTTTTTTTCTATCTTCAAGTAATTTTTGTATTTCTTCTGGTATTTCTAGATTTTCCTGTTTTTCATCTATTCTAAGTCCAAGTACTTCATCAAATTTAAGTAAAAGTTCTGCTATTTGTTTTGACTTGATAGGATATCTTACAGCTTCCCAAACAGCACTCATTGCTCCTGTCATGTTTAAATCGTCGTTTATATTTGAATGAAATTTTTCTTCTAAGCTAGAAATGACATCTTTTTCTACATTTTCTGTTCCTTCTAAATGATTTTTAAATCCTTCTTTTAGTCTCATAAGTGATACATTTGCAGATTCTACTCCTTCAAATGTAAAGTTTAAGTTGTTTCTATAATGAGAAGAATAGCAAAATAGCTTATATGCAAGTGGATCTATACCCTTTTCTTTTAGTATTTCTATCGTATAAATATTTCCAAGGCTCTTTGACATCTTTCCACCATCTACTGTTAGAAAGTTGCAATGCATCCAAAACTTAGCTGGGATTTTTCCACATCTACCCTTGCTCTGAGCAATTTCGTTTTCATGATGTGTTGGTATATGGTCTATCCCACCTGTATGTATATCAAATTCTTCTCCTAAATACTTCCTACTCATTGCTGAGCATTCTATATGCCATCCTGGATAAGATAGTCCCCAATGGCTTTCCCACTTCATAAGATGTTTCTCGGGAGCTTTTATCCATAAAGCAAAATCTTCTGGGTTTTTCTTATTCTTATCTACTTCTACTCTTGCACCTGCAATTTGTTCATCAACTTTTCTATCAGATAATACAGGATATTTATCTAATTTTGATATATCAAAATATACTCCATTAGATGTTTCGTATCCATATCCATTTTTTACTATTTCTGATACATATTCTATCATTTCATTAATATGTTCAGTTGCTTTGCAGATTATTTCAGGCTTATCTATGTTTAATCTTTCTAAATCTTTTAAGAATACATCTGTGTAAAATTCTGCTATTTCATACGGGTCTTTGTTCTCTTTTTTTGCTGCCTTTACCATTTTGTCTTCTCCACTATCCGCGTCACTTTCTAAATGTCCAACATCTGTTATATTCATAGCATGTTTTATTTTATATCCATTATATTTTAAAACTCTTCTTAAAGTATCCATAAATATATATGATCTAAAATTTCCTATGTGGGCAAAACTGTATACAGTTGGCCCACATGAATATATTCTAACAGTTTCATTTATTGGATGAAATTCTTCTTTTTTCCTTGAAAGTGTGTTATATAGCTTAAGTTCCAATAATATACCTCCTAGGTTTAATTAATTTTCTAATGTGTGTTTGTAACATTATTTACAGTATTGGTTGTATTTGCAGTGTTACTTGTATTTCCTGAGCTATTTGTATAATATGAATTTGTATTACTCATATTATTTACTGTATTATTTGCATTTCCTTCTGGGTCAGTTACATTATCAATAGGTGCCTGAGCAGCACATTCTGTACATGTTTCTAATGGTGCCATATACTTAGCATCTGTTGCAGACCTCCAACGTGTGTCTGTCTCTGCATTTTCCCTTGTTATAAATACTCTTGTAACTTTTTCTTTGCATTTATCACTTGCAAGTTTATTTGTCTTGCTACAAACTTCTACCTTTTTATGTACTGTACAATATCCTGATGGGACATTTCCTTGTGAAAAGTATTCTGTATATGCTTTATTTCCTTCTGGGTCATGCTGACAATCTTCTGTAGCTAGCTGCCCTGATGTCTTACAAACAACTGCTGTCGTGATTCCACTTGGTCTATTCCATGTCTTTGCTTCTAATCCTTTATGTACTGGTCTCATTACATTACCCCAAAGTATTGCACATTGTGTAGAATTTGCATTTGTACTATTATTTCCATCTGCCTCAATATCGAAGAACATACAAACAGAAGCTGTATATAATTTTGTAAATCCTGCAAATGATGCTGATGAGTTATTATTTGTTGTTCCTGTTTTTCCTCTAACTTCATGTCCTGTTATTTTTGCATTTCCTCCACCAGTTACTCCATTATATATTGGCTCTTTTAATAAATCTTGTAATATCCATGCATTCTGCTCTGAAAATACTCTTGTGCTTTCTTGCTTTGGTTCTAATACTGTTTTTCCATTTTGGTCTACAACTTTTGTATAAAATAATGGCGTTCTATATACCCCTCCATTCGCAACAGTTGCATAACATGTAGCAAGTTCTAGTGGTGTCATTCCATTTGTCATACCTCCAAGTGCAAGTGAAAGTCCTACATCTTTTTCAGCTGATACATCTACTCCCATTTTTTCCAAATATGAAAGTGATTTTGGCACTGTAAGTTTTTGTAATAATATTATTTCTGGAATATTTGCTGATGTTTGTAATAATTCCCTGATATTCATATATCCTTTGTATCCTTCTCTATACCAGTTACCTGGTTTATAGCTTCCAAATGATGTAGGTATATCATCAACAGTTGTAGCAGCTGTTATTCTCCCTTCTTCTAAGCTAGGACCAATTATTCCTATTGGTTTCATACAAGAACCTGGGCTATGTCCTTTTAATATCATTCTATTTATTCCATTTGCAACTGTTTTTTCGCCAAATCCACCTGAACCTGCAATAACATATCCTGTTTGATTATCTATTACAACCATAGCACCTTGTCTTTGTACTTCTTCTTTATATTTTTCACCTGTTTCTTTATTTGTTCTATTTGCTTTTATAGTTATTGACCATTTTTTTGCATTATCTACAAATTCTTTATCTACTTCTGCTTGAATGTTTTGGTCTAAATTAGTATATATTTGATATCCTTTTCCAAAAAGTTCTAATTCTGCTTCTTTTCTTGAATAGTTGTTCTTTGCCATCAATTCTTCTAATACTTGGTCTCTTGCTGCCTCTAAATAATATGATAGTTTATTATTTTGTGATACCTCTCCTTTTGTAAATTTGATTCCTGCGTCTACCTCTGCAATAGCATTATTATAGTCTTCTTCGCTGACTCTACCAAGTTCCTTCATTTTATTTAAAACTGTTTTTACTCTTTTATTAATTATTTCTGTCTTGTCACCTGTTTCACTAAAAGGATTATATCTATTTGGTGCATTTGTAATACCTGCAATATATGCTGCTTCTACTAAGCTTACATCTTTTGCATCTTTGTTAAAATAATATCTTGATGCACTTTGTACACCATATATATTGTTTGAGCCACCACCAAATGAAACTAGGTTTAAGTAAAGTTCTAATATTTGGTGTTTTGATAGTTTATTTTCTACATCATATGCTCTTGCAATTTCTTTTATTTTTCTAAGAGCTCCTTCAAAACTTGAATTGTCATCTTCCTTAGTTAAGTTTTTTACAACTTGCTGTGTAAGTGTACTTCCTCCAAAAGAAGATTCTCCTTTATGTGTAATAAATGTTACAAATGCTCCAAGTGTTCTCTTCCAGTCAACCCCATGGTGCTCTTCAAACCTTTCATCTTCTATTGATATAAAAGCCTCAAAAAAATATGGAGACATTTCATCTTTACTTATTATTTCTCTATTTTCCATTCCCGTAAGAACCGCAACTGCTTTTCCATCTTTGTCATACATAGTAGCATTTTCAAAGGTTATATTTTGCAATTTTTCCGTATCTATTGCCCAATCTCCCCAAATACAACGGTAAAAAATCGCCCCAACTATTCCAGCTCCTATTACAGCTAAAAGTACAAAGATTATAACCATAATCTTTAATGCCTTTTTTAGTTTTGGATGTTTTTTCTTTTCCTTAGGGTTTTTTGGTTTTTGGGTCTTTTTTGCCTTTACTTCTTTATATGATTTTATTGGTTTATACATTACTGTCTCATCTTTTTTGTTTTTATTTTCTTCTTTTTTAACTTCTTGTTTTCCTTGTTTTTTCATTATTTTCCTCCTCAAAAAAGAGTTTTTTGCTTTTGATATAATTTATGACATTACTATTATAATACAAAACTTTTAAAAGATAAAGTATTTTTAGTAAACTTTTATTATTAAGATTTACTTAAATTTTTTACGGATGCTTTATATATGGAAGATATATGAACAAGGAGAAGGTCTTTTTTATACCTTCTCCTTGTCTCTAGCTTGCTTTATTTTTTGTACCATATTTTAGTTTTGTTGCCATTCCTCCTCTTATATGCCTTTCTGCTTTATTTTCGTCTAATATTTTTCTTACCTCCATTGCAAGGTTTGGGTTTACTTTTATAAGTCTTTCGCTTACATCTTTATGTACTGTACTTTTGCTAATACCGAAATCTCTTTGCAGCTCCTCTAACTGTATCTTTTGAATCTATAATATATCGTGCTAAGGAACATGCACGTTCTTCTATTGTCTGCCTACCTGAATTTCTTATATTTTCTTCAGATAAGATATGATTTTGTTTTCCCCCCATCTTTTTTAGCCCCCTTAAGTTACCTTTGCTTTTGTTTAATTGTATTCATGGGAGTAAGTCCTTATGACTTTATTTTTTATAGAAAAAACTACTCCTTTTGGAATAGTTTTTTCTCTTCTTCTACTTTTTAATTCTATCTATCATTAGTTACATCACCATTGCCATTAATAGGAATAGTATCTCCTAAATATTTTGGTTTTGGTTTAAATATACATGATACAAAGTCTTTGTTTCTTGCAACTATTTCTCTAAGTTCTCTTTTCCATTGATTTGTATATGTTCTAGGGTCAGAGCCCACTCCTTTTGCTTCTAGTCCTAAACTATTTGCTATGTATAAGGCTCTATACAAATGGTATTTTTGTGTTACTATAACTACTTTTTTTGCTTCAAAAATCTCTTTTGCTCTGTAAATACTATCATAAGAATTAAAACCTGCATGATCCATAAATATATTTTCTGATGGAATACCTTTTTCTATAGCATAATCTTTCATTATATTTACTTCGTCATATTCTTCTCTTCCATGGTCTCCGCTCATAATTATTTTATTTGATACACCTTTATTATATAAAGAAATTGCTTCATTTAATCTGTCTTCAAGCATTGGACTTGGTCTATCTCCCCATATTCCAGCACCTAATACTAATATACAATCAACGTCTCCAAGCTCAGAATAGTCACTTTCCCCAATTATTTGATTTTTAGTAGATAATTTTACAAAAAAATTTATTGCTAATATTACTATAATTAGTAAAAGAATTAAAGCAACTCCAAAAATTATTACTGTTTTTATATTTATTCTCATATATGCTTTCTCCTATTTTTATAATATTCTTTTTGCAGGATATATCTCAAATAATCCTAATTTATCAAATGAAACTATAAATGGCTTAAAATCTTTCATAATTATATCCTTCATTTTTGTTAGCTTATTGTAATCTTTATCTGAATGTATACTAATATGTGGTAAATATGTATTAGGATTGAATTTCTCATTTTTTGTTTTCATATAGATATCTGCCTGAATTTCTTTTAATGCTTCATTTGGTTTAAAAGAAAAATACATGTTATAGCTTTTATCGTTACCTTCTTTAATTTTCACATCTTCAACTAATATCTCTATTTTTTTCATATTAACTGAATTAAACACGCTAATTGCTTCTTCTTTTAAGCTCTCGTCCCAATATGATAATGTAAAATGATATGGTAAAGTATCAGCTTCTTCTCTACTCTCTACTGTATATGGTTCTTTTAGATATGGAACCTTACATAGATTGTATTGTATTATATTGTGTAATATCATATTTATTTTATCTAAGCTCTCTTTATCAAATATTGTTATCATTGTAAATCTCTTTTTCATTTTTGCTCCCTTTTATATCAAATTTTAATTATCTTTCCCTATTTTTACATATTCACTTAATATATACCTTTGGTATTCATGAAATAACTTATCTTTATACTCTTCAGCATTTACCCATAAAACTGTATGGTCTTTTTCGATAGGTTCTGCTATCTCTTTATCAAATTTTGCTATATAAAATGTTGCAGTAACATCTAGCGGTCCTCTTTTTCCACCATCAGCCCAAGCTGTTAATTTATCAAAATATCTAATATCTTTAATACTATATCCAGCTTCTTCTATTACTTCTCTTTTTAGTGCTTCAAGCTCTGTTTCTCCGCTTCTCTATTCCACCACCTAAGAAAAACTTATCTCCTTCTGGTATTGTTGCTATTGCTACCTTTTTATCTTCTTCTCTTTCTATTATTGCGTATGAACCTAATCTTTTTGTATAATTTACTCCTTCTATTTTATTTCCTATTCTTATCATATCTTTGCTCTCCAATAAAAATTTTCCTTTCACTTATTTCATATATTCAATATCTTTTTTATCATATTTTTCAGGAGAAAGTCCAACTCTTGACTTCATATATAGCAATATAAATGATATAACAATAAGTCCGCACTCCACCAACTATAATATAAGATATACTTATACTATAATATTCTAATAACAATCCTCCCAAAAATGCAATAGACATCTTCCCAATTCCTTTTACTAAATTTGCACAAGATAATACTTTAGTTCTAACATCAGAATTTGTAAAGTTTGTAATATATCTATTTGCTAGTGTCCAATATGGTCCCCTTAAAAAATGTTGCACAAAAAATGCTATTGCAACTACTAACATAATAAATATGATGTTTAACTTACTACTTGAGACTATACCTAATATAATAAATGAAATAAATACTGGTATAGATATAAATGTTAGTGTTTTATTTTTGAATTTATTATGTATTTTATCTTGGCATTTAACAGAAAAGCATTGTACTATTGTTAATATCCCAAAGATAATTCCAAAATACTCTGGTGATACTTTTAGGTCTTTTAGTAAACTTTTTTCATAAGTCGAAATCATTAATAGCGTTCCTGTAAATACTGTTATAAATAGAATTAATGCTCTTAATCTCTTAGACTTTATAACAAATTTAAAGCCTTGTTTCATATCTTCTATTGACTGTTTTATACTCGTCTTTTCTTTATTTTCTATTTCTACATCTTCAAATCTATATGCAAGAATTATTGTAAGTGCAGATACTAATGTCGATAATATAATTGGTATATATGGGTTAACTACATATAAATACCCTGCAAGTATTATTGAAATTGTGTTAAATATGTAGCTATATGCAGAACCTTCTGCATCTATATTTCCATAGGAGTTTTTACCTTTACATACTTTACTTGAGTCATATAAAAGTGTATTATCTGCTATTTCTTTTATGGCATTTCCTAATGCAGATAAAGAATATGCTATAACAAAATTCCGAAGTTATTTGCAAAAATCATCATTGCAATTTGTAATGTTATAAGTGTACAGCCTAGTATCAATGATTTTCTATTCCCAATTCTTTCTATGATTATTGCACTAGGTATTTGAAATAATAGTAAAAATAAAGCATATATAGATTCTGCATACATTATTTTTGATGCATCAATCCCTTTTACTTCTGATAAAAACAAGAATATTATAGCAGAATAAAATAATGGGTCCCAACCTAACCCCTTATACATAGGAAATATTCTTCTATTATATTTCATTGCTATATCTTTTCTCATATGTATTCTCCTTGATTTGTAATATCTTTTGTTCTAATTTGCGTACATATTATCATTTATCTTTAATACCATTTTTCTATATTGAGTTTTAAATCCTAATCTTTCATATAACTTTCTCGCAATATTATTTTCCATTACTTCTAATGATATATCTTTATTTTGCTCTTTTGCCATATCAATAATTTTGTTTAATGCTATTGTTCCAATTCCTTTTCCTCTGTATCTATTATCAATAAAAATTCTATACAGATATATCTCTCTTTCATTATTTTTTATGCCTATAAAGCCAACCATTTTGTTTTCAAACATGATTTTATAGTATTCTTCATTTCTCTCAAATGTTAATTCTTCTGGCTTTATTATTCTTAACTGATATACTGGATCAACTGTATTGTGATGTTTCCATTCTTCTATTATCCATTCTCTAAAATAATCATTATTTTCTTTCTCTAATCTTACTTCTAATTCTTCCATTTTTTCTTCCTTTATTAAATCACTTTAATATCTTCTAACTCTAAAATATCTGCAAATACATCTGCTCTTACATTGTCTTTATCAGGTAGTACTCCTAAACTTATTATATTGTTTCCTGCTTCATAGTCTTCAAATATGCACTTTCCTTCTACTTCATCTTCGTTTCCAAATTCTATGTTTTTAATAAATTGATGTCCGTCTCCTGTCTTATTAAAAACTACATTATTATATGAAATTTTATCTTCTGATACTCTTTCATATTTCATATTACTAATTATTTCTCCAATATATATTAGCTTATCATCTGGAATTATAACTAAAACTTTATTATCACTTAATTCACACTTTATGTATGATGTACTATTATCTTCTTCTATTCCGATACCATGTTTTAGTTTCAACAAAATATTCTTTTCTTTTAATCATTACTTTAGTATCTTTTTTTAATTTATTAATTAGATTTTCCATGCTAGGCTTCTCCTTTAGTTACAACATTTTTATATCTTCGGCTTCTTCTTTTTCCTTTTTCTCTCTAGGTGGAAAAAAGTATGGAAAAATTCCAAATTTTGAACCTAAATAGTGTGCAATTGGGAATGTTATAACTACTGTTATTAATTGTGCAAGAATTATTGGTAATTCTGTGTAATCTTCCTGATTAAGCACTCCCCCTTCTCCTACCATATCTACAAAGAAGTCTCTTCTTGATAGTTCTTCTTTATATTCAATTTGATTTAAAAAATATGTATCTTGTGTTAAATCTTCATAAACTACTTTCCCAACAGGTAATATAGAGTCTCCATCATATATTGTTTCTCCTGTTCTTTGTACTTTATCTCCATTTACACGTGCTGCAATACGTTCTCCTGATGGAAGTGTTACAGCATACATATAGTAATTATCATGATACCCTGCACCTTTATTGCAATACTGAATTCCTGGAGATACTATTGTAAATGTATCATGTGACAACAAATCTTCTACATTTTGTGCTCTGAAAACATCTTCTCCTGCAATTCCACCAATTTCTCCGTCTGATACTTCGTGTTCTTCTACATAATTTTCATATGCTTTTGGCATTGTATTTTCTAATATTTTAGCTGGTATCATGCTCAATAAAACACTAACTAAAAGGCAAAGCCATATATCAAATCTAAGTATACGGTATCTCATATAATTTATCCCCCTTTTACATATCTTCTATAAAGTTTAGTTTAGATTTTGTTTCTTCTCCAATTATTTCATTTGCAAGTCTTATAAGTTCTTCTGCTCGTGTTATTTGTATTTTAAAATGTGTATCTATTCCATATAGTACCTTTAAATTATATTCTGATGCAATTTTCCAAAATTCCTTGCAAGGATATTCTACATTCTTTAATTCTTTCCTTTGTTCTTCAAATGATAAATTATTATTTTTTCTATATGTATATTTACCTATTCTTGATAGATTTATTTCTAAAGGAATATTATATTTCTCAGAAGCTTCACAGATTTTTCTTGCCACCATTTCTTCTACCTTGCCAAAACTTTCTCTTGATAACATATATAAATCTGGATGTGCAATTATATCAGATAAACCAATTTCCATAGCTCTTTCAATATAATCAGCATATCTTAATATTTCTTCATCTGTCATATCATCATCATGAAAAGTTTTTAAGTTTTTTTCTTCATCATAAACAAAATGCTGTCCTAAAATAATTATATCTGTTTCGTCTTTTAACTCTCTTAAATTTTCTTCTTCTCCTGGCAAATATTCTACTTCATATCCTGTCTTTATTTCTATTTTATCTTTATATTTTTCTTTTAAATTCTTTACACTTCTTAAATATTCGTCTTTTTCACTATAGTCCATTCTCATATTTTGTCTTTTATCTATTCTATTTTTTTCTGGACAGTGGTCTGTAAATGCTATTTTCTTAAAACCCATTTTTATATATTCTTTTACATATTCTTCATCACTTGTATCCATTTCTGCATGACCACATCTATATGTATGTGAATGATAATTAAAATTTTGCATTATGTTCTCCTCCTATATATTTTACTTTTTAAATAATATCATAATTTGATATTTTTCACAATACAAAGTTATGTTAAATTTTTTAATCTATTTACTTTTTTTTCATTTTAGTATAATATATTAAAAACATTATTTAATTCGAATAATTTATACTATTCGAATAGGGGGATTTATGATTAAGCTAATAGCAAGTGATTTGGATGGAACGATTATAGATAATAATCATTCTATTCCAAAAAATAATATAGATGCAATTAACACTCTTTTGCAAAATAATATTCCATTAGTTATTTGTACAGGAAAAACATATGCACTAAGCCATAATATTTGCCAAAATCTTCATGCAAGTTTTGGTATTTTTGGTAATGGAAGTCAAATTATAGACTTAAAATCAGGATCTGAGATTGCAAAAAATACTCTTTCTATTTCCGAAATAGAAGCGTGTTTTGATATAGTTAAAAAGTATAATTTACATGTTCATGCTTATACAAAAGACCGGCATTATAACAACTAAGCCATTATATATGGACCTTCGAAATTTTGTATTATTTCATAATTCAATAAAATTTGAAATTGTAGATTCTATTTTAGATACTATTAAAAATAAAAAAGAAGATATTTTTAAATTAATAGTTTCTTCTCCTTTTCATTTAGGTAAGGTAAAATCTGATTTAGAAGAAATGTCTTTTTTATCTGTTACTCATATTACTAAAACTGGTATGTATAAAGATAATGTAATAGATAAAGAATATGAGTATTTAGATATTTCTTCTATTAATGTTAATAAAGGAAGTAGCTTAGAAACTTTGGCAAACTATCTTAATTTGAAAAAAGACGATATTTTATCTATTGGTGATAACTTAAATGATATAGAAATGTTTAAAGCTTCAAATATTAGTGTTGCTATTCGGAAATTCACATGAAAGTGTAAAACTTCATGCAAACTACGTAACAAATGCTTCTGCTCGGTCAGCGGTGGATTTGCAGAAGCAATTTATAAATTTGTTCCTTTTGACAAAAATTAACTTTGATTTTCTTATAAAATTATGTTAACATAATTTTATGGAGATGATTATTATGATTAAAAAATTAACAGATACAATAAATAATTTTGATTTAAAAGTTAAAAAGATAATGACAAACGGTTTATATTTTTCCTTTGTAATTGCAGTTATTGGAAGTTTATTTCTTCTTTATTACATATCTTTTAAATCTTCAAATTTTATTTATTACATAGGAATAAAAGCCATCAAACTTAGTCTATCTTTTGGTGCATCTTTTTTTGCATCAGCTCTTGCAATTGATAGAATAAAAAAAGATTTAGCTTAAAATATAAGTAAAACACAGAGTATAAATAAATTTTACACTCTGTATTTCTGTTTTTTATGTTAGGATGATATTACCTTAATTCTATTAAACAGCTTCCGCTGTTTCTTCAGCTTCTGCACTATCTTCTCCGTCTTTTTCATCTATTACTTCCAAGCTTGAGATAGATACTTCATATGCTACTCTCTCGGCTACTGTTCCGTCTTCATATTTCTTTTCGTATTTTCTAGATTGTACACGTCCTACTGCTTTAACTTGTGCTCCAACTTCTAGGTGGTCACAAAATCTTGCATTTCTGCCCCATGCAATTGCTGGTATGTAATCTGATTTACTATATGCTCTGTTTACTGCAAGTAGAAGGTCTGCAATCTCACGTCCAAATGGAGTTTTCCTATAAATTGGTTTTTTACAAATATGACCAATTAAAACAACTTCATTTGATATTTCAAGATTAACTTCTTCGTCTTCCTTTGCTCTTTCTTCTATTTCATCTTCAAATATTATGTCTTTAGCAAATACTGTTAAAACTAATTTGTTTTTTTCATTTTCATAACTATTGTAAGATCTAAATTGTCCTTTTACAACAATCTTCTTTCCGATTTGTAATTCTTCATCACTTATTAATCTTTCTGATATTGTTATTGGTATAACGTCAAATGCATCGCTTAAACGTGGTACCTCTAAATCAAATATGTAAAAACTTTCTCCGTAAATTTCATGACTAAATTTTTTCTCACTTGTAATTTTTCCAACTAACACTAAATGGTTATTATCCAAATAATTTGTGTTCAATTTCTTTTCCTCCCTATCTCTACGTATTTCATACGTATTTCTAATATATTTTTCTGCCTTTGTATCTACTTTACGTTAATTTACTCTTTTATTATACTACATAATTTTGGTTTTGTCTACATAAAATGTTAATTTTTTAGAAAAATATTTCTTTTTTTCCATATATTAGAAGAACTGAAGCTATTCCCATTAGATTATGGTGGCAACCTGACAATTTTCTGTTTTCTATTTTAACCCTTATTTCTTGCGGTTCTAAGACATTTTTGTTAATATCTACAATTTTTCTTTGCAAACAAATCAAAAGGTTTTCTTCTACACTTGAAGCTGTTATAGTAGATTTTGAATTAAAACCAAATGTTATTACATTTAACTTCATATTGTTTATTATCTCTAAATCGCTCTCCATATCTGCGTTAACAATTAAATATTTTGAATTTTTAAAAAGCTCATTTAGCATTTCTTCCCCATCTTTTACTCTAGTTAACCCAGTCACAAGTATTGTCTCAAATCTAATATTTTTCATATTATCTATGCTTTTATCATTTATTAAAATTACTGTATGCTCTTTATTTACTGAGTTTAGTTTATTATCTAAAATTCTCTTAATTTCACTCTCGTATTTACTATCCGCAATAATTCCGATAAAAGCCATTTTTTATTTTTTCCCCTTTTTTGATAAGAAAATTGTGCGTTATCGAAATCAAAGATTTCGACGCACACATGTGCAAAATCGCTTCGCGATTATTGCACAGCCCAAGGTAAATTAACCTTTTTGAATAGTCAAAATCTACGATTTTTACTATTCAAAAAACAATCAAGTGTTATTATATCCAGAAGCTTAAAATCTTATACATTCGGCTTTTGCGTTCCATTTGCGTCTATTTCATAGTTTTCGTTATATATTAAGTCTGATACTTTTACAATATTATACCCTTTCTTTTGAATGTTTTTAATTATTCCTTCCAAACTATTTGCAGTATTTTCAGTTCCATTATGCATTAAAATAATTGATCCATTTTTCAAATTTTTATTTATTCTATCTATCATTTGTGACTCGTCTAATCCTTCATAATCTAAAGTATCAATCGACCATTGAATAACTTTATATCCATTATCTAAAGCTGCTTTAACTGATGTATCATTATATTCGCCATATGGACATCTATATAGGCTTACTTCTTTTCCTGTAACAGTTTTTATTTTTTCTGTACATTTTTTTATTTCTTCTACATTTTGTTCATAGCTTAAATTATTTACATGTGGGTGGCTATCTGAATGGTTTGCAATTTCGTGTCCCTTTTCTGCAATTCTTTTTGTTTCTTCTGGAAATCTATCTACCCAGTCCCCTACCATAAAAAATGTGGTCTTTACATTACATCTATCTAGTACTTCTAAGATTTGGTCAATATCATCTGCATTCCATGCACAATTTATCGAAATAGATATCCACTTTTTATTTGTCTCCACATTATATATTGGTAGAAGCCTTCCTGCCTCAGATGACATCTCCATTGTTTCTACATTTGAACCCATAAAAAATATAGAACCTACAAGTAATACTAAAACTGTACTTGCAGCTACCAAATATGAATATATTTTCTGTTTATTAAATATAAAAAACATGCGTCTCCTCCTAAAACAAGTTACTTTAAATTGTATGTGCGTTTTAGGAAAATATAACTAAAACGCACCAAATGAAATTTCTAATTTGGTGTGTTTTAATAGTTACCTATTTACTTACATATCTTGCAATTTCAATATCTTTATAATTTTCTGAATATGAAGTTAGTGATATTATTTTACTAGAAAAACCTGAATCTTTAACAGTTATTCCATCATATGAAGAACCATTATTAGGTACTTCAGCATAAAATACAATTTTCTTATTGTTTAATTGATAAGTTCCTTCGTTATATTTTCCTTTATGTTCTTCATTTAAATGCTTAATTGTATAAGAGAAATTACCTGGAACTTCTATCCACTCTTTTGAGTTTTTCGTAATATATAATTTATCATTTTCAAATTTATATTCCATATTTTGGTTATTAATTTGATATATCCAATATGCAAGCAATACACATAATATTAGTATAATTACTACAACAATAATTATTATTTTTTTCTTTTTCATTTATTTCTCCTCATATAAATAAAAGATTTTTGCAATTAAACTATTTACCCAACTGTATGAATATTTTCTTGTTTTGTACTTACAAATGCCCATCCACTTGATAAATCTCTTGTTTTAAATATTACCTTTAATGTACCTGTATCACCTTGTCCTAACTGAATATAGTATTCTCCATTTTCACAAGTTATTTTATCAACATCTGTTATATATTTAATTTCATCTGGTAAATTAAAGTATGTAAACTCTACTTTTTCCCATAGCTTGCCTCCGTTTGTTGTTGCATATATATTAGGCATGTTTACATCTTGACTATTTTCTAAAATAAGCACTCCTTTATCTTTATCATACATACACAAATCTATTAGCGTTTCTGAGCTATAATCTTCTACTGGTAGATTCACTTTATTCCATGTCATTGCTCCATCATTAGTGAAATATATCCTTTTCATTTCTCCGCCACCCATAGAATAATCTGTACCAAGTGCTATATATCCAAAATTCTGTGATGTAAAACCAACTACTCTTTTTGTAATATCCCTATAAAATTCCTCTTGATTTGGAAGTTTTAAATCTCTCCATGTATTTCCATTATCATTTGAAATTTTCAATGTAGCATCCTTACCATAAAAGTATGCTATTGGTATTAACTCATTAGTTGATAGGAACCAACTATTAGGTTTTAAAGAATTGCTTTTATAATATTGTAATGTTTCATTTAACTTTTCTTTTGTTATATCAGTTTTAATCCAAGTCTTGCCATAATCTCTTGTAAATTTCAATGTGCCTCGATCTATATAATAATCTGTCTCCATCATATATCCTGGATTATTTGGTACTTCTTCTTGAATAGAGTCAAAAACATATAAATATTGTTCTTCTGCAATCATACTGCTTCCATCATATAATCTAATTACAGTTCTTGTATCTCCATCACTTATGCCACCTACTCCATTGTTGTAATCCTCTTTAGATAAAACTTGTACCTCTTTACTATCTCTACAATCAAAAATAGGTTTTCCTTCATCTATTCTTGTTTCTGGATTGTATTTTAAAACATAATGCTCTAATTCACTTGCTTTAATTTGTTCTTTTATAGGAATCTTTTTTATTTGTTCACTAATATATGTAAGATTACTATTTTTTGAGTAAATATTTACTAAATCTAAATTATCATTTGTAAGTGGAGTATAACTTAGAATATCATCTTGATATGTAAATCCTACTCCTCCTATATATTCTTCCTTATCATTAAAACCATTTAATGATAAAGTAAATTTTTTTACCATTCCGATTCTTATTTAATGTGGCTTCAAAATATGAAACAGCATATTTTGATGACATATTCTCTGATTTTTCTACAATTTCTTTCATTTTGTCTAGCCCACTATCTTCTAAATAATATCTTTCTAATTTATAACTGTTTTCCCCTGGTAGTATTTTATTAGGATTATATTTTATATAATTTCTTATTGCAACAAATATAATTAAAGAAATAAAAACTGCTATTATTATCCATTTTAATAATTTCTTTTTTATCCTATCATTTCTTTCTTTTCTTGTTTTATAAATATTCTCTATTGCTTCATCTATAGCTTTTTGGATATCTATGTCTTTATCTTTACCAAATTCTCCATTTAAAATTTCCGATACATCAACGTCTAAAACCTCTGCTAAAGAATTAAGCAATGTAATATCAGGGAAACTTAATCCTCTTTCCCATTTGCTAACTGCTTTATCAGTAACTGATAATTTTAATGCTAACTCTTTTTGTGTTAATTCTTTATTTTTTCTAAGTGTTGCAATAAAATTTCCAATTTTTTCATTATCCATTAACTCTCTTCCTCCTTCGGAATTTTACTTTAGAAAAATTATATCATTTCTATATGATTTTAGCAATCTACTGTTAGTTTACAAGTCCAATATAAGCCTATAAAACCAAAAACACACCAAATGAAATTTCATATTTGGTGTGTTTTTGGTTTTCGCTCTTACATGTGTATTAGATTATTTTAATCTTTATTTCTTCCTTCTAATTAATACAAGTGGTGTAAGTTCATTTTCCTGTCCTGCTGGATTATCTTTTATTAGTTCTTTAAGTATATTATCACTTAGGTCTATATCCCTTGATTTGCCTAATATTTCTCTTCCAAAATCATTTGCATCAACTATCATAGAACTTATTCCTAATTTATCTTTAATCTCATTACAAACTCCATTTGGATTTTCTGGAAGTTCAATTCCTATATCTTTATACTCTTCCCATACATCACCATAAAACCCATCTAGTCCACTTACTTCCGCTCCGAACTATTTTATAAAATACTCCTTTTATTCCAAATAATTTAGTTACAAAACTACAAAAACTCGCAAATAGTACTTTAAGGCTCCCTACCTTATTTATTGCATATTGCATTTTTATACTTTCTCCAACTCCTATTCCTTCATACTTAGGGTGGCTTGCAAATTTAGATAAAAATTTTGCTAAAAATCCCACTCTTATCTCTTCTCTTCTTATAATCCTATTTTGGCATAATGAGATTATTTTTTCTGAACTAGAAATAATATCTCCTTCTTCATATATTGGAATAACATATTTTTTAAAAATATTTATATAGCTTTCTCCCTGTTTTATAAACTTTGTTTTAATTGCATGTCTTAGATATATTACCCCATCTACTTCGATTTCTATATTCTTTCCTTTGTTTGATATAAACTCCATAAAATGCCTCCTAAAAATTTTCTTATTTTAGGATAGCACTTATTTGTATCAACTTTGTTTTTAAGTTGTATACAAAAAGTATCTAATTGATTAATTAAAAATTAAATTTTATGCTTCTAACATATATCCAACCTTATATATTGTTTTTATCTTATCCTTCCAATTTAGCTTTTTTCTTAGTCTTTGAATATGTAAGTCTAATGTCCTTGTCTCAAATTCTAAATCTTCTCCCCATACCTTTTCAAATATTATCTCTCTATATAGAGCTGTCCCCCTATTTTGTATTAACAATGTAAGAAGATCAAATTCTTTAGGTGTTAAATCTATTTCCTTATTAAGGCATTTTACAGTTCTTCCTGGTATATTTATTTCCATATTATCTATTTTTACTATTTTCTCTGATTTATTATATCTTCTTAATATAGCTTGAATTCTTGCAACTATTTCTTCTATCTCAAATGGACTTGTTATATAATCATCTGCACCAGAGTTTAATGCTTTTATTTTATCTTTAGTTTGAGACCTTGAAGTAATAAAAATTGTTGGAGCTTTCTTTGTATCTTTAATATATTTTAAAAGCTCATATCCGTCTATTTCTGGAATCAATATATCTAATACAATTAAATCATAATCTTTTTCTTCTATATAATCTGCTGCTATTTTTCCGTTATCTGTACATTCACATTTATACCCTTCATATTCTAGCCCATTTTTAAGTAAGTTTCTAACATAATCTTCGGTTTTTACAATTAAAATTTTGTTCATGCTTAACCTCCATCTTGCTTAATTATATATTTTAAATGTATCTAATTTGTAAATTTTTTATTAAATTATGTTTAATATATATGCAATAAATTATTATTTTTTTGCAGAACAAAAAAAACTGGATAAAATTTATATCCAGTTCTTTTTATCTACTATTCTACATTCTTCTTTTGGTTTATATCATAAACTATTGCATCTTCACTATTAAATAATGCTCCTGCATCCGTTACATCAGTTTGTATTGGGTCAACTTCTTCATCATCACTAAATGAATCAAAGTCAATATTTTTTGGGTTAAATCTGCTATTTATATGGTTTGTACTTACATCTTCGCTTACAATTCCAGTTTGGAATTTAGCAAAATCAAATTTTTTAACCTTTTGCTGTTCTTTATATTTTGAATCCATAAAGTCTAACACGCAAACTCCAACAAAGCTCTTTCCTTTATCATCCTTATATTTAAATGCACAGTTCTTAAATTTAAGTGCTTGTATTTTTCCAAGTTCGAAGTTAAGCTTCCATCCCCATTTTACGCCTTTATAATCTCCATATGAAACATCTCTTGCAGAAGACTCTCCACCCCAGAATTGTCCTCCTTTTCCTTCTGGCTTAACACTCATATCTTGGCTATATAGCCATTCTCTCTTGTGTCCAAATTCTTGTGACCAGAAATCATTTTCGTCTGGAGTAAGATTTCCAAATACTACTTTTGACCAACAATTTGCAAGTATTGTTTTTCTAGCTGATGGATTTACATCTAATTGTGTTAAGCTTTGTATTGCAACAATTGTTCCTACTTTATATTTTCTATAAAGTGTAAATAGTCCTAGAGTTCCATCACATATGAAATCTGCAAAATCATCTACATACAATAAATGTGGTATTCTAGTATTTTCAGAGCCTGGCCTTTTTATTACTGAACGTTGCATTGAAAGTAAAAAGAACATTCCAAATGCCTTTTGAAGTTTTGCTCCTAAATCTCCTCTTCTAGTACATACTATTGTAACTTCTCCATTTGCTAAAGCACTATCAAAATTTATATTATTTACTCTATTACATAATATACTTCTTATACTTGCTGTTCTAAGTAATCCATCAATTTGAGTTATAGCTGTGTGTACATACTTTTCAGTATCTTTTCTCATTGATCCTTCTGGGTAGAAATGGTTTTTGAAATATCCAAGCTGTAATTTATATTTTTCTACAAGTTCTGGGTCTTCTTCTAATTTTTTACACATATCATATACTAAATCAAAATCATTAAGCATCATTAACATATCTTCAAGGTTTGGTAATAGTCCATCATGAAGTCTTGGATACATTTCCATTAATAGTATTGTTAAATTTTCTACTGCTTGAGCTGAAGAATTTTGGAAATATACTTCATCTTCTGCAGGTCTTGATGTACTATACATACTAGAAAGTATTGAAGAAATAACTCCTGATACTTCGCTACTCTCTCCATATGAAAATGGATTCATTCCAATTGAATTCGGGTCTGTTGGATCTATTATATTTACTTTTAGATTGAAGTTTTTGGCTACATCTATCATTCTATTTGTAGATTCATAGTCAGGTGACATGAATGTTATTCCTAAATCTTTATATATTAATTTTGGGCTTTCTGAATATATAAGTTTATTTAAGTAAGCTTTATAAAGTTTTTCTTTCCCTGGAATTGGTTCTAACATATTTAAAGAAAAGTTTTCGTTTATATACTCATTTGTATATGGACATGTTATATTTGCAAGCCCAGTTTTTAGAGCAGTAAACCCTACTTCCTTAGATGCCTCTTTGAAGAAATACTTTCTTTCCATATCACGTGCCATCATAGGCTCTATCATAAGAGCTGTTTTTCCCATTCCTGAAGGCCCACAAATAAGCATTGCATCTTCTCTTCTGTTGTCATATATTTTAAATGTTTTTCCTGTTTCCTTATCTATTCCAATAGTATTTTCAAAACTATATGCACCTGATGGTACAGATTTTTTAGACAAATCAATTCCTGTATAATCCCAAATTGATTCTTTCATTAGTCTTGTATCTGCAACTTTTGCATAGCACCACCAGAATATACCAAAGAAGGTTGTAAGTGGTATATATAGTGCTATTGCTTGAAATGCAGGTTTTATAAGGCTTGTAAAATTTGTTGCTATTTCTACATAGTTTGGAAGTGAAAGAAATGCCATCCAAAGTCCAGCATTTAGCCACTGAGTAAACATTGATATTGCTACAATGTATAATACTATTGCATAAGAATACACAATTGCAAGTTTAAATTTTCCTGATAATGCATATTTTGAGCTACCAGAAAAAAGGAATGCAAATACTGGACATGCTAATGCAAGTGTATATTTTATAGGTCCCCAATATGAGACCCCAATTCCTGTAAATATCAAAAATAATAGTTCTACTAATCTATCTACTACTACATATATTGTAAATAAAGTAAATAGGTAAGTAAAGAACGTATTTCTATCTGTTTTTAGTATTTTTAGTAGTTTATCAACGTATTTCAAACCTTCCACCGCTTTCTATATATCTATATAATTTCTCATAATTTTACAATATATATTATTGCATATTTCTTGTAAAAAATCAAGTATTTTAGGACAATTTAGACAAATTGAAAGAGCATGGCCTAACCACACTCTTAATAAGTTATTTTTCTTATGCTTATTTTAATCAAGTAATTTTAATTCCACATCTTCTACTTTATACTTATTAGTTTCTTCGTCTAATTTAAACTCAAGTAAAGTTTTACTTAGATTTTCTTCTATTTGTTTTAAATCAGTTGTAAAATATAATTTTATTTTAGAAATCTCTACATTATTTGTTACAATTTCCTTAAATACTTCTTTAGTATGCATTTCGTCTTCACATACTATTATTAGCTGTGGAATACTACTAAACCCTGAATCTCCTGGCACAAAGTTTTCATAGAAGTCTTTATACATTCTCATTTTATCTACCAATTTCTTTTGCCATTCATCTTCTCTTCTAATTACTTCAAATACAAATGTAATAGATTTTGAATTTTTAGAAAGCTTTACTAAACCACCTGATGCTCTAAATGTTTTTCCTAGAGTTTTGGCAGTTAAACTAGGTTTAACTGTGTATTCATCAAATGCTTTTACTTTATTTAAATAAGCAATTATTACTTGATTTCCTGCAAGTCTTTTTTTAATCATTGCAACAGGCTTTGTATTGTCTGATTGTTGCCATTTACATTCTTCGCCTCTTGAAGTAAGTAAATATTTTCCCATTTTTTCTAGACAATATATCCTATATATTCCTTTTCCATCTTCAGATGTAAAATAATATCTTGTAAGTATTTTTGATTTTACTAATTGTTCAAGTTTATTATTTAATTTATCTTGTGACTTATACTCTATTCCTTTATGGTCTAACATCTGACACATTTGTCTTGATGTTATAAATTCAAATTCATTAACTAAATCAAGTACCTCAAAATGTAAATCATTTATATGTCCTAGATTTATTTTTTGAACAATTTGGTTCATTGACACATATCCGGTCTTTTCCGTCAAATGTCTTAATTTCTCCTTCTCTTAGTGCAAAAGGTGATTTTTTTGCTTCGATTTGTTTGTCTTCTACCATTTTTTATTCCTCCTCATTGAATATCAGTAATTTTACTTTCTTCTTTTCTGGAATGATTTTTTTAATATATACATCCACATTTTGTCCGTATTCTACATTGTCTTTGTATTCAGCAAGACCTACTAGGTTTGGTGCAAGTTCAATAAATATTCCATTTTTGGACTTTTCTGTGTCGCGTACAATCCCGATGTACGACCGTTCCTTGCTTAAACTCTTTGATATTATCTTCCCATGTTCCTAAAAGCTCTTTATATGTAAATGAAATTTTATTTTCTTCTTCATTTATGCTTTTTACCATAACATTTATATCTTGTCCTATACTAAATCTTTCAAATGGTGATTTTATTCTTGATACACAAATATCTTCGATATATAAAAGTCCACTTATCCCGATTTTCAAGTTCTATAAATGCTCCATATGGTTTTATCTTTTTTACTTTACCATTTACAATCATACCTGGTTTTAGGCTACTTTCAGATATTTCAAATCTTTTGTACTCCACTTTAAATTTCTCTCTTTCTTTTGTATATGTAATATTATACTATTTAAAAGTTATTTTTGCAAGCTCCTCTATTTCTTTTTTCGTCAAATATCTCCAAGTACCAAGTCTTAAGTCTTTTACACCTATATTTCCAATTTTTGTTCTATGCAGAGCCTTAACCTTATTTCCGTAAGCTTTCACACATTTTTCTTACTTGTCTGTTTTTTCCTTCATGTATTGTTATTTCTAATCTTGATAAATTCTTTTCTTTATCTATCTTTAGAATTTTAACAATTGCTGGTCTTGTAGTATAATCTCCTATATCTACACCTTTTTCTAAATGTTCTACATCTTGTTTAGAAATTTCTCCGAATTAGTGTTACTGTATATGTTTTTGTTATTTCATGTTTTGGATGTGTTACTTTATATACAAATTCTCCGATCATTTGTTAAAATAAGTGCACCAGATGTGTACATATCAAGCCTTCCGAACAGGTACTATTCTTTCCTTTACCTTTACTAAATCTAATACAGTATCTCTTTTAAATTGGTCTTTTACTGTTGTAACATATCCGAATTGGTTTGTTTAGCAGAATATATACAAATTCTTCACTTTGACATTTTACAACTTTTCCATTAAACTCAACTTTATCAGTTTTTAAATTCACTTTAGTTCCTAGTTCCGTAATAGTTTTTCCGTTTACCTTAACTAAACCTTTTTCTATATATTCTTCACATTTTCTTCTTGATGCAATTCCTGCATTTGCAAGATATTTTTGTAATCTAATATTTTCTTCCATTTATTTTTTCTCCAATAATGATAATACTTCTTCAAAATACTTAGGTAATGGTGCTTCAATTTTTAGTTTTTTTCCAGTGACTGGGTGGGTAAATTCTATAAGCTTTGCATGAAGCATTTGACCGCTTAACTCCAAATGGATTTTTTCCATTTGAATAAACAATATCTCCGAACTACTGGATGCTTTATCTCTGCCATATGTACTCTTATTTGATGAGTTCTTCCTGTATCTATTTTTACTTCCAAATATGTAAATTCATCATATCTTTTTAGTACTTTAAAATGCGTTATAGCTTCTTTTCCTTTTTTTGATACTGCCATTTTCTTTCTATCCGCTACTGACCTTGCAATTGGCATATTTATTGTTGCTTCATTTTCATTTATAACGCCTCTAACTAAGGCATGATAAATCTTTTTAACTTTTCTATCCTTTATCTGCTCGCTTAAATTTATATGTGCTTTATCATTTTTTGCAACAATCAAAACTCCTGATGTATCCTTGTCTAACCTATGCACGATACCGTGGTCTTATCTCTCCGCCAATTCCTGAAAGTGATCCTTTACATATATGCATAATCGCATTTACTAAAGTTCCGGTCAGGGTTTCCATTTGCAGGATGTACTACCATTCCTTTTGGTTTATTTACAACTATTATATCGTCATCTTCATATAAAATATCAATAGGTATATCTTCTGCCTGTATATTAGTCTCTTTTGGCTTTTCTTTTATTAAAATAATGTTATCTCCTTGTTTTACTTTATATGATGCTTTTTCTAATTTTCCGATTGACTGTTACTTTTCCTTGTTCTAAAAGTCTCAAAACTGCCATCCTTGAGATTTCTCCGTCAATCTCTGAAATAGCTTTATCTAATCTTATTCCATTTTGACTCTCAGTCACTACATATTTATTCTCCATCTTGATTGTTACTTAACCTTTCATATAATACAAAATAATCATCACCATATAGCTGTTTATAGTTTGCATCTCTAGATATTATCATATTTAATTTTGAATTTTTGTACATCATAACATGTGTTATCTCATACTCTTCAAACTTTGTTTCATAATAAGATGAGATGTTTGATATGTTCATATAATCAGAAAATATATTTGTTCCTTCATTAAATTCTGGTGAATAAAGGTCTGCACGTGAATCAATGAATACTGGTATCCCTCTATATAGAAGATAACTTCCATAGTTATAGTCATTATATAACTTCATGGTTTCTAAGTTTAGATTGCCGTTTTCTGCTTCTTCTAATATATAATTTGATGCATTTACCGGATAGTCTTTGACTTTAATATATTCATCATCTTTTATATCATTATATATTCCAAAACTACAAGCTGAGATTATAATTATGGTTATAATTTTCCCTTTTATGCCTGTCATTAGTACCATAACTTTGTATAGCTCTCCGCTTATCATATTTTTCAATAAAATCACAAATTAACTTTGTAAGAGACATCACTCCAATAACTAGAAGAAGTGAAAATTGTCTTCTTGCTGAAAATGTAAGAAGTATAAGTCCTGCTAGCATAAGGCCATCTTTTAAGGAAATTTTTGTGTCTGTAAAAATCAAGAATGCAAGTATCATACAAAGTACAGTTATAGCGGCTGTATGTTTCCAAAGCACTAATGGCTGATGTTCTGAGATGCTTGCTGTTGTTGTGCCTGATAATAATTTAAATATATGTGTATAAGGCTCATTTCCTATTGGTGTTAAAAGTCCCATTGCAAAGCAAAGAATTGCAACTAAAAATAACCACTTAACTGCATCTCTTTTTATTAACTTTATTTTATATGGATTTTGCTCACGTTTTTCTGAATTTTGTTTAAATTTTTCAAGTTTTTCTTCAGCCGCCATCAGCTTAGATTGGATATTTTCTATCTCTTCTTGTCCTTTTTCTTCTTTAGTTAAAATTTCAAGTTTCGTTTTTAATCTGAATATTTTAAATCTATGCATAAAGTATGAATTTCTAAGACTAATTATTATATATTCTGCAAAATATGGTAGCATAAGCACAAAGAACACATAGAAAACTGCAGCATGTAAGTTAGCAATAAGTAATGCTATAATCATTAATCCGAACTGCATATCCTATTTTCTTTTTTTCTAAGAAACATTCTATAAATAAGATTTCAAGAACAAATAGGATAAAAGTCACAAGCTGTGCTCTTGCTGCTATAAAATCTTTCATTAGATACATTACGCCTAGGGTAAATAAGAATGATACTAAGTTATTTTTATTTACTTTTATATTTGTAATATATAGTAAGACTCCAAGTATACAGCTTAAAATCACTGTTGATATGTATATTCCTGTCATTCCACCCAAATTATATATTAGATATATTCCTACATCATAAAGCCAATGCGGATATGTATATTTTAAATCTGTCCATGCAAACGGATCTTGCATGTCCACACCATTTTCTAATATATGCTCTCCTATACTTATTGTATAAAATGTATCGTTTTGAAGTGTTTTTGGAGCTAGCACTGCCGAAAATAGTATTATACAAATTATTGCAAGTACATTAAACTTTATTTTTGTTTTCTTATCCATTCGTTTCTTTCCTCTTTTTCTTTTTATGTTATATGGCTTATTATACAAAAAAAAATAGGAAAGGACAAGTACTTTTATCAAAAAGCATATTATTTCATAACCCCTTTTATATGAATAAATCTACGCTTTTGGTAAGTATATGAGTCTATGTCTCTTCCATATGAATCAAATGAATGAGAAGAAGTAAAGATTTTATCCTTATCTATTCTTACAATTACTAATGAATGGGTAAATTGTATCCCATCAAAAGATAATTGTACTACATCTCCTATTTGAACTTTATCAGATATTTCCCCTATTGGGCCTATTCCTTTATTATTAATTAAAAAATTATACAAAAACTGAACTCCTGTCCATGATGGTGATTTATCGTTTGAACTATTATAATACCAACCATACGTCTTTTCATAGTTCATTACACCACTTCCTGCATATATACATTGTGATACAAAGTTTGTACAGTCTCCCCCTATTTGGTCAAAATTATAATATTTTGGATTTCTATCATATGCCCATTTGTTAGCATATTCTATTACTTTTTGCCTATTATACTCTTGTCTTTGCATATACTTACCCCCTTAAGTAAATTATATGCATAAACGCGTTATATGATAAAATTTTACTCCCCTGCTTTTATCAAATTTCTTATTGCATCATATAAGTATGGTTTAAATTCTTCTATTGGAAGAGGGTCATTGTAAAGAATTGAATTAAAACAAGTCGAGCTAACAAGTTCTATTATCATATATAATGTTACATCTGGATTTTTCAATTTAATGTTATTTTCCTTTACTCCTTTTAAAAATAATTTATATACACTGTCTTCCTCTTCTCCTATATTTTCATATATTTTTAAAACTGTTTTACTATAAATTCCCCAAGAAAGATTTTTTGAAATGAATTTCAAAAGTGTTGGTGTTTTTGATAGTTCATTTATTACATAATTAATAATGAATATTACTTGGTCTGACAGATTAGATATATAATTTTTTCTTAATTCTTCTAAAGCATCTTTGAATAATTTTTCTGATTTTTTTGCAATCAAAATGTCTCTTATTTCATATTTATCTTTGAAGTATAAATAAAACGTTCCTTTTGCAACATTTGCATTATCTACTATTTCTTGTATTGATGTGTCTTTTATTCCTTTTTCTGTAAATAGTGTAAATGCTGTTGCAAGTAATCTTGTTTCTTTATCTTTTTCTTTTATTTCTTTTTTCATAATTTTCTCCATTTCATTTTTTATACATTTTTATTATTACACATTTATGACGATTAGTCAATATTTTATTTATATCTTCACATCCGTCGTGTTTTGATGATGTCCTGCTTATGGAGTTATAACAAGAATTGGCTGTAAATTAGCTATGAGTCAATATATTATTAAAATTTAAGTGAGCCGTCTGTTCAAAGTGAGCAAGTTAGAAATTCTTTAAATTTTTTTGTGGAAATAGTTCAAGCTTGTCTTGAAAGGGAGCCACAAGAAAATTTTAGAATTTCTGTGCAGTTCAGCTTTGACTTGACGTCGAACGCAAATTTCTAATAATATATTGGCTCACAAAAATTATAGAAAATTTTTCCAAAAAAATATTGACTATTGGTCATAAGTGGAGTATAATATATTTAAATTGACCAATGGTCATTTATTCAAATGGCCTATTATTCTATGAAAGGAGTGCTTATATGCATAGATTTCGGAAAAGCAATTTGTAAACACAGGAAAATAATTTTACTTATTTCTTTTATTCTAATTGTTTTATCTTTTATTGGTATGAACTTAACTAGAGTTAACTACGACATTTTAGTTTATCTTCCAGAAGATGTAGAAACTATTAAAGGTGAAAAAATCTTATCAGAAGATTTTAATATGGGTGCATTTTCGGTTGTAATCTTAGAAAATATGGAATCAAAAGATATTATAAAATTAGAAGAAAAAATTAAAGAAATAGATAATGTAGAAATGACGGTAAGTATAGCTGATGTAATTGGTACTAGAGTGCCGATAGAAATGTTACCTAGCGATTTAACAGATAAATTTTATAAAGAAAACGAAACTGTAATGCTTGTTACATTTAAAGATCAAATTTCTTCTGATAGTACACTAAAAGCTGTCGAAACTTTAAGAGAAGTAACTGATGAACATTGTAAAATAAGTGGAATGACTGCTACTGTATTAGATACAAGAGACCTATCAAATTCAGAAATCTTAATTTATATTGTTATAGCAGTAGCCTTATGTTTAATCGTTCTAGAAATTGCACTAGATTCTTATATTGCTCCTCTTTTATTACTTATGAATATTGGAATTGCTATTCTTTATAATATGGGAACAAATATATTTTTAGGAGAAATTTCTTATATTACAAAGGCTATAAGTGCAGTTTTACAATTAGGTGTAACAATGGACTTTGCAATTTTCTTATATCACAGTTACATGCAAGAAAAGGAACATATATCAGATATTAATGAAGCAATGGCAAATGCAATTAGTAAAACATTATTATCTGTTGTAGGAAGTTCTCTTACAACAATTGCAGGGTTCTTAGCACTATGTAGTATGAACCTAACACTTGGAAAAGATATTGGTTTGGTTATGGCAAAAGGTGTAATGTTTGGAGTTATCTCTGTTGTAACTATTCTCCCTGCTATGATACTTCAGTTTAATAGTATTATTGAAAAAACAAAGCACAAAGAAATTTTTCCAAAGTTTACTCGTGTAAAAGGCATTGTTATAAAACGTTATAAAATAATTATACTCATATTTATAATAGTCCTACCTATTGCATTTTATGGATATACAAATACAGAAGTTTACTATAACTTAGACAAATCATTACCAGAAGATTTGGCTAGTGTAACTGCAAATAATGATTTAAAAGAGACCTTTAATATGGTATCTATGGAATTACTATTAGTAGATAAAAACATTCCAGATAATAAGGTAAATGCAATGCTAGACGAAATAGAAGCTTTAGATCGGTATTGAATGGACTATCGGATATTCTAAATTCTCAAATCTTGGAATTCCAAAAGATATACTTCCTGAAGATATAATAAATATTTTTCAAAATGATAAATATCAAATGGTAATTATAAATTCTAATTATGAAATGGCAACAGACGAGTTAAACGAGCAAGTTTCAAAGGTAAATGAGATTATTAAGAAATATGACGAAAATGCAATACTTGCAGGTGAAGGACCTTTAATGAAAGACTTGGTTGAAATTAGTGACCACGACTTTAATAGTGTAAACACTGTATCTATTGGAATTATATTCCTAATAATGATTATGGTACTAAAATCAATCTCACTTCCAGTAGTTTTGATCATTGTTATAGAATTTGCAATATTTATCAATATGGGTATACCTTTTTATACAAATACAACCTTACCATTTATTGCATCAATTGTTATTGGTACAATTCAGCTTGGTGCCACAATTGATTATGCTATTTTAATAACAACAAAATATATGACAAATCGAAAAAATGGCATAGATAAAAAAGCTTCTATTGATGACGCACTTGGAAGTTCTATCCGGCTCTATAATTATATCAGGATTATGCTTCTTCGGTGCAACATTCGGTGTTGGTGCCTACTCAAGAATTGAAATGATTGGGTCTTTATGTACCCTTATGTCAAGAGGTGCAATTGTAAGCGTAGTATGCGTTATAGCAGTATTACCTGCATTTCTTACAGTATTTGATAAAGCCATATGTAAAACTACAAGCATGAAAAAATAGATTTAAATAAAGAAAGGAAGATTTAAAATGAACAATAAAATATTTTCAAAAATAACTTCAAGTATTTTGCTTTGTACAATACTAACATACACTACCTCTCCTGTTTTCGCTTATACAAAAGATGAAACTGTCTATTCTAAACTAAATCAAAATGGAGAAAATTACGAAAGCTTGGTAAGTACTCATTTAGTTAATGACTCTAAAGAAGACTTGATAAATGATATATCAGATTTGCTTAATATTAAAAATGTAAATGGGGATGAAGCTTTTACCCAAAAAGGAAACAAGATTGTTTGGGATGCAGATGGTAATGATATTTATTATCAAGGAGAAAGCAAAAAAGATTTGCCGATAGATATGACTGTTAAATATGAATTAAACGGAGAAGAAATCTCGCCAGAAGATTTGGCTCGGAAAAAGCGGAAGTGTTAAAATTATCGTAGAATATATAAATAAAGACGAACACATTGTAACTGTAAACGGAAAGCAAGAAAAGCTATATACTCCATTTATAGTTTTGTGTGGAACTATGATAGATAATGATGTTAACAGAAATATTAAAATTTCAAACGGGAAAGTAATTGATGACGGAAGCAAGGCTATCGTAATTGGTATTGCTCTTCCTGGTCTTGGGGAAAGTTTAGGTATTCCAAGTGATAAATTCGATATTCCAAGTGGTTTTGAAATAACTATGGAAAGTACAGATTTCAAGCTCGGAAATCTTATGACCTTCGCAAGTTCTAAGCTTATAGAAGATAGTGATGTAGAATTATTTGATAACTTAGACGAAATTTATTCAAAAGCAAACACCCTGCAGTCTTCTGGCAAACAGTTAGAAGATGGTGCTAAGACCTTATCAAGCGGTGCTAAAACTTATGTAGAAAAATATGGCGAATTTAGTGATGGAATGAAAGAAGTAGCTGACGGTGCAAATTCTGCTTATGAAAATTATTCTAAAATTGATGATGGAATTGATACTTTATATAATAGTACTGGCACGTTAGTAAGCGGCGCAAAGCAAGTATCTGATGGTGTTAAAACTGCAAATAGTGCTATAAGTCATTTAAGTGCTGGAGCAAGTAGATTAGAAACTGAAGTAAATAAATTGACTGGTCAAGATGCAATTAAAGCAGTTGCTGCTCAGCTAAAAGAGGCAAAAGGTAAAGCAAATGAAGGTATAAAACAATTAACACTTCTTGAGCAAGGCTATACAAAAACGATCCAAGATTTAACTACAAAAAGAGATAATGCAACTGATGAACAAACAAAAACACTTTTACAAAATCAAATTGATATGTATACAGGTTTAAAAACAAATATGACCACAGCTAAAACTGCTCTACAAGAGCAAGTAGGATATTATGAAACTCTTGAAACAGCACTTTCAAGTGGAAATACAGGTTCTCTTGCAGAATTGACTAAGGGCGTAAGCGATTTAAGTTCTAATCTTTCACAGCTTGCATCTAAATCAAAAACTCTTGAAAGTGGAGCTAAATCTCTATACGACGGAGCAAATAAACTATCAGGCGGAGTAAACACTTTGCATAGTGGTTCTAAGGAAATGAAAAAAGGATTAGGCACTTTAAGTGACGGAACATCTAAATTATATAATGCAAATACCCAGTTAGCAGATGGAGCTAGAACCATTGCAGATGGTGCAAATACTCTATCAGACGGAATGAGTAAGTTTAATAAAGAAGGTATAGAAACAATTTGTAATTTAGTCAATGGTGATTTAAAAGATGTATCTAGCAGATTTGAAAAATTACAAGAACTTGCAAACGAGTATAATAATTTTTCAAATAAGGATAGTAGTGTTGACCGGAAATGTTAAGTTCATTATGGTTATGGATAGCATTAAGAAGACTGACGAAGTAAAAGAAAATATAATATTAAATGAAAATAAGGAAAATTAATCTTTAATAGTAAGTTTTAAATTTATATGATATAATATCAATAAATGTAATAAAGGAGGAAATAAAATATGGAATATTTGGAAAAACTCTTTAAAAAAACAGGATGGATTTCAATTTTGGAATCAATTATATTCGCAGTAATAGGTGCAGTACTTATTTGGAAGCCAACAGAAACAGTTACTTTTGTGTCTTACTTATTAGGAACTATATTTATCATTATAGGTATCGCTAAGTCTGTTAATTATTTTCTATCAAAAGGAAAATACGACTTTTATAATTATGATTTAATTTTTGGACTAATGGCTATTGTAATTGGTATTATTACAATTGTTTGTAGTAATACAATAGGTTCAATTTTCAGAATTGCAATAGGAGTATGGATTATATATAGCTCTCTTATTAGATTAAGTTTAGCTTTGAAATTACGTACTCAAAATATAAGTGCATGGGTTTATAGTTTAATACTCGCAACCCTAATGTTTGCATGTGGTTTATTTATCGCTTTAAATTCAGGTTCAGTAGTTGTTACAATAGGAATTATGATGATTGTATATTCTGTAATTGATATTGTAGAAGATGTTATATTTATGAAAAATGTGAAGGATATATTTTAAAGTATAATTTGGGGTGGCAAGGAGCCACCCTATTTTTTTATTCTATTCCTTCTATTTCAATTCCATACTCTTCTAGCCACACATCAAATTCATACAAATATGCAATTAGCTGGGGCTTTGTCATAAGCTGACCATACCATGGAAGTACATCATTTTCATCATTTGTATCTAATAACCTATTTATTTCACCTACGTTAAATATTTTATACATCTTGCTATTTTTGTTTTCTAATCTTTCTTTCAAAAGTTTACTTACTTCTTCTTTAAATTTTGGATGATGTGTTTTTGGATAAGGGTTTTTCTTTCTATGCAGAACTTCATCTGGTATAACACCATCAAATGCCTCCCTTAACAAATATTTTTCTGTGTCATGACTATATTTATATTCAAATGGTAAGTTCCACAAATATTCTACAAGTTTTGTATCTGCAAATGGAACTCTTGCTTCTAATGTTGCATACATTGTCATTCTATCTTTTCTATCTAATAAGCATTGCATAAAGTGTGTCATATTGATATAGAATAGTCTCTTATCTTTTTTATCTCTATCCGCTTCTTCTAGCTCATTTATTGTATTTTTATATTCTTCTTCTACTATTTCTCTTAAGTTTATCTCGTTTTGTAAATTCTCATTTAAAAGACTTTGTCTATATTCTAAATTATTTATCCAAGGGAATAATTCCCTATCATTTAATTCTTTTCTATAAAACCATGGATAACCACCGAAAAATTCATCTGCACATTCTCCGCTTAGTATTACCTTATAGTCTTTTGCAATTTCTTTTGAGAACCACAGAAGTGACGACTCTATATCTGTCATCCCTGGGTAATCTCTTGCATAAAGGCTTTCTTTTAAGTATTTTACTACATCATCTTGAGTTATGACTTTGTATTTATGTTTTGTATTAAATGTCTTGCTCATTATATCTATATAATGTTCGTCTAATGATACTGTAAAATCAGTCTTTTTAAAATATTTATCATTTTCTTCATAATCTATTGAATATGTTGTTAGTTTATCTTCTTTATTGTTTGCGACTACTGCTGTAATAAGGCTTGAATCTAATCCCCCGCTTAAAAGTGTAGCAATCGGTACATCTGATACCATTTGTCTTTTTATAGAGTCTGTAAGTAATTCTTTTACTTTTTCTTTGGCTTCATCAAATGTGTCTTTGCATTCTTTGGTCTCTACATTCCAATATCTTTTTATTTCTATTTCTCCATTTTTAACTTTCATGTAATGAGCCGCTCTAAGTTCGTCTATTCCTGTGAATACTCCGCTTCCAAGTTTTTTTGAAGGTCCAAGGGCAAGTATTTCTCCTAGAGCTTTTTTACTTAAATATGGCTTTACAATTTCTGATTTTAGTATAGCTCTTATCATTGATGCAAAGACGAAACCCTCTCCTTTTTTGCAGTAATATAATGGTTTTATTCCAAATCTATCTCTTGCTAGAAATAGCTCTTTTGTTTTTTTATCATATACTACAAATGCAAATATTCCTTCCATTTTGTCTAATATTTTTTCTTTAAACTCTGCATATCCCTTTAAAATTACTTCTGTATCAGATGTTGTATTAAACGTATACTCTTTTTCTTTTAGTTCATTTTTAATATCTTCTGTATTATATAGTTCACCATTATATACGATTATATAGTCTTTATAATACATTGGTTGATTGCCATTATTTAAGTCTATTATAGCAAGTCTTTTATGCCCGAGCATTATATTTTCTTCAAAGTGAAGTCCTGTGTTGTCTTTTCCCCTACAGGACATTAGGTCTAGCATTTCTCTAAATGTATCTTGTTTTTCACTTAAGTCTTGCTTTAAGTTTTGCCATCCACATATTGCACACATTCGTTTACCTCCCTTTATTTTCTTTCAAACAAGAAGTGCTATCTTGCTTCGTTGCTACTCGATAAATTCACCATCGACGTACATGAGTACGCCTCAGGTGATATTTACCTCATGCGCCTTGCAATATAACGCTTCTTGTTCGAACTTAATTTTTCAACTTATTTATATATTATGACTTAGTCACTTTTTTTGCTAAAAGAAAATAGAATATTATATGTAAGATAGGAGGATGCTATGAATATTTTATTTTTAGGTGGAGATAAAAGATATAAATACATGATGAGAGAACTAGAAGAGACTGACTTAGTTTATCAAATAGGGTTTGATATAGAGTCTCCAAATATACATGAAGAAAGTATAGAAAATTTAGATTTATCAAAATTTGATGTTATTTTATTCCCTATAAATGGGTTAAGTGATAGCCTAGAAGTTAAGTCCGAAAAAGGACCTATTTCTCTATCAGAAGATATATTTAAAAATTTAGATAAAGATACATTAGTTTTTACTGGTCTTAAGACTAAAAAATTATTAGAATTAATTCCAGAAGAACAAATAATTAGTTTTTTAGATGATGAAGAAGTGGAAAATAAAAACAATAATTTGACAGTTGAAGGTACAATAGATGATATTAGAGATAGAAAAAATGATAGTATTTGTATTTTAGGATATGGTAATCTTGGAAAAGAACTATACTTAAGGCTTAATCGGTGCCGGTATTAATACTTATGTAATATCAAGGCCAAAAGAACTTATATATAAAGATAAGCTCAAAAATTACTATCCTTTAAGTCCTGAAAATATTACAGAAGTTTTTAAGATTTCTGATATTGTAATTAATACAATTCCACATAATGTAATACCAGAAGAAGCTGTATCAAATGAATATGTGCCATATATCTTAGATATTGCATCAAGCCCATATGGAATAGATCAAGAATTAGTTAAAAAATATAACTTAAACTATAATTTATATCTTGGAATTCCAAGCAAATATGCTCCTAAAGAAGCATCTGATATTTTACTTAAAGTATTAAAGAAAGTGGTGCAAAACAAATGAAACTTGGAGTAGTAATTACTGCATCTTTTTGTACTTTAAAAAAGGTATTAGTAGTACTTAAGAATTTAAAAGAAGAAGGCTATGACCTTTATCCTGTTTTATCTAATAAGGTTGTAGATTACGATACTAGATTTGGAAAGGCTGAAGATTTTGTAAATGAAGTAGAATCTATAACTGGGAAGAAAATTGTTAAAGATATTGTTGAGGCTGAAAAGTTTGGACCAATGTATAAAATGGACGCGATGCTTGTGCTTCCTGCAACAGGAGATTTTATGGCAAAAATGGCAAATAGTATAACTGATAATGCTGCAAATCTTGCTGTTAAAGCAACTCTTAGGAATCAAAGTCCAATTATTGTTGCTGTATCTACAAATGATGGTTTAGGTTTAAGTGGGCAAAATATTATGACTTTAATGAATTTGAAATATGTGTATTTTGTTCCATTTGGTCAAGATGACTATGTAAAAAAACCAAATTCGCTTGTTGCTCATTTTGATATGGTTATTCCAACAATTAAAGAAGCTCTAAATCGGTAAGCAAATTCAGCCACTTTTAAAAGAGTATAAAAAGAAAGATTAAATTTAAGGGGGACAATGGCTTGTCCCCCTTATTTTGCATTTTAGCATACTTTTGTCTGCTTTATAAAAATTATTTGTTCCAAAATTGAAGTGAACTGTCAGATAGCCCCCAGTGTATCATTATATTTCAATTTATCCCCTTTACTTTTTATGTAAATCATGCTATAATCTAATAGATTATGTGCTAAATGCCTTATTATGCAACTGTAAACATATCAAAAACTTTGGAGGAAAATATGAAAACCTTTGGAAATCTTGTTAGTAAAGTTTCAGCAGTATTTCAGGATTTAAAAAACATGAAATTATTGAACGACAATGAGTACACAACAAGAGTATCTTTTAACGATGAATCAAAAGACAAACTTTTTGTAACTGTTAACGCATCCTCTCGTACAACATTATTGTGTTTAATGATGTTTAATGATATTAACAGTATGGGATATAATATGGATGTTACGAAAAATGACAATGATGACCCTCTTAGTTCAATTCTTTCAGTTACTTTCTATGTCTAGTAATCTTAAAGCAAGCCATGCCGCCTAGTAATTTCAGGCGACATGGCTTTTCTCTTTTTACTATAACAATTCTTCTGCCTATAACTTTAATATTATCTTTCTAATAACCAATCAATTATATTTTTATGAATTATTCCATCTTTTGAAAAATCAGCTTTATCCATAGAAAGAACATATTTAGGATAATTATCTTTTATTTCTTTATATGCTCCAAATTCCCTAGTTTCAGTTTTAGGTTGTTCCAATAGATAAGCAACTTGAAAATATAGCTTTTCTTCGGCATTTGTAGCAATAAAATCAATTTCTCCTGTCTTTGTTTTACCTACATATACGTCATATCCTCTTATTAATAGTTCATTATATACAACATTTTCAATAGCAAAACTTTTATTTATCTCAAAATTATTATTTTTTATACCTGCTATTCCTAAATCTGTCATATAATATTTATTTAATGTTTTTAATATCGCTTTTCCACGAATATCATATCTATATATTTTTTTCATCATTAACGCCTTACATAGTGCATCTAAATATATATATAATGTTTCTGTTGATATAGACTTACCTTCATCTTTTAAGAATTTTATAACATTTTCAGCAGAAAACTCACGTCCTGTTATATCCACAATATATTGTAATAGCAAATTAAACAAAACTGTATCTTTTAATCCTAATCTGTCTACTACATCTCTTAAAATAATAGAATCAAATACACTATGCAAATAATCTTTTATATTACTTTCTTCTGTAAATTGAATCCTATTAGGAAGTCCTCCCCATTTAACAAAATTCCAGAAAGTTTCATCATTTCTTCCATCTTTACCTGTTAATTCTATAAATTCTTTATAACTTAATGGATAAATATTAAATAACACATATCTTCCAGATAAAACTGTTGACAATTCATTTGATAATAATTTACTATTTGAACCAGTAATAAATATACTTATATTTTCTATAGAAGCTCTTAATGAATTCACTACTTCTTCAAATTTATTTACTTTTTGAATTTCATCTAAAAACACATAATATTTTTTCTCATCTATTATTTTTTCTTTTATATATTTATTCAATTCTTTATAATCTTGTAATTTTTCATATTCTATAAATTCAAAATTTACATATATAATATGTTCTTTGTCTATTCCTTTTTCTTTTAATTCGTCCATTATCTGTTTTAATATTACAGATTTTCCACATCTTCTTATTCCTACCAAAATTTTTACAAGATCACTATCATAAAATCCTCTAATTCTTGATAAATACATTTCTCTTTTTAACATTTTAATCACCTATATTAAGTATAATATTTTATTTTATTTTTGTCAAGTTATTTCTCAAATCAGAAATAATTTTTTATTTTTTAAACTTTATTTCTTATTTAAGAAATAAAAAAAGTAGTTATTCGATATGAATAACTACTTTTTTCTTACATTACGCTTCTTCGTAGAATACTTTATATGTTCTATATGCTGTGTATATATCATATTTACTTGCAACTTCATATGGTGAGTGCATCGATAATACTGGAACACCGCAGTCTATTACTTCTACTCCCTTGTTTGCTAAGATATATGCGATAGTTCCTCCACCGCCTACATCTACACGTCCAAGTTCTGCTATTTGATATTTGATATCATTTTTCTCAAGTATTCCCCTAAGTTTTGCGATAAACTCTGCATTTGCATCAGAACCACCTGCTTTTCCTCTTGAGCCTGTATATTTATCAAATGAAATTCCATAAGCTGAATATGCACAGTTTGTTCTATCTGATACTCCTGCATATATTGGATCATATGTTACACCAACATCCGCAGATAACATACTTGAATTACAAAATACTTTGTTTAATAGATTTGGTCTGTTTTCTCCTGATTTGTTTAATAATTCTGAAACAAAATAATCGAAAACCTGTGATTCCATTCCTGTATTTCCCATGCTTCCTACTTCTTCTTTATCAGATAATATACATATAGCTGTTTTGTCCTGAACCTTTGCTTCTAATATTGCTCTTAAACCTGCATATGCACATACTTTATCATCATGTCCATATCCTGCAACCATTGATTTATCAAAACCAAGGCTTTTTGCATTAAATGCAGGAACTAATTCTAATTCTGAACTTAAGAAGTCAGCTTCTGTTATTCCATATTTTTCATTTAATATTCTTAAAACATTTAATTTTACTTTTTCTTTAACATCTTCTGTACCATATGGCATATTTCCAATAAGTAAATTTAAGTCTTCTCCATTTATTCCTTCATCTAATTTCTTCCCAAGTTGTTCTTTTGCTAAGTGTGGAAGAAGGTCTGTTATTGTAAATATTGGGTCGTCTTCTCCTTCTCCAATGTTTACAGTTACAGTTTCCCCATTTGTTTTTACAATAACTCCATGAATTGCAAGTGGAATTGCTGTCCATTGATATTTTTTTATTCCACCATAATAGTGCGTATTAAAATATGCAAATTCTGTATCTTCATATAATGGGTTTGGCTTTAAATCTAATCTTGGTGAATCAATATGTGCTCCAACTAAGTTTAGTCCTTCTTCTAACTTTTTATTTCCAATTACAGCAATATACATGCTCTTTCCCCTGTTAGAAAAATACACTTTGTCTCCTGATGATATACTACTTACTTCGTTTATATCTTTAAATCCATTTGCATCTAAAACAGCTTTTGCTGAATTTACAAATTCTCTTTCTGTTTTAGATTTATTTAAAAACTCGATATACTCATCTGAAAATTTAAAAATTAATTTTTTATCTTCTTCACTTGCTGTCTCCCATCCTGATCTTTTTTGATTTAAAAGTTTTTCTTCCAAAACCTTTCCTTCCGATTTTTCCATAATATCCTCCTTATACATTAAATCTAAACAAAACAATATCTCCGGTCTTGCATAATATAATCTTTTCCTTCAACACGAAGCAAGCCCTTTTCCTTTACTGCATTTGCAGATCCTTCATTCATCAAGTCATCATACGACATTATCTCTGCTCTAATAAATCCTCTTTGTATATCTGAATGTATCTTACCTGCAGCTTCTGGTGCTTTCGTACCTTTTTTTATTGTCCATGCTCTTACTTCCGGTTTTCCTGCTGTTAAAAATGACATAAGTCCTAATAAATCATAACTTGCTTTAATTACTTTGTCTAAGCCTGATTCTTCAAGTCCAAGTGCTTCAAGCATTTCTTTTTTATCTTCTCCGCTCTAGTCCTGATAGCTCTTCTTCTATCTTAACACATAGTGGAACGACTAATGCATTTTCAGATTTAGCATATTCTCTAACTTCATTTACAAATTTATCATTATCCGCTGTTTCTATTTGATTTTCACTAATATTGGCAATATATAGTATTGGCTTAATTGTTAGCAAATATGCATCTTTTACGACTTCCATTTCTTCTTCTGTAAAATCAATCGTTCTTGCAGACTTACCGTGCTTCTAGTACTTTCTTTACTTTTTCTAATACTTCTATTTCAAAAGCATATTTTTTATCTGCTTTTAACATCTTTTTAGCTTTTTCTATTTTTTTATCAATTGTTTCAATGTCTGCTAAAATAAGCTCTAAGTTTATTGTTTCAATGTCTCTTATTGGTGAAATATCTCCGTCTACATGTACTACATTTGAATCTTCGAAACATCTTACAACTTCACAAATACTGTCTACTTCACGTATATGTGATAAAAACTTGTTTCCGAAGACCTTCTCCTTTGCTTGCGCCTTTAACTAAACCTGCAATATCAACAAATTCTATAACTGCATGTGTTGTTTTTTCTGGCTCGTAAATTTCTGTTAATTTATCTAGTCTTTCGTCTGGAACTGCTACCATTCCAACATTTGGCTCAATTGTACAAAATGGATAATTTGCACATTCTGCACCGAGCATTTGTTATTGCGTTAAACATTGTACTCTTTCCAATGTTTGGAAGTCCTACTATACCTATTTTCATTTTGTTTTCTCTTCCTTTATTTTTAAACTTATGCTTCTATTATATTTCCTTTTCTAAAGTTTTGCAAGAGTTTTTTTGTAAAAGCAAAAACCCCTGGCTATTTGCCAAGGGGTCTTCGCTTTTATGAAAGGAGTCTTTAGATGTAATCAGTTTTTTGTATACGATGTTTACTGCTCAAAGCCTGTTTTGTTCTTTACCTTCTGCACTTCCTCTCTTGCTTTGCGCTTTTGGGATATCTTGCTTAGCTTATATAATAAAACAAATATGCCCAAATATATAACTACCATCAATATAACCCCAATAGGACCATACTTTCCATCACAAAATTCTGATTTTGTTTGCTCTACATACTCTTCTTTCGTTTTAAATTGATTGTCCATTGACAATATTTTGCCATTCTTTGATGTGGTTACAGTTATTTTTACCACAAAATTATTGCCATTTATCTTTGAGCAATTAAGTATAGTCTTCTCACCATCATAAGAACCTTCATAGCTATCTACAACCTCTTCTATTCTCCCGCCTTTTTCTAGCTGATTTCGGATGTCCTTTTTAAACTCCTTATAGGCATCATCTGAATATCTACCACATAAGTCTATATATTCCTCTTGTTTATCTATATAGTTACTTGTGGCAATACCGGAGATACCACAGGCACTAATAGCTAAAACTATAGCTATGCCTACCAATAATATCGGTCTGTCAATTACTTCTTTACATAAATCGCAGAAATACCGCTTTTCTTTTTTCTTTCCTTTCATATTTAATTACCTCCTTTAAAATATTCATTTTTTATTTATGTCATAACCCATTATCCAAAATCAGAGGGTTTTATTTTCTTTGGACTTTTGCCCATAATTCGTTTTTTATTATACCATAGTCTTATGTAAAATGCAATAATATTAACGCAAAACCCCTGGCATCGCCAAGGGTTTTTTGCGTTATATGAACTCTCGATTACATTTTGCCTTCTTTCTCTTCCAGCTGCATTCTCGCCGCTTTCATGTATCCATACTCTCCACTGTCCATAAGGACGCCGAAAAAGTGGTCGGAATCGTCACGGCGAATTCTAACAATTTTGCCACTGCCTTCGTGAGTAATTCCAGGACAGATGTATCCTCTTCCGTCATCTGTCACACGGACGCGATCTTCTAATTTGTATTTAACTTCCCCATTAATCTGAACCGCAACAGGGATGTCAATTTCATCAAGAACAAGTTTACAATTAGCAAAAATCGTGTTCTCAAGTTTCATACTTTTTTCCTCCTTTTGGGTAATTACCCATATAAAATTAGTCTGTAGTTCCTAATGAACCGGAGTAAAAACTGTTCATTCTTTATAATTATACCATATTTTTATGTAAAATTCTAGTACTTATTCCATTTTTATGTAAAATCAACGTAACTATCCAATATGCAACTTTCTAGAACTTAAATAACATTTAATTTTATAAGTTCTTCAAGAACTATAACAAACATAGCATGAGACCAGGCAAGTCCAATAACCCAAGCAGATTTCATTTCACGGTTTTCAACTTGCTCTCCTAAGAAACCATGATTTGTAGCAGAGTTTACTACAAAGTCAAAGCATTCTTTTGCATGTTTTATATCATTTGCTTTTATATAGTATAAAGCCATCCATAATGTTGCAATAACCCAAGGTCTGTCTCCTGTATAGTGATCATCTTCAAATCTTAAATACCCACCTGTATATGTCCTTAAGTTCATGTTTATTCTTTCTATTGTATTTAAAATTTTCTTATCCTTTGGCATAAACATTTCAAAAGGAGTAACTAAGCCAAGAAGGCTTATATCCATTCTTTTATCCATCTCATTTCTAACAAAGCTCTTCTTCTCTTCGTCATATAAATTATTTTGAACATATCTTTTTAAATCATCTTTTCCTTGATTTAATATTTCTTTTTCTTTAAGTACTTCATCTTGCTTTAATCTATTAGATACAAATTCTTCTTCTAAAACATCATAAACATTTAGCATTGCTTCATATGCTGAATACATACATGCAAGCGAATATACACTTACACCTTCATGCATTTCCCATAAATCATAACTGACTCTTAATTTGCCTTTTTTCTCCATTATATCCTTTCTATATTCTTCTAAGAACTTTACCCCTTTTTCAAGCATTTTAAGATTATCTTTTAAAAACTTCTTATCCTTTGTTCTTGTATAATGGTCATAAACTCCGATATATAACGCTTGCTGTTTCGTCTATTTGGTATCCCCAACAAGGTGCAAGTGTTCCGTCTGTAAAGAACCTTTGCTCCCACATTCCTGATTTAGACTGGGTTTTCTTGCAAAAAACTTTATAGAATTTATCTGTTTCTTTTTCCATTTTAAGCAAATCTTGTGCCTTTGTAATATATACAGAATCTCTTGGCCAACAATATGAGTATCTTCCGGCACTTTGTAAAGTCTTCGTCTATTTCCATTGCAGCAGAAACCCCACCAGTTACCTGATTTGTAAGAAGAGGATAGAGTAAAATTGTTCTTTTATATATATTATTTATCCTTTTTTTATAATTCGTATCTTCTATGATATCTTGTCTTATATGAGATTTAACATATTTTTTCCAATAACTTTTTGTATTTTGTAATTCTTTTTTTACATCAATTTTTCTTATATTTTCTATCTTAGCTTGTATTTCATCTAGCAAATTCTTATCCTTATTATCAAACACAAAAATCATTATGCTAAATTCTCTTTTTTCTCCTGGTTTCAAAACTCCGGATATCATAGCTTACAGCAGAATTATTTGACATTCCTATGTAGTCTTTATCATAGAGTATCCCACCGACTTACAGCTTCGTCTGCTCCATTAATATTATATCCGATTTAATTTTACATCATTTGAAAGAATAGCCATATTATACTCATGTGAGTACTGCAAAAGCCCATTATCTATAACTTTTGCTCCGCATAAAATTATTTGTATCTGTAAGTACTTTTGAATGTACTAAAAATTTTATATCAAGTGGAATTTCATGTTCATTTGAAAACACATACTTACGAATAATGACATTTTTATTCATAGATACAAAATCTGTTTGCTCCATTCTTAAATTGAAATACATATTTTTTATTTCTGTTCTTAATACATTTGTATCTTCTATATATTCTTGCATATAAACATTATTAGGGTCATCATGAAGATAAATTATACCAGAATCATTTACCTTTACACCCATACGCATAAATTCTATAAACTGTCTATAATCTACATTTGGATAACAAATTCTAACAACTTCTCCTCTACTAGTTAAGCCTACTTTGAGTTCCTTGTTACCAATAATTGCATCATTTATATATGTTTTCATATAAAAACCTCGCCTATTCTATTATACTTACTATAATTTTTTCAATTTCTTTTAATTTAAGGGTAATGCTATTTATATCATTATCTTTTGTATCTTCTGTTAGGATTTCTGTTCTTAGAATTTCTTCCATATCTGTTATTTCGTCTCTTAACATTTTTACTTTATTTATAATCTCTACCTTTTGAATTCTACGTACAGATTCTAAATCTAGCCTTCCTTCTAAATATACTTTTTCGTCTTCTAGTTTATAAATCTCACCATATTTAGGTATTGAAACTGGAATTTTTGTCTCTTCCAAGATTTTATCTCTTAAAACTTTTTGTGAATCTTTTTCTCCATGAACTAAAATTATGTGCTTTGGTTTATTTATAAATGAATATATAAAATTCATAAGCCATTCCTGATCTGCGTGTCCAGAATATCCTTCTATATATTCTATTCTCGCATTTACCGCAATCTCTTCTCCAAAAATTTTAACCTTTTTAGCACCTTCTACAATCTTTCTTCCAAGAGTTCCGTGCCGCTTGATATCCAACAAACAAAATTGTATTTTTTGAATCCCAAAGATTATGTTTTAGGTGATGTTTTATTCTTCCGGACATCACACATTCCACTTGCAGATATGATTATAGATGGTTCTTCTATTTCATTTAAAGCTCTTGATTCTTCGGGAGTTTTTGTAAATTTAAGTCCATCAAACTCTAACGGATCATCTCCGACCTTCAATTTCTGCTTTTACATCATCATCAAATAAATCTTCATTATCCTTAAATATTTCTGTTGCAGATATTGCAAGGGGACTATCTACATAAACTGGTGTCTCCATCAGCAATTTATATTTGTTTATAAATTCTTCATCTTTTGTGTTTTCCTTTATCTTGTTTAATTCATATAATATTTCCTGTGTTCTACCGCACTGCAAATGACGGAATTATCACATTTCCGCCTTTTCTTATAGTTTCATATACTATATTTAAAAATATTTCGGCTTTATCATCATTTCTTATATGAAGCCTATTTCCATATGTTGACTCCATTACTAAGTAATCTGCTGATTCAATCATAGTAGGTGAAGCTAAAAGCGGAATATCATTATTTCCTAAATCTCCTGTAAATACGGCTTTTTCAGTCTTGCCGATTTTCTTTTAGCCAAATTTCAATTATACTAGATCCAAGCATATGACCTGCGTCATTAAATCTAACTGTTATATTTTCGTCTATTTGTATAAGCTCATTATAAACCATTGGTTCAAATAACTTCATTGATTTTTCAGCATCTTCCGCTGTATATAAAGGAGATACACTAAGTTTTCCTTCTCTTTGCCTTTTCCTATTTTTCCATTCTACTTCCATTTCTTGGATATGACCGGCTATCAGGAAGCATTATAGAACAAAGGTCACATGTTGCCTTTGTTGCGTAAATTGGCTTTCTATATCCTTCTACATATAGCTTTGGTATTCTTCCTGCATGGTCAATATGTGCGTGTGTAAGAAGCACAAAGTCTATATCTTTTACATCAAATGCAAATTCGTCATCATTTTTATCTTCTTCCTTTTTTGTTCCTTGAAACAACCCACAATCAACTAAAAATTTTTTTCCTGTGCCTTCTACTAAAAAATTTGAACCTGTAACGCCTTCTGATGCACCTAAAAAAGTTATTTTCATAGATTCCTCCTTTGTTATTTTGCAATTAGTTTAATCTTTTTCTTTGACTTAAAATCTATATTATTCAAATTATCTATTGTAAATTCCATTTCTAATATATCACTATCATATATTTTTACAGCTATTTTATTATTTTGATTTTCTACACGAATATTTATATTTTTTAAGTCCATTATTCTTGTTTCAAATATTGTATTAATTATTCCAATATCTGTTTGTAAATCTTTAGTTATAGGATTTATTGCTTTTAAGTCGTATAATTTTAATAGTATTTTGCTTTGTAATTTGCTTAATTCATCACTAATTTCTTTTACTTCACTTATAAATCTATTCTCATCAAACGGGATAAAATTATAATATCTTATTGCTCTAAAAAGTGTAACTATCTCCTTTTTCTGCTCAATATTTATTATTTTATCTACCTTTTCTTCCATACATTTTATAAATATTTTTTGAATAGCTATTTTTTTCTTCTCTTTTGCCTTTGGCTTCCCTATGTCTTCTAATAACTCTAAATCATTTTCAAGTTCAGCTTTTCTTGCTACATAAAATTTTGCATCTAAAAGTTTATTTGCTTCATCAATCTCATTTAATGCCTTCTTTCTCTCTTTTTTTAAAGTTCCAAGTAAATTGTCAGGGCTAAAAATCTTCTTGTATTCAGATAACTTTTTGTTTCTTTTTTCAAACTCTTTTAGTAACAAATCATTACTTGCTATTATTTTATCAAGTTTTTTTATTTCCTTTGCCTTATCTTTTTTTATTTTTGTAAGTTCTTCAATCAAAACTGTTTTATCTTTAAGTCTTGCAAGCTCTTTTTCTTCCCATTCCTTTTCTTCTATTAATCTCGCTTTCTCATTCTTATTTCTTTCTACACAAATTATAATTGACAATTTATATATATGGTTTAACAGTTTTTCTACATTTCCTTTTGTATAATATAATTTTAATTTTCCCTCAAGCTTGTTTAAAATCTCCGCTTGCATATCCTTTTTCATTAAATCATCCAAAAACTCGTATCCAAGTAATATTTGCAAATTTTGATAAATCAAATTACAATCTATATTACTTATTTCTGAAAAAATAGTATTCCACGACCATGCATTAAAGTCCCTTATTATTTCAATATTATTTATATCTCTTCCTTCATTCATCATCTCTGGGAATGCCACTCTTATAAGGTTATACTTTTCGTCTATATACATCTTTGTATCATTCATTTTAAAAAGTGCAAAAAGCATATCTTTTTCAGTTTGAAATACCTTTATTGTTTTAAAATATGTATCTACCTTAGATGTAATTCCCTTTTTAATGAAATCTTGCCCTTCTTCAGAGCTTTGTTTTACAATCTCTATGTCTTCACATTTATCTATTATATTTATTATATTTTGTACAAATTTGTTTTTATCTTCTACATTTACTTTAACATTTGCATAATCATTATATGAAGTAGTTATTCTGTATAACATGCTAAGCAGGAGATTTTTTATATCTCCTGACAACTTCTTCTTATATAATACTGATTCTAATTTACTAGTGTTGCTCTGAAATTTTGCAATCATATCATTTGTTCTCATATAAGGTTTTCCTTCCTTAGCTTATTCTTCTGTTTCCTCATAATCATTTTCTTCAATATCTACAGATGCAGATGCTGAATTTAGTTCTTGCCATCTTTCTTTTGTCATTAAAACTTCTCTTGGCTTACTTCCTTGGTATCCTGATATTATACCTCTTTCTGCCATTTGATCGATAATTCGTCCGCGCTCTTGCATATCCGTACTTTCATTTTTCTTTGTAAGAACGATGCTGATGCTGTACCACATTCTAACACATGTTCTATTGCCTCGTTTAATCTTGGGTCTGTGTCATCATCTTCATCTGCTTCAATTTCTCTTTCTTTGTCTGTTTTATTAGCATTTTCAATAGATTCCATAATATCTTCGTTATATGTAGCTTCTCCATCTCTTTTTAAGAAATCTACTATCTTTTCTACTTCTTTATCTGATACAAATGTACCTTGAACTCTTATAGGCTTTGAAACTCCCGTTGGGTAATATAGCATATCACCCTTACCTAAAAGTTTTTCAGCTCCTGCCATATCAAGTATTGTTCTTGAGTCTATTTGTGAAGACACTGCAAATGCAATTCTTGATGGGACATTTGCCTTAATAAGTCCTGTGATAACATCAACAGAAGGTCTTTGTGTTGCAATAACTAAGTGCATTCCTGCAGCTCTTGCCTTTTGTGCAAGCCTACATATTGCATCTTCTACTTCTTTTGCCGCAACCATCATAAGGTCTGCAAGCTCGTCTATAATAATTACTATTTGTGGAAGTTTCTTTGCGTCACCTTCATTTTCTTCGTTTTCAAGGGCTTTATTATATCCTTTTATATCTCTTACGCCTTTTGCTGCAAATTTAGCATATCTATCTTCCATTTCTTGAACTGCCCAAGCAAGTGCTCCTGCTGCTTTTCTTGGATCTGTTACAACTGGGATAAGAAGGTGTGGTATACCGTTATATACTGAAAGTTCAACAATTTTAGGGTCAACCATAACAAGTTTAACTTCACTTGGTTTTGCTTTATATATTATACTTGTAATCAATGTATTTATACATACACTCTTTCCGAGAACCTGTACTTCCGTGCAACAAGTAAGTGAGGCATCTTTGCAATGTCTGCAATAACCCTTGTTCCACTTACATCTTTTCCAAGTCCCATAGAAAGTTTTGACTCTGCTTTTGCGAATTCTTCTGAGTCTATTACATCTCTTAAGTGTACCATTTCTGTATCTGTATTTGGTATTTCAATTCCGAACTGCTTGTTTTCCGAGGTATTGGTGCTTCAATTCTTATACTTTGTGCTGCTAAGTTAAGTGCAATATCATCTGCTAAATTTGCGATTTTGCTTACCCTTACACCTTCTGCAGGTTTAAGTTCATATCTTGTAATTGCAGGACCAACCGCTACATCTTCAACTTTTGCTGAAACTCCAAAGCTATGTAATGTTTTTTGAAGTTTTAAAGCATTTTCTGTTAATGCTGTTTTTGATTTTGCTTTTCTTACTTCTCCCATCTCCAATAAAGCTATTGGAGGTGTCTCATAATTTTCGTCTACTTCAACTTGTGAATGTTCTAGTTGTAATTCTTGTTTTACTTTTTCTTGTTTTTCTTCTTTTTTCTCTTTAAATAAGTTTGCTTCTATAAACTCTCCACTTTCTGCTTTTTCAGGTTCTGTATTTACTAATGAACTTTCCTTTTCGTCAAATTCTAAAGGTATATCGTATTCGCTTTTCTTCTTTTTATCATGTGGTTTTTCATCTTCAAATAAGTCTTCCATAATAACTGAAGGTTTCTTTTCCTTTTTCTTTTTATGTATAGGCTTTTTTTCTATTTCTTCTTCCTCTTCATCTTCTTCGTCATATTCCCTAGATTCTCTTATTTTCTCTGATACTTTATCTACAATTTCTGCAGGTTTAATTCCAAATGTAAATATTGAAAGTAAAACCCCAATTCCAATCAGTACAACATATGAAGCGCCACCTATTACTTTTGTCATAGGTACGCTAATTATTGCACCAATTGCACCTCCACCTTTATTTAGTTCTCCGAAGGTCATACGCTCTTGAAATTATATCAGAAAAGTCAGCACCTATATTTAGTTCACTCCCTGATATTTGAAAGCATGACATTAATGCACTTATGCATAAAACTATTACTGCAAATTGTATAAGTTTTGGTACTACAAATTCTTTCGATTCACGTGTTAAAACTGTACCTACTACAAATGCACCTACTGGTACAATGTATTTTATCCATCCCATTAATCCTCCAAGCATAAGGCTTAAGCCTTTGCCAAAAGTTCCTGTTTTTCCATATATAAGTACAGCAAGTAATATACTAAAAATCATTACAATTATTGCTTGTACATATGCATCTTGCTTTACTTTCTTTTTTCTTTTTCCTGTAGTTTTTCTCGAAGCTGTATGTGCTCCTTTTTTCTTTGTATTTCCCATTTTGTTTTCTCCATTTTCGATATATTTTTCTTTCATATTTTTTGTACATAAATTTACTATTATATTCTATCATTCTGTATTTTAAATTGCAACTTTTTTTCAGGGAAAATGTTTGGTTTTTGTATGTTAAATAAAAACCCTATAGTAATTAGCTATAAGGGTTTTATTTTTATTATATTTCATGCTCTGTCAAATTTGTGTTAGTATAATGTTCACAATATTTGTGTGAGCCTG